>NZ_CP011805.1:1845000-2445000 GCF_001028625.1 Pelagerythrobacter marensis | reverse complement strand
TCGTCGCTTCGGGGGAACAGTGGACCGCAATGCGGGGTTCCGTGTTCGAAGAACTGGCCCGGCACGACCGCCCTGCCTCGGCCTACGACATTGCCGACAATCTTTCGGCGGCGCGCGGCAAACGCGTCGCGCCCAACAGCGTCTATCGCATTCTCGACCTGTTCGTGTCGAACAACCTCGCCATGCGGATAGAGAGCGCCAACGCCTACCTCGCCAACACCCATCCCGGATGCGCGCACGACTGCATCTTTCTGGTGTGCGACGAATGCGGCGAGGCAACGCATGTCGACGACGAAGCCGTCTCACGCCGGGTTCGCGCGATTGCGGGCGAAAGCGCGTTTCGCACCCGGCGCCCGATCATCGAGGTGCGCGGCCTGTGCGATTCCTGCGCGGGCTGAGGCAGACCGGATCGCGCGCAGCCTTCATCGACAGCCTGCGTTCCCCGGTGTAAGGCAATTGACATGAGCCAAACCCTTGAAACGCCTCTGCTCGACACGGTCGATACGCCGGACGATCTTCGCCGGCTCGACAAAAGCCAGTTGCGCCAGTTTTCGGACGAACTGCGGAACGAAATGATCGATGCCGTGGGCAGCACCGGCGGGCACCTGGGGTCCGGCCTGGGCGTGGTGGAGCTGACGGTAGCGATCCACTATGTCTTCGCCACGCCGGAAGACAAGCTGATCTGGGACGTGGGCCACCAGGCCTATCCGCACAAGATCCTCACCGGGCGCCGCGACCGCATTCGTACGCTGCGCCAGGGCGGTGGGCTCTCGGGCTTCACCAAGCGGACCGAGAGCGAATACGATCCGTTCGGCGCGGCGCATTCGTCCACTTCGATTTCCGCCGGGCTGGGGTTCGCGGTTGCCAACAAGCTGAACGATCGGCCGGGCAAGGCGATCGCCGTCATCGGCGACGGTGCGATGAGCGCGGGCATGGCCTACGAGGCGATGAACAACGCCGAACAGGCGGGAAACCGGCTGGTCGTGATCCTCAACGACAATGACATGTCGATTGCCCCACCCGTCGGCGGACTGTCGGCCTACCTCGCGCGCATGGTATCCTCCAGCGAGTATCTCGGCCTGCGCAGCCTCGCCTCCAAAGTCGCACGCAAGCTTTCGCGCCGGGTGCATTCCAGCCTTGAAAAGGCGGAGGAATATACGCGCGGCATGGTTACGGGCGGCACGCTGTTCGAAGAACTCGGGTTCTATTACGTCGGCCCGATCGATGGGCACAATCTCGAACACCTGATCCCCGTGCTGGAAAATGTGCGCGACAGCGAACAGGGCCCGGTGCTGGTCCATGTCGTGACCCAGAAGGGCAAAGGTTACGCCCCTGCGGAAGACAGCGCCGACAAGTATCATGGGGTTGCCCGGTTCGACGTCATCACCGGCAAGCAGAAGAAATCGAGCGGCGGCCCGCCCAATTATCAGAACGTGTTCGGCGAAACGCTGGCGAAGCTGGCCGAGAGCGACAGGCGCATCTGCGCGATCACCGCCGCAATGCCCGGTGGCACCGGGGTGGACAAGTTCGCACAGGCGCACCCCGATCGCGCGTTCGACGTCGGCATCGCCGAACAGCATGGCGTCACCTTCGCCGCCGGCCTTGCCGCGCAGGGTATGCGACCGTTCGCCGCGATCTATTCGACCTTTCTCCAGCGCGCTTACGACCAGGTGGTGCACGACGTCGCGATCCAGAACCTTCCGGTCCGTTTCGCGATCGACCGCGCCGGGCTGGTCGGCGCTGACGGCGCGACCCATGCCGGATCGTTCGACGTGACCTATCTCGCCACCCTGCCCAACTTCGTGGTCATGGCCGCGGCGGACGAGGCGGAGCTGGTTCACATGACCTATACCGCCGCCGAGTACGACGATGGCCCGATTGCGTTCCGCTATCCGCGCGGCGCAGGCGTGGGCGTGCCTCTGCCCCAAGCGCCGGAGAAGCTGGAGATCGGCAAGGGCCGCGTCGTGCGCGGCAAGGCAAACGGCGGCAAAGTCGCGATCCTGTCGCTCGGAACCCGGTTGCACGAAGCGCTCAAGGCCGCCGACCAGCTCGAGGCGAAGGGGCTGCCCACGACCGTTGCCGACATGCGTTTTGCCAAGCCGCTGGATACCGCACTGGTCGAACAGCTTACCGCCAGCCACGAAGTCGTGGTGACGATTGAGGAAGCGGCAATCGGCGGGCTCGGCGCGCACGTGCTGACTTTCGCCAGCGATGCCGGCCTGCTCGACACCGGGCTCAAGATCCGCACCATGCGCCTTCCCGACCTGTTTCAGGACCACGACGCGCCGGAAAAGCAGTACGACGAAGCCGGTCTGAATGCGCCGCATATCGTCGATACGGTGCTGAAGGCGCTGCGCCACAACAGTGCCGGAGTGGAAGAGGCGCGGGCATGATCGCGATGCGGCTGCTCATCGCCATCGCAGCAACGGTGGCGACAATAAGTGTGGCAGAACCCTCCGGCGCGGCAGCCCGCGAAAGCGGGGCGCAACCGGAGAACTCCGCTAACGCTTTGCGCGACGAGGCGCGCTCGCTCGCAACAGAGATCAACACGAATTACGCCTATCTCGACCGGCTGCCAGAGCAGCGCTTTGACCTCACTCCGCCCTTGCAACGGGAAGCTGAGGCGATTGAGGACAAGCGCGATCTGCTCCGTTTCGTGGAGCGCTCGCTACTACTGCTTGCAGATCATCACGCTATCGCAGGATCCAGTTTCGCGAACAGTTGGGCAGTCGTACCCAGCTATTCCGATCTCTGGATCGAGCGGCTGGATGGAGAATTCGTAATTTCCGCCGTGCGCTCCGGTTCCCCGGCTCAACGCGCGGGGATCATCCCCGACTCGGCACTCGTGTCGATCGGCGAGGTTCCAACAGGGCAGGCAGTGTCGGCATTCTGGGGCGACCTTGGCACTCAGGGGAATGACGTTCGCGACGGTTTTGCTGCGCGTGTTCTCGCCGCAGGGCGGCGCGACCGTGCGCGTGAACTGGGCGTGCGATTGCAGGATGGCACGGTCCGGCACTTTAACCTTCCCAACCTGTACATGACGGAGAGCGAGAAACTGGCACCGGTGTCGGTATCACGGACCAGCGGCGTCCTGCAGATACGCTTCAACAATTCACTCGGCGATGCAGCAACAATTGCTGCTTTCGACGCCGCGATGGCGGAAGTCGCGGATAGCGAAACGGTTCTGCTCGATCTGACCGACACTCCAAGCGGCGGCAACACTACCGTTGCCCGGGCTATTCTGGGCTGGTTCGCGGACCGGCCCACGGCGTACCAAATGCACGCCTATCCAGCGGAAGAGCGGCAGACTGGCATTGCACGACAATGGATCGAGCTGGTCCTACCTCGCAAGGGGCGGCATCATTCGGGGCCGGTAACGGTGCGTGTGGGCCGCTGGACGGGAAGCATGGGCGAAGGCCTGGCTTTGGGGATGGCCGAACTCGGCGCCTGCGTGGAAGGCGACGCAATGGCCGGACTTCTCGGCGCGATCACGGATTTCCGCCTTGGCGAAAGCAACATCATTTTCAAGTTACCGAACGAGCGCCTGATGGCGGTCGACGGCACGCCGCGTGAGCGGTTTCACCCCGCAGCGCATTGTCCCTCGGCCAATGGTCCCCGCACGTCGTCAGCCGATCCAGAGCCACAGGCCGGCGGGAATGCCGGCGGCGTGGATGTGCGACCAGGTCAGCACCAGCCATAGCGCCAGGGCCGCCAGCCAGAGGACAAGGCCGGCGCGCGGCAGCGCGGTCCAGCGGGGCCAATAACGGGTTCGCGCTTCCCATCCGGCCCAGGCGTCGCCCATCAGCGCGCGCTTCTTCCGGTCCTGCATATGCGCCCCGACGAGGGCCAGAAACAGCACGGCGACGGCCACGATCAGGGTGCGGACGCTCCACCACAAGACAATGTGGCTGATGGCCCAAAGGGCGAAGCCCCACATCATCGGATGGCGAGTGACGGCGAATACGCCGGTCGGATCACGCCGTGCCGAATCGGCCGCACGCGGATCGGGCAAGGCCGGGTTCTTCCACAGCGAGCCCAGAAACAGCACGAGCGCCGGGACGGTGAGCACGGTGGCCACGATCCACCCCTCGTCGCCCGATCCGCCCAGATCGGCGGGCGGCGCGGCGCGAAAAGCCAGGACCATCCAGGCGAAAGTGGCCAGTGCGACCAGCGAATAGAGGCCGAGAAACGCGCGCTCGCCGATCATTCCGACGATCGGAGCGCGCAAGGGATGAGACAGGGCGAAATGCGTGCCGACGAACGCGATGCTGGCGGCAGCCAGCGAAACTAGCGGGTCCATGCAGTCGTTCTCCCCCGTCGTTGTCTATCGCCCTTCTATAGCAACAAGCTCGATCGTGAACAGCAGGGTCGCATTGCCGGGGATCGGCCCCTTGCCGCCGGGGCCGTAGGCAAGATCGGCCGGCACGACTATTTCGATGGTATCGCCCACCGCCATGTGCGGAACCGCCATCTGCCAGGCCGGAATCAGGCGGCCGAGGGGGAAACTGGCCGGCTCCCCCCGATCCCAAGAGCTATCGAACGTGGTCCCATCCGTCAGCGTCCCGGCGTAGTGGATCGTTACCCGATCCTCCACCGTGGGATGCGGGCCGGTTCCGTCGCCTTTCACGCGCCGGATTCGCAGACCGCCATCGAGCGTCCGCCAGCCATCTTCCGGCTTGAGGTTGGCCAGAGCTGCCTGCTGCTGGTTGTGCCAGGCCGCGTCCTGCGACCGATCGGGCGGCGTGTTCTGCGCCAGCGCCGGGACCAGCGCGAACACGGCAACTGCCATGACCGCGGCGGCCAATGCCGCCAGCGTGGTCAGCGCGCCCGCGGGCTGCTGGGCATTCTTCGCGGTCATCGCCTTACCAGTCGTATGCTTTGGGCAGCCGGCTTTCGTCGAGATCGCGATAACGCTCCTTCAACCGGCTCTGATGGTTGTCCAGGGGCTGTTCGACCCCGTCGATGAACACGCGAACGGGCATTGCCCCCAGTTCGAGCGGGTCCTTGTCCCAGATCACCAGATCGCCGTTGGCCCCGCGGGCCAGCACACCCGCGCGTCCGCCGAGACCGCTGATTTCTGCGGGGATCGAAGTGATCGCCGCCAGGGCCTGGCCCCAGCTCAACCCGCTCGCCCGCGGCATTCGGGCAAGGGCCACCAGATTGCCGGCAAACTGGTTGAGATTGCGCGGGTTTTCCATGGCCGCGGCGTTGATCGCCACTTTGACGCCGGCGCTGGCCATGCGGCCGATGTTCGATTGGGTCGCCGCCAGCTCCTCAAAATTTTCGGGCAGATCGTCGAGGCCGTCGGCGATCACCGGCACCCCGGCTGCGGCGATCTCGTTCGCAACGAGCCAGCCTTCGCTCGCCCCGACAAGCACCAGATCGAGCCGGGGAAATTCCTGCCTGAGCGCCAGAACGCTGCGAATGTCGGAAGCCCGTTCCACCTCGACATACAGGGGCTGCTCGCCCCGCACGACCGGCACCAGAGCAGCCGCGTCGAAGCGGCTCAGCAATACGTCGTCGCCGCGCTCCGCGTTCCCCGTCGCCATGCGCGGATCGAGCGGCATGTCGTCGCCCGGGTCGCGTTCCGCCGGGCGCGAGGCGCGGCCAGGGATACGCGCGTCCTGCCCGAAACGGTCCGCTTCGCGCAAGGCGTTGCGGAACAGTGCATGGGCAGAAGCGCGACTGCCGCCCGCAAGGCGCCCTCCGCTCTCGCCCAGCGACACGATCTGGAACGCACGGGCCCGCGTGATCGGATCGCCATCGTCGCCGAGATCGATAATCGCCCCTTGCCCGCCGAAGATCGAGCCGGACGGCATCGTGACGGTCGCGGCGCGGGTGATCCCCGCCGCGCGGTGGACCTTGATATGCTGCGAATTGGGATTGACCACCGGCACGACGTCGAGCGCGGCGCTGAAGGGCGAGCGGCTGGCGCGCGTATCGTTGGATTCGCTCACCGCCCCCACGTCCCACAGGCCGAGCGACGTCACGGTGGCCACCAGTCCCGGGGTCACCCAGCCGCCGCCGGCGTCAATCGCCGGATAATCGGTTACTGCGGTTCCGCTGCCGATCTGCGCCACTTTGCCGTTTTCCACCACGACATAGCCACCCGCGATCGGTTCGCTGCCGTCACCGGTCGCGACAGTCGCATTGGTGATCACGAAATCCTGCGCGGCGGCGGGCGCGGCAACGAGGGTGAGAGCGCAGCCGAACGCGGCCGCAAGAATGCCTGCGCGGATCATTTGACGTCTCCTTCGCCCGGCTGGCCGAGTTCGAAATCGCTCACCGGTCGTCGGCTGGCGTCAAGCGCATCAAACATCAGCGCACCATCGATCCAGACTTTCTCCGGCCGCGAATAGACCGACAGGGGATCGCCATTCCACAGCACGACATCGGCCATCTTGCCCGGTTCAAGGCTGCCGGTCATGTCGGCGATGCCCATCGCCTTCGCGGCGTTGAGCGTGAACCAGCCGACCACTTCGGCATCGGGAATGTCGATCCCCATGCGCGCACCGGCCGCCTGGGCCTTGGCCGCTTCCTGATTGAGCCGCTGGATACCCTGGTCGCTGTCCGAATGGATCACCACGCAGGCACCAGCCTGGCGCAGCAGGGCAGCGTTTTCGAGGATGCCGTCGTAAGCTTCCATCTTGAACCCGTACCAGTCGGCCCAGATCGCGCTGCAAACCTCGTTCTCGCGCAGGAGATCGCCGATCTTGTACGCTTCGACCGCGTGGTGGAAGGCGGTGACGCGGTATCCCATCTCCTTGGCCATATCCATCACCAGCGCCATCTCGTCGGCGCGGTAGCAGTGGTTATGAACCAGGATTTCACCGTCGAGCACGCCGGCCAGCGTTTCCTTGGCCAGATCGCGCTTCTTGCGATCGCCGGCGGCATATTCCTTCGCTTCGTACCAGGTCTGACGGTTGACCGCGAAGTTGCCCATGCGGGTGGAAGGCTTGCGCCCCTTGCGGCCATAGACGCGCTTGGGATTTTCCCCGCAGGCCATCTTGAAGCCATAGGGCGCACCGGGGAACTTCATGCCCTGAACCGTGCGGCTCGGCACGTTCTTGAGCGTCACCGAACGCCCGCCCATCAGGTTGGCGGAACCGGGCAGGATCTGCAGCGCCGTGACCCCGCCGTTGGCCAGCGCCCGGGTAAAGCCCGGATCCTGCGGCCAGACCGAGTGTTCGGCCCAGACATCCGGCGTGGTGGGCGCCGTTGCCTCGTTGCCATCGGAATGGGCATCGACAGAGGGGGTCGGATAATCGCCCAGGTGGCTGTGGATGTCGATCACGCCGGGGGTGACGAACTTCCCGCTGCCATCGATGCGGGTATAGCCTTCGGTCGAAAGCGCGGCATCGCCGACCGCAACAATTTCCCCATTGCGGAACAATACGGTGCCGTTGTCGATCCGGCCGCCCGCGCCATCGTAGATCGTCGCCCCGACCAGCGCGGTCGGTTCGCCGGGATAGGGGCGGTAAGTCGAAGGATAAGGCGTGTCGGGATAGTCGCGCGCGCTGGCCGAAGCCACCGGGCTGCTGCCGGAACCGCCCGCGCTACAGGCCGCCAGCAGCGCACCGGCAGCCGCGACGGAAAACAGGCGAGTAATCGCATTCATATGGATGCCCCCAAAGAAACGGGGGCGCAGATCGCTCCACGCCCCCGGTATTCAGTATCTCAATCCTGCTGGCGCGTGGCCGGATGGATCCCGGCAGCCTGCGGCTCACCGACTTCCTCACCGCCGAGCAGATCGTCGTCCACCGTATCGTCGGTCAGGGTGTCGAGATGCATCAGCCTCTTGATCAGCGGGCTGACAACCATGACGACGACGCCAATGCCGATCGCGTAGAGACCGACCGTCTGATAGACGCCCAGCGCGACTTCGCGTCCAGCTTCTTCACCCACATTCTCGCCGCCGGTCGCGGAGGCGATCAGGCCAGCGGCAAAGTTGCCGGTTGCCGAGGCGAAGAACCACGTGCCCATGACTAGCGAAGCCATATGCACCGGGCTGAGGCGATTCATCGCGCTGAGGCCCACTGGCGACAGGCACAGCTCGCCGGTCGTGTGCAGCAGGTAGATCAGGAAAATGAACAGGACGGGCGTCGCATTCTCGATGCCCACGGCCTGCGCGCCCCAGACGAGAACGAGGAAGCCGAGCCCCACCTGGATCACGGCGAGGCCGAATTTCAGCGGCGTGGATGGTTCCCACCCGCGCCGACCGAGCCAGGTCCAGACGATAGCGAACAACGGCGCTAGCAGAACGATGTAGATCGCATTGAGCGACTGGAACTGGGCCGCGGTCGGTTCGATCCCGAAGAACGAGCGGTCCACATGCCTGTCAGTAAACAGGTTCAGCGAGGAACCGGCCTGCTCGAACAGGGCCCAGAACACGATCGAGACGAAAATGAGGAACAGCGCCGCAAAAATGCGATCGCGATCTTCCGACGAGAGACGGGTCACCGCGATGAAGACGACATAGGCGACGAGCGCGAGCCCGAAGAAGAAGAGAACCCAACCGACCAAGTCCTGGTACTGGATTGCGAGCCAGCAGAGCCCGACCATCGCCAGGCCGGCAAGATAGGTCCACCATTCGAGATTGAGCCCGGCGCGGCGCTGCTTGAGCTTGGCCGGTTCCTTCGGCTCACCACGGCCCAGAAGGAGCGGCTTGCCCCATATGAATACGACAAGACCCAGCAGCATGCCGAAACCGGCGGCACCGAAGCCGTAAGACCAGCCGTAGTCAGGGTGCATGCCGAGATAACCGCAAATCAGCGAACCAAGCGCGGCACCAAGGTTAATTCCCATGTAGAAGATCGTGTAGGCCGGGTCGCGCCGAATATCGGTTCGCGGATAGAGCTGGCCCACCATCACCGAGATATTGGCCTTCAGAAAGCCCGATCCGACGATAATCAGCGCCAGTGCCAGCCAGAACACGTTGATGATCACGTTCGACTGTCCGCCATCCCCTTCGAACGCCATGAAGAAGTGGCCCAGTGTCAGCAGGACGGCACCGAACAGCACCGCCTTTCGCTGGCCGAGATACCGATCGGCAAGATAACCGCCGACGACCGGAGCGATATAGACCAGCGCGGTATAGGCACCGTAAATGATCGACGCCTGGGAATCGGAAAACATCCAGTGCTGCACCAGATAGAAGATCAGCAGCGCGCGCATGCCGTAGTAGGAGAAACGCTCCCACATCTCGGCGAAGAATAGGACGAACAGCCCCTTGGGATGACCGAGGATCGTTCCCGCGGAGTCCCCATGCGGCATGGATTGCGTTGCCATCTAGAATGCGCCTCCCTTGTCGGATCGACCGGCCTTCAGGATTGACCGGCTACGCGAGCCCCCCAGGCCCGTTTCAGCTCGCGCACCCTAACGCCAGATTTCTCCATGTGAAGTATTAGTTACAGGCGAAACCGGGGATTTATCGCGAGATAGGGGCATAGTGGGAACCTTGCGCGCCGCGCTGTATTATGTCACTGACGCACCATATGGCGTGCCGCCTCCGCCAGCCGAGGACGAAACCGATGATCCAGCGCCGATGACACAGCAGAGCCGCCCCGTTTACCTCCGGCTGCGCGACCAGATTGCGGCCGCGATTATCGACGGTGATTATGCCGAAGGGGAAATGCTCCCCTCGGTGCGCGCCTTCGCCGCCGAACAGGGGGCCAACCCCCTGACCGTCGCCAAGGCCTATCAGCAATTTCAGACCGACGGGCTGGTGGAAGTCCAGCGCGGGGTCGGCATGTACGTCGTCGCCGGCGCGGCCGAGCGGCTGCGCCGTAACGAGCGCGCACAGTTCCTGACCGAAGAATGGCCCGAACTGCGCGCCCGGATGAACCGCCTCGGGATCGATCCGGCCGAGCTGCTCGAACGCGGGTGACGAAGGTGGTACCAGCGGCACAGCGCGGCGATTGCGCCCGGCGGACACATCTGGCATGCCCCACGGCACGAAACTGCACATCAGGATCGCGCGGCAGCATATGGTGATCGGGTCGCCTGCTTGAGTGATCGCGACGGGACCGCGTTCATGCGAGCATACCGGAGGAAGTGAATGATACGATCGGAACTGCTTCAGGCCCTGGCGAAGGACAATCCGGAGCTTCGCGCTGAGGAAGTCGAACAGGTGGTGGACATCTTCTTCGAAGAGATCGCCGCGCGCCTGACCGAAGGCGGCCGTGTGGAGCTGCGCGGATTTGGTGCCTTCTCCACTCGCGAACGCAAGGCCCGCACCGGCCGCAATCCACGCACTGGCGAACCAGTGGAGGTACCGGCCAAGCGCGTACCCTTTTTCAAGCCCGGCAAGGAAATGCGCGAGCGGCTGAACGCCGATTGATTCGCCCAGGCTGCCGGACAGATCAAGCGGGACAGGCGTCTGCGGGCGTGGCGGAATGGTAGACGCCGGGGACTTAAAATCCCCTGAGGTTTCCCTCGTGCGGGTTCGAGTCCCGCCGCCCGCACCACCTGTACTGAAAGGCCGCTAAGGTAAGACACTTAGAACTTTGACAACCAATCGCTGATAGTTTGTATGCGATTTGGGCAAGCGGCGGCATGCAAACGGGCCGCGGCTGGCGAAAGGCGATAGATGGAACAGGCTCCCAGCCAGGAACCGACCGAACGCGACGGTTCGGCCGAAGCGCGGGCGGCGCCGCGTTTTACCCTGTTAATGCGCGCGGCCAAGCTGCTTGCACCGCAGGGGCAATTCCTGTGCGTTATCCGCGATGTTTCGGCGACGGGCGTCAGCCTGCGCGGGTTTCATCACCTCCCTCAGGGAGACGGGCTGCAACTGGAACTCCAGAGCGGCGAACGCTACACGATCGAGGAAGTCTGGAACCGCGGCGTGGAGGCCGGCTATCGTTTCGACCGGGAAGTCGAGGTCGCCGAACTTCTGGCCGAACCGAGCGACTATCCCAAGCGCCCCCTGCGTCTGGACGTGAGCCTTCCCTTGCGGATCGAATCGACCGGGCACGTGCTGGAAGGCGATCTGGTCAATATTTCGCAGCAGGGCGCCTGCATCGAATGCGCGACCTTTCTTGCGATCGACCAGCCGCTTCGTCTCGTTTCGCGGCGCCTGCCGGACATTCACGCCAAGGTCCGCTGGCGCGACCGCCAGCACTACGGCCTCTCGTTCGATACGACCTTCAATTTGCGCGAACTTGCACACACCACGGCACGGCTGCAGTGTCCTTCACTTCTGGCTGTCCAACCGGGTGAAAGCTAGGCGGGACGGAACGCCATCGCGGCGCCGTTCATGCAATAGCGCTTGCCGGTCGGCGGGGGGCCGTCGCCAAACACGTGCCCCAGATGGCCGCCGCAATCGGCGCAGAGCACTTCGGTACGCGGATAACCGAGCCTGAAATCGGCCTCGGTCACGATCGCGCCCGGCAATGGCTTCCAGAAGCTGGGCCAGCCCGTCCCGCTGTCGTACTTCGTCTCCGAAGCATAGAGCGTATTGCCGCACCCTGCGCAGACGAACGTGCCGGCACGCCTTTCGCGATCGAGTGGCGAGGAATGCGCGCGCTCCGTCCAGCCTTCGCGCAAGACGCGGTACTGGCTGCGGGTCAGCCGTGCACGCCACTGGGCGTCGCTACGCACGACCTTCCATCGGCGCGCTTCCGCCCGTTCGCTGCCGCAGGCACCGAGCGCCAGACCGGCCGAACCGAGCGCCACGAGGCGCAAGGCCGCTCGGCGACCGATCGGTGCGATTTCCTTGTTCATGGCCAGCACGATGCGCCCACCGCCCTGAACATCGCCGGAACGGGGCAGTAGAGTCAGAAAGACGTGACCTCGACTTCGAGCTTGCGGAAGCCGTGAACGAAGTTTGCCCGGACGCGCTCGACATCGCCGGCCACGTGAACCCGCATGCGTCGCGCATGCATTTCTTCCAGCAGAACACGCAGCTGCAGTTCAGCAAGGCGCGCGCCCACGCAGCGGTGAATGCCGTAGCCGAAGGCGAGGTGCCGCCGCGCATTCTCGCGCGTGATGTCGAGCTTGTCGGGGTTCTCGAACACGTCCTCGTCGCGGTTGGCCGAAAGATACCACAGGACGAGCTTGTCGCCCGCCTTGATCTTCTTGCCGAACAGCTCGGTATCTTCGGTGCAGGTCCGGCGCATATGGGCCAGAGGGGTCTGGTAGCGAATGCACTCCTGCACCGCATTGGGGATGAGGTCGGGATTCTCCTCGAACAGCTTGCGCTGGTCGGGGAACGTGTCGAACGCATGGACGATGCCGCTCATCGTATTGCGTGTGGTGTCGTTCCCCCCCACGATCAGCAACACCAGATTGCCCATGAATTCCTGCGGGCTCATCTGGTTCATCGCCGGCGAGTGGATCATCATCGAAATGAGATCCGGTCCCGGCTCCTTATTGGCACGATCGGCCCATAGCTGCTGGAAATAGGCGCCCATTTCGCGCAAAATGCCCTGGCGCATTTCATCTAGGTCGCGCACCATCGCGATCTCCGTATCGCCCGCCCAATCGGACCAGAAGGTCAACAGGCGGCGATCTTCCCACGGGAAATCGAACAGGATCGCCAGCATCCCGGTGGTCAGCTCGATCGAAACCCTGTCGACCCAGTCGAACACCTCCCCTTTCGGAAGCGAATCGAGCAGTTCGCCGGTGCGGTGGCGGATATCATCGTCCAGCCGCTTCATTTCCGCTGGGGTAAAGGCAGGGGCAACGGTGCGCCGCTGACCGGTGTGCTTGGGCCGGTCCATCGCGATGAACATCGGCAGTTCGAAGCGTTCGCGGCCCTGCGCCGCCAGCTGCTCTTCATCAAGCCGGTTGAGGATCGTGATCCCGCCGTGTTCCCAGCTGGACGAAAACAGTTCCGGCAACGCTTCGACATGGCCGATCGCCTTGTGACCGACCACGTTCCAGTATGGCCCCACCGGGCTTTCATCGACCCAGTGGATTGGCCCCTTGGCCCGCATATCGGCGAAGATCGGCTGCCAGCGATCTTCGAAATAGATATCGCTGCGGCTGACATCGTACGGGTGCGTATGGCTCCACTTCTCCTCTGGGTGGAGCGCCAGATGTTCCCGCAGGGCTTCGACCGCGATGGGCGACGTGCGATACTGCCGGGGCTGTTCGGCGAACTGGGTGGCCATAAATCTCTCTCCTCGCCCGCACGCTTGTCGAACCGGTGCGTGGCGCTGCCCATCCTGCCCCTGCTTACCCGCTTGTCAATAGTGCGTTTCGATTTGCGACCTATCGCATCGCAACCCCGATCGGGCATCGCCCGGAAAAAGCGGAGCCGGCGCAACTTAACCGTAACTTTACCACGTCGCGCCAGAACGGTCGGCGTACACCGCATCCGGGGGCTTCGACACGGCAATGGACACACTTCGCGGAAACTTCGATTCGCCCGACTACGGCGAAGCGGATCGCGACTACGACTACTCCGACGAGGAGAGCGGCCGCGAACTCCCGCCCGCCGGGATCGGCACCGACGAGCGCCGCATGCAGGTGCGTGCCTATAACCACTGGGCCGGCCTTCTGGACGAGCGCACTTTCCCTTCGATCGAGGATCTCCATCCCGAGAACCTGCCCGATTTCGGCCCGTACAGCGTCCTGCTCGACTTCACGTCCGGCGTGGACAATCCGGCGGTGCCCTATCTGGGCGTCGAGCTTGCGGTGGAATGCGACGCAAGAGACGGAATCGAAACGCTGGCCGACGTTCCAGCACGGTCTCTGCTCAGCCGAATCACCGATCACTACATGCAGATTCTGGCCAATCAGGCACCGATCGGGTTCGAGGCGGAATTCGTAAACCAGCGCGGCGCCACGATCCTCTATCGCGGCATCCTGCTGCCGTTTTCGAGCGACGACGACACGATCGACTTCATCTACGGCGTGATCAATTGGAAGGAACTGGCCGACCAGCACACGACGGACGAACTGATGCTGGAAATCGATCAGGCGCTCGACGGCGGCGAGGCGGAGCGGCCACGCGAACCCGATCCGGTGACCGACTGGGCCGATGGGCCTTCGGACCCGGCCGGCCCCGGCGAATGGGACGCGGGCGACGAAGAAACGCCGCCTACGCCGATCCCCGAAGGGCCCTGGCGCATGGCGGAAATGATTGCCCGCCAGTCTGCGCCGCGCAAGGCTTACGCCATTCCGCTCGAGCCCGACGATAGCTTCCCGGTGGAAGTGGGCGGGGAGCCTATGGCGGAGGCTGGTCCTTCAGCGATCGACGTGCTCGACCACAATGACGGAGGGCTGGCCGAGACGCTGGCCGCAGCGCGCCAGTGCGCAGATGCCGCGCGCAATAGCGAAGACCGCACACGCGGCGCGCTCTATGCCGCCGTCTCGCGCGCCTACGACGTCAGCCTCGCCGCGAGCGAGGCACCGGAGGAATTTGCGCGTCTGGTTAGTGACCACGGCCTCAAGGTGCAGGAACGCGCGCCGATGACGCCGGTGGTCAAGCTGGTGTTCGGTGCCGACTACGACAAGACTCGCCTGACCGAATACGCCGCCGCGCTGTCCCATGCCCGACGCCTGGGTCTGCCGCGCGGCGCTCTGGCGGATTTCCTGGCCGCAGCGGAAGGCGGCCTCAAGGGTGTCGTCAAGACGGAGCGCCAGTTGCGCCGCGAAGACGCGGGGCAGCAGTCGCAGGCCAGAAAGCCGCGTGAAAAGCTGATGCGCAAGCTTCGTGCCCTCCCGTCACGCGGGTTCGAGGCGATCGCCGCCCAGGGCGAGGAATTCGGCCTTGTGGTCATCCGCCGAATGGATTCGGGCGAAGTTGCGGTGCTCGGCGAAGTGTCGGGTGATGAAGCGCTCGTTGAGCGGGCCGCACGTCACCTCGCGAACTGACGGAACGGACCGCCGCGATCCGGCGCTCGACTGGCGCGTCCGAACACTTCTTCATTGGCGGTTCAGCCGCCAGACGGCTAGCAAGGTGGCGATGCATCTCATCGCCCGAATCCTCGCGCTCGTGGCAGCGCTGTCGCTGGCTGCGCAGCCGGTCGCCGCGCAATCCATTTTGCGCGATGCCGAGACAGAGGCGCTGCTCGACGAGATGGCCGCCCCCCTGGTGGAGGCCGCCGGCCTTCAGCCCGGCAATGTCGATATCGTGCTTATCAACGACAGTTCGATCAACGCTTTCGTCGCCGGCGGACAGGCCGTCTATATCCACACCGGGCTGATCGATGCGGCCGATACCGCGAACGAGGTTCAGGGCGTGATCGCGCACGAACTGGGCCATATCACCGGCGGCCACATCATTCGCCACGGGGAAGGCGCCAGCGCGGCAACCAACATTTCCCTGCTGTCGCTGTTGCTGGGGGTCGGCGCGGCGCTCGCAGGCGCGGGCGAAGCGGCAATGGGCGTGATGATGGCGGGGCAACAGGCCGCGCTGGGCAAGTATCTCGCGTTCAGCCGCGTGCAGGAATCTTCAGCCGATGCCGCGGGTGCGGAATACCTGTCGAAGGCAGGGATTTCGGGCCGCGGATCGCTGGCATTCTTCGGCAAGCTGCAAAATCAGGAATTTCGATACGGCTACAGCCAGAGCGACGAAGCCGGCTTTGCCCGCACCCACCCGCTTTCGGGCGACCGCATCGCTCGCCTGCGCGAAGTGTATCACACCGATCCCGCGTGGGAGACGCCCGACGACGCCGAGCTTCAGCGCCGTTTCGAACGTGTGAAGGCCAAGCTGTTCGGGTATCAGCAGACGCCGCAACGCACGATGCAGGCCTATCCCGAAACGATGACCGGCATTCCGGCGCGCTATGCCCGCGCTTATGCATGGCACAAGGATGCGCAGATGGATCGCGCGCTGGCCGAAACCGATGCGCTGCTGTCCGCCGCCCCCGATGATCCGTATTTTCTCGAACTGAAGGGCCAGATTCTCCTGGAATCGGGTCAACCGCAGGCTGCACTGGCCCCCCTGCGCCGGGCGAGCGAGCTGACTCGCAACCAGCCGCTGATCGCATCGATGTTCGGCCACGCGTTGATCGCGACCGAGGACAAGGACCATTACGAGGAAGCCGAACGGATTCTGCGCGCGGCCGTCGGCCGCGACAGGCTCAATCCCTTTGCCTGGTATCAGCTCGGCGTGGTCTATGCCGCGCGGGGCGACATGCCGCGTGCGCGCCTGGCCAGTGCCGAACAGCAGGTGATGAGCCGGCAATACGCAATGGCGATTCGCAGCGCGCAGGCGGCCGAAGCGGGTCTGCCCGAGGGATCACCGGACTGGATCCGGGCGCAGGACATCGCGCTGCAGGCGCGCGCCGCGCTTGAACGCGAGCGGGAGCGGCGGTAGCGCGCCTGGCCATGACAAGACGCGATTACATCGTTGCCGCGGCCATCGCGCTGATATTCGGGTTCGCGGGCGCTGCCCTATGGTCGCTGAGCGGCCTCGGCAACACGCATACGCGCGCTTACCTTCTGGATAACCCGGAAATCCTCCCCGAGATGGCAGAACGCTATCAGGCGCGTGAGACCGAGGGGCGACTGGCCGATCTGAAGGGCGAAGTGACGACCCCGTTCCCCGGCGCCGTGCTGGGCAATCCCCAAGGCACGGTGACGCTGGTGGAATTTACCGACTATGGCTGCACATATTGCCGGATGAGCCAGCCCGATGTGGCGCGGCTGGTCGAAGCGAACCCCGATTTGCGCGTGGTGGTGCGCGAATGGCCGATATTCCAGGGCAGCGAAGCCGCGGCCCGCATGGCGCTGGCGGCTGCCGAACAGGGCAAGTTCGCCGCATTCCACAAGGCGATGTTCGAACTGGGCCCGCCCAAGGGCGAGAACATCGCCCGTGCAGCGCAGGCCGCCGGCCTCGACATGGCGAAGGCCGAAGCGTTCGCCGGGTCGGAGAAAGTATCCTTCGAACTGGCGAAGAACATGGATTATGCCGAGAAGCTCGGTTTTTCCGGTACGCCCAGTTGGGTGATCGGCGGTCGCGTGTTCGAAGGGGCCATTGGCTATGACGGGCTGGAGGAGGCCGTGGCCGCGGCGCGCGGATCGTGATCGCACGCGCGGCAGCCGGATTGCTGCTGGCCGCGCTCCCTGGTTTTCCCGCCGAAAGCGCGCAGGCGGCTCCGCGCCAAGCCGCTTCAGCCGTCGCTCCCGACCTGCTCGTCGCCGATCTGCAGGCGCTCCGCCACCTGGACGAGCGTCTGCTTGCCATCGGTTGGCGTCTCGGCAGTGGCAATGCCGCCTTCTGCGACGAGGCGCGCCCTGCGATCGGCCTGCTGCTGCTCGACACGGCTGCATATTCGCGGCCCAATGCTGTCCGCACGGCACTCGGCCTGGCCGGCCCGGTGGCAGTGCAGGCGGCTGCCCCTGGCGCGCCGGCCCACGCCGCGGGCCTGCGTCCCGGCGATGAGATCGCGGCCATCGATGGGATAGACGTTGCCGACATCCCCGCCGAATCCGCGAACGACTGGCGCCGGCTGGTCCGGTTGCACGATATCATCGAAACATCGCTTGCCGCCGATGGCAAAGTCGAACTGACGCTCCGAGACGGCCGCAGGCTGGATATCGCCGGCATTGCTGCCTGTCGCAGCCGGTTCGAAATCGTCACAGGCGAGAGCGCTGTCGCCGATGGACGGCGGGTGCTGATCGGGCGCGACTTCGCCGGGTTCGGCTATCGCGAAGATGAACTCGCAGCCGCGATCGCGCACGAACTGGCGCACAACCTTCTGGGGCACCCCGACTGGCTCGATGCGCGCGGACGCAAACGGCGGGACATCCGCATGACCGAGCGCGAGGCCGACCGCCTCATGCCCTGGCTGCTCGCCAATGCCGGCTATGATCCGCACGCGGCGCTGCGCTTCATGCGGCGCTGGGGGCCGCGACATGGAGGCGGCCTTTTCCGCAAGCGAACGCACGATAGCTGGGACGAACGTTCCGATATGATCGAAGCCGAAATTGGCCTGGTCGAGGCACGGCTCGCAAATGGGGCGGCCGCCGACTGGGCACATCACTTCCGCCGCGAAAGCCCCGACGGCAACAGGAATTGAGAAACAAACCGCGCCGGTGTCATTCGGCGGCTTCGACAGTTTCCTCCATGCGATAAAGGCTCGCCAGAGGTTTCGCCATCACGCGCCGCACCATCGGTTCGAAGAACGTCAGGGGTTCGCTCTCGTAATCGGGATCGAAAGCGGCCTGGTCGTATTTTTCGCAGAATTCGGCGCAGGCATCGAAATGTTCGTGCCCCCGGAAGGCCTCACGCGCATCGCGATCCATGCCGAGATAGTGGAAATAGTAGTAGCCCTGAAAATGCCCGTGATGCTTGCAGATCCAGTGCAGTTCGTCGCTGACGAAAGGCGCGATGATCGAAGCCGCGACGTCGGGGTGGTTGTAGCTGCCGAGCGTATCGCCAATGTCGTGCAGCAGCGCCATGACCACATAGTGTTCGTCCCGTCCGTCGCGATGCGCGCGGGTGGCGGTCTGCAGCGAATGTTCCAGCCGGCAGATCGGGAAACCGCCGAAATCGCCTTTCAACAACCGCAGGTGATCGAGCACGCGATCGGCCAGTCCGCCCGCGAGAACCCGATACTCGCCGCCGATTATGGCCCAGTCCTGCGCCGTGCCTTCCTTCATCTCGCGAAATTTCGCGCGTTCGCCTGCATCGCCCATCGTTTCTCTCCCTTGCCCTGAAGTCTAGCGCCGCCGGCAGCGAAGGGTCAAAACAAACTGACCAAGCCGGTGCAAATCGGCTAAGACCCCCTGTCATGGCCATGCTGCCCTTCAGACCGACCCCGTTTTTCGAGGACAAGACTCGCGCGTTCTGGAACCTGCAATTCGCAGGCTGGGGCGGCGCCTTGTTGTTGCGCGCCGTTTCCGGGGCGATCAACGCGCTCGATTTCTCGTTCTTCGTGATTGTCGTAATCGAAACGATCACCGGCTTTTCGATCAGCCTGATCCTGTCGGTGCTCTATCGCGAATTGATCAATCGCCGTCCGTTGATGACCTGGGGCCTGTCCACCCTGGCGCTCGCCCTGGCCGTGCTGGCCTTCGCCTCTATCGGGGTCTGGGCCAAGAGCCTGACCCTGCCTGAAAGCGAGGCCGGCTTCACGGCCCTGCTGATCGCCTACCTCATCTATCCTCTCACGCTGCTCGGCACATGGTCGGCACTGTATTATGCGATCAATTTCTTCCTCCAGGTCGAAGAGCAGGCGGATCGGCTGGAACGGCTGGAGGCGCAGGCGACCGGCGCACAGCTGGCAATGTTGCGGTATCAGCTGAACCCCCATTTCCTGTTCAACACGCTCAATTCGATCAGCACGCTCGTGCTCCTCAAACAGACCGAGCCGGCCAATGCCATGCTAACCCGCCTGTCCTCGTTCCTGCGTCACACGCTGATCAGCCAGCCGGGCGGCAAGGTAACGCTGGCGCAGGAAGTCGACACGCTGAAGCTCTATCTGGGCATAGAACGCATGCGGTTCGAAGAACGGCTGCGGACCGAATTCGCCATCGAACCGGCGGCGGCACAGGGATCCTTGCCTTCAATGCTGCTCCAGCCGCTGGTCGAAAACGCGATCAAGTATGCCGTTTCGCCGCAAGAGGAAGGCGCCCGGATCAGCGTTACGGCTCGGCTCGTCGGAAACCGTCTGCGTATCGCCGTTTCCGATACCGGCCCGGGCTTGCAACAAAGCCCGATACGCCCCAGCCTGCCACTCGCTCTCACTGGCGACGGGCAGGCGGTTTCCACCGGCGTCGGCCTCGCCAACATAAGGAACCGGCTTGCGCAGGCCTATGGCGACGACCACTTGTTCGAGATCCGCACCCCGCCGGAGGGAGGCTTCACCGTGATCATCGAGCTGCCTTACGAAGCCGCGGACAGCGCGGAACCGGCTCCCCCCCAGCAGCGTTTTTCCGAACAATCCTTATCCCCCTCTGCCGCACCGCCGACCACGAAGCGGCCAATCGGAACCGAAACATGACCATTCGCACCATTATCGTCGATGACGAGAAGCTCGCCATTCAGGGCCTGCAGGTCCGGCTCGAACCCTTCGAGGATGTCGAGGTGATCGACACTTGCGCCAACGGGCGCGAGGCGATCCGCAAGATCAAGACCGAAAAACCCGATCTCGTCTTCCTCGATATCCAGATGCCGGGTTTCGACGGTTTTTCCGTGGTCAAGGGCGTGATGGAAATCGAACCGCCCCTGTTCGTGTTCGTCACCGCCTTTCAGGAACACGCGATCCGCGCGTTCGAGGCCAATGCGGTCAATTACCTGATGAAACCGGTCGATCCGGACAAGCTGGCCGACACGATAGAGCGCGTCCGGCTGCGATTGTCCGAAAAGCGTTCCGCCGAAGAAGCCGAAAAACTGCTTAACGTGTTGAGCGAGGTGGCCCCCGACGCTGCCGAAGAGTTCGTCGATAACGACAGCGAGGCGAACGACCGGTTCGAAAAGCTCATCAATGTGAAGGATCGCGGGCAGATCTTCCGGGTCGAGGTCGGCTCTATCGAGCATATCGAGGCGGCCGGCGACTACATGTGCATCTACACCGGCGACAACTCGCTGATTCTGCGCGAAACGATGAAGGATCTGGAGCGGCGGCTCGATCCGCGCAAGTTCCAGCGCGTGCATCGCTCGACCATCGTCAACCTCGACCAGGTGCGGCAGGTCCGGCCGCATACCAATGGCGAATGCTTCCTCGTCCTGGACAGCGGCGCCGAAGTAAAAGTGAGCCGGAGCTACCGCGACGTCGTGGCCCGCTTCGTCCACTAGTCTGGACATCGGCATTGTGCTGGCGCGGCGGAGATAACGGGCCCGCCACAGCTTGAGGCGATCCTGAAAATCCGCCACACGCAGGCCATGACGCAATTCACCCTGCCCGGCTTCGACCTCGACCGCTTCGTCCGCGACACACTGGCGGAGGATCTGGGTGACGGGCTCCCCGGCGGCGGGCGGGATGTGACCAGCAACAGCGTGATACCCGCCGATGCGCGCTTTGCCGGCGTAATGGACACGCGCGACCCGATCGTCGTGGCGGGATTGCCCGTCGCAGCCGCTTTCTTCCGCGCGCTCGATCCGGAGATGGAGATCGAAATCCTGGCCGAGGAAGGGGCGCGCGCGCCTGCCGGAACCGACCTGATGCGCCTTTCGGGCAAGGCCCGCGCCATGCTGACGGCGGAACGCAGCGCGCTCAACACGGCCCAGCACCTTTCCGGGATCGCGACGATGACTCGCGCCTATGTCGATGCGATGGCCAACCCCGCCTGCACGCTGCTCGATACCCGCAAGACCCTGCCCGGCCTGCGAATGCTGGAGAAATACGCCACACGGCAGGGCGGTGCCGCCAACCATCGCATGGGCCTGTGGGACGCAGCGATGATCAAGGACAATCACGTGCTCGTGGCCGGCAGCGTGGGCGAGGCGGTACGGCGCGCAGTAAGTGCCGGGGTGCGCGACATTATCTGCGAGGTCGACCGGCTCGACCAGATCGAACCCGCGCTGGCGGCGGGCGCCACCCGCCTGCTGCTCGACAATATGGCCCCTGCTACCCTGCGCGAAGCGGTGGCCATCGTCGCTGGCCGCGTTCCGACAGAGGCAAGCGGAGGTATCGACCTGTCGACCATCGCGGCGAAGGCGGCGACCGGGGTCGATTTCGTTTCGGTCGGCCGACTGACCCAGAGCGCGCCCGCCGCCGACATCGGCCTGGACTTTACCCCGCTGTGAAATCGGTGCCGGGCCTCGCCCTTGCCCTGGCGGCATTGGCAGCGGGCAGTGCGGCACATGCCCAGGCTTACCAGTGCCGCGTACCGGGTGCGATCTCCGTGCCGGAGGTCCGCCCCGATGCGCGCGCGCGGCAAGTGCCGGTCACCGGCTATACGCTCGCCCTCTCCTGGTCGCCGGAATTCTGCAAGGGGCGGGAGGGCGAGGCACGCCACCGCATGCAGTGTTCGGGCCGGAACGGCCGTTTCGGGTTTGTGGTTCACGGGCTTTGGCCCGAAGGGCGCGGAACCTGGCCGCAATGGTGCCCGACGGTGCGCAAGGTCTCTCCGGCGCAGGCCAGGCGCAACTTGTGCATGTCGCCCGGCGCGCCCTTGCTCGCCCGGCAGTGGGCCAAGCACGGCAGTTGCATGGTCCGACGGCCGGAAACCTATTTCCGCGTCACCCGCATCCTGTGGGATTCGCTGCGCTTCCCCGACATGGATCGCCTCTCGCGCGACGACGCACTGACCGCGGGCATGATTCGCGAGAACTTCCTCCTCGCCAATCGCGGCTGGTCCGCCGATGCAATCGGGATCAAGCTGAACCGCCGCGGATGGCTGCAGGAACTGCGGCTTTGCTACGGCAAGGATTTCCGCCCGACGAAATGCGACCGCGGACGATACGGAGCGAAGGATTCGGCGCGGGTGAAGGTCTGGCGCGGACTGTGACTCACCGCCGCGCACGGAAGAAGGTGCGCAGCAGGTCGGCCGCTTCCGCCTCGCCGATCCCGGAATAGACTTCGGGACGATGCAGGCATTGCGGATGATCGAACACCCTTGCGCCGTGCGCGACTGCGCCCCCTTTCGGATCGGACGCTGCGTAGTAGAGGCGGGCTATCCGCGCGTGGACGATGGCCCCGGCGCACATTGCGCAAGGCTCCAGCGTGACATAGAGATCGCAGTCCGTCAGCCGCTCGTCGCCAATGGTGCTGGCGGCTGCGCGAATCGCCGCAACTTCGGCATGGGCCGTGGGATCGTGGGTGCCGCGCGGGGCATTGCGCCCTTCCCCGATCACTTCGCCCGCGCGGACAACCACCGCGCCGACGGGGACTTCGCCCTCGGCCGCGGCCGACCGCGCAAGCGCCAGCGCGCGCGCCATGGGATCGGGGATCGGCCAGCGGGTCATGTCTCGGCCCCGCTACGCGCTTGCGCTGCCTGCCGCAACGCGCTTGACGATTCGCCTGTGCCCGGCTAAGCGCGCCGCTTTCCGGGAACGGGCGTGCCCAGTTCCCAAGCAGCCAAGAACGAGAGATTTTCCCATGTCGCGCATTTGCGAACTGACCGGCAAGGGCCGCCAGGTCGGCCACAACGTGAGCCACGCCAACAACAAGACCAAGCGTGTCTTCCTGCCGAACCTGCAGCACGTCACGCTGATGAGCGAGAAGCTGGATCGCAGCTTCAAGTTTCGCGTGTCGACCCACGGCCTGCGCTCTGTCGAGCACAACGGCGGCCTCGACAACTGGCTGCTCAAGACCGGCGACGAGAAGCTCAGCGCGCGCGCGCTCAAGGTGAAGCGCGAGCTGAAGAAGGCCCAGGCCGCCGCCTGATCGGGCGGTTCCCGGGCAACCGGGCATAGCGAAAAGGGCGTGCGGAGCGATCCGCGCGCCCTTTTGCTTGTCCGCCGTGCTTTCCGTCTGCCCTCAGCGCTGCGATCACAGCGCGGCCGGGTCGACTTCCAGACGATAGAGCAATGTGCGCTGGAGCACGCCGCGATTGTCGTCGCTGATCAGCCAGATCGTTAGCGATCCATCGGATCGCGGCACCACGGCCAGTCCTTCGAAATTGTCCGCCGGCAGAGGCGCAGCAATCGCCGCCACTTCCCGCCCGCGCCAGGTTTCGCCCGGACGTATGGCAGCCGGATCGGCAATCGCTATCGTCGTGGCAAACGCATAGGGCAGACCAATCGTCACCCTGCGGTGAAGGATCAGCACGCGCCCGTCGGGCAGGGCCGCGGCATCGGACGGGCGATAGCCTTCCGGCGGGGCGTAGCGGAACGCGACCGGGTCCCCGCCTTCAACCGGATCGTGCGGGAACAACAGGGCCGCGCTGCTCGATCCCGCGGTCGGTGCGCCTTCCTCGATTGCAAGGAAGCGGCCATCGGGCAGGCGGGTCAGCGATTCGGGGCCCCCATTGCTCGACCAGCCGCGCATGGCATCGGGGGCTACGCCTTCCCCTTCGCGCAGTGCCGAATCGAACCGGACGATGGTATTGCTGCCTTCGTACGCTGCCCATATCTGCGCAGCGCCGGGCGCAGCGGTCAGCGCCTCAACATCGACGGCATTCTTGCGCGCATGAACGCTGCCGCCAATCGCCCCGAACTCAGGCGCGCGCGGGGCGGCGTCTGGTGGTGCGAAACGCAGGAAGCGGCCGTGGTCGCTGGCCGCAAGCAGGCGACCATCCGGCAAAGCCACCAGCGCCGAATACCCGCCGAAATGGCTGTTGGGGCTGCGCAGTTCCCACACCCCCGCTATCTCGAACCCGCCGATTAGTCCGGGGCGGGCAGCGAGCGGGTCGAACGTCAGGATCGCGCGATAGTCAGGATCGGGCAGGGGTGAGCGCAGCCAGGTGCCCGGGGCAGCAAGCACGGCGACGAGCAACGCCGCGATACGGCGGACGGTTATCGAACGCAGGGCCATCGCGCGGGCCGGCGGCTCAGGGCATGGGGCCGAGGAACAGGAGCGGGTCGAGCCGGAAATCGCGCCATTTGAGGCTCCAGTGCAGGTGCGGCCCGGTGGCCCGCCCGCTCGATCCGATATTGCCGATGTGCTGGCCGCGGCGCACCTCTTGCCCTTCCTCCACCGCAATGCGCGACATGTGGAGGAAAGCGCTGTTCAAGCCCTGTCCGTGATCGATGATCAGCAGGTTGCCTTCGAGGCTGAAAGGTCGCTCGGTCGCAAGCACCACGACACCGTCCGCAGGCGCGACGAATGGCGTGCCGCTTTCCCCGGTCGCGATGTCGAGGCCCGAATGATAGCTACCCGGCTCGCCCCGATAGATGCGCTGCGATCCGAACCGGCCCGAAATACGGCCCGTGACCGGCCAGATGAAGTCCTGCCGCCACCCGTCGCTCTCCGATTCGATCGCGCGTGCGGCGACGATCTGCGCCAGTTCCGGCCGACGGATCTTCATGAAAGCCTCGCTCGGTCCGCCGGAGCGGCGCGCGACGTTGACGTGCTCGATATTCCAGTCGCGAGGGGCAATCGCGATCGGACTTTCGATCGTTCGCCCATCCGCGAGGTCGGCGCGCAGTGTGGCGCGCGCGCCCGCATCGCGATCGAAGGCGGCAAAGAAGCGCCCTTCTTCATCGAGTACGAGCGCCTGTTCGTCCAAACGGACGGTAACCGCACCCGCCGGTGCCTGTCCGCGAATCCAGCCACCCTGGGTCGTTTCGCCCTCGAACACGAAGGTGGTCGGCCCGCGCGCCAGGCCGCTGTTCGGCTGCGGCTCAGGGGCCGGCGGTGGCGGAGCGGGCGACGGTGGCGGGGATGCCGAAACCGGCGCAGGCACCGGCTGCACCACTGCATCGGGCACGTCGGGCGAGGGAATGCAGCTCGCGACGGCGAAGGTCGCGATAGCGCCGATCAACAGGCGCACGGGAAAATGCCGCCGGGTCATTCGCCCTGCGTCATACGGCGCGTGGCGATTTCGGCGCTGGCATAGGGTTCCTGCAGCTCGACGCTCCAGTACCTTAGCTCCTCCAGCGGAACAGCCTCCCCGGTCACCGCGCAGAAGACATGCTGGCCCGCACGCAAGACGCGAAAGCCATTGGGGCCGTAAGCGAGCTTCGCCTCGCCGCCGCTACCGGAATTCATCAACATGGCCATCGCCCTAGCAAGTCATTCGCGGCGGAACAATTCTTCCTGCCGCGGCGCGGTTTCTTCCGCCGCAGCGGAAGGCCGCTTCGCTGCCCTGGGCCTGGCCGCTTGACCCTTTGCTGAACCGGAGGGGGCGACATTCAGCACCCCGTCCGCGAATTCGAGCGCCAGCGACGGTTTCGCGGCGGCGGCGGAACGCGAGCGCACCAGTTGGCCGCTGGCGTCCTTCACCAGCACGAAACCGCGCGCCAGCGGCGCCTTGGGGTCGAGCGAGAGATGGACGCGTTCGAGCGCCCCGAACCGCTCTCGCTCGCGCTGGAGGCGGAGAGTCGCCAGCAGGGGGGTAAGCCGCTGGCCTTCCAAACGTTCGCGCGCGTCGCGCAGGCCGCGTTGAAGCACGGTTGGCGACAAACGCAGTTCGGACAGCTGTTCGCGCCCTCGCCCTGCCCGGTCCGCCAGCCCGCGCCGCAAACGCTCCGCCAGCTCGTCCACCTTTTGCGCCTGCGGCTGAAGCAATGCATCGGGCCGGGGCAGACGCTGTGCCCGCGCATCCAGCCGTTCGCGCCCCATTGCCACCGGGCGCAGAATGGCCCGGCGCTTGCGGGCGGCATAATCGGCCACTGCCGCCGCCAGCTCACCCCGCACGGGAACCGCCATCTCCGCCGCTGCAGTGGGTGTGGGGGCGCGGCGATCGGCCGCATGGTCGGCCAGCGTGGTGTCGGTTTCGTGCCCGACCGCGGAAATCACCGGGATCGAGCTGTCGGCAATCGCGCGAACGACGGCTTCTTCGTTAAACGCCCACAGATCCTCGATCGAACCGCCGCCCCGCGCCACGATCAGCAGATCCGGCCGCGGCACGGCGCCCGCCGGATCGAGCGCGCCGAACCCGCGGACCGCCGCCGCCACCTGTTCCGCCGCGCCCTGCCCCTGGACCAGCACCGGCCAGACGACGACATGGCTCGGGAACCGGTCCGCCAGACGGTGCAGGATATCGCGAATCACCGCCCCCGTAGGGCTCGTGACCACACCGATGGTGCGGGGAAGGAACGGAATGGCGCGCTTGCGCTCCGGCGCGAAGAGCCCTTCTGCCGCCAGCCTTGCGCGGGTTTTTTCCAGCAGCGCGAGCAGCGCACCTTCGCCGGCAATTTCGAGGCTGTCGATGACAATCTGATATTTCGAGCGGCCAGGATAAGTGGTCAGCTTGCCGGATGCGACGACTTCCACCCCGTCTTCCGGCGCAAATGTCAGCCGCTGGGCGGTGCCGCGCCACATGACCCCATCGATCACCGCAGCTTCATCCTTCAGGCACAGGTAGACGTGGCCCGAAGCGGCGCGCTTGACGCCGGAAAGCTCGCCGCGCAGGCGCACGAAACCGAAACGTTCTTCCACCGTTCGCTTGAGAAGGTTGGAAACCTCGCTAATCGAAAGCGGCTCGGCGTTGTCCCCCCGGCGCTGGCGCGCTACCAGCCCGCCACTGCCATCGTCTCTGCCACCATCGTCGAAATCTGGAGCGGCCATGAATATCCTTCTGCTGGGCTCGGGCGGGCGCGAACATGCGCTGGCGTGGAAGCTGGCGCAATCCCGCCTTCTCTCGCGCACCGAGGATAAGTTCTACGCCGCCCCCGGCAACCCCGGCATCGCGCAGCACGCCACTTGCGTCGCGCTGGATACCGCCGATCACGGCGCGGTTATCGCATTCTGCGACGAACATCGCATCGGGCTGGTGGTCGTGGGGCCCGAGGCACCGCTGGTCGACGGGCTGGCCGATTCGCTGCGCGCCGAAGGCATTTCGGTCTTCGGCCCGTCGAAAGCGGCCGCCCAGCTCGAAGGCAGCAAGGGTTTCACCAAGGATCTGTGCGAGCGCGCGGGAATCCCCACCGCCGGATATGTTCGGACCGCGTCCCTGGCCGAAGCGACCGGCGCGCTCGACCGCTTTGCCGCGCCTTACGTGCTCAAGGCCGACGGCCTCGCCGCGGGCAAGGGCGTGGTGATCGCGCAGACCCGCGAGGAGGCCGAGACCGCGCTCGCCGACATGTTCGGCGGCCAGTTCGGCGCGGCCGGCGCCGAAGTGGTGATCGAGGAATTCCTCGAAGGCGAGGAAGCCAGCTTCTTCGCGCTGACCGACGGGGCGACGATCCTGCCCTGCGGCACCGCGCAGGATCACAAGCGGGTGGGCGACGGCGATACAGGGCCCAATACCGGCGGCATGGGCGCCTACAGCCCGGCAAAGGTGCTCAGCCCCACGCTCCACGGCGAGGTTCTCAAACGCATCATCGCGCCGACCGTGCGCGCGATGGCGGACGAGGGAATGCCCTACTCAGGCGTGCTCTACGCCGGCCTCATGCTCACCGAAGACGGGCCCAAGCTGATCGAATACAACGCACGCTTCGGCGATCCGGAGTGTCAGGTTCTGATGATGCGGATGCAAAGCGATCTGGGCGAACTGATGCTGGCCTGCGCCGAAAACCGCCTCGGCACTTGCGATCCGGTGCAGCGCTCGCCCCGGACGGCACTGACCGTGGTCATGGCCGCCAATGGCTACCCCGCTACGCCCGAGAAAGGCGGCACGATCGATCTGGCGGATGCCGAAGCCGGCGGCGCGAAAGTGTTCCACGCAGGGACCCGGCACAGCGGTGACGCTCTCGTGGCGAATGGCGGCCGCGTGCTCAACGTCACCGCGATGGGCGACAGCGTGACCGAAGCGCAGGCAGCCGCCTATGCCGCTGTCGACGCGATCGATTTCCCGAGCGGCTTCTGCCGCCGCGACATCGGCTGGCGCGAGATGGAGCGCGAGCGCAAAGGCGGCTGAAACCGGCTGGCGCGTTCGCTCAGCCCAGCTTTTCATCCATCAGGCGGGTCAGGTCGGCTTCGGTCCGCGCGCCGTAGTGCGAGATGATCTCGCACGCGGCAATGGCACCGCGGCGCAGACATGTTTCCAGCGGTTCGTCGCGAACGTAACCATAAAGGAACCCGGCGGCGAACAGGTCGCCCGCACCAGTGGTGTCGACCACCTTGTCGATCGGTTCGGCCGGCACTTCGGCCCGCGCCCCGTCGTGCACCGCGACCGCGCCGTCCGAACTGCGCGTAACCACCAGGGTCGGCACCTTGTCGCGAAGCGCGGCAATGCCGGCCTCCAGCGTGTCTTCCCCCGTCAATGCGGCCAGTTCGAGGTGATTGGCGAAGAGAATGTCGATCAGTCCATCGTCGATCAGGGCGCGAAAATCGTCGCCGTGGCGTTCGATCACAAAGACTTCGGACAGGGTAAAGGCAACCTTGCGTCCAGCCGCCCGCGCAGCCTCGATCGCTCTCCGCATCGCGGCTCGCGGCTCTTCCGGGTCCCATAGGTACCCTTCGAGATAAAGAATCTTCGCCGCCGCGACCGCTTCGGCATCGAGCGTGGAAGGGGGCAGGAACTGGCTGGCGCCGAGGAACGTGTTCATCGTGCGCTGCGCGTCAGGCGTCACGAAAATCAGGCACCGCGCGGTGGACGGCTCCTCCTGCCGCGCCGGCGTATCGAAATCGATCCCGACCGCGCGAATATCGTGCGCGAACACGGCCCCGAGCTGATCGTCGGCAACCTGGCCGATGAAAGCGCACTGCGCGCCCAGTGCGGAAAGACCGGCAAGAGTGTTTGCCGCCGAACCGCCCGAAATCTCGCGTGCAGGGCCCATCGCCGAATAAAGCTCTTCCGCGCGCGCGGCATCGACCAGCGTCATCCCGCCCTTGTTCAGGCCAAGCTCGTCCAGCAATTCCTCGCTGCAGGGAGCCATGACGTCGACGATGGCATTGCCGATGGCGATCACGTCGTAACGGGGTTCGTTCGTCTGCTGGTTCACGTGTGGTCCTGAAAAGCCGCAAGGTAGAGCCTGCGCCTAGCCGCTGGCAGCCCTCGCGCCAAGGGCGCGCCGCGGGATTGTGATTGACTTGTTGCTGCGCGCCGCCCCATTTCCCCCGGCAAGATGTTCGCGCTCCCCTCCGCCCTCGGCCGCGCCGCTGGCCAATTGGCCGATCCGGCGATCCTGCGCGTTCTGGCCAAGTCGATCGCGATCACGCTGGCGCTGTTCGTCGCAGCCGGCATCGCGGCCGGTTTCGCGATCGATTTCGCGCTGGACCGGTGGGACATTGCCGGCAGCGAAGGAATGGGCGCGCTGGTCGCACTGTTGCTCACACTGGTGGGAGGCTGGCTGCTGTTCCGCCTGGTCGCACTGGCGGTGCTGCAATTCTTCGCCGACGAAATCGTCGCAGCAGTGGAAGCCCGGCACTATCCCGATGCGCGGGCAAGCGCGCAAACCCTTCCCTGGCGCCGGGAACTGGCCGCAAGTGTGCGCGCCACATTTCGCGCCGTGATTGCCAACCTGATCGCCCTGCTGCTCGCCATTCCGCTGGTTTTCACCGCAATCGGTCCGGCCATAGTCTTCTGGGCGGTCAACGCCTGGTTGCTGGGGCGCGAACTGCAGGACCTCGCCTGGGCGCGCCATCGCCCCTCGTCCGCCGGCGCCGCCAATCCCCTCCCCGCAATCGAACGGTTTCTTCTGGGCGGCACGATCGCAGGCCTGATGGCCGTGCCGTTCGTCAATCTTCTCGCGCCCGTTCTGGGGGCAGCCGCCGCAGTACACCTCGTCCACCGCCGCAAGGAAATATCCGTTGCCGTCGCCAGTTCTTCCTAGATTCCTCGTTTTTGCCATCCTGCCGATGGTGGGCGCGTGCGCCACTGTTCCGCCCCCTTCCCCCGGCGCACCACAACCGACGCGCCCCGATTCCACACGCCCCGCCCCGCCCCCGACCCGGCCGACTGCCCCCCCGCCATCCACTGGCTTTCGCGCACCGCGCGTGATGGACCTGCCGGGGCTGGAGGGGGTTATCGGCGCCGATGCCGATGCCCTGCAGCGAACCTTCGGGACCGCGCGGCTCGACGTGTGGGAAGGCGACGCGCGCAAGCTGCAATTTTCCGGCGAAGCCTGTGTGCTCGACGTCTATCTCTACCCGCTACGACCCGGGGCGGAGCCGACTGCGACCTATGTCGATACGCGGCGCTCTTCCGACGGGTTCGACGTCGATCGGGCAGCCTGCGTCGCGGCATTGCGGCGCAGATAGGCGGTGGACGGAGGGGCGAAGTAACCCGCCCTTAACGAAATCAGGCCGAAACTCGCATGGTCCCGAACGAAAGGACCGACGCGATGACCATCGGGTTTACCGAGCTGGCACGCTCCGCCGCGGCGGCCGGCGAGATCACGCCGCAGACGCTGATCGCGCTGCGCCAGATGGGCTGGAGCGACGGCACGATCGGTCGACTGGAAGCCGAATCGCTGCTGATGCTCAATCGCGCGCTGGATCGACCGAGCGGCGACTGGGTCGACTTCTTCGTCGATGCTCTGTGCGAATTCGTCCTGGATACCGGCGAATCCGCAGAAACCTGTGATGAATGCGAGGTGCACTGGCTGATCGGTATGATCGAGACCGGCGGTTCACCGATCACGATGGCCGAGCTGGAGTTGCTGGTTCGCCTGGTCGAGCGCGCGGGCGATGCCCCCGACAGCCTGCGGCTCTATGCCCTGAAGCAGATACAGCTCGCGGTACTGGACGGGATCGGCCCCACCCGTTTGGGCAAGAGCGACGATCCATGCCACATTACCGGCGCCGAATGCCGCATCGTGCGGCGAATTCTGCTCGGTTCCGGCAATGGACCGACGGTCGCGCCTTCACCGCAGATATGCAGCGTCCTCGACCAAATCGACCGCGCCACCGACCCGCAGGCCGATTCGCCCGAATGGCCGCTGCTGCTGGACGATATTGCGCGACTGCGCGCTAGACCATGAAGCTTTCGCCGCAGCCGCAGGCGCCCTTGGCATTGGGGTTTTCGAACACGAAGCCGGCGGTGAAATCGTCCTCGCGCCAGTCCATCGTGCTGCCGATCAGGTAGAGCACGCTCGCGCCATCGATATAGAAGATGCCACCAGGCGTTTCGATCTTCTCGTCGAACGCCTGTTCCTCGCTCACATAGTCGACCGAATAGGCAAGGCCCGAACACCCGCGACGCGGAGTGGACAGCTTGACTCCCACCGCATCTTCCGGGGCCTGGGCCATGAGATCGGCAATGCGCTTCTCCGCCGCCGCCGTCAGGACGACCGCGGCCTTGGGCGCGGGGCGGGTTTTCGTATCGGCCATCACAGCATCCCCAGTTCGAGGCGGGCCTCGTCGGTCATCTTGTCCGGCCCCCAGGGCGGGTCCCAGACCAGGTTGACTTCGGCATCGCGCACGCCGGGCACGCTGGCCGCGCGCAGTTCCACTTCGCCCGGCATCGTTTCGGCGACCGGGCAATGCGGCGTGGTCAGCGTCATCGTAACCACGACCCCGCCCTCGTCATCGACATCGACCCCGTAAATCAGCCCGAGATCGTAGATGTTGACCGGGATTTCCGGGTCGTAGATTTCCTTCAGCGCGGCAACGACGGCCTCGTACAGTTCGCCGCCCGGTGCCCCGTCGGGGACATTTTCCGGCTTCTTCTGCAGGAACCCTTCCAGGTAATCGCGCTTGCGCGTCATCGTGTCGCGCGCGGTTTCGGTCCCGGCGCCTTCCCGAGGGGCGTCGTCGGCCGCATCCTCCACCCGTGCGCGGGGCGGCTTCTCGACCGCCTCGAAAGGCGTCGGGGCGGCGACGTAGTCTCTTTTCTTCTCGTTCGCTTCGGTCATCCGAAGATCCTCCTGGTGCGATCGATCCCGCGCAACAGCGCGTCGAGGTCGTCCTCATGCGAATAGAGGCCGAAACTCGCGCGCGCGGTGGCCGGTACGCCGAGATGGGCCATCAGCGGCTGCGCGCAATGATGCCCGGCGCGGATCGCGACGTTTTCTTCATCCAATATGGTGCCCAGATCGTGCGGGTGAACCCCATGCATTGCGAAACTGACGATTCCGGCACTGTCCGCCGGGCCGAACAGGGTGACATCGTTCATGCCCCGCAGGGCCTCGCGCAGGCGCCCCACCAACGCGCATTCGTGCGCGTGGATGCGCGCTAGGCCGATCCGTTCGACATAGTCGCAAGCCGCGGCGAAACCGATCGCCTCCACGATGGCCGGCGTTCCCGCCTCAAACCGCTGCGGCGGCGGCGCGTAAGTCGTGCCGTCGAACGCCACTTTCTCGATCATCGAACCGCCACCCTGCCACGGGGGCATGGCGTCGAGCAGTTCGGCCCGCGCCCACAGCGCGCCGATGCCCGTCGGCCCGTACAGCTTGTGCGCGCTGAAGGCATAGAAATCGCAGCCGAGCGCCGCCACGTCGACCGGCAGGCGCGGCACGGCCTGGCACCCGTCGATCAGCAGCTTCGCCCCCACCGAATGCGCCAGGGCGGCGGCGCGCCCCACATCCAGCGTCGAGCCGAGGACATTGGACACATGGGCGAAGGCGACCATCGTATGCTCGCGCGTCAGCATGGCCTCGGCCGCGTCGAGATCGATCGCGCCGTCTTCGGTCAACGGGCAGACATCGACCTGCCAGCCCGCAAGCTGCCAGGGAACGATGTTGGAATGATGCTCCAGCGTGGAGAGGAGCACGCGCCCCTTGTCGGGCCAGGAATAGGCGACGAGGTTGATCGCCTCGGTCGCGCCGCGGGTGAAGACGAGTTCGTCTTCCTGCCCCCCGATGAAGGCGGCCACGCGCCGTCGCGCCGCCTCGTAACCCAGCGTCATTTCGGCGGAGCGCGAATAGACCCCGCGATGGACGGTGGCGTAATCCGCGCCGATCGCGCGCGACACGGCGTCGATCACTGCCTGCGGTTTCTGCGCGGTGGCGGCGGTGTCGAGGTAATGCCACGGCGCGCCCCCGCGCGCGCGCAGGCCGGGAAAATCCTCGCGCACCCGGGCGATATCGAGAGTCGCCGTCACGCTCACAGATGCTTGTCCAGCTTGGCCAGCGCGATGCCCATCATGCGCTCGCGCGCCGCATCGTCGTCCAGCGCAACGAAAGCATCGCCGATGAAGGCCTGGACCAACAGCCGACGCGAAAGCTCGGGCGAGAGACCGCGTGCGGCCATGTAATACCGCGCCATTTCGTCCATCTGGCCCACGCTCGCCCCGTGTGCGCACTTCACGTCGTCGGCGAAGATCTCCAGCTGGGGGACGGCGTTCACGCTCGCGCCCTTTTCCAGCAGCAGACCCTTGAAACTCTGCGCGGCATCGGTCTTCTGCGCGTCGCGCACGACATCGATATTGCCCAGGAAATTGCCGGTTCCCCGGCCCCAGTGGACCGAGCGGATCACCTGGTTGCTGGTTGCGCCGGGTTCGGCATGGACCACGCGAGTGACGAATTCGCGCACCGTCTCGCGCCCGCCCAGCGTGACTCCGCCGAGTTCGAAATGCGCGCCTTCGGCCAGCCGCACCTCGATCTCGATCCGGCCCAGTTCGGCAGCGGCGATGACGGCGAACAGCTCGCACCGCGCGCCCGCGCCCAGTGTGACGCGCAGACGGCGTAGCTCACTCGCGCCGGTCCCGGGCCCGTCTTCGATCGTCAGGCATTCGCGAAAGGTATCGCCCGCCGGCACGTCGATTACGCGCCAGTCGTCGAGATCGACGCCGCCGAGCGCCTCGACCGCCGAATAGCGCCAGGCTTCGTCCTTGCGGGTGGGCAGGGTGGTGGTGGCGTTCATGATCGCCCTCCTTCTTCGGTCAGCAGGCGCGCAATAGCTTCGTCCTGGTAACGGTCCATGCAGGGGCGCGCGGTCGCCATCAGGCGGTCGAACGCGAGACGGCGTTCGCCTGCCGCCATGGGCGATGCCATCAGCTGGTCGATTTCGCCCTGCATCGGGCGGGCGCAGGTCAGCATGGCACCGCAGCGGATCGCATCGAGCCGGCGATCGCCCGTGCTGGTGCGCGTGCGGCAGACCAGTCGCCCGTCTGCACGCGCGACGCTGCCCTTCCACCCCTTCAGCTTGGCCGCGGCGCTCTGGGCATCGAGCGGAGCGGGCTGCGGGGCAGAAGGTCGGGCTGCCGGCTGGGCCTGCAATCCACTGGCCGCGAGCAGGAGAGGCAATGCAAGCAGCTTCATGCCGCGACGGCCTCGTACCCCTCGGCCTCCAGCCGCTTTGCCAGGTCGGCATCGCCGGTCTTCACGATCCGGCCCTTGCTCAGGACATGGACATAGTCCGGCTTCACGTAATCGAGCAGCCGCTGGTAGTGCGTGATCAGCAGCACGCCCTTGTCCGGCGCGCGCATGATCGCGTTGATCCCTTCGCCCACCACGCGCAGCGCATCGATGTCGAGCCCGCTGTCGGTTTCGTCGAGCACGGCGAGGACGGGGTCGAGGATGCCCATCTGAACCATTTCGGCGCGCTTCTTCTCGCCGCCCGAGAAGCCGACGTTCACGTGCCGCTTGAGCATGTCCATGTCGAGCTTGAGCAGCGCCGCCTTGTCTTTCGCGAGCTTGAGGAACTCGCCGCCGGTCAGCGGTTCTTCCCCGCGCGCCTTGCGCTGGGAATTGAGCGCTTCGCGCAGGAACTGGACGTTGGACACGCCGGGAATCTCAACCGGGTACTGGAAGCCGAGGAACATGCCGGCAGCGGCGCGTTCGTGCGGCTCCAGCTCCAGCAGGTCCTGCCCGTTGAAGGTCACCGATCCTGCGGTAACTTCGTAGCCGGGCCGGCCGCCGAGCACATAGGCAAGCGTCGACTTGCCCGCGCCGTTGGGGCCCATGATCGCGTGGACCTCTCCCGCTCCCACTTCGAGGGTCAGGCCGTTGAGGATCTGCGTGCCGTCGATTTCGGCGTGGAGGTTTTCGATTTTCAGCATCAGTCTTTCCGGGGCTTGCGCGGCGGACCGTTGCCCGCGCGGTCGTAGCGCGGCTTGGCCTGCCGGGGATTGTTGGCGTTGTGCTGGCGGCGCGCCTCGCTCTTGTCGGCAATGCGCATGCGCATCCCGGCGGTGATCCGGGCCAGGACATCGTCGATGTTTTCGAGCACGTCCTTCGCCGCGATATGCATGACGCGCACGCCGACGGCCTCGAGGCTCTTGTCACGGCGGCGGGCGAGCGTCTCGTCCGCGCCATCTTCGTCGATGATGATCGCCATGCCGAGATTGTGGCAGTTGAAATCGACGATCGCACTGCCAACCACAGCGAAACGCTTGAAGGTATAGCGCCCGAGATCGGCCTTGCTGAATCGCTCGGCCAGCATCGTATGCGCCTCGGACGGAAAGCGCCGCATCTCGCGCGCCTGCTCATGCAGCACGTCGAGCCGCTTCTCCGAGATTTCCCAGCCGCGCCCCTTCTTCTTGAGGGCGGGGGCGGCATCGGCCTCGGAAGGATCGCGGAGTTGAAGCGTTTTGCGGTCGGTCATCGACCAGATCCTCCGCCCACGAAAAAATGAGACACGTCACCCTGAACTTGTTTCAGGGTCCATTCCTCCGATTGCTCCGCCGGTGCGGGCTGACGGGTGGATGCTGAAACGAGTTCAGCATGACGATGGTGGTGGGAGGTGATCGCGATCATCCGACCGATCCTTCGAGGCTGATGGCCAGCAGTTTCTGCGCCTCGACCGCGAACTCCATCGGCAGTTCCTTCAGCACCTCGCGCGCGAAGCCGTTGACGATCAGGGCCACCGCCTCTTCCTCGCCCAGCCCGCGCTGCATGGCGTAGAACATCTGGTCATCGCTGATCTTGCTGGTCGTCGCCTCGTGCTCGATCTGGGCGCTGGGGTTCTTCACCTCGATATAGGGCACGGTATGCGCGCCGCACTTGTCGCCCAGCAGCAGGCTGTCGCACTGGGTGAAATTGCGCACCCCTTCGGCATTGGGGCCGACGCGCACGAGGCCGCGATAAGTATTGTTGCTCTTACCCGCGCTGATACCTTTGGAGATGATCGTGGAACGGCTGCCCTTGCCGTTGTGGATCATCTTGGTGCCGGTATCGGCCTGCTGGTAATTGTTGGTGACGGCGACCGAGTAGAATTCGCCCACGCTGTCTTCGCCGTTGAGCACGCAGGATGGGTACTTCCACGTCACCGCAGAGCCGGTTTCGACCTGAGTCCAGCTGATCTTGCTCCGCGCGCCCTGGCACAGGCCGCGCTTGGTGACGAAATTGTAGATCCCGCCCTTGCCCTCGGCATTGCCGGGATACCAGTTCTGCACGGTCGAATACTTAATCTCCGCATCGTCCATCGCGACCAGTTCCACCACCGCGGCATGAAGCTGGTTTTCGTCGCGCATCGGCGCGGTGCAGCCTTCGAGGTAGCTGACATAGCTGCCCTTCTCGGCCACGATCAGCGTGCGCTCGAACTGGCCGGTATTCTCGGCATTGATGCGGAAATAGGTGGAAAGCTCCATCGGGCAGCGCACCCCTTCGGGGATGTAGACAAAGGTGCCGTCGGAAAAGACCGCGCAGTTGAGCGTGGCGAAATAGTTGTCGCGCTGGGGCACGACCTTGCCCAGCCATTTCTTGACCAGCTCGGGATGTTCGCGGATCGCCTCGCTGATCGAGAGGAAGATCACGCCCGCTTTCTGCAGCTCCTCGCGGAAAGTCGTCGCGACCGAAACGCTGTCGAACACGGCATCGACGGCGACCTTGCGCGCGCCCTTGACCCCGGCGAGCACTTCCTGCTCCGCCAGCGGGATGCCAAGCTTGTCGTAGACCGACTTGATCTCGGGATCGAGTTCGTCGAGTGAATCGAGCTGCGGCTTCTTCTTCGGCTCGGCGTAGTAGTAGGCGTCCTGATAATCGATCGGCGGATAGCCAACCTTGGCCCAATCGGGCTCTGCCATGTCCTGCCACAGGCGAAAGGCCTTGAGCCGCCATTCGAGCATCCATTCCGGCTCGCGCTTCTTGGCGCTGATGAACCGGACCGTGTCCTCGTTCAGGCCCTTGGGCGCGAACTCGGTGTCGATGTCGGAATGCCAGCCGAATTCGTACTCGGCCGCTTTCGCCGCGGCCTCGCGGGCCTCGCGGTCCTGGATGTCGATATTGTCGTTCATGCAGATGTTCCGGATAGAGTGTTTTCGCGAGCCGCCGTCGCCTGCCCGGCAGCACCCGCCGATACGGGGCCGGAGGCAAGCTGCGTCAGCGGAATGCCGGCGAGCGCGCCGCGCAGGGCGGCGTTGACGATCGGCCAGTGCGGCTTGACGCTGCAGGTATGGTCAACCGCGCAATCGTCGCCCTCGACACACTGGGTCAGCGCAATCGGGCCTTCGACCGCCTCGATAATGTCTGCCAGCGTGATCGCCGCCGCGGGCCGCGCGAGCTGCAACCCGCCGCCGGCGCCCCGGACGGAACGTAAAAGCCCGGCGGCCGAAAGCCGGCTGACCAGCTTGGCGACCGTCGGTGCCGGCAGGCCGGTTTCGACCGCCAGCTCGGCCGCGCTCGTGCGCTCGCCGCCGCAATGGCGTGCGGCGGCGCTCATCGTCACGACGGCATAGTCGGCCAGGTTGGACAGTCGCATCGGCAAATCAGACCTTTTCGTTCCGATTTGCACGTATGGGCCGCTGTGGCGGTTTTCAACGGAAAACCGCCAGTTGCGAGTCGTTAGCGAGTGGCGGGCCCCGGCCCTGCCGGCTCAGGTCTCCTTCTGCGATGCGACCCAGGCCTCGACGTTCTCCTCCATGATCGAAAGCGGGACCGGCCCGCTCTTCAGGATCGCATCGTGGAATCCGCGAATATCGAATCGCTCGCCCAGTTCAGCGCGAGCGTTCTCGCGCAGTTCCATGATCTTGAGCTTGCCGATCATGTAGGCGGTCGCCTGGCCCGGATAGACGGCATAGCGTTCGATCGCCTTGCGAATATCGCCATCGGGATTGGGCGTGTTCTCGGTCAGATAGGCGATCGCCTCCTCCCGGCTCCAGCGCTTGTGGTGCAGGCCGGTATCGACAACTAGTCGACAGGCTCTCCACAGTTCCATCCCCAGCCGGCCGAAATCGGAATAGGGATCGGTGTAGAAACCCATGTCCTTGCCCAGTTCCTCGGCATAGAGGCCCCAGCCTTCGGAATAGGCGGTAACGCCGCCGAACCGGCGGAACGCGGGCACGTCGCCCAGCTGCGTCTGGATCGACAGCTGGAGGTGATGGCCAGGCAGCCCCTCGTGGTAGAACAGGGCCTCCAGCTCGTTCCGGCTCATATCCTTTAGGTTGTAGAGATTGACGTAATAGGTGCCGGGGCGCGAGCCGTCGGGCGCGGGGCGCGAATAGAACGCCTTGCCCGCGCTCTTTTCGCGGAAGGCCTCGACCGGTTTCACCACCATCGGATCGGTCGGCAGGGTGGCGAAGAATTCGGGCAGCACGCGCTCGATCGCGCCCCGGTGCTTCTCCACATCGGCCAGATATTCCTCGCGCGTTTCGTAATAGAACCGCGGATCGGTGCGGGCATGCTCGAAGAATTCCTGCAGCGTCCCTTCGAATCCGACCTGGTCCATGATCGCGCGCATCTCGCCATGGATGCGGGCCACATTGTCGAGACCGATCTGATGGATCTCGTCAGCCGTGAGATCGGTGGTGGTGTAGTTCTTCAGCAGCGCGGCATAGTATTGCGCCCCATGCTCGAAGCGCCATACGCCGTCATCGGTCGGCGCCGTCGGCTGCTGGCGGCGCATTTCCGCGAGCAGGCGCTGGTACGCCGGGCGGGCCGAACCGTCCCAGGCCCGATGCGCCTGAGCGACCAGGTCCGCGCTCTCGGCCGCCGGCAGGTCCAGCGCGGCCACCTTGCTTTCGAAGTCTTCCAGCACGGCGTTGTCGGCGTCGGCGCCCAGCAGGTTCTCGATATCGGAAATCACGTAGGGATAGACCCAGTCGGGCGGCATGACCCCCTTGGCCGCCCGTTCGCGCGATTCGGCAACGAGGGTGTCGAGCACCGGGCCGAGCCCCTTGATCCGGCTGATATAGTTGCGCGCCTGTTCCACATCCGAAACGGAATGGATATTGATGAGGAAGGCGGGCAGATCGCTCTGCGCGCCGTTCATCTGGTCGAAAATGTATCCGTAGTCGCGAAAGGGGAACAGCGCGGCACGGCGATCGGCCAGGGCATCGAACAGCCGATAGCTGAGCCCATCCTGCGGGGGCAGGGCGGCGGGGTCGAAGTTCTCGCGCATCGTTGCAGCCGTGGTTTGCAACAGGCGATGTTGGCGAAGCTCGGCCGCGTCGCTGAAATCGCCCCATTCGCCGTAATCTTCGTCGCGAATGCCGCGATAGGCCTTCGACAGCGGCGAGAGCGCGAGCTGCGCTTCGTCATATGCTTCGAACAGCGCGTTGATCCCCGCCTCAGGCTGCGGCATCGCCGCTTCCGGTGCAGGCGTGACGGCTTTCTGCGCTACCGTGCCGCCGGCAAGGGCCAATGCGGTTACCGAAGCCCCGAGAAATCCCAGCCGTTTCATCATTCTGCGCTCTCCAACATTGTTCCAGTTCGGTGGAGCTTGTGCCGCGAATTGCGAAAGCTGGCCAGAGGAGACGAAAAAAGGACGGCCTCCCGCTGGGGAAGCCGTCCCTGAAAGGCAAGGAGCCTCGCACATCGCTGTGCCCAGCCCCTTCGGGTCGCGGTGCCCGGGTAGACAAATCGGCGATGAAAGATTGTATGTATGCGACAACCATGTGCGAAACTTCATTTCGCCGGACGGAGGTTGCGCTTGCCGCAAGGCCGGTCGACAGCAGCATGACCGCTTGCCATAGGCTGGCGCGATGCTCTTCCGTTTTGCTCGTCCCGCGCTCTTCGCACTCGACCCCGAAGTCGCCCACCGCACCACGATTGCGGCGCTCAAGGTTTCGCCGTCGCGTCGCCCGTCATCGCCTGGCGCGCTTGCGATCGAGATCGCCGGCCTGCGATTTCCCAATCCGGTGGGGATGGCTGCCGGGTTCGACAAGGACGCGGAAGTGCCCGATGCCTTGCTGGGCCTTGGCTTCGGATCGGTCGAAGTTGGGTCGATTACCCCGCTACCCCAGCCCGGCAACCCGAAACCGCGCCTGTTCAGGCTCCCTCAGGATCGCGCCGTCATCAACCGGATGGGGTTCAACAATGGCGGCGCAGCGGCAGCAGAAGCCCGCCTGCGGCAGCGGAAGCGGCGCAGCGGCATCGTTGGGGTCAATATCGGCGCGAACAAGGATTCGACTGATCGCGTGGCGGACTATGCCCTGCTGACGCGCCGGTTTGCGCCGGTTGCCGATTATCTCACCGTAAATATCTCCAGCCCTAATACGCCGGGCTTGCGCGCATTGCAGGACGAAGGTGCGCTGATTGCCCTGCTCGATGCCGTGCTGGAAGCACGCCCGATGGACGGGCCGCCAGTCTTTCTCAAAGTCGCGCCCGATCTTGAACCGACCGATGTCGACGCCATCGCCCGGATCGCGCTTGAGAAGCGGCTCGGTGGCCTGATCGTTTCCAACACCACCATTTCGCGCCCACCGTTATCCTCGCGCGATGCGGGCGAGGGGGGCGGCCTTTCGGGCGCGCCGCTGCGCGATCTGGCCCAGACCCGGCTGCGCGACTTTCGCCGGGCGACGGGTGGCGCAATCCCACTGATCGGGGTGGGAGGGATCGGCAGTGCCGAGGACGCGTGGGCCCGCATTCGCGCCGGCGCCAGTATGATCCAGCTTTACAGCGCAATGGTGTACGAAGGGCCTGGCCTGGCACGCCGCATAGTCCGGGGATTGGAAGAGCTTATGCGGCGCGATGGGTTTGCGACACTTGCCGATGCGGTCGGGAGCGAATAGCCCGAACGGCATGATCCGCCACACTCTCCTCCCGCTCGCCGCCGCGCTGTCTCTCGCAGGATGCGCGACTTATTCCTCCGTCGATGCCAGCCCAGCCGCATCCAGTACGGCCTCATCCAGTACGGTTTCTGCCGGTACCGTCAGCGCGGCCGATCCCAGGGCTGAGGAAGCCGGCATGGCCATGCTGCGCCAGGGCGGAAGCGCAACCGACGCGGCGATCGCGACGATGCTGGCGCTGACGGTCGTCGAACCACAAAGCTCCGGCATAGGCGGGGGCGGCTTCCTCGTGCGCGGCACTGCCGAAGGTGGCGTGGAAACGTTTGACGGGCGCGAAACGGCCCCTGCCGGGGCGACGCCGGACTGGTTTCTCGACCCCAATGGCGAAGTGCCGCCGTTTGCCGAGTCGATAAAAAGCGGCCTCAGCGTCGGGGTGCCGGGGAATGTGGCTCTGGCCGCAATGGCCCACGAACGGCACGGCACGCTTGCATGGGCTACCCTGTTCGAACCCGCCATCGCGCTCGCACGGGAAGGCTTCCGCATCACGCCGCGTCTCAACCGATCGTTGGCCGGAACCACCGATCGTGCCGGCTGGACCGAAAGCGGGCGGAAATTGTTCTTTGACAGCGACGGCCAACCCCTTCCACCCGGCCATCTGGTGGTGAACGAGGAACTCGCCCAGACACTGGAAGCTATTGCCGCAGGCGGGCCGGAAGTCTTCTATCGCGGTGAAATTGCGGACAAGCTGGCAAAAGTCGTCGCGGCAGAGACACCGCGCGAGGGCGCGATGCGCACAGCCGACCTTGCATCCTATGAAGCAAAATCCCGCGACGCCGTTTGCGGCGCTTATCGCGGCTATCGCATATGCGGCATGGGCCCGCCGACTTCGGGCGGCATTGCCGTGTTGCAGATTCTCGGCCAGCTCGAACGCTTCGATCTGGCCGCACTCGGCGCCGAAAATCCGGTAACCTGGCATCTGTTCGTCGAATCGCAGCGCCTCGCCTATGCCGATCGCGAACTCTATCTTGCGGATGAGGACTTCGTGCCCGTGCCCGTCGCCGGGCTGATTGATGCGGATTATATCGCGCGGCGCAGCGCGCTGATCGATCCCCAATCGGCAATGCCTTCGGTCGAAGCCGGCGTGCCGGCCGGCGCATCTGTCGCACTCGCCGACGGCGACGAGCCCGAAGAGCGCGGAACATCGCATTTCGCCGTGGTCGATGCGCGCAACACGATGGTCAGCTACACCTCCACCGTCGAAAGCGCGTTCGGCTCGGGCCTGATGAGCGGCGGGTTCTTTCTGAACAATGAAATGACCGATTTCAGCCGATCGCCGCATATCGATGGCAAGCCGGTCGCGAACCGGGTCGAACCGGGCAAGCGGCCGCGCAGCTCGATGGCGCCGATGGTCGTCTGGGACCCCGAGGGGCGCCCCCTGCTGGCAATCGGCGCAGCCGGTGGCAGCACGATACCGGTTCAGACGGCACGCAGTATCATCGGCGTGATCGACTTCGGGCTGGACGCGGAAGACGCGCTCGCCATGCCCTTCGCAATGGCATACGGCGATGCCGTGTTGGTCGAGCAGGGAACCTGGCTGGAAGGCGCAATCCCGCAGCTGAAAGCGATCGGACATGCTAAAGTCGGCGCGCGCAAAGTCGGCCTGAAAGCCAATGCCGTGCTGAACCGCAATGGGCGCTGGATCGGCGCGCGCGATCCGCGGATCGAAGCGCAGATCGTCGTCCCCTGACGCAGGAACGGCCAGCAGGATTGCGCATTCACGCCAAACAGCACACGCTTGCTGGCATGGCACGAGGCGCGTAATCGTTGGCAACCGGCCATCGACGAAGCCGGACACGGGATCAGGAGCCGAGACACTTGCAATTGTCCGACATCGATTCGGCGAACAACCTCGTCGAACTGTTTCTCAATCGCGCCGACGCCAAGGGCGACGCGACCTTTCTGGGCGTCAAGCGGGACGGGGCCTGGCAAACCATATCCTGGCGCGAAGCGGCGGAAACCATCTGTATCCTGGCGGAAAACCTGCGCGCTCTGGGCCTGGAAGATGGCGACCGGGTCATGCTCGTTTCGGAAAACCGCCCCGAATGGTGCATTGCCGATCTGGCCATCATGGCCGCCGGCTGCGTAACGGTTCCGGCCTATGTGACCAATACCGAGCGCGATCATGTCCATATTCTCGACAATTCGGGTGCCCGCGCGGTTATCGTATCGACCGACAAGCTGTCGCAGCCGCTGTTGCCGGCCATCATGCGCACCGGGATCGCCGAACATCTGATTCCCATCGACACTATTCGCCAGTATCAGTCGGGCAGCCTGACCTGCCACGCCTGGTCGGATATGACCCGGGGCGACCCGGCCGCTGCGCGCGCGGCAGTGGAGGCGCGGATCGCATCGATCGGCCGCGCAGACACGGCGTGCATCATCTATACCAGCGGAACGGGCGGTGCCCCGCGCGGGGTGCTACAGCATCACGGCGCAATCATGTGCAACGTGGCAGGGGCGGCGGAAATCCTGGCTAGCGATTTTGGCCTGGACGCGGACGACCGCTTTCTCTCGTTCCTGCCGCTCAGCCATGCGTACGAACACACCGGCGGCCAATGCCTGCCGATCGCCGTCGGGGCCGAGATCTTCTATGCCGAAGGGCTGGAGAAGCTGGCGAGCAATATCGAGGAAACGCGCCCGACGATCATGGTCGTCGTGCCCCGCCTGTTCGAGGTTCTGCGTCAGCGGATCATGAAGCAGATCGACAAGCAGGGCGGGGCCGCCAAGGCGCTGATGGACCGTGCGCTTGCCCTGGGCCAGCGCAAGGCCGAAGGGCGCTATCGCCTGGGCGACAAGACGCTGAACTTCGTGCTTGAGCGACTTCTCCGCCCGAAAATTCGCCGCCGTTTCGGCGGGCGGATCAAGGCGATGGTTTCGGGCGGCGCGCCGCTCAACCCCGAAGTCGGGGTGTTCTTCGATGCAATGGGCCTGACGATGCTGCAGGGTTATGGCCAGACCGAAGCCGGTCCGGTCATCGCCTGCAATCGCCCGCGCGCGGGGATCGCGATGCATACTGTCGGGCCGCCGCTTCGCGGTGTGGAAATCGCCATTGCCGAAGACGGCGAGATTCTCTGCCGGGGCGAACTGGTGATGCACGGATACTGGCAGAACAGGGCGGAGACGGAGCGCGCGCTGCAGAACGGCTGGCTGCACACCGGCGATATCGGCCATCTCGACGACAAGGGCCGGATCGTGATCACCGATCGCAAGAAGGACATGATCGTCAACGACAAGGGCGACAACGTCGCGCCGCAGAAGCTTGAAGGGATGCTGACGCTACGCCCGGAAATCGCCCAGGCAATGGTCAGTGGCGACAAGCGGCCTTACGTGGTCGGCCTGATCGTTCCCGATGCAGAATGGGCGCTCGAATGGGCCCGTACGAATGATGAGAAATTCAACCTGAAGGCCTTGCAGGACTTGCCCGCTTTCCGCAGCGCAATCCGCACGGTGATCGACGAAGTGAACCGGGATCTGTCGGTGATCGAGAAGATCCGGCAGTTCGCCTTCGCGGACGAGCCCTTCACGATCGAAAACGAGGAAATGACGCCTTCGTTGAAAATTCGCCGGCACAAGATCCGCGAGCGGTACGGCCAGCGGCTCGATGCGCTCTATCGCAGCTGAAGCGAAAATCGGCTGCGAACCTTTGGCGAGACCTCACGACTGCCGATTGTCGCTGTCGTCCATCAGGTCCGTCACGCTTTCATCGTGGCCGGTGCCGCTGGAAAGGAAGACCAACCCCATCAGTGCTGCCGTCAACATCATTGCCACCCCTACGCCGAGGCCGGTGGCAATGTAGAAGTGGATCGATAGCGCGCTGTCGGTGATGTAAAGATAGACCAGCACCAGAGCCACCACCACCAGGGTAATCAGAAGCATGAGCCGCATCAGCCGCTTGTAGCGTGCCCAGGCGAAGGCGGCCTTGTCGGAATCGTCGAGCGGGGAAGGCGGTACCATTCGCCTCCCTTGGGCTTCACGGATGCAATTGGCAATGGCGGGCATTTCATGGCATCCTTTACACTTCCACGAAGGAGGTCGGATAACCCATGGAGATAGCAAGCCTGATTGCAGGGCGCGCCAGCGCCGAGATCGTGCGTTGCGAAACCGGCACCCCGGTGCGCCAGGTCGTCGGCACGCTTGCCGAACGCCGGATCGGCGCGCTTCCCGTGATGGAGGGTGGCCGCGTAGTCGGAATCGTATCCGAGCGCGACGTTCTGTACTGTCTGGCGAAGGAAGGCGGCGCTGCGCTGGACCTGACTGTCGGCGATGTGATGACGGCACCGGTCATTACCGCAACGCCATCGACCAAAGTCGACGAAGCGCTCGGGCTCATGACCGAACGGCGCATCCGCCATCTGCCCATCGTTGATGGTGAAATCATGTGCGGGTTCATCTCGATCGGCGATCTGGTCAAGTCACGGATCGACGAGGCTGTGCGCGAAGCCGCCGCCATGCGCGATTATATCCGCACGGCTTGAGGCGCGGCCACACCGTCCCCATATCCCGATCATGGCCGAATCCCCATCCCTCACCCCCGCCGCGGCAAAGCGTGTCGCCTGGATTGCCGAACGCCAGTCCAAGCCCGCCATTCTGCGCCTTTCGGTGGAAGGCGGGGGCTGCTCTGGCTTTCAGTACCGGTTCGATCTTGCCGAGGCGGAGGATGAAGGCGACACCGTTAGCGAAACCGCCGGCGTTCGTCTTGTGATCGACCCGGTCAGCCTCGATCTGGTCGCCGGGTGCACGGTCGATTTCGTCGAATCGCTTGGCGGCGCCGCCTTCAGGGTGGAAAACCCCAACGCGGCCGCCGGGTGTGGCTGCGGATCGAGCTTCGGAATCTGATCGTTTCTCCGGCGCTGCGCTTGTCGCGCCCCCGCTTTATTGTCTAGCTGCGATCGTATCGTAAGTTCGCGCCGCTTCGGTGGCCGACCTGCCGAAGGGGAATCTCCGGTGCGTATCGCCAGTTTCAATATCAATGGGGTCAAGGCGCGCCTGCCCCGGCTTCTCGAATGGCTGGAGGAAACGCGGCCCAAGGTCGCCTGCCTCCAGGAAGTCAAAAGCCAGGACGAGGGCTTCCCCGCCGCCGAGTTCGAGAAAATCGGCTATCACGCCGTCTGGCATGGGCAGAAAGGCTTCAATGGCGTCGCAATCCTGGCCGACGGTGTCCAGCCGGTTGAGGCACAGCGAACCCTGCCCGGCGACCCGGACGATCTGCACGCACGCTATCTGGAAGCCGATGTGGACGGGGTGCGGATCGCCTGCATCTATCTGCCGAACGGCAACCCGCAGCCCGGGCCGAAGTTCGATTACAAGATCGCCTGGATGGAGCGGCTGAGAGCTCGCATGGCGGACCTGTGGGCCCTCGAAATCCCCTGCGCCGTGGTGGGCGATTTCAATGTCATTCCGGAAGACAAGGACGTGTGGTCACCTGCAGCAATGGCCAATGACGCGCTGATGCAACCGGAATCGCGCGCAGCCTATCATCGCCTGCTGGCGGACGGCTGGACGGATGCGATCGACACGCTCAACCCGCGCGGGGGCGTGTGGACGTTCTGGGATTACCAGGCCGGGGCATGGCAACGCGACCACGGGTTCCGTATCGACCACCTCCTGCTCAGCCCGGAACTGGCCGACCGGATGGCCGCAGCGGGTGTCGACAAGGACTATCGCGGACGGGAAAAGGCCAGCGACCACGCACCTGTATGGGTCGAGGTGCGCGACTGACAGGGGCAGGGGCAATGCCCCGCCTGCCCCATCAGCGATGGAATTCGTTCAACGATAGAAGATGTGCGACTCGATCGTCGCCCGGGCCTGTTTCCTCCGGCTCCACGACGGCTTCACGTATTTCGCGTGGAAATAGAGCGCATCGTCCGCCTCGCTCTCCCACAGCGCCTCATGAGCGATCCGCGCGACTGCCTTCGCCCGTTTCCAGGCGGACGAACCACGACGGATGCGCGGCATTGAGCCGCCCCGGACAAAGGAGAACTGAGCGCGCTGATACACGACGCTGCAATAGCTTTCGGGAAAGAGATTCGAATCGGCCCGATTGATGACCACCTGGGCCACGGCAAGCTGACCGGCCAGCGGTTCGCCGCGCGATTCGAAATAGACGGCGCCCGCAAGGCACTCCATTTCCTGCGACAGCGTTTCCCGATCGGGCATACGCGCGACCAGTTCGCCAAGCGAAGGCGCGGTGATTTCCAGCGGTGCTTCGGTCGTTTCCTCCGGCACGGGCTGGACAACCTCGTTCTCGACGAAGACAGGCACGACCTCTTCAGTCAGCCGCGCTTCGGAAATTTGCTGGTTCTCACCCGGTTGGGCATTGGCGCCGGAACCTTCGGCGTTCGCAATCGTAAAAATCGTGCAAGCGGCGAGCGCCGCGTACATGGAAAAGCGGGTCTTGCGACTCATATATCCGTCGTATCTCAGCGGTGAACGAGCACTGGCGCAGGCTGGGACCTGAAGGCGGTTACTTACGTTTTAGGGTTGGTCCAGTTTCGGGCCTGCCGGCCGTTCCCCGTCTGCGTGCTAGCCAGGCGACCACGTGCCGCCCGAACCGCCTGCGCGTCGGAAGTTGCGGGGTTAGATAGATTGCGGCGCCTTTATGTCAACTTATTGCAGCAGGGATGCGACGAACCGTTCGCTATCCGCGACATCCACCTCTACGATCCAGATGTCAGGGTCCTGGCGCTTTCTGCGCTCGAGGTACACGGAAAATTCCTCTTTATTTTCAGCGTCCTGTTCACGAATCAGTTGAAAGCGGCGTGTTCCGTCGCGCTGGGGCAGTCTTTCGTAAAGGCGTGGGGGCTCATCACGAAAGATCGTTACAAGCAGAATCGTGCCGGCATCGCGTTCACCCTTTGCGATAACCATGCCGAAGCCACCCTGCGCCTCCGCCAGCCGGAGAATCGCCCCGGCTTCGAGATGGGCAGGGAGGCGGGCAGGCTCCACTTCAACCGGCGTTGGAGCGATAGCCGGGCAGACTCGACAGGGCGATGCGCGATCGCATGAACGTGCCGGTTCCGCGCCCGATTTCATCCCCTTCGAAATCGATCAGCCGCGATTCGGCCACCAGGACACGGCGTTTGCCGCTGACCCAGCGCCCTTCGGCAAAGACTTTGCCCACGCGCACCGGCTTGGTAAAATGCAGGTTGAACGAAGTGGTGAGCAGAAAACGATCCGTCACCAGGGTGTTGGCGGCATAGAAGGCCGCATCGTCCAGCATCTTGAAATAGATCGTACCGTGCGCCGCCCCGGCAGCATGATAGGCCGCCTCGGTTACGACGAATTCGATCCGCGTCTGCCCTTCGCCCACAATCTTCAGCTGGGAATCGAACAGTGCGTTGACCGGCGCCGAACTGTAGAGCGATTCGAGCGCACGGTGGTGCGGGGCAGCGCCTGAGGAAGCGTCAGGCAACGTCACGGTCGCTGGCGTTGGCGAGCGAAGCGCGCAACGTTTCGGCATCGGTGGCTTCCATCAACATGCGATGGACCGTTTCCTCGCGCATCATCCGCGAAATCGCCGCAAGCGCATGGAGATGGGCCGCGCCCGCATTTTCAGGCGAGATCAGGCCGAACGCCAGTTCCACAGGCATTCCGTCGGCCGAATGGAATTCGACCGGCGCGGACAGCTTGAGCAGCGCGGCAACGGGCCGGTTGACGTGGGCAAGCCGGGCGTGCGGGATCGCGACTGCACGCCCGAAACCGGTGCTCCCCAATTTCTCCCGTTCCTCGAGCGCTTCGAGCACATCCGCCGCCGCGAAGCCGTAAGCATGTTCGAAACGGCCCGCGAGATCGGCAAGCACACCGGCTTTCGAGGAAGCATCGCTTGTTGCGATAGCTTCGGGAATCAGTCTGAAATGTACATTCATCGTTCGGTCGTGATTCTGTCCAGCGGTCCGCGGATCGGCGAGTGGAAGCGTGAGTAACGCGACTTTCGGGAATTATATCCCTGCAATCCGACGGATTTTCAGGGCACGCGGCGTGCATGCCCTGCGTGTCAACGAGGTTCGACCCAGCCGATCGAACCGTCTCGCCGGCGATAGACCATATTATGCCGCCCCGTGCCAGCGTTTTTGAAGAAGAGCGCATTGGTGTCGCGCAGATCGAGCATCATGACCGCATCGGCCACACTGCTTTCGGGAACATCCGCCGTCGTTTCGGCCACGATCATCGGCGTATCGCCGCCTTCGATTTCATCCTCGTCATCATCAGGAGCGGCAAAGATCGTATACCCCGCCTCTTCTTCCTGCTGGGCATGGACCATCTGGGTGTGGCGATCCTGCAGGCGCCGCTTGTATCGGCGCAATTGCTTGTCGATCTTTTCCGCCGCGCGGTCGAACGCCTGGTGGGCGTCCTGCGCTTCCGCATGACCCTTCACCACCGTTCCATGCATCACATGGGTGACGATATCGCAACTGAACGCACCCGCCGGCGCCTTGCCGAACGTGACTTGCGATGTCAGCGCGCGGTTGAAGTACTTGTCGACAATGCCGTTGAGCCGGTCCGTCGCATGATCCTGCAAGGCAGCGCCGGTTTCGATCTGGTGGCCTGATACACGAATATCCATCGACGGTGTTCTCCGTTGCTAGTGCGAGACCCCCCGATCCCGGGTCAACTTCCCCAAAGCGGTGCATCCATCCGTTCGAGAAATGCCCGGTGCCGGGAAAGCTCTTCCGCGCTGGCCGCATGGGGCCGGGCGGGCCGCGGCGTTCGGCGGGCGGGTGCGCGTCGCATCACCGCGATGGCATCGCTGCCTGTGTTCGTTTCGGCGGGGAGTTCGAGGCCGATCTGCCGGCCGCCGGTCAATTCGACATAGACCTGCGCCAGAAGCTCGGCGTCGAGCAGGGCGCCGTGCTTGACGCGGTGGCTGCGGTCCACACCGTAACGCGAACAGAGTGCGTCGAGCGACAGCTTGGCCCCTGGATGCCGTTTGCGCGCCAGAGCGACGGTATCGATCATCCGGCTGGTGCACACCGCCACCCGCTCGCACAGCGCCAGTTCGGCATTGAGAAAACCGAAGTCGAACGCGGCATTGTGGGCAACGAGCGGGGAGTCCGCGATAAAATCGAGCAGTGCAGCCGCGGTGTCGCGAAACAGCGGCTTGTCGGACAGAAAGGCGCTGGAGAGCCCATGCACCGCTTCGGCACCGGGCGGCATGTCACGTTCCGGGTTGAAATAGGCGTGGAACGTTTCGCCCGTCGGGACGCGATTGATCATTTCAACGCATCCGATCTCGACCATCCGGTCCCCGCTTGCAGGGTCTAGGCCGGTGGTTTCGGTATCGAACACGATTTCACGCATCGGTATATCTATCGGACTCAGGCAGCCCCGTGGCAAGGGGTGACAGACGGCTTTTTTATTTCTGCGCAAGCCCCAGCCGCGCGGCGAGTTCGCGCACCGCCTTCTCCGTCTCGACCAGCGGAACGCCGGTATCGATCACATGATCGGCGCGTTCGCGCTTTTCCTCGTCGGCGACCTGGAGAGCCAGAATCCGGCCGAACTTCTCGGGCGTCATGCCCGGCCGGGCGAGCACGCGGGCTCTCTGGACAGAGGCAGGCGCGGATACCACGACGACGGTGTCGACCTGTTCGTGCCCGCCCTTTTCGAACAGCAACGGTATGTCGAACACCACCAGCGGGGCACCGGCATGTTCGATCAGAAACCGCTCACGCCGCCGGGCCACCGCAGGATGGACGATCGCTTCCAGCCGGGCGAGGGCCGGGGCATTGCCGAAGACCATTTCGCCCAAGCGATCGCGCAGCACGCCGTCCTGGCCGGTCGCGCCTGGAAACGCCGCCTCGATTTCCTCAACCAGCTCACCGCCCGGCCCCTGCATCGCCCGAACATGCGCGTCGGCATCGAAAACCGGCACGCCAGCCCTTTCGAACATGGCCGCGACCGTCGATTTGCCCATCCCGATCGATCCGGTGAGACCAACGATCGTCGGCCGCGTCATCCGCCGAGCCTCCGGCGCAATTCCGCGTCGTCCTTGCGCGGAGGGGCGGCGCCGAAGAACCGTTCGAACGCTGCGGCTGCCTGACCGATCAGCATGGCCATGCCGTCGATCGTGCCGAACCCGGCGTTTCGCGCATTGGCGAGAAACTCGGTCTCCGCCGGATCGGTCACGATATCATAGGCAATGCTGCCTGGGGGGGCGTGGCTCCAGTCGAAACACAACGGCGGCTGACCACGCATCCCCAGGGGGCTGGCATTGACCACGAGATCGCAGCACTGCGCGCGATCGTCGAAAGCGAAATCGGTTGGTTGCGCAAAGTGTGCGAGGTCGATGGCGTGGTGTTCGCCTTCCGGCACAAGCTCATGGAGCAATGCGCGCGCCTTATCGGGATTGCGACCCGCCAGAACGATGGTGAAGCCGTGACCCGACAGTCCCGAGATTATCGCCCGTGCAGCGCCTCCCGTGCCAAGCACACGGGCCATGCGGAACAGATGCGGCGCCGCAAGGACTTCGCTCAACGGCTCCAGAAACCCGGCAACATCGGTGTTGTAACCAGTCAGTTGATCACCTTCGCGAACCACGGTGTTGACCGCCCCCACGCAGGCTGCGGATGGATCTATCCGATCGAGCAGCGGGACGATCGCCTGCTTGTGGGGCATTGTGACGTTGCAGCCCCGCCAGTCCGCGTCCCGGCGACGCCTCTCGATATAATCGCCAAGCGCGCCCTCTTCCACACGATGCGCGCGATAATCTGCGGCGAGGCCGAGCTGTGCGATCCAGAACCCATGGATCGCGGGCGATTTTGAGTGGGCGATGGGATCGCCGATCACTTCGGCATAGGGTGTGGTCATTCCGGCAACTCACCCATGTCGCGCAAGGCGGCGAGGACAGCGAGCAGGGGCATTCCGAGCACGGTGAAATGATCCCCTTCTATCCTCTCGAACAGTTGCACACCCATCGCTTCTATCCGAAACACGCCGACGCAATGGCCGACTTCGGGCCATTCCGCCGCGAGATAGGACTCGATGAATTGCGGTGACAGTGTTCGCACATGCAGCGTCGCCATCGCCGCGTGACGCCAGACGATTTCCCCGTCACGGGCGATCGCGGCGGCCGAATGAAGATGCATCGGGCGCCCGGAAAAGAACCGCAGATGCTCGGCTGCGTCATCCCGCGTTGCCGGCTTGTCGAAGCGCTGGCCATCGACCACGACCAGCGAATCGCTGCCAAGGATCGGGATATCCGGCGCATCGACGGCCAGCGCTTTGGCTTCGGCCAGGGCCAGCGCCACCTGATCGGGACCAGCCGCTTTCATGCCGGCTTCCAGCGCGCGTTCATCAATTGCCGCCGGTCGCGCATCGAAACGCACCCCGGCCGCCGCAAGCATGGCCGCTCGCGATGCGCTTTTCGATGCGAGAACAATCATATCGGCTTGCCGCCCGACAGTCCCGCATCGCCCCCGCTGCGATTCTCGCCACGTTCGGAATGCAGGCGGATCACCGCCGCTGCGGTTTCCTCGATCGAGCGGCGCGTCACGTCGATTACCGGCCAGCCGTTGTCGGCAAACATCCGCCGGGCAAATTGCACTTCTTCGCGCACATGCTCGTTGTCGACATAGGACGTTTCCGTCCCCTCGTTGAGGCTGAGGAGGCGATTGCGCCGGATCTGCACCAGCCGTTCGGGTGCCGTCGTCAGTCCCACGACAAGCGGGCGGCGCAGGGCGAACAGCGCCGGTGGAGGCGGGCTTTCGATCACCAGGGGGATATTCGCGACTTTGTACCCCCGGTTGGCGAGATAGATGCTGGTCGGCGTCTTCGACGATCGCGACACCCCGGCCAGAACGATATCCGCCTGGTCCCAATCTTCCCAACCCACACCGTCGTCATGGGCAATGGTGAAATGAATCGCGTCGACACGGCGAAAATAGGCGTCGTCCATCGCATGCTGGCGGCCCGGGCGACCGTGTGCGGCCTGGCCAAGCTGCGTTTCGAGAGCCTCGGTCACCGCATCCAGCGCGGGCACTGCCGGCAGCCCGGCCTGGCGGCAATGGTCTTCCAGCGTTGCGCGAGTCTCGGGATTGACCAGAGTGAAAAGCACCAGCCCCGGATTATCCGCAAGATCGGGCAATATGCGCGATAGATGCTGGCGAGAACGGACCATAGGCCAGAAATGGCGCACAATCTCGGCATCGTCGAACTGGGCCAGCGCCGCCTTGGCCACCATTTCGAGCGTTTCCCCGGTCGAATCCGAGACGAGGTGGAGGTGCAGACGGGTCATTTCGGGGATATATGTTCTGGCATGACGGGTTGTGGAGAATATGCGGCATAAACCATGGGACAGGTCTGACGACAAGTTCGCCGGGCTGTTTCATGCCCACTACCAGCCTTTCCGCGTCGGGCTTATGGACAGCGCCGAAGGCTTGTCGACAGGCTGGGGACAGCGGGGATAACGATTGATTGACGCGCGATCCCGGCGAGTCCCGACCGCCGCAGGTCTGTTCAGAACGGGAGAAATCGGGCAGTGCGCCGCTGTCCCCGAAATCCACAGGGCCAACAGACTCCATAATCCTTATTAAAGAATCTTATTATTTTGATTGGACCTTCCTGAATGCCCGGTCTTCTCCTCGAAACCCTGCACGCCAAGCGAGCCGATCGTGTCCCGATGTGGCTGATGCGCCAGGCAGGCCGCTATCTGCCCGAGTATCGCGCGCTGCGTGCGGAAAAGGGCGGATTTCTCGACCTGGTTTACGATAGCGAAGCGGCTGCAGAGATCACCATGCAACCGATCGATCGCTTCGGTTTCGACGGGGCCATCCTGTTTTCCGATATCCTGATCGTGCCCTATGCGATGGGACAGAACCTCTCGTTCGTGACGGGCGAGGGGCCGCGACTTTCGCCCCCGCTGGTCGACGTCGCGCTGGGCGAACTGGAATCCGTTCCCGAACGGCTGACCCCGATCTACGACACCGTCCGGCGGGTTCGTGCCCGTCTGGACGCTGCCACCACTCTGCTCGGTTTTGCCGGCAGTCCCTGGACAGTGGCGACGTACATGGTCGCGGGCGAGGGCAGCCGGGACCAGTATTCAGCGCGTGCCATGGCCTATCGCGACCCGCCGGCCTTCCAGATGCTGATCGACCGCATTGCATCGGTGACAGTCGAATATCTCGCCGGACAGATCGAGGCAGGGGCGGAAGCCGTGCAATTGTTCGACAGTTGGTCGGGCAGCCTGGCCCCTGACGAATTCGAACGCTGGGTGATTGCCCCAAATGCAGCGATCACGGGCGCAATTGCGGAACGGTTTCCAGGCCTTCCGGTGATCGGTTTCCCCAAGGGGGCGGGCGAGAAATTGCCCGCTTATGCGCGTGAAACCGGCGTGTCCGCGATTGGCGTGGACGAGACTGTCGATCCAGCCTGGATCGCGCGTCAGCTGCCGAGCGATATGCCGGTTCAGGGCAATCTCGATCCCTTGCTGCTGCTTGCGGGCGGCGACCGTCTGATCGAGCGGACCGAAGCGATCCTGCGTGCATTTGCCGAAAGGCCCCACGTGTTCAACCTCGGCCACGGCATCGGCCAGCACACGCCGATTGCCCATGTCGAGGCACTGATCGACACGGTGCGCGGCTGGAGGGGGTGACGAAAGCCGTCCGGCGCCCTACATCGCGCCGATGCAGGAGATTCTCGGCACGATCTATCCCTGGCTCAAGGCAGGCCACCTGATCTTTGTGATCTTCTGGATGGCCGGCCTGTTCATGCTGCCGCGGTTCTTCGTCTACCATCAGGAAACGGCCCCAGAATCGCCTGAGAATGCCGTGTGGGCGGAACGCGAGCAGCGGCTGCTGCGGATCATCCTGGCGCCGTCGATCGCCGTGGTGTGGCTTCTGGGGCTTCTGCTGGCCTTCAGCATCGACGCCTGGAGCCAGGGATGGTTTCATGCCAAGCTCGCGCTGGTTCTCGCGCTCTCCGGCTATCATGGCTGGATGGCCGGATATGCGCGCAAGCTGGCACGGGGCGAGCGGCCGCTGGAAGGCCGCAAGCTGCGCCTGCTCAACGAAGTTCCGGGTATCGCCGTGGCCCTGATCGTTGTCCTGGTGATCGTTCGCCCGTTCTGATCCATCCCAGTTTCGGACCGATCCTGCGCAATCCGAATTGACGGCGCGGCAACGCAGCCTTATTTCGATTCCACCTATCCGGCTGAGGCGCCGCTGTCTTGCGGTTGCCGGGTCCGCTTTCCCCAAGCATGTCCCCCCGTCTTCGAACGAGGGGCCTAACCGACCATCTGGCCATCTCCACGACGGAAATCCGAACAATGCACTTGAAAGAACTGAAACTGAAAGCGCCGGCCGAACTGGTCGAGATGGCCGAAGAACTCGGCGTCGAAGGCGCTTCGACGATGCGCCGGCAGGACCTGATGTTCTGCATCCTGCGCGAACTCGCCGAAGACGAGGAATACGACGAAAAGATCATGGGCGTCGGCACGATCGAGGTGCTGCAGGACGGTTTCGGCTTCCTGCGCAGCCCCGAGGCGAACTATCTCGCCGGGCCCGACGATATCTACGTTTCGCCCAACCAGATCCGCAAATGGGGCCTGAGGACGGGCGACACCGTCGAAGGCGAAATCCGCGCGCCGAAGGACGGCGAACGCTATTTTGCGCTGACCAGCCTCAGCAAGGTCAATTTCGACGATCCCGACCAGGTCCGCCACCGGACCAACTTCGACAACCTGACCCCGCTCTATCCCGACGAGAAGCTGAGCCTCGACACGCTCGATCCGACCGTGAAGGACAAGAGCGCGCGGGTGATCGACATCATCTCCCCGCAGGGCAAGGGCCAGCGTGCGCTGATCGTCGCCCCGCCGCGGACCGGTAAGACGGTGCTGATGCAGAACATCGCCAAGGCGATCACCGACAATCACCCGGAGGTGTTCCTGCTCGTCCTCCTGGTCGATGAACGGCCTGAGGAAGTGACCGACATGCAGCGCAGCGTGAACGGGGAAGTGATTTCCTCCACGTTCGACGAACCGGCCCAGCGTCACGTGCAAGTTGCTGAAATGGTTATTGAAAAGGCCAAACGCCTGGTCGAGCACAAGAAGGACGTGGTGATCCTGCTCGACTCGATTACGCGCCTTGGCCGCGCCTACAACACCGTGGTGCCCAGTTCGGGCAAGGTCCTGACCGGCGGCGTCGATGCCAATGCGCTGCAGCGGCCCAAGCGTTTCTTCGGCGCGGCGCGCAATATCGAGGAAGGCGGATCGCTTTCCATTATCGCCACTGCGCTGATCGATACCGGCAGCCGGATGGACGAAGTGATTTTCGAAGAGTTCAAGGGCACCGGCAACAGCGAAATCGTCCTCGATCGCAAGGTTGCCGACAAGCGGATCTTCCCCGCGCTCGATGTCGGCAAGTCTGGCACCCGCAAGGAGGAGCTGCTGGTTTCGAAGGACATCATGTCGAAGATGTGGGTCCTGCGCCGCATCCTCATGCAGATGGGCACGATCGATGCGATGGAATTCCTTCTCGACAAGATGAAGGATTCGAAGACCAACGAAGATTTCTTCGCGACGATGAATCAGTAAGGAAGATCGATGGCGGCCCTGCTTCGCATGGTCGTGACCGGTGGTCCTGGCACCGGCAAGTCGACTCTTCTCGATGCGTTGGAACTGCGCGGTTTGGCGACCGAGCCCGAGGTGGCTCGGGCCATTCTGCGCGAAGAAGGCGGTATGGCGCTGCGCGCCGATGATCCGGCCGGTTTTGCCCTTGCGATGTTCGATGCGGAGCTTTCCGCTTTTCGCAGGGTGGAGGCGGAATCCGGCCCGGTTCTGTTCGATCGCGGGTTTCCCGATATTGCAGGATTTCTGCATCTCGAAGGGTTATCCGTACCCGCTGCGATCGACAGGGCGTGCCGCGAACTTCGATACGAAGGGCCGATCTTCAGGGCGCCCCCATGGGATGCGATCTATCGCCGCGATGCGGAGCGGATACAGGATTGGGATGCGGCACTCGCCAGCGATGCCGCCGTGTCGGCTGCGTGGCGCGAATATGGCTATACCCTGATCGATCTGCCGCTGGCCGATGTGAGCCAGCGAGCGGATTTCGTGCTTTCTCGCATCTCGGGCGAATTATAGCGCTACTGCGCGACTGTGCTTGCGCCCCGCAGCGCCTGCCGGCCGCTGTGCAATGGATAGAACGGCCGCGCTATGTTACATCGCTGTGCAAACTGCGCCTGTTCCTCTTGCCGGGATTGCGCTCAATGGCCTTGGCTCGGGGGATCGGACAATCCGTCAATTCGTTTATATCAGCACTGCACCTTCCCTTCCGGAGGGTGATGTCGATGCGATCGTGGAAACCGCTGTTCGCAACAACGCGACCAACGGAATTACCGGATTTCTGCTCTATAACGGCCGGAATTTCTTCCAGATGATCGAGGGCGGGCAGGCCGAATTGATCGTTCTGATGAACCGGCTCGCGCAGGATCGCCGTCATCACGGCATGGTCCGCCTTTATGACAAGGCAGTGGAAGATCGCGCGTGCCCGGAATGGCATATGCGTCGCCTTCGCCTGGTCGACGATCTCGATCAGCGGCGCGACAACTTGCGCCAGGGTCTGCGAGACGCGCTCGATCCGGAAATCCGCCAGATGGTGACGAACTTTGCCACGTTGAACTAGCCGCCGTGGTTGGCGGATATGCGAATCAAACCGCCTGGGCGAAGCTGTCCGCACGGGCCATTTGCCAATCGCGTGCATACTGCGTCGCTCCAGAATCACCCAGAAGCTGTCCGCGATCGAGGAACGGGTAGATCTGATCGATGCTGTCCGACCGCGCACTGTTCTGCCGCTCGGAAATATTGCCGGGTTCGATCTGCCAGGGATTGTCGAGGCCCATCGATACCACGAGCTCGCGAAGGGCATGCAGGGTGTGTCGATGGAACCGCGCCACCCGTTCGGCCTTGTCCTCTACCACCAGGCCGCGCTGGCGCGTGGCATCCTGGGTGGTGATGCCTGTGGGGCAGGTGTCGTCGTGGCAGCGCATGGACTGAACGCACCCGAGCGCGAACATGAACGAGCGCGCCGCATTGCACCAGTCGGCACCCAGTCCGAAGCTCATGGCCATACCGGCGCCCGAATGGATCTTTCCCGCCGCGGCAAGGCGTATTTCGTCCTTCAGATCGCAGCCGACAAGGGCGTTGCGCAATAGAATCAGGCCCTCGCGCAGGGGCATTCCGACCCGGTTGGACATTTCCACCGGGGCAGCGCCGGTGCCGCCTTCGCCGCCGTCGACGACGATATAGTCGACCCGAATGCCGGTTTCGCGCATGGCCTTCATCAGCGCGAAGATTTCGTGAGGCTTTCCGACACAGAGCTTGAGGCCGACCGGCTTGCCTCCCGAAAGATCGCGCAACTGTGCCGCCCATTCCAGCAATTCGACGGGGGTAGAGAATGTGGAATGGGCGGCGGGTGAAATGCAGTCCTTCCCTTGGGGAATGCCGCGCGTTCTGGCGATTTCCGCGGTAACTTTCGCGCCCGGCAGAACACCGCCATGCCCCGGCTTGGCCCCCTGGCTCAGCTTGATTTCGACCATCTTCACTTGGTCGATCTGGGCGTTATCGGCGAAACGGGCAGGATCGAACCGCCCCTCGCCATCGCGGCATCCGAAATAGCCGCTGCCGATTTCCCATACCAGGTCACCGGCATGTTTGAGATGGTAAGGAGAAATGCCGCCTTCGCCGGTGTCGTGATAGAAGCCGCCGGCAGCGGCCCCTTTGTTGAGCGCCAGCACCGCATTCGCCGACAGCGAGCCGAAGCTCATCGCAGAGATGTTCAGCAGCGATGCCGAATAGGGCTGGGCGCATTGCGAGCTGCCCACATCCACTTGCCATGAAGCTGGGGCCTGCTCGTTGGGAACGATCGAATGAGCGAGCCACTCGTATTCGTCGGAATAGACGTCGAGCTCGGTGCCGAAGGGGTGGGAATCGAGTTCGCCCTTCGACCGTGCATAGACCAGCGCGCGCTCATCATGGTTGAAGGGGCGCCCTTCCAGATCCCCTTCCACCACATAGGCGCGGGCATAGGGGCGCAAGTCCTCCATGATCCAGCGCACCCGTGCGAGCAGGGGGTAATTGCGCCGGAGCGTATGTTTGCGCTGCACGAAATCCCACACCGCCAGCGCAAGCAGGGGAAGGGTGGCGATTAGTCCCCACCGCAGCGGCCCCCAGATCGCGAGCAAAACCGATAGAAGGAGCAGCCCGATCGGTGCCGCAAAACGGCCAACGATCTTGCCTGAGAACCGCCAGGGCGCGCGATTGATCATGGCTGCGCGGTTCTCAGCCGAGATGCCGGGAAAAGAAATCAGCCGTACGGGAATCCGCCAGTTCTGCCCCTTCATCATTGCGGCGCTTGCCGAATTCGGTTGCAAAGCCGTGATTGAGCCCGGGGTAGTCGTGCAGGGTCACCTTGGGATGATCGTCGAGCCCTTCATGCATAGCTGTCTGGGCCTTGGCGTCGACGAAACCGTCGTCGGTCGGGATATGGAGCATTAGCGGGCGAGCGATCGCATGCTTTTCGCGCAGGAGGTTGTCGATTCCGACGGCATAGTATCCGACCGAGGCGTCGATATCGGTACGGGCGGCCGTCATGTAGGCGAGCCGGCCACCGAGACAGTATCCGACCGCGCCAACTTTCTCCACGCCTTCGCTGCCCCGGACCCAGTGAATCGTCGCTTCGATATCACGGATGCCGGTATCCTGATCGAACTGCCCCATCAGATCGAGCGCGCGCTTGAACTCGGGCTCGATGTCGGGGTCGAGCTCAACCCCGGGCTCGAGGCGCCAGAACAGATCTGGCGCGACCGCGAGATAGCCATCTTCGGCCAGCCGATCGCACTTGCGCCGGATGCCTGCGTTCACACCGAAAATCTCCTGAATCACTATGATCGCGGCGCGCGGCGCGCCCGCGGGACGGGCCACATATGCCGAAAAGCTGCCGGAGCCCGAAAGAGTTTCGATGGTGGCGGTCTCGCTCATGTCCCTTGTCCTTCTGTCGTTTGCGCCATCGGATGCGCTGCTATTCGCGGTTGCGATTGTCTGCTCCGGGCTTAACGCTTGCGCGGGGTCAATGCCAAACCCAGTTTATCTCCCGACCCCCAACGGAGGAAGCGCTATGAAGGTCCATATAGAGATCGACTGCACGCCGGAAGAAGCACGGACCTTCATGGGCCTGCCGGACGTGGGCAAGGCCAACGACGTCTATGTCGAGATGATGGCCGCGGCGATGAAGGGCGTCAGCAATCCCGATCAGCTGCAGGATTATGCCCGCAATCTGGCGCCTATGGGGCAGATGGGACTGAAGATGTTCCAGAGCTTTGTCGAAGGTGCCTCCCGCGCCGATAAGAAGCCTGAGAGCAGCAAGGACTGAGGCCGAAGGTCTTGTCGCAAGATACGATTTTTGCCCTTTCGAGCGGCGCACCGCCGGCGGCAATCGCGGTCGTTCGTGTCAGCGGCCCGGGCGCGGGCAGGGCGCTCCGCGTTCTGGCTGGCGACACGTTGCCGTCCGCGCGCCGGGCCTGTGCTCGCACTCTTCGGGCCGGGGACGGCAGCGAACTCGATCATGCGCTGGTGATCTGGCTGCCCGGGCCCGCCACGGTAACCGGGGAGGATGTGGCCGAGTTTCATCTCCACGGCGGCCGCGCGGTGGTGGGTGCGGTCCAGCAGGCCCTGGGGCAACTTCCGGGTCTTCGCCCCGCGACAGCAGGAGAATTTACCCGCCGCGCATTCGCCAATGGCCGCATCGATCTTGCGGAGGCGGAGGGCCTGGCGGATCTGCTGGAATCGGAAACCGAACTGCAACGCCGTGCGGCGATGGCGCTCGCAAGTGGCGGTCTGTCAGCCCAAGTAGACGAATGGCGCGACCACGTTCTTCTGCTGTCGGCGGAAGTCGAGGGCGTGCTCGACTTTTCGGACGAGGAAGATGCCGCAGATCTGCCGCCATCGTTCACGGACAGGGCGAACACGTTGACGGCCGAACTTTCTGCATGGCTCGATCGGCCGCGCGCAACGGTCTTGCGCGAAGGATTTCGGGTCGTTCTGGCAGGCCCCCCAAACGTTGGAAAATCCACGCTTTTCAATGCATTGGTGGAGAATGAAGCGGCGATAACCTCGCCCGTGGCGGGGACGACCCGCGACGTGATCGAGCGCGCCGTCGCGATGGCAGGCATTCCTTTTACGTTCGTCGACACCGCCGGATTACGCGAGGCGGGGACCGACGAGATCGAGGCGATCGGCATTGCGCGTGCGGAGGATCAGCTTTCCCGCGCCGATCTTGTTCTCTGGCTTGGAGAGGAGGGCCAGGGCCCCTCTGGCTGCTGGGAAGTCGATGCGAGAGCCGATGACGCCACGCGCGAGGTCAAGAGTGAGAAGGCTATAGCGGTGTCTGCGCACACCGGGAAAAACCTGGACGCTTTGCGAATGCGGTTGATCGATCATGCGCGTGCGGCCATGCCGGCGCCGGGCGAGGTCGCGCTGACCGATCGGCACGCTGAATTACTGAGCGAAGCGCGAGCAGCACTGAATGGTATTCGCGGCGATCTCGATCCGCTGATCGCAGCCGAGCATCTCCGGCTGGCGCGAGCTGCGTTTGATCGCCTCACCGGGCGCGCATCGACAGAAGATATGCTCGACACGCTGTTCGGTCGGTTCTGCATCGGAAAGTAGTGTTCCACGTGGAACATCAAAGTAGGGTAATCCAAGCGCTTCACGTGAAACGCTGTCTTTGACCGTGTCCTGCCAATCGCCTATCTGCAGTCCATGCGTTCCTACGATGTCCTGGTAGTCGGCGGCGGCCATGCTGGCGTGGAGGCGGCGAGCGTCGCCGCCCGGATGGGCGCGCGGGTGGGACTGATCACGTTCGATCCCGACAGTATTGGCGCGATGAGCTGCAATCCTGCGATCGGCGGGTTGGGCAAGGGGCATCTCGTACGCGAAGTCGACGCTTTCGATGGCGTGATTGGCCGGGCGGCGGACGCGGCGGCCATTCACTACAGAATGCTCAATCTGTCCAAGGGCAGTGCGGTCTGGGGCCCGCGGGTACAGGCGGATCGCAAGTTGTTCCGCGCCGCTGTGCAGGGCGCGGTTCGCGAGCAGGCCGGTCTGGAGGTTATTCCAGGTGAAGTCGTGGCCTTGGTGATAGCCGGCGGGGCCGTTGCCGGGGTCGAACTCGGCGATGGCAGTCAGGTCGCTGCGACCGCGGTTGTGCTGTGCACGGGCACGTTTCTCGGCGGTCAGCTGTTCCGGGGGGAGGAGCGCTTTGAGGGTGGGCGCATTGGGGAGAACGCCGCCCACCGCCTAGCCGCGCAATTGCGGGAGGCAGCACTCCCGATGGCGCGGCTCAAAACCGGGACCCCGCCGCGCCTCGATGGACGCACGATTGATTGGGCGCGTTTGCCGGAGCAGCCTTCCGACGGGGCGAGCTGGACAATGTCTCCGCTTACGCCCGAGCGTCGGAACCCTCAGGTGTTCTGTGCGATCACTCGCACGAACGCGCAGAGCCACGATATCATTCGCAGCGGACTCGACCGGTCGCCGCTGTTCAGCGGCGCGATCGATGCCGAGGGGCCGCGGTATTGCCCTTCGATTGAGGACAAGATTCATCGTTTCGGAGATCGCGACGGGCATCAGGTATTCCTGGAGCCTGAAGGACTGGACACGAATCTCGTCTATCCGAACGGTATCAGCACTTCGCTTCCGGTCGATATCCAGCTGGCGATGTTGCGGAGTATGGATGGGCTCAGCCATGTCGAGATGGTCGTTCCCGGCTACGCGGTGGAATACGATCACGTCGATCCGCGTTCGCTGACGCCAGGGCTCGAACTGCGCAATCTGGCCGGGCTTTACTGCGCCGGTCAGATCAACGGCACAACCGGGTATGAAGAGGCGGCGGCTCAGGGCCTTGTTGCCGGCATGCACGCGGCCGCCAGGGTGTTGGGTCGCGATCCGGCACCGCTTGATCGCGCCAATTCCTATCTTGCGGTTATGGTCGATGATCTGACGCTGCAGGGCGTCAGCGAGCCCTATCGGATGCTCACGTCGCGCGCGGAGTATCGGCTGCGCCTGCGGGCCAACAACGCAACCACGCGTCTGACGTCGATTGCGATTGCCGCCGGTTGCGTCAATGCGGAACGGCGCGAATGGTTTCGTGAACGCGAAAAGCGTCGCAATGTCTGGGCAACCGAATTTTCACGTGAAGTTGCGGCGACGGAGCTGGTCGGCGCGGGCTTGTCGGTGCGGCGCGATGCCGGGGGCAATACGATCGAAGCGTGGTTGCGATACAATGGGGTCGATCTGGAGGCGCTCTCGCCGTGGCTGTCCGAGGGTTTGGATCCGGGCGAGAATATCGCGCAGGAAATGGCTGAGGACGCGGTTTACGCGCCCTATCTCGAGCGGCAGGAAGCTGAACTGCGCGATTTGCGAGCGAGCGAAGTCGTTCGGCTCGGTTTCGAGTTTCCGTTCCGTGATGTCCCCGGGCTTTCAAACGAGATGATAGAGCGTCTGACGGCGGCTCAACCGCAGACGCTCGCCGCCGCCGGTCGTGTGCCGGGTGTGACACCGGCTGCGCTGTCAGCTTTGCTCGTGCATGCCCGTCGTCATGAACGGCAGAAAGTCGCGTGATCACCGGAGAATCCGAGGCCCGCGATTTCGTCTCCGCGCGCTGCGACAGAGCCGCGATGGAAAGGATCGAGCGATTCATTCAGTTTCTGCGTGAGGAGAATGCGCGGCAGAATCTTGTGGCTCATTCGACATTGGAGACTGTCTGGCAGCGCCACATCGCCGATTCGGCTCAACTGTTGGATTGTGTTCCACGTGAAACAGACGGGGTCTGGCTCGATCTGGGCAGCGGGGCGGGGCTGCCGGGACTGGTAGTGGCGGCGATGCGACCGGATTGGCCGGTGGTCCTGGTGGAATCGCGGAAAAAGCGCATCGAATGGCTCGATCGCATGATCGCCACGCTTTCGCTTGATCATTGCCGGGTCGAGGGCGATCGGTTGGAGAGTGTCGAGACTTTCCCCGCGGCAGTCATTTCCGCGCGTGCTTTCGCGCCGCTGGAGCGTATCATCAGGTTGTCCTCCCGATTTTCCACAGGCGACACACTCTGGCTGTTGCCCAAGGGGCAGTCGGCGGCGCAAGAATTGCAGGACCTGCCAAAGCGGCAGAGGGCACTGTTTCACGTGGAACAGTCGCAAACAGACCCGAGGTCGGGCATCATCGTCGGCCACTTGGCCGGAAAGGCGGGGTCATGATCACAATCGCGATTGCAAACCAGAAGGGCGGGGTCGGAAAAACGACGACCGCCATCAATATAGCGACGGCGATGGCCGCGACCGGTTGGCGCACGTTGCTGGTCGATCTTGACCCTCAGGGAAACGCCTCGACCGGCATGGGCGTCGCCGCCGCGGACCGGGAAGGATCGAGCTACGACATTCTCGTCGATCAGGTGCCCCTGGCCGAATGTATCCATGGAACCTCGATCCCGGGGCTCGATATTGTGCCCGCGACGGTCGATCTCAGCGGAGCGGAAGTAGAACTGGTTTCGGTGGAGGACCGCACTGCGCGCCTGCGCTCGGCGCTTGAGGAGCACCGCGGCCATGAAATCTGCTTTATCGATTGTCCTCCGTCGCTCGGCCTTTTGACCCTCAATGCCCTCGGTGCGGCGGACACCCTTCTGGTGCCGCTTCAATGCGAGTTCTTCGCCCTGGAAGGTCTCAGCCAGCTATTGCAGACCGTCGAGCGTGTGCAGCAGCGCTTCAACCCCGCGCTGGGGATCGTAGGCGTTGTTTTGACCATGTTCGATCGCCGCAACAGGCTGACCGATCAGGTGGCGGACGATGTGCGCGACTGCCTCGGGAATCTGGTGTTCGAGGCGGTCATCCCCCGCAACGTGCGCCTTTCCGAAGCGCCCAGCCACGGTCTTCCGGCGCTCGTCTATGATCATGCCTGTGCCGGCAGCCGGGCCTACATCGCCCTCGCGCGCGAACTGATAGGCCGCTTGCCGGAACGGAGGAAGGCGGCATGAGCGACCCGAGCGATCCAATCCGCATAACCACACCGCCCCGCAATTCCGCCGATCGGAAGAGGAAGCTCGGCCGTGGCCTAGGGGCCTTGCTGGGCGAAACCCAGCGCGAAGAACCGCTTACGCGTGGACGATCCGACGGCGGCGATACCGACAGCCACCATGACGGGGCAGTGCGTGGTGGCCTCGCATCAATTGCGACTTCGGCGATCGAACCCCTGCCGGGGCAGCCGCGCCGTCGATTCGATGAAGATGCGCTGGAAGAACTCGCCGCTTCTATCGCGCAACGCGGTGTCATTCAGCCGGTGATTGTCCGTCCGCTTGCCGGCGGGCGCTATCAGCTGGTCGCGGGGGAGCGGCGCTGGCGCGCGGCGCAGAAGGCGAAAGTGCACGAGATTCCCGCGATCGTGCGCGAACTCGACGAAACCGAGGTGATGGCCCTCGCGCTCATTGAGAACATTCAGCGCGAAGACCTCAATCCGGTGGAAGAGGCGCGTGCTTATCAGGGGCTTTCCGAACGACAGGGAATGACGCAGGCCGAAATTGCGCGTCTCGTCGACAAGTCGCGCAGCCATGTCGCAAATTTGCAGCGACTTCTGAGCCTTCCGACCGAAGTGCTCGACCTGATCGAGGATGGGGCCCTGTCCATGGGGCACGCACGCGCCCTGATCGGACACGAATCGGCGATTGAGCTGGCGATACGAGCGGCAGAGCAAAAACTGTCGGTACGCGAAGTTGAAAAGCTGGCGGCAGGCCCGCTTGCGTCCGAACAACGACGCAAGCCCCGCAACTCGCGCGATCCAGCCAAGGATGCCGATATTGCCGCCGTGCAGAGCCATCTCGAAGAGTTTCTCGGCCTCAGCGTCAAGATCAAGACCGATGCAGATCCGCGATCGGGCGCCGTTACGATACGCTACCGCACGCTCGACCAGCTCGATCTTATTTGCCAGCGCCTGACCGGCGGCGATATCTAAGACTAGGTGTAAGTAGCTGAAAAATAAGGCGACGGCCGGGGAATCGACCGTCGCCTCAAACGCCGTCTCGGCAGCGTTACTGGTGTTGGCCTAGTGGCCCTTCACATACTTTATGCGCTTGTCGCCTCGTGGTGCGGGCCGTTGGATGCGCCGCTTTTTGGCTCGAGGGGCGGGCTCCGCTTCGACCCACTCCTCGGTCACATACTCGCGTACGACTGCTCGCTGGGGCACGGCGACGAGAACCGGCATATAGGCCATCGCTGGCCCGCAGGCGCAGCCAGCGCCGTAATACCCGGCTGCGGGCTGGGCATAGGCGTAGGGGGCAGGGTGCGGGTAAGCCTGAGCGGGTGCAGGGGCGTAGGCCTGTCGGTGCTGGTTGAGCCAGCTTTCGCAATAGTCCGCAGCCTCATCGCGATCCGTCGCCGCATTCACGGCACTGCCGATCGCAAGACCTGCCAGGCCGCCGACGCCGGCTCCGATCAGCGTTCCGGCCAGCCGTTCGCCATCGGCAACGCGATTGCCGATCAAGCCACCGGTCGCAGCGCCAAGCAGTCCGCCGATTATGCCGCCATTTCGCCGCTTTCCGTCCTGCGACCGGTACCGATCGCGACAGTCTTCCAGCCAGGCCTGCCGATCGAACCGGGCGTAGCCGTGCGGCGCGGCTGGCGCATGCACGACAGGGGCGGGCGGTGCTGCCTCTACATAGCCGCCATGATCGTCGTAGGCGCGCTCGTACTCGTATTCATACTCGTACTCTTCAGCGTCAGACGGGTAATCTCTCGCGTCCTCGATATACGGCGCGGCTCTGCGGTGAACTTCCGTCGGCTGGGCCGGCGCGGGTACGGGCTGGACCACCGGTTCGCGCCGATAGACGACTTCACCCTGCGGCTGAGGACGGGCGTATTCATACGTCATCTCCGGCTGCGCGGATGCCGGAAAAGCGGTCAGCAGCACACCCACGGCAGCGCCCGGGAAGATCACACGGCGGGCAGTCATGGTCGATTCCCCTTGTTCGTTAGGCCAGGTCTATTCCCGGACTTAACGAAAAATCTACCATTACTATCCGCTCCAGCCCACGCGAACGCGCGGATTGTCCCGATTCGGGGCGAAGCCGATCAGATGCGGTTAGTCATAAGTTCGGCGAGTGCGCCGATACCCGCCGCATCATCCGCGTCGAACCGAGCGGGCGTGGGACTGTCGAGGTCGATGACGGCGACTGTACGGCCATTGCGACGCAGCGGCACGACGAGTTCCGAACGGCTGGCGGCATCGCATGCGATATGGCCGGGAAATGCGTGAACATCTTCCACCAATTGCGTTTCGCCCGACTCGACGGCCGCCCCGCAAACGCCGCGGCCGATGGGAATACGAATACAGGCGGGCCGCCCGATAAACGGGCCGAGAACGAGCTCGTCTTCGATCATCCGGTAGAACCCGGCCCAGTTGAGGTCGGGGAGAAACTCCCACATCAGCGCGGCGACGTTTGCCATGTTCGCAACGCCGTCCGGCTCGCCAGCCGTCAGCGCATCGGCTGCAGCGTGCAGTTGACGATAGAGTTCGGTCTTGGGCAGCTCGGGATCGGCAGAGAAATCGTACATTCGCGCGATGTAGGGTGCCGGGGCATTGCCGCAAAGCCCCCCAGCGCGTAAATCCGGCCTCTATGAGCACCAAGCGCAAGATCCTGATTTGGGTCCTCGTCCTTCTTCTCGCCCTGATTTTCGCAGTCGTGTGGCTGTTGCAGGGCGACGAAGCCGAAGTTCCGGTGGAGGAAGTTACGGGGGCCGATCCGGTCCTCGCCGAACCCGATTCCGAGATGGTACCGACCGTTCGCATCGCCAAGCCTGTGGGTTGGGATGAGGGCGAGTCGCCGCAGGCTGCGGAAGGATTGGCCGTCACGCGCTTCGCGGAAGGGCTCGAACATCCGCGCGTCATCCACACCCTTCCCAACGGTGATGTGCTTGTCACTCTGACACGGGCACCGGAGAATGAGGAGGGCGGCGGTTTCGTCGACTGGGTGGCAGGGCTGCTGATGTCGCGCGCCGGTGCGGGCGGTGATTCGCCGAACCAGCTCGTTCTCCTGCGCGATGGCGACGGCGATGGCGCGGCGGAACAGCGGTTCGTCCTTACCGATTCGCTCGATTCGCCATCGGGGATCGCCTGGGCGGAAGACACGCTCTACATTGCCAATCACGATGCCCTGATTGCAGTGCCGTACGAGCTTGGCTCGACCCAGATCACCGCCGAACCGCGCCAGCTGATGGCATTGCCGGCAGCCGGCAACCACTGGATGCGCAACATCGCGCTCGATCCTGAGGGAGAGCATGTCTACGTCGCGGTCGGATCGGCGTCGAACATCGGGGAAAAGGGGATGGAGGCCGAAGAAGGCCGCGCCGCCATCTGGGAATATGATCTGGCGGAAGACCGCCAGCGCCTGTTCGCCACCGGTCTTCGCAACCCCAATGGGCTCGACTGGAACCCCTGGAGCGGCGAACTGTGGACCACGGTGAACGAGCGCGACATGCTCGGTTCGGACCTGGTGCCCGATTATCTCACCAACGTGCCGATCGGGGCGCAGTACGGCTGGCCCTGGGTCTACTGGAAAGACAATTTCGATCGGCGCGTGACCGCCCCGATGCCGAACTTCCTGGTCGAATATACGCGCCGGCCGGAATATGCCCTGGGCCCGCATGTGGCCGCCCTTGGGCTGGCTTTCAGCGAGGAAGGTGCGCGAATGGGGCCGCGGTTCGACAGCGGCGCCTTTATCGCGCGCCACGGTTCGTGGAACCGTATTCCCGCTGCGGGTTATGACGTCGTCTATGTCGCTTTCGACGAGCGCGGCAATCCGCTGGGCAAGCCGTTGCCCGTGCTTACAGGCTTTTTGACGGGCGAGGGTACGACGCGCGGGCGCCCGACCTGGGTTGCGTGGGCCGGTGACGGCGCGCTGCTGGTCAGCGACGACACAGGCGGGATCATCTGGCGCGTGGTTGCGCCCGGTTCCGAGCCGGCCGCGGCCATAGAGCGGATCAGAGGCACATCGCTCCCGCCGCAGCGCGAACTGGGCGGCAATTCCAGCGCGACCTTCAGCGACGATTACGCCCGCGAAGGGGTTCAGCCTTAATCCCTGGCCTCAGGGTGCAACGCCCAAAAGGCGGGCGTCGTGCTTGGCTAGAGCGCGCGCCCTGAACGACCGGCCAGTTCCACGATATACTGCCACGCAGTGCGGCCCGACCGGGCGCCGCGGCGGTGTGCCCAGGCGATGGCTTCGGCCTGGTCCCAGTCGAGGCCATACTCTTCGGCATAGCCTGCGACGATTGCGAGATAGTCGTCCTGCCCGCAATTGTGGAATCCGAGCGTGAGGCCAAAACGATCCGCCAGCGCCAGCTTGTCGTCCACCGCGTCGCGCGGATTGATCGGGTCATCCTGCTCGCTGGCCTGACGCGGCACGATCGCCCGCCGGTTCGCGGTCACCGCCAGCCGTACATTGCCCGGGCGCGCTTCGACCCCGCCCTCCAGCCATGAACGCAAGTGACGCGGGCCGACCGAATCGTCGTCCGCAAACCCCAGATCGTCGATGAACACGAGAAAGCCCCGCTCAACGCGGGCCAGTTCGGAGAACAGCTGAGGCAGCGTGTCGAGCGCATCTGTGCCGGCCTGGACCAGAGCGAGCGACTGGCCGGTATCCTTCTGCGCTTCGGCGACTGCTGCGCGCACCAGCGCCGATTTTCCCATCCCGCGCGCGCCCCACAGCAGCATGTCGTGAGCCGCATGGCCGCGAGCCAGGCGCGCCACATTGGCGGCGACCGCATCGCGCTGCGCCTCCACCCCGCGCAGCAGGTCGAGCCTGATGGACGCGAACGTTTCCAGCGCGCGGCCGGTGGTCCCATCCCAGACATAGGCCGGTGCGTCCCGCCAGTCGGCAATGGCTGGCGAAGACCCGGCAAGACGTTCAAGCGCGTCGGCAATGCGCGCAAGCGGATCGCCCTGATCGGCCATCAGCGAGCGAATTGCGCGCTATCGAGCACGTACAGACTTTCCGCCCCTGCCGTTGCCGATGCGCGAAGGCCGGCGGCCTCGGGCACGATGCGATCCAGGAAGAACCGGACAGTGGCCTTCTTGGCGTCTGCCAGCCCCGCGAAATCGCCATCGTCGATTGTGCGCAGCTGTCGCATCAGTTGCCATCCGGCGACGGCGACCGCGCTCATCGTGCAGAATGGCACGCTGCCGGCCAAGCGATCGTCCAGGCTGGCCTCATCACGCATCCATTCACCGATCGCACGGCAAGTGGTCGCCAGCTGCACGAGACCGTCTTCCCCGCCGGCATCACGCGCGATATCGTCCATCAGCCCGGCGAAAACAGCGCCGTTTTCCAGCCCGAGCTTGCGCGTGACAAGGTCCGCGGCCTGGATACCGTTCGTCCCTTCGTAGATCGGGGCAATCCGCGCGTCGCGATAGAGCTGCGCCGCGCCGGTTTCCTCGATGAATCCCATGCCGCCGTGGACCTGTATGCCCAGGCTGGCCACTTCCACTCCGGCATCGGTGCCCCATGCCTTGATCAGGGGAACCAGGATTTCCGCCCTGCGCTGGGCCGCTTCGTCGCCCAGCGTCCCCCGGTCGACCTGGCCCGCAGTGTGGTAGAGCAGGGCGCGCATCCCCTCCGTCAGGGCCTTCATCCGCATGAGCATTCGGCGCACGTCGGGATGTTCGATAATCGCCACAGGGGTCTTGTCCCCCGATCCTGCGCGTGCCGACTGGACCCGGTCGCGCGCATAGGCGACCGCTGCCTGCGTTGCGCGTTCGCCCATCTGCACGCCCTGGCTGCCGACGTTGATGCGGGCGTTGTTCATCATCGTGAACATCGCCATGAGACCGCGATTTTCCGCCCCTACGAGTTCGCCGATGCAGCCACCCTCGTCGCCATAGCTCATGACGCAAGTGGGGGAGGCATGGATGCCCAGCTTGTGTTCCAGGCTGACGCAACGCAGGTCGTTTCGCGCGCCCAGCGTACCATCGTCCGCAACATGGTATTTGGGGACGAGAAACAGCGAGATTCCGCGGCTTCCCTCAGGCGCATCGGGCAATCGGGCCAGCACCAGATGGATGATATTCTCGGCGAGTTCGTGCTCGCCCCAGGTGATGAAGATCTTCTGGCCGGCGATGCGGTACTTGCCGGCGTGTTCGCCCTCTTCGATCGGCGTTGCGGTGGCGCGCAAAGCGCCGAGGTCGCTGCCTGCCTGAGGCTCGGTCAGGTTCATCGTGCCGGACCACTCGCCGCTGACCAGCTTCGGCAGGTATTTCGCCTTCTGCGCCTCGCTGCCGTGATGTTCGAGAGCTTCGGTCGCGCCGACGGACAGCATCGGCAGGAGACTGAAGGCCATATTGGCCGTACCGAGATTTTCCAGCACGTTGCAGGCAAGCGTGAAGGGAAGCCCCTGGCCGCCGAACGCGGTCGGGCCGGCGATCGCGTTCCATCCTTGCTCGACATAGTGACGATAGGCCTCGGCAAAGCCTTCGGGCGAGCGCACTGTCCCGTTGTCGAGGATCGCCCCTGCCTCGTCGCCGGAGCGGTTGAGAGGAGCCCATTCGCCGCTCGCGAATTGCCCGATTCCCTCAACGATCGCTTCCACCATGTCGGGTTCTGCCGCGGCGAATCGTTCGGACGCGGCGAGCCCGGCGATGTCGGCATTGGCGTGGATCGCGAGCAGTTGATCGGCGGTTGCGGGGGTGTAGTTCACAGGCATTCCTCTTGGCTTTGCGCATTGGCAGATATAGCGCTCGGGCATGAGCGGCAAATACGTTACGGAAACGGCACCGGCAAACCGGGCGGGTATCGCTCGCGCCGCGTCGATACTGCGCGCCGGGGGGCTTGTCGCGGTCCCGACCGAAACCGTTTACGGCCTCGCCGCGCGGGCCGACAGCGCCCCGGCGGTGGAGAAAATCTACCACGCGAAGGGCCGGCCGGATTTCAACCCATTGATCGTTCACGTGCGCGATGCCGACCAGGCGGCACGCTATGCCACGCTGAGCGGTACCGCTGCGCGGATTGCCGGCACATGGTGGCCGGGGCCGCTGACGCTTGTGCTTCCGCGTCGCACCGATGCCGGGTTGGCGCCGGCGGTGAGCGCCGGTCTGCCGACGGTGGCGATGCGCGTGCCGAGCCATCCCATAATGCGCGCGTTGCTTGCCGAATGCGATTTTCCCCTGGCCGCTCCGTCGGCCAACCGCAGCGGGTTCATCTCGCCCACGACTGCCGCCCACGTGCTGGCTTCGCTCGACGGAAAGATCGACCTGGTGCTCGATGCCGGGGCTTGTCCGGCGGGCGTTGAATCGACCATCCTTGCGATCCGCGAGGATGGTAGCTGGGAGGAACTGCGTCCCGGCCCCTTCGATCTCACCGCTTTGCGTGGTCTGCCGGCGACGGGGGCACCGGCGGACCCGGCTGGCGCGCCGGTGGAGGCACCGGGGCAGCTTGCCAGCCATTATGCGCCGGGCAAGCCTGTCAGGCTGAACAGTCAGGAGCCGACGTCTGAGGAGTTTATGATCGGCTTCGGGTCGATTCCTGGCGATGTCAGCTTGTCCGCTGCAGGTGATCTGGCGGAAGCGGCTGCGCGCCTCTATTCCTGCCTGCACGATGCCGCGCGATCGGATAAGCCCCGGATCGCGGTTGCGCCGGTCCCCGGCGATGGGATCGGTATCGCGATCAACGACCGGCTTCGCCGCGCAGCCGCCTGAACGCAGCCGTGCGAGTCTAGCCGGGCGAGCTAGCGCGGTTCAGGCTCGCGCGGAACGCTGGGCAGGAGAACCTGAATTTCCGCGTAGGTCTTGCGTGCCTTGTCGCAGGCGCGACGGTCGCCGTCGGCACATTCGCGCATTTCCTTGTCGTACTGCCTTTCCAGCCGGCCAAGCTCTTCTTCGCGCTTGCGCAGTTCGCGCCCGCGCTTCTCGTCCGCTTCGGACTGGCTGGTGGTAGCGACGTCGATAGCCTTGCCGGCGACGCGCACCGGCGCTGTCGCCACATCGAAAGCCGTCTTGGCGAGGCACCCGCTAAGAGCGAGCGACAGGGGGAGCAGGGTCGAAATCAAAGCTATGCCGCGCATGGAAGGCCTCCTTGAGCGCGGCATAGCCGATTGTTTGCGCAGGTGCGATGAACGATCGCCAACTTTGTTACGTTTGCGGCGCCTGCGGGGGTTCGGGCGCCGCAGGCGGCTCCGGTGCGGCCGGCGGCTCAGGCGGCGATGGGGCTGCATTGTCGGCTGTGCCAGCGGCATTCCCGTTCTTGCAGGTAAGCGTGCCCGAACCCATCGTGTTGACCGTGCAGCGGGCGGAGCCGGAAACCGTGACGTCGCCCGATCCCATGATGGTGGCTTCGACGGTTCCGTCCGAAGCGAATGCCGCATCGCCGGCACCGGCAATCGTGATTTCGGCGTTGCCGACCTGCAGGCCGTCCATTTCCGCCTTGCCGGAACCGGCGACCTTCAGTTCGAGTGAATCCACTCGTCCTGCTGCGTGATAGGTGCCCGATCCGGCAATCGTCACATTCAAGGTGCCGGCATCGACTCTCGCGGTGCGCGCAGTGCCACTGCCGGCGATGGTGACTTCCGCATCGCCATCGAGCATGTCGGCCTCGATCGTTCCCGATCCGGCAAGGACCAGCTTCTCGACCCGGGGCAGGGTGACGCGCACCGTTGCCTTTCCATCGGCGCTGCGCAGACCGTCGCTTTCGCGCATGATGCCCAGCGTTTCGTCGTCGAGCGTGAAACGCAGTTCGTCTATCGCCGCATCGTCACCGCTTACCGAGATGTCGAATGTGTCGCCCCGGGCCACGACAACGTCGTCCGGGCCGGCCAGAACAACTTCGACCGGCGTCTTGCCGGTTGTGTCGAGTTCGGAAAGGGGCACCCCGTCCGAACCGCCGATGTTGATCGTTCCGTTGCAGCCTGATGCCAGTATCATCGCGGCGATCGGAACCATACTCTTCAGGATCTTGTGCAGCATTCGTGTTTGTCCTCATATCGGGACCCGAGCGCCCAGCATGACGCTCTCGGATCTCCCAGCCCGTATTGCTGATGTAATACAGCGCTCGGGGTTACGCAACAGTCATGCAAAAAGGGCCGCTCGTTAGAGCGGCCCTTGATCGGCTTACGCCGGCGTTTCGTCGAAACGGGAAGCGTCAGGCTTCCTCGGCATTTTCGTAATACTGGGGCGCATGTTCGCGCAGGACCGCGAGGATCTTTTCGAGCGCAGCAGGCTCGTCGGTCTTTTCCATCGCGGCCAGTTCGCGTGCGAGCCGGCTTGAGGCCGCCTCGAAAATCTGCCGTTCGGAATAGGACTGTTCGGGCTGATCGTCGGGGCGGAACAGGTCGCGGGTCACTTCCGCGATCGAAACCAGATCGCCTGAATTGATCTTCGCTTCGTATTCCTGCGCCCGGCGGCTCCACATCGTGCGCTTGACCTTGGGCTTGCCCTTGAGCGTTTCCATCGCTTCCTTCAGCGTCTTGTCGCTCGACAGCTTGCGCATGCCGATCGCTTCGACCTTGTTCGTGGGAACGCGCAGGGTCATGCGCTCCTTCTCGAACCGGAGAACATAGAGTTCGAGCTGCATTCCGGCGATTTCTTCGTTCTGCAGCTCGATCACACGGCCTACGCCGTGCTTGGGATATACGACATAGTCGCCGACATCGAAGGCGGGAGCCTTGCTGGCCATGCACAAGTCCTTTCTGCGGTCGGAGCCTCCACACGACGAGTCAAATCGGTATCGACCGCACTCTCTAACGCGCGGGCGACTGCCAACTTGTCCTGTCGCGATTGGGCCGGACCTTTCCACATGTCACGCCTGCGATCGGACGAACGCCGATGCAGTTGGTGTATTATATAACACACTCGTAACAAAATTGCGAGTCCGGCATGAGACTCACCGCCCGTTCGAGGCGGCGGACGCTGCGCGCGCGTTAGTCGCCTTCGCCGGGTTCGGGCGAGAAGAACTTATCGAACTTGCCATCTTCACCCTTGTGGTCGTCGGCATCGGCCGGCGGTTCCTTCTGGGTCGTGATATTGGGCCATTCGGCCGAATACTTCGTGTTGAGCTCGAGCCACTTCTCCAGCCCATCCTCGGTATCGGGCAGGATCGCCTCGGCCGGGCACTCCGGCTCGCAAACGCCGCAGTCGATGCACTCGCTGGGATTGATCACCAGCATGTTCTCGCCCTCGTAGAAACAGTCGACCGGACAGACCTCGACACAATCGGTGTACTTGCACTTGATGCAGGCATCGGTGACGACATAGGTCATTTCGGATCGCTTTCCTTCCTGGCTGGGGCCCGAAACAGGGGCCCGGTCGCTGCTATGGCGCTTTGCCCCTCCGGGTCAAGCACGCGATAGCAGGCACGTGCTTCCTCAGGCGGTCCTCGCCGGGTGGGAAGGGCGATCAGTTCGATCACGCGCACCGCCTTGCCGAGCGGAAAAGTGAGGGTATCGCCGCAGGCGACCGCTTCGCTGGCGCGCATCACGCGCTGGCCGTTTCGCCGCACCTGACCGGTTTCGACCAGCGCCTGCGCGCGGCTGCGTGTCTTGAAGAACCGCAACTGGCACAGCAGCCGGTCGATCCGCATCAGGGCACCTTCAGGTCCGCCAGAGCGGCGAAGGCGCTGTTGGCCGGCACTTTCGCTGCCGGTTTCGTCGGCGGCTTGCGGTTGCGGCCGGGCTGCCATTGCCAGGTCCCGGGCGCGGGCGGACCGAAGGCACCTTCTGCAAGCTGGCGGGCCGGCTGATAGCGGAAACCTGCCGCTGCCAGCAGTTTCCGCCAGCTTTCAGGGGTAAGGCCGGTCGAAATGGCCAGAGCGGGATCGAGCACGAAGCGACGTTTTGCCTTCTCGGCCCGGGTCTGGTGCGCCGCCCGCAGAATTTTCTCGCCGACATCGACCCGCACTGCCTGCCTGCCGACAGACCGGTACCCTGCGGGCAAGCGGCGGCCTGCCTCGATCACCGGCTGCATCGTGTCATGCACTGGCCGACGATCGCGCCCCAGGGCGTGAAGCAGCGTGCGCGGCGCGGGTTTGAGCAAGGCGCCCGCGAACACGTCGAGAGCCCCGAACGTGACGCCAAGGCGACGCAGGAAAGGTCGCATCTCTTTGGGCAAATGCTCGATCCCTGCGTTCTCGCGCGCCACCACTCCGTGTCCGGCCAACAGGTTGAGAAGGAGCGCACGGGCCTGCGATCCCGCTGCCGGGTTCTTCGCAGCTTCGGCCAGCTTCGCCAGGGGCGCGAGCGGGGACAGTTTGGCCGCCAGCCATTGCGAGAGGGCTGCCATCAGCCGCGCGCGCGCAGCTTCGGGAAGAAATCCCAGCTCTCGTGCCGGGTCCAGTCGCGGATCGAGCGGGTCGCCCGAATCTTCAATCCGGGCGAGCTGGTGCCCTTCCCAGTGCAGCGCCCCGCCGGCGATGGAAACGTCGGCCATATCGGACGCGATCAGCGTTTCCGCGCGCTCGCTCAGGATGCGGGGCAACGCCTTCTCACCTGCCGCCAGCAGCATCTTGCGATCATCATGGCTGGCAGAGTGATCCACGGAGAAACGGAAGCCGTCGATGCGCCCGATCGGTTCGTCTTCCACCAGCAGGTTTCCATCCTGTGCAAGGCTGACAGGCAGAAGGGCCGGATCGGTGCCCAGAGTTTTCATCAGTATCGCAGTCCTTCGGTTGACGAAACGTTCGGTCAGCCGACCGTGTAGCGCATCGGACAGGCGCGCTTCCACTGCCCTTGCACGCGCCGCCATTTCATCGCGAGCGAGAACCCAGTCCGGCCGCTGGCAGATATAGGCCCAGCTGCGAATGGCTGCGATGCGCCCCTGCAGCGTGTCGATATCGCCCTGAACCCGGTCCAGTTCGGCAATGCGCGCCGCGACGTAGTCGGCGCCGAGATAGCCGCCCCGCAGATCCTGCCACAACCGGGCGACGAAGCGGGCATGGACATCGGGCCCCAGCTGGCGAAAATCCGGGAGCGAGCAGGCTTCCCAGAACCGGCGCACCATGCCCGGGCCCTTGACGCCATCGGCAAGGTCTTCTGCGGCCAATCTCTTCAGCACTGCGAGATCGATTGCCTCGACTGCCGGGGCCAGTTCCGGCCTGTCGGGCGAAGCTTCCAGATCGGCAATCAGCGTCGCCAGCGTGTCGAACCGGGGCTGCGCTTCACGCCAGAACAATTTCGTCAGCGGAGCGAAGCGATGTTCCTCGATCGCGTAGACTTCTTCTTCGGAAAATTCCGGTGCCGGGCCCTTGATGCCGGCGAGTGTGCCGAACGTGCCGTCGGTCTGGTGCCGCCCCGCACGCCCGGCAATCTGCGCCATCTCCGCGGGGATGAGCCGCCGCTGGCGTACACCGTCGAACTTGGTCAGCGAAGCGAAGGCGACATGGGTGACGTCAAGGTTGAGACCCATGCCGATCGCATCGGTGGCGACGATGTAGTCGACTTCGCCCGACTGGAACATGGCGACTTGCCGGTTGCGGGTTTCGGGGCTCAGCGCGCCCATGACCACGGCCGCGCCCCCGCGATAGCGGCGCAGCATTTCCGCCACGGCATAGACCTGCTCCACCGAAAATGCGACGATCGCGCTGCGGGGCGGCAGGCGCGAAAGCTTGCGCGCGCCGATATGGCGCAACGTCGAAAAGCGCGGCCGGGATTCAATCGCTGCTTCGGGCACGAGCGAGCGAACCAGGGGTTCGATCGTCGCGGCGCCCAGCAGCATCGTTTCCTCACGCCCGCGGGCGTGGAGGAGGCAGTCGGTAAACACGTGGCCACGCTCGCGGTCGGCCGCGAGTTGCGCTTCGTCGAGCGCGACGAACGCCAGAGAGCCGTCGTCTCCCGATGCCCGCACTGTGCTGCGCAACGGCATCGCTTCCACCGTGCACAGGAAATAGCGCGCGCCGGGCGGTTCGATCCGCTCTTCGCCCGTGATCAGCGCAACTTGCGCTTCCCCCTTTATCGCCACGACGCGATCGTAGACCTCGCGCGCCAGCAGCCGCAGCGGGAAACCGATCGCACCGCTCGAATGGGCGCACATCCGCTCGATCGCGAGGTGAGTCTTGCCCGTGTTGGTCGGCCCGAGGACCGCCTTTATGCGGGAGCCTTCTGGATTGGAGGTCACACGGGGCAATGTGGCATCGCGGGGCGTCTGCGACAACCGTTCCGATCGCTGAGGCGAGGCAGTTCCCACGGATCGTCGCGGCCGCGACTCGCTTTGTCGCGGGTTAAGTGCGTGTTTACTTTAATCCGGCAGGGATTGCGGCTTAGGTCACGCCGGAGATCGGGTTGCGGCATTCCCCGCAACCGGCCGGAGGAGGCGCGGTGTACAAGCAGGGCGATGGAGACGCACGCATTGCCGCCGATTGCGGCGATGATCCGTGGCGTCCTGCGACCCTGTCGCATGCGCAGATCCTGTCCGGCGCAACGTCCCAGGTTATCCCGCGGGCGCAGACATTCGCAGAAAGGCTGGATACCTGGCGCGAGGATGCCTCCGCCCGTCTGGCGGCCCTCGATATTGCCCCCGATCTGGCGGAAGCGATCGGTAGCCGGCGCTGGTTCCGCGGCCTTGGCACCATGATCGGTCTTGCGGCGCTGGCAATGGCATTCTGGCCCGATTTCACCCCGGTCGAGGCGGCCCCCGCAATGGCCATGACCGACAGTGCGCGCGACGAGTTTCGCAGTCAGATGATCATGCCCCTGGCGCTGGGGGCGGATAGCGGGCGGCGCATGGGGGCAACGCAGCGCGTCGTCCCGCTGAAATCCGCGCCCGAACGGCCGCAGGTCGAATTGCTGGCCACATTGTCCCGCGGGGACAGTTTCACCCGCATGTTGCAGCGTGCCGGCGTCGGTACGGGCGATGCCGAGCGGGTCGCGGATCTCGTGGCGCGCTCTATCGCGCTCGATACGATCGAACCCGGCACGCAAGTCGACATAACGCTGGGCCGCCGGCCGCAACCGGGCGCGTCCCGGCCGCTCGATTCGCTTGCATTTCGTGCCCGTTTCGATCTCGAACTGGAGATCGCCCGCGATAGCGCCGGCAACCTCGCTCTCTCACGCAAGCCGATCCGAGTGGACGATACGCCGCTGCGCATTCGCGGTACGGTAGGATCGAGCCTCTACCGTTCGATGCGCGCCGCCGGTGCCCCGGCAAGCGCCGTGCAGCAGTATCTGAAGGCGCTGAGCGATCAGGTCGATATGGACCGCGCCGTGCGTTCGAGCGACACCTTCGACATGATCGTGCAGTACCGCCGCGCAGCGGCCGGAGACCGGCAGGCGGGGGATCTTCTCTACGCGGGTATCGAGCGCGGCGGCGAGCCGAGCACGCAGCTGATGCGCTGGGGCAGCAAAGGGCGATTTTTCGAGGCATCCGGCGTGGGCGAACAGCGCAACGGCCTGGTCGCCCCGGTGCCGGGGCCGATCTCTTCCCGCTTCGGTATGCGGCGACATCCCATCCTCGGCTATCGCAGGATGCATTCGGGCATGGACTTTCGCGCCGGTTACGGCACGCCGATCGTCGCGGTGGCCGACGCGCGCGTCACCAGTGCTGGCCGCGCGGGGGGATGCGGCAATGCGGTACGCCTCGACCATGGTGGCGGGCTGGCCACACGCTATTGCCATATGAGCCGCATGGCGGTGCGGTCGGGCCAAAGCGTGCGCCGGGGGCAGGTTATCGGCTATGTCGGTTCCACTGGCCTGTCGACCGGGCCGCACCTTCACTACGAGATGTATCGCAATGGGCGCGCGGTGAATCCCGCCTCGGTTCGCTTCGTCACGCGCGCGCAGTTGTCGGGTGCGGAACTGCGCCGTTTCCGCGCCGCGCTTGCCGATCTTCGAACGGTGGAGCCCGGCGCTGCGCTGGAGAACCTGGCACCGACCAGTTCCGAAGCTGCCGCGGCGGAACCGGTGCGCGAAATCGATCGGCTCGAAGACCCTCAGCGCATTCGGTAACCGGCGCGATCGATATCGCCCGGCGTCAGACTCGCGGCTTGTCCGCTGCGGGCAATTCCGGCAACAGATCGCCATGACTGGTTCCTATCCCTCCCTCCGGATGCGTCGCACGCGCGCGGCCGCCTGGAGCCGTGCGTTGCACCGCGAAATCGTGCTGACTCCCGCCGATCTGATCTGGCCTCTGTTCGTCACCGAAGGTTCGGGGGTGGAAGAACCGGTTGCAAGCCTGCCCGGCGTGTCGCGCTGGTCGCTCGACGGCATTGCCGCCCGGGCGAAAGAGGCAGTCGATCTCGGCATTCCCTGTCTGGCGCTGTTTCCCAACACCCAGACCGACAGGCGTAGCGACGACGGCGCGGAAGCGCTCAACCCCGACAACCTCATGTGCCGCGCAATCCGTGCGATCAGGGATGCTTGCGGAAACGATATCGGTATTCTCACCGATGTCGCGCTCGATCCCTATACTGCGCATGGGCAGGACGGGCTGCTCGACGGCGATGGCTACGTCGTCAACGACGATACGGTCGCCGTTCTCGTCGATCAGGCGGTCAATCAGGCGCAGGCCGGGGCCGACGTCATTGCCCCGTCGGATATGATGGACGGGCGGGTGAAGGCGATCCGCATGGCGCTGGAAATGGGTGGGCACCACAATGTCCAGATCATGAGCTATGCCGCCAAATATGCCAGCGCCTTCTACGGCCCGTTTCGCGATGCGGTGGGATCGGGCGGCCTCCTGAAAGGCGACAAGAAATCCTACCAGATGGACCCGGCCAACGGGGATGAGGCGCTGCGCGAGGTTGCACTCGACCTTGCCGAAGGGGCCGACAGCGTCATGGTCAAGCCGGGCCTGCCCTATCTCGATATCGTGCGCCGGGTGAAGGAGCGGTTCGAGGTGCCGGTCTTCGCCTACCAGGTCAGCGGCGAATACGCGATGATCGAGGCCGCCACCGCGGCTGGCGCAGGCGACCGCGATGCGCTGGTTCTCGAAACGCTGACGGCCTTCAAGCGGGCAGGATGCAGCGGCGTGCTGACGTATCACGCGGCCCATGCCGCGCGGCTGCTGGGGGCTTAGGCATGGCTGAATTTCGGCACGAAACGGAACGGCTCATCCTGCGTGACTGGCGCGAGGAGGATTGGCCGGCCTTCTGGGAAGGCACGAACACCCCGGCTGTGATGCGCTGGCTGGGCGGTGTAGGCGATGAAGCGAAGTGCCGCGCTGCGCAGGAACGGTTCCTCTCCTACCGGCGCGAGCACGGGCACACCTTCTGGTGTCTGGAGCGGCGCGAAGACGGCGAAATTCTCGGCTTTTGCGGCCTCAAGCGGTCGAACCAGCCCGGCGGCCCGATCGGCATGATGGAAGTCGGCTGGCGCTTGCGGGAGGACGCATGGGGCAAAGGCTACGCGAAGGAGGCGGCGCGGGCGTCGCTCGACCTTGCCTTCGATCGTTTCGATGCAGACGAGGTTATCGCCATTACCGTGCAGCGCAACGAAGGGAGCTGGGGGCTGATGAAGCGCCTCGGCATGCGCCGTCGCGAAGATCTCGACTTCGAAAGTGCCGAATTCGACGAGCAGGACCCGTTCATCATCGTCTACTCGATCGACCGCGCCACGTGGGAAAGCCGCAGTGGCTGATATTATTGCGGAAACGGACCGCCTCGTTCTGCGCACGATCGAGGAAGGCGACGCCGCGCTCCAGTATCGTCTGCTGAACACGCCTTCGGTCATGGCCCGTCTTGGCGGCGTCAAGGAACTGCACGAGATCGAAGCGAAGCACGCCAGGGGCATGGCGCTCTACGCGCGAGAAGGCTTCAGCTTCCTCTTCATGATCGAGAAGGCCAGCGGCGAGATGGTCGGCCATTGCGGCATCAAGCGGGTCGACAATCCGCTCGCGCCCAATCAGGGCGACCATGAAATCGGCTGGCTGGTGCGCGAGGATCGCTGGCGCAGGGGCTATGCCGAAGAAGCCATGCGGCCGGTGCTCGACTGGGCATTTACGCGTGTCGGCGCACCCCACGTCGTTGCCCTGACCAGCGAGGCCAATGTCGGAAGCTGGAAACTGATGCAGAAGCTGGGCATGGTGCGGCGCAAGGATCTCGATTTCGAAGACCCGGCGTTTCCGCCGCAGGATAACCCGACGATCCAGTATTCGCTCACGAAAGACCAATGGGAGAGCGCACAGTGACGACCAGCCGCCCCGGCGTGACGATCGTTCCGATTCACGGCAAGACCCCGACCATTCATGACAGTGCCTTTGTCGCGCCCGGCTGTGTCCTCATCGGGGACGTGACCATCGGGGCCGACAGCTCGATCTGGTACAATTGCGTGCTGCGCGCCGATGTCAGCCGAATCGTGATCGGCGAGCGCAGCAACGTGCAGGACGGTAGCGTTCTGCATTGCGACCCCGAACGGCCCGGCGATCCCGACGGCTCGCCGCTGCTGATCGGCGATGATGTGCTGATCGGGCACATGGCGATGATCCACGGCTGCACGATCGAGGATCGCGGCTTCGTGGGCCTCGGCGCGATCGCGATGAACAAGGCCGTGATCGGTTCCGACGCCATGCTGGCGGCCGGCGCAATGCTCACCGAAGGCAAGGCCATGGCTGCGCGGGAGCTGTGGGGCGGCCGCCCGGCACGCAAGATGCGCGACCTCGACGATGCGGCGATCGCCGGCATGCGGGCCGGCGTCGCCCACTATGTCGAAAATGGGAAGGCACATGCGGCCGCTCTCGATGGCGCGTCCAGGGCTTGAGCTTCCACCCGCACCGGCGATTTTCGCTCTGGCCGATGGGCAAGGTCGCCTGGCCTTGCGTGTCACGCCGGGCGCGCGCAGCGAAAGTATGGTGATCGACGGCGGTCGACTGCTGGTGAAAGTGCGTGCGCGGCCTTCGGACGGGGCCGCCAATGCCGCCGTTCTGGCGCTGTTGAGTAAGGCGCTGGGTGTCGGCGGGTCGCGGCTGCGAATGTTGCGCGGCGCAACTTCGCGGGACAAGTTGATTCAGTTGCCGGGGCGGGACGCGGGTTAGGCCCTGGCCCGCTCGACCCGTCTGGCGAGACCGAACAGGCCGGCTGCATACAACAGCGGCATCCAGGGCGCGATGGCCGGCAACGCCGTGGTCGCTGCTGCTCCAAGAACCGCCCCGACGGCCAGGCTGGCCCACAGTAGAAGATGGGCCAGATCCCCGCGTTGCCTCCGGCCGGTAAGCCGTGCGGCCAGACCCTGCCCGAACCGGACCAGTGCGCCGGTCATGTATGTCACGCCGACCGCAACCTCCCCTTCACGGCGGAAAGCGTTGTTGATCGCGCCCATTGCGAGCGCCGAGGCGCCCAGAAACAGGGCGGTCGTACCTGCGGCATGGGCAATGGCTCCAGCAGCTATCAATAGTGTTGAGAGTGCCAGTACGGACGTGGTCGCGGATTTCTCGCTCTTGTCGGCGACCACGGCGCCGCTTGTGACTCCGGCCACGAAGCACGCGATTAAAAGGATCGGCAACAGAGTTGCATCGGGTTGCATGATGGTTTCGACACCGAGCCGGGTCGTATTTCCCGACATGAACGAGACGAAATAACCATTGGCCGCGAGGAAGCCTGCCGCATCCACGAAGCCTGCCAGCCCCGCTATGCCATAGGCCAGCGAGCGGCGCGAAACGTCGTAGCGATGCATGATCCGCAGATCATGCCGCCAAGCTGCCGCGATTTCAATCCCGGACCAATGCGCGCAGTGTCTCGATCCGGTCGGCTTCGTGGACCGGTTTGTCCCAGCGGATGCGGTGGATGCGGGGGAAGCGCATGGCGAGGCCGGATTTGTGCCGGCGGCTTTCGTGGACCGAATCGAAGGCGACTTCGAACACGAGCGACCTGTCGGTTTCGCGTACCGGACCGAAGCGATTGATCGTGTGCGTGCGCACATGCCGGTCGAGGCGCTTCAGCTCCTCGTCGGTGAAGCCGGAATAGGCTTTGCCGACCGGCAGCAGGTCGGCCCCGGCGTCGGGGTCGCCGTCCCAGCAGCCGAAAGTATAATCGGAAAAGAAGCTCGATCGCCGCCCGCTGCCCCGCTGGGCATACATCAGCACGCAATCGATCAGCAGGGGATCGCGCTTCCACTTGTACCACAGCCCGGTGCGGCGGCCCGCGACGTAAGGCGAATCGCGGCGCTTGAGCATCAGCCCTTCGATAGCATCGTCACGCGCGCCTTGGCGGATCTGCGCCAGATCATCGAAGCTGCCCGCCTCGACCAGATCGCTCAGGTCGAAATGGGTTGCCGGCAGGCGCGGCATCAGCGCTTCCAGCCGGGCGCGCCGCTTGGCCCAGGGCAATTCGCGCAGATCCTCGCCATCCACGATCAGCGCGTCGTACAACCTGACGAATGCGGGCGCCTCGGCCAGCATTTTTCGGCTTACCGTCTTGCGGCCCAGCCGCTGCTGCAATGCATTGAAGCTGGCCGCGCCGCCTTTCTCACCGCCCTGGGTCGTGCCCCGCACGAGCAGCTCGCCGTCCAGAACGGCATCGACGGGAAGCGCATCGAGAAGTTCGGGGAAAGTCGCGGAAATATCGTCGCCGCCACGCGAATAGAGGCGGCTTTCGCCCCCGATTCGGACGAGCTGGACCCGGATCCCGTCCCATTTCCATTCCGCAGCATAGTCCGCCAGGTCGACCACGGTGTCTTCCAGCGGATGGGCCAGCATGAAGGGGCGAAAGGTGGGCAGGTTTGCCGTATCGGGCGGCGCGGCACCTTCCGCGGCCCAGGCGAACAGTGCGGAGTAGGGCGGAGCGAGGCCATGCCAATGTTCCTCCACTTCCTCCACCGCCACGGCGAATGCCCGGGCGAACGCGACCTTGGCGAGGCGCGACGACACGCCGATCCGCATCCCGCCGGTTGCCATTTTCAGCAGGGCGTAGCGGCCCGAGGCGTCGAGCCGGTCGAGCAGGTTCGCGAGCTCGACCGGGGCGCTCCTGCGGGTCATCGCGGTCAGCGCTTCGACCGCCTCCGTCACCGATGGCGGATCGTGCGGCACTTCGCCCGATGGCCACAGAAGGCTGGCGGCTTCCGCCGTATCGCCCACGAAATCGCGGCTCAACGTCCATAGAACGGGGTCGATCCGTTCCCTGAGAAGGTTGCGGATGGTTGACGACTTGACGGCAGGGAAATCGAGCCCGCCGGTCAGTGCAGCGAGGGTCCAGCCCCGGTCGGGATCGCCGGCTTCGCGCAGATACTCGGCGATCAGGCGCAGTTTCTCGTTCCGGCTCCGCGTATAGACCAGTGCATCGAGCAATGCGGCAAGCTGCTCCACCGCTAGTCGTCCTCATCCTCGTAACCGACCAGCGCGAGGGCGCGGGCGCGCCGCTGGTGGAGCTGGTGCCAGCGCAGCAGGGCCTCCTCGCGGCCGTGGGTGATCCAGGTCTCGTACGGATCGACTTCTTCCACCGTGCGGGTCAGTTCGCCCCAGTCCGCATGGTCGGATATGACCAGTGGCAGTTCGACGTTGCGCTGGCGAGCGCGCTGGCGCACGCGCATCCAGCCTGACGCCATGGCGGTGATCGGGTCGGGCAGGCGGCGGCTCCACCGGTCGTTGAGCGCCGACGGCGGGCAGACCACGACATGGCCGCGCATGGCATCCTTGTCCGCTTCGCTCACAAGCCGCAGTTCGCCCAGATCCACGCCGAAATCCTGGTAGAGACGGCACATCTTCTCCATCGCGCCGTGGATATAGATCGGGTCGTGGTGTCCGGCCGCGCGCAGTTCCGCGATCACGCGTTGGGCTTTGCCGAGGGCATAGGCACCGACCAGTACGCAGCGATCCGGGTGGGCGGCCAGGCGGTCGAGCAGCTTGCCGATTTCGGCACCGATCGGCGGATGGCAGAACACCGGGAGGCCGAAGGTCGCTTCGGTGATGAACACGTCGCATGCCGTCACCGCGAAAGGCGGGCAAGTCGGATCGGGCATGCGCTTGTAATCGCCCGTCACCACGACACGTTCGCCGGCATGTTCGAGCAGGATCTGGGCACTGCCGAGCACATGCCCGGCGGGGATATAGGTCGCATCCACGCCGCCGGGCAGGCGAATCGTTTCGTGATAGGCGACCGGGGTTGCCCCATCCGAAGTCGCGTAGCGCAACTTCATGATCGCCAGCGTTTCAGGCGTGGCGACGGTCCGTCCGTGACCGCCGCGGGCATGGTCGGCATGACCGTGGGTCACGAGCGCGCAGTCCACGGCCTGCGAGGGGTCGATCCAGCAGTCGGCGGGGACGACATGGATGCCGTGCGGCTCGGGCCGGATCCATGCGAAATCGCGCGCCATATCGCTAAGAATGGCGCTGCGTGGTTGCGGTTCCGCCGGCGGGCTGGGCGATACCCGAACGCGGTCGCCGCAGCGGCCGCGTTCGGTGCATCGAATGGACGTTGTGCAGCGTTATTCGCTTTTGTCGTTTCCGGCGCCTTCGCTCGCGTCCGGCGTCTTGTCAGCCGCACCCTTTTTCGCGGTGGTTTTCTTCGCGGCTTTGCGCCTGGTCCGGGTCTTGGGCGGTGCGGGGGTCAGTTCGAACGACGGTTTGCCGCCCTTGACGCTGACGTGGACCTCGCCCCCGTCGGCGAGTTTGCCGAACAGCAATTCTTCGGCCAGCGGCTGCTTGATCTTGTCCTGGATCAGGCGGCCCATCGGCCGCGCGCCGTAGAGGCGATCGTACCCCTTGTCGGCCAGCCAGTCGCGCGCATCCTTGTCGAACTGGATATGCACATTCTGTTCGGCCAGCTGCAATTCGAGCTGAAGAATGAACTTGTCGACGACGCGCGCGACCGTGCTCCTGCCCAGGTATCCGAACGGAACGATGGCATCGAGCCGGTTGCGGAATTCGGGGGTGAACATCTTCTTCACCGCTTCTTCGCCCGCATCTTCCTTGCTCACATCGCCGAACCCGATGCCCTGGCTCGCCATATCGGCAGCCCCGGCATTGGTCGTCATGATCAGCACGACGTTGCGGAAATCGACCGTCTTGCCGTGGTGGTCGGTCAGGCGCCCGTTATCCATCACCTGCAGCAGGATGTTGAACAGATCGGGGTGGGCCTTCTCGATCTCGTCAAGCAGCAGGACGCAGTGCGGGTTCTGATCCACGGCATCGGTCAGCAGACCGCCCTGATCGTACCCGACATAGCCCGGAGGCGCGCCGATCAGCCGGCTGACCGAGTGCCGTTCCATATATTCGGACATGTCGAAACGCTTCAGCTCGATGCCCATGACACTCGCCAGCTGGCGAGCGACTTCGGTCTTGCCGACGCCGGTGGGGCCGGTGAAGAGGAAGCTGCCGATCGGCTTGTCCGGGTCGCGCAGGCCGGCCCGGCTCAGCTTCATCGCGGTCGAGAGGCGCTGAATCGCATTGTCCTGGCCGAAGACGACATGCTTCAGATCCCGTTCAAGGTTTTCGAGAGCCTTCTTGTCGTCGCTCGACACCGTTTTGGGCGGGATGCGCGCCATTGTTGCGATCACCGCCTCGATCTCGCGCGCAGTAATCTTCTTCTTGCGGCGGCTGGGCGGGACCAGCATTTGCATCGCGCCGACTTCGTCGATCACGTCGATTGCCTTGTCGGGCAGCTTGCGATCGTTGATGTAGCGCGCCGACAGCTCGACCGCGGTCTTGAGCGCATCGGGTGTGTACTTGACGTTGTGGTGCGCTTCGAACGCTGTCCTCAGGCCGCGCAGGATCTTGACCGTGTCCTCGATCGTCGGCTCGTTGACGTCGATTTTCTGGAACCGGCGCAGGAGGGCGCGATCCTTTTCGAAGTGGTTGCGGAATTCCTTGTAGGTAGTCGATCCGACGCAGCGGATCGCGCCGCTCGACAGCGCCGGCTTCAGCAGGTTGCTGGCGTCCATTGCCCCGCCGCTGGTCGCGCCGGCACCGATCACGGTGTGAATCTCGTCGATGAACAGGATTGCGTCGGGCATTCCTTCCAACTCGTTCACGACCTGCTTCAGGCGTTCTTCGAAATCGCCGCGATAGCGTGTGCCGGCGAGCAGCGCGCCCATGTCGAGCGAGTAGATCACCGCATCGGCCAGGACTTCGGGTACGTCGCCTTCGATAATCTTGCGCGCGAGCCCTTCGGCGATGGCCGTCTTGCCCACGCCCGGATCGCCGACGTAGAGCGGATTGTTCTTCGACCGGCGGCAGAGGATCTGGATCGTGCGGTCGACTTCCGGGCCGCGGCCGATCAGCGGATCGACTTTGCCCGCTTCTGCCTTCGCATTCAGGTTGACCGTGAACTGGTCGAGTGCGGTTTCTTTCTTGTTGTCGGCTTTCTCGTCGGGCTTGCCGGCTTCGTCGGCACCCTGGGGAGAGCGGCTTTCGAGATGCTTGCCGCCTTTGCCGATACCGTGGCTGATGAAGCTTACGGCATCGAGCCGGCTCATGTCCTGCTGCTGCAGGAAGTAGACGGCATAACTGTCACGCTCGGAAAACAGTGCGACCAGCACGTTCGCGCCGGTTACCGTGTCCTTGCCGCTGGACTGGACGTGAAGAATCGCCCGCTGGATCACCCGCTGGAACCCCGCCGTCGGTTGCGGATCGCCGTCGTCTTCGGTTTTCAGCGACTGGTATTCCTGGTCGAGATACTGGCGCACCGCTTCGCCGAGTTCGTCAAGATCGACACCGCAGGCAGCCATGACCTGCGCTGCATCCTCATCGTCCACCAGCGCAAGCAGGAGATGCTCAAGCGTTGCATATTCGTGCCGCCGCTCTCCGGCATTTTCCAGCGCGGCATGCAGTGTTTTCTCAAGGTTCTGGGCGAAGCTGGGCATCTATCGGTCTTTCGTGGCGAAATGCAGCCCCCTCGCAGGGGGAATACGGGAACCGGCGGGGCCGGTCACACCCATATGGGGCGACCATCGCCAAATGCGAACGGGCCAAATGCGAATGGCATGTTTCATCCGGCCGGCTTTCCAAACAGCGCTTCGGCAGCGTCGCGGTGCGCATCTGCCGACTGGCGGTGTTTTTCCACCCGGGCGATCTCGGCTTCGAGCAGAGCGATCCGCTCCGTCAGCTCGTCGCGCGAATAGGGCGAAAGGTCCTCCCCGGCGAGCTTGCTCGCAGCATCGCCACGGGGGCGCGGACGATCGTCCTCTTCCATTGCCCTCAATCTCGCAATTCGTGGCGCTTGCTGTCAATGGGGCAGCGCGTTAGGTGCGCTCGCGTGACGGCTCGGCAACAGGGGGGATGCCAATGGCGGCGCAAGTGCCTGGTGAAATGACTGCGATCGGTTTCGATAACCCCGGCGATCCCGAGGTTTTGCGAACGGAGCGCATCGCGGTGCCCGAACCGGGCGAGGGGCAGGTCCTGCTCCGTGTTGCCTGGGCCGGGGTCAACCGGCCCGATGTGGCGCAGCGCCAGGGGCTCTACCCGCCGCCACCCGGCGCTTCACCGATTCCGGGGCTGGAGGTATCCGGCACGATCGCAGCCGTGGGCCCGGGCGTGCTGGAAGATTACGTGGGCGAGCGCTATTGCGCCCTCGTCGCCGGGGGTGGCTATGCCGAATATTGCCTCGCGCATATCGGCCATTGCCTGCCGGTGCCCGATGCGATGCCGCTGGCCGAAGCCGCGGCCATTCCCGAAACGCTGTTCACCGTGTGGCACAACGTGTTCGAACGCGGCTGGGCGAGCGAAGGTGAAACCCTGCTGGTCCACGGCGGCACCAGCGGGATCGGAACGATGGCGACAATGCTGGGCAAGGCCTTTGGCCTGCGCGTGATCGTAACGTGCGGCGACGAGGCGAAATGCGCCGCTGCGCGCGAACTGGGGGCGGATCTTGCGATCAACTACCGCGAGCAGGACTTCGTCGAAGAAGTGAAGGCCTACACCGGCGGCAAAGGGGTGGAGGTCGTGCTCGACATGGTTTCGGGCGACTATGTCCCCCGCAATCTCAAGTGTCTGGCCGAAGACGGACGCCATGTGACGATCGCGATCCTGGGCGGGATGAAGGCCGAGCTGAACATGGCCGTGGTGATGAGCCGCCGCTACACCCTCACCGGCTCGACGCTGCGCCCGCGTACGGACGCTTTCAAGACGCTGCTGGCTGCGGAAATAGAAAAGAACGCCTGGCCGCTGTTCGAAGATCGTACGCTGCGCCCGGTTATGGATCGCAGCTTTCCGCTGGCAGAGGCGGCAGCTGCTCATGCGCGGATGGAAGCGGGCGATCACATCGGCAAGATCGTGCTCGAGGTGGCCGGCGGCTGACCGTTCCGGCGGTCGTGCGCGGAAGGCTGCGGCCCGGCCCCATCGCAGCCATCGACTGACGCAGAACGGTCAAACTTACGCTGAAGCGTCACCGCGTTGTGAATCGGTTGTAACAATTGCCTGCCATGGCTTGCGAGAGTGCAATTGCTCGCGAGGGTTCGGTGATGAGCACGAAACGCGGCGACGGCTTGCCGGCAGAACTGGCCGAACTGGCGACTGTTGCCAGTTTCCCCCCGATACAAAGTGCCATTCCCGAACCGGAGGATGGCAAGCGGCAGCGCTATCGCACGATCTGGATCAGCGATATTCACCTTGGGACCAAGGGGTGCAACGCGGCGATGCTGATCGATTTCCTCGACAGCACCGATAGCGAGACGATGTATCTGGTCGGCGACATCATCGACGGCTGGCGCCTCAAGAAAAAATTCTACTGGCCTGCCGAACACAACGATGTGGTCTGGCGCATTCTCAAGCGAGCGAAGCGCGGCACGCGGATTGTCTATATCCCCGGCAATCACGACGAAATGCTGCGACCGTTTTCGGGCATGAATTTCGGCGGGGTGGAACTTCGCCGCGCCGCCTTCCACGACACCGCGGACGGTCGTCGTCTCATGGTACTGCACGGCGACGAATTCGACACCATCATGCTCGCGCACCGCTGGCTCGCCTTTGTCGGGGACGCGCTTTACCACGTGATGATGGAGCTGAACCGTTATGTGAACGGGGTGCGGCGGATGCTCGGCCTGCCATACTGGTCGCTGTCCAAAATGGCGAAGCACAAGGTCAAGAACGCCGTCGAATTCATTTCCAAGTACGAGGAAGTCGTCGCCCGCGCTGCAGGAGAACGCGGGGTCGATGGGGTGGTGTGCGGCCACATTCATACCGCCGAGATCCGCGAATTCGACGGTATCGAATACTACAACGATGGCGATTGGGTCGAAGGCTGCAACGCACTGGTCGAGCATTTCGACGGACGGATGGAGCTGCTGCACTGGCCCGAAGAGATGGCTCGCCGTGACGCGCATCTCGCACCCGAACCCGCCGGAGAGAAGGCTGCGGCATGAATCGGATGACCGGTTTCCCGGACGAGACGCGGAACCGGCAACCCTACCCCCAGCGCGTCGCAATCGTCACCGATGCCTGGCGCCCCCAGATGAACGGGGTGGTGCGAACGCTGACCACGACCTGCGCCATCCTCCAGCAGCGCGGACATACGGTGGAGGTCATCTCGCCCGACCTGTTCCGCTCGGTACCCTGTCCGACTTATCCCGACATCCGACTGGCGATGGCGCCGCCCGGCGGCATCGGGCGTCGGCTGGACGCCATTGCGCCCGATGCGATCCATATCGCGACCGAAGGACCGCTGGGAATGGCCGCGCGCCGCTATTGCCTGGCACGCGGGATTCCGTTCACCACCGCCTATCACACGCAGTTTCCCGACTATGTCGCGCGCCGCACCGGGCTGCCCCCGGCGCTGTTCTGGCGGTATATTCGCTGGTTTCACGCCCCCGCGCGGCGTATCCTGGTGGCGACGGAAAGCGTTCGGGAAGAACTGCGGGGCCGGGGGCTCGGCCGGCTTCACGCGTGGAGCCGCGGGGTCGACCTGGCCTGCTTCAACCCGCAGGCTCCCGAGCCGCCGGAATTCGCCGATCTCCCCCGTCCCATTCAGCTCTATGTCGGCAGAGTTGCGGTCGAAAAGAACATCGACGCGTTTCTGTCCGGCCAGTATCCGGGCAGCAAAGTCGTGGTCGGTGACGGGCCGGCGCTCGCCGGACTGCGCGAACGGTTCCCCGATGCCCACTTCATCGGCCGCCGCAGCGGGGCGGAGCTGGCCGGATGTTACGCCCATGCCGATGTCTTCGTGTTTCCCAGCCGTACCGATACGTTCGGACTGGTGATGATCGAGGCGCTGGCCTGCGGCACGCCGGTGGCCGCGTTTCCCGTCGCCGGACCGGTCGATATCGTTACCGATAAAGTCGGTGCCCTGTCCGAAGATCTCGATCGCGCGATTGCAGGGGCGCTCTTCAGCGACCGGGCCGATTGCGCCGAACTGGGGGCGCGCTATTCGTGGGACGCGGCGACCGATCAGTTTCTGGCCGGCCTCGTCGCGCTCGATACGGAGCCGGTACCGGCCTGATCCGCGCAGGCCGTAAACCCTAAACGCTTGCCCTCGCGGTACGCATCGCCTAAATCGTGTCCGCAACGGCCGCTCCGCGAGGGGCGGCCCTTATATTTTCAGGACAGTTTCGCCATGCCCCAACCCACCCCGCTGATGCCGCACGCCACCGCCACCTGGCTGGTCGACAACACATCGCTCAGCTTCTCGCAAATCGCCGATTTCTGCGGTCTGCACATACTCGAGGTGCAGGCGATGGCGGACGATCTTGCAGGCAGCAAGTACACCGGCCGCGACCCTGTCCATTCGGGCGAGCTGACGCAGGAAGAGATCGAGCGCGGTCAGGCCGATGCCGAATATGCGCTCAAGATGCACAAGGCCCCGGTCGAAGTGACCCGGACCAAGGGGCCGCGCTACACACCCGTTTCCAAGCGGCAGGACAAGCCCGACGGGATCGCATGGATTCTGCGCAACCACGCGGAAATCTCCGACGCGCAGATTTCGAAGCTGATCGGCACCACGCGCAACACGATCACCGCGATTCGCGAGCGCAGCCACTGGAACATCCAGAACATTCAGCCGAAGGACCCGGTAACGCTGGGCCTGTGTTCGCAGCGCGAGCTGGATGCCGTCGTCGCCAAGGCCGCGAAGAAGGCCGGTATCGAGGAAGAGGCTCCGGTTGTTGCCGATTCGGGCACCGACCGCGAGAAGCTGATCGCCGAACTGCGGGCAGAGCGCGATGCGAATGAAAAGGCTGCTTCCGAAGCCGCTCAGGAAGCGGAGGCCGCCGCCTGGCTGGAGGCGAAGCGCGCTTCCGAAGCCGAAGGCGGCGACGAACCCGCCTGATATCGCAGTCGTCGCGCGGCGGCATCGCGGCGTAACAAAAAGTCCTTGCTCTATGCGTCTGCTTGACGCATCCATGTTTACATGGATGTCAGTAAGACGAGCTATCAGCACGCTGCGCCCTGGGACACCCGGTTCGAGCCGGTAACCCTGCCCGATCTGTTCGCGCGTTCGGCGAACCGGCACCCCGATGCGCCCCTGGTCGATTTTCTCGGGCGGTCCTTCTCCTATCGCGAACTCCACGACGAGGCGCGGCGCTTCGCTGCCGGGCTTCAGGCGATGGGGGTGGATCGGGGCGATCGGATCGGGCTGTTCCTGCCCAATGTGCCGATATACGTGGCCGCGTACTACGGCGCGATGATGGCGGGCGCCGTCGTGGTCAACTTCTCGCCGCTCTACACGGTCGACGAACTGGCCCAGCAGGTCGAGGATTCGGGTACGCGCCTGCTGGTCACCATCGATGCCGCCAGCCTGCTGCCCACCGCGCTCAAGGTGCTCGACGCATCGCCTTTGCAAACCCTCGTCGTCGGGCGGCTGGGGGCAATGCTGTCCTGGCCGAAGCGGATTGCGCTGAAGTTGCTCGGCCGCAAAAGTATCGCATCCATTCCGGGCCAGCCCGATGTGTTCGAATGGGCCGATGTGGCAGCAGCAGCCTCGGGCGAACCGGCGGCCGTTTCGATCATGCCGGCCGATCTCGCGCTTCTGCAATACACAGGCGGCACCACCGGACGGCCCAAGGGTGCCATGCTCACGCACACCAATCTCGCGGTCAACGCGCTCCAGGTGGATGCGATCGATCCGTTCGGCGACGATGTGACCGATGTCATCATGGGCGCGCTGCCGCTGTTCCACGTTTTCGCCAACACCTGCGTGCTCAACCGAACTGTGGCCAAGGGCGGATGTATCGCAATGGTGCCCCGTTTCGAACCCAAGCAGGTGTTGAAGACCATCGAACGCACGCGGGCCACCGCGTTCCCCGGTGTGCCGACCATGTTTCAGGCGCTGCTCGACCATCCCGATATCGCGCGCACGGATTTCTCGTCGCTCAAGGTGGCGATTTCGGGCGGCGCGCCATTGCCGGCGCCGGTTCGCGAGAAGTTCGAAGCCGCAACCGGCGCGCGGCTGGTCGAAGGCTACGGCCTGACCGAAAGCGCGGGGGTCGTATCGACCAATCCCTATACCGGCCTGCGCAAGCCGGGAACGATCGGCCAGGTCATACCGCAAACCCGCATTATCCTTCTCGACAAGGAAGATCCCACCCGCCTCGCGTCCGAAGGCGAACCGGGCGAACTGGCGATCACCGGGCCGCAGATCATGCAGGGATACTGGAACCGGCCCGATGCTGCGGCTTCCGCCTTCGCCGAGATTGATGGCACGCACTGGTTACGCACCGGCGACGTGGCCGAAATCGACGAGGACGGATTCATCGCCATTGTCGACCGGATCAAGGACATGATCGCGGTCGGTGGTTTCAAGGTGTTCCCCAGCCAGGTCGAGGCGATCCTGCTGGAGCATCCCGCTATCAAGGAAACGCTCGTAATCGGGGTTCCAGACGATTACCTGGGCGAAACGCCGCGGGCCTATGTCACGTTGCAGGACGACGCGCAGACCGATGCGAGCGCATTGCAGGCCTGGATCAACCAGCGCGTGGGCAAACACGAGCGCGTTTCGGGGGTGGTCATCCGTGACGAGCTGCCGCGAACGATGATCGGCAAGCTCGACCGGAAGGCGCTGCGAATGGAAGTGCTGGCCTGAAACTGGGCAATCGCGGCGCGGCACCCCGAGCGGGGGCTGCCGGGTCGCGCAAACCGGCAGGCTCTACTGCGCCAGCGTAAGCTTCGGTTCGCCGTCGTCGGCCTGAGTGGCGGCGGAGGACGCATTTCTGTCGCCGGTCTGCCCTTCGGAGAGGCGATAGGCGAAGCGCCCTTCGACCTGTGCGCCCTGCTCGATCGTCAGCGCATCGTAATGCACATCGCCTTCGATCCGGGCGGACTTGAGAACGACGAGCTGGCGCGCGGTGATCGATCCGCGCACCTGACCGGCCAGCCGGGCGATCTCGGCGCTCACGGCCCCTTCGATCACGCTCGATTCGCCCTGAACCAGCGAATCGCAAGTCACGTCACCTTCGATCCGGCCGTCGACATGCAGTTCGGTCGATGCGGTCACATCGCCCTTGATCGTGACGTCGGCCCCGATGACAGAGAATGTCGAGCCCGAGGGGGAAGACGGCCTAGCCATGGGTATGGCTCCCGTCGGAGAGGGTTCTGACTTCTTTGAGAACATTGGGCGCATTCTCCAGGAAGGGGCGCGGATTGACGGCGCGGCCATTGATGCGAACTTCGAAATGCAGGTGCGGCCCGGTGGACCGGCCGGTGCTGCCGATTGCGCCGATCACGTACCCGGCATCGACTTCCTGCCCAACCTGCGCAGAAAACTTCGACATATGGGCATAACGAGTCGTCAGCCCGTTGCCGTGACTGATTTCGACAACGTTTCCATAACCCGACTTGCGCCCGACGAAGCTCACCCGGCCATCGGCGGCGGCATAGATCGGCGCGCCCATCGGGCCGCGGAAATCCAGCCCCTTGTGCATCGCGCTGCGTCCCGTGAACGGATCGCGGCGATAGCCGAAGCCAGAGGAGATATACTTGATGCTGGCGGGCTGAAACTGGGGAATGCCGTCCAGCCCCTGCTCAAGCACGGCCATCCGGGCGAGGCTGAGGCCGAGACGTTCGAACCGCGGATCGGCCTTGCCGTTGGGGCCGGTGGCCAGCAGTTCCAGCGGACCACCCATTGCCTCGCGCGGCGCAGAACGCAGCATTTCGGTGGGGTCGAGGCCCAGCTTGCGCATGGCCGCGGCGGCGCGTTCCGCCCGATGATCGGCAAAGCGCGTCATTTTCTCGACCAGCGCGAGCTGACGCGCTTCGATTTCGGCAAGGGGCCGCGCCTGAGGAAAAACGGCACTGACTTTCGCCACCGTTTCCGCCGCTTCGCCGCGCGAATCGCTGACCTTCGCTGCCGTGCTGATATCGTCGGGCAGCATCTCGGCCATTTCTTCCAGCACCGTCTGGCGCTGCTCCAGCTCTTCGGCAACGGCGTTCAGGTCGTCGCCATAGGCATCGAACCGCTCTTCCGACGTGGCGATCTTCGCCTCGCGTTCGAGCAGGGAAAGTCGATCGGCCTGTGCGCGATACTGGGTCCACCCCATGATCGCCATGCTCAAGGCCCAGGCGAGCAGGGCAACGGTGGCGATGCCCGCCGCAGTCATCTGCACGCGCGAAGAGATCTTGATGAAACGCACCTGACCCTGAGATCGCATGAAGAATTCGCGATCGGGAAACCAGGTCCGCAGGCGTCCCATCCAATCGCCAACGGTAGAACTGAACACTCGAAACGACCCCGCTTTGGCTGGTCTTTTATTTGCGCAGGGCGGCTAACACGCGAATCGCGAGGGGTCGAATCGAGTCCCTGGCAAAGGGGGCGAATCGAAGGGCTGGCAAGGTGAAGCGTTGTCGTCTTACAAAATTTAACTGTCGCGCCGGAACGAATCGCGCCAGACTGCGTTGGCCCCGGTCTCGCAATTCGCCGCGATCCGAACCGACAATCGCTGACTGACAACGGCCCTTGCGCCTGCTAGGCGACGAGCATGTTCACGACAGCACGAGGCCGGTTCTGACTTTCGCGCGCCGGATCGGGCTGCTGGGCGGCAGTTTCAACCCTGCCCACGGCGGCCATCGCCGAATTTCGCTGTTTGCCCGCCAGGCCCTGGGGCTGGACGAGATATGGTGGATGGTTTCCCCCGGCAATCCGCTCAAGCCCAGGGCCGGCATGGCGCCGCTTGGGGCACGGGTGAAGTCGGCAATTCACAAGGCGCGCGGCGCACCAATCCGGGTCACCGCGATCGAGCGTGAACTGGGCACGCGATACACGATCGACAGCCTGCGCGCCCTGATTGCGCGCTATCCGCGCCATCGTTTCGTCTGGCTGATGGGATCGGACAATCTCGCGCAATTCCATCAGTGGAAGGATTGGCGCGATATAGCGCGCGCCTTGCCGATTGCGGTCGTCGCCCGGCCCGGCTATGATGGTGCTGCCCTCGCCAGCCCCGCGATGGCCTGGCTGCGCCGGCATCGTGTCGGCGCGGCGACATTCAGGAAAAGGGGCGAATGGAGTGCGCCGAGCCTGGTGACTTTGCGTTTCGATCCGGATCCCCGTTCGGCCACGGCCATCCGCCGTGCCGACCCCGACTGGGCCGATCGCTTTTCGCAGGTTCCGCCGCGCGACCAGCTTACATTTCGGCCAATACGACCTATTTCGGTGCCGGAGCGTGTGCAGGCGCCATGATGCGCTCGACCGCCTCGGCCCACCACTTTCTTTGCAACCAGCAGGAGCGCAACGACCGCCTATGACGCCGGCGCAATCTTCCCTGTCCAATCAGGATTCGTCCCCGCGGGATTCCCACGGTTCGGCCGCGATCGAGGCTGAGCCCGGCTCGCTTCACGCACTTGTTCTCGACCAGCTGGAGGAGGATCAGGCGCTCGATCTCGTCTCGATCCCGCTGGCGGGCAAGTCGAGCATTGCCGATCATATGATCGTCGCTTCCGGGCGGTCGACCCGTCAGGTGGCCTCGATCGCGCAGAAGCTTGCCGAGCGGATCAAGCAGAACGGTCACGGCCCCGTGCGGCTCGAAGGGCTCCCCCAGGCCGACTGGGTGCTGATCGACGCCGGCGACGTGGTGGTCCACCTTTTCCGTCCGGAAGTGCGCAGTTTCTACAACCTTGAGCGGATGTGGGCGTTCGGCGACGCGCCGCCGGTTGCGGCGGGCACTGCCTGAACGACAAAGGCTGGCAGCGCGGCTGCGGCGTCTATTTCGGGGAGGGCTGAATGCTGCTGCACGTGATCGCGCGCGGCAAGATCGGCCGCTCGCCGGAAGCGGAGCTGGTCGCGCGCTATCGCAAACGGTTGACCTGGCCGTGCACGATTACCGAGCTGCCGGAAACCGGCGGTCGGGTCCCGCCTCCCCAGACGCCCGATCGCACCGTTCTGCTCGACGAGCGCGGCAAGCAGTTTTCGTCGGAAGAATTCGCCGCGCTGCTGGGCCGCTGGCGTGACGACGGCGTGCGCGAAACGCGCTTCGTGCTCGGCGCAGCCGATGGCCATTCCGCGCAGGAACGCGATGAGGCGGACCTGCTGCTGGCATTCGGCAAGGCCACCTGGCCCCACCTGCTTGCCCGTGCCATGCTGATGGAACAGCTCTATCGGGCGACGGCGATCCTTGCCGGTCACCCGTATCATCGGGCAGGATAGGGCGATGATGCGCCCTGCTGCACCGACCCTCGCCCTGGCCGGCACGCTTGCCGTGCTGTTCGGCGGGTATGCACTGGCGCAGCGGGCCGAAACGCTGACCGGGCCGGAAGAAGCGCGCACCGCCCTCCAGCGCGCCCAGCGCGAAGCGCGCGAGGCGGAGGTGCGCGGCGCGCGGCTGGAAGAAGAAGCGCGGGCTGCGACGGAAGCTGCGGAAAAGACCGCGCGCGAGGGGGCTGCGCTCGCTGCCCGAATACAGGAGGCGGAAGCCGGTATTGCTGCTGCCGAAGCGCGCATCGCGCTGATAGATGACGAGCGAAACCGGCTGGCTGTCCGCCTGGCCGAGCGGCGCGAGCCCCTGCTGCGCCTGACCGCAGCCTTGCAGAAATTCGCGCGCCGCCCGATCGCACTATCGGCATTGCGCCCCGGATCGCTGCGCGAAACGGTCTATCTGCGGGCCATGCTCGACACCACGATACCCGAAGTGCGCGAACGCACGGCCGCGTTGCGCGCGGAGATTGCTCGCGGACGGCGGCTGGAGGCGGAGGCGCGCCAGGCCCTCGCCAGTCTTCGCGAGAACGAGGGCACGCTGGAGGATCGCCGTCGGCGTCTGGCCGCGATCGAGAGCCGCCAGCGGCTGGAATCGCGCCGGGCTAGCGGAATCGCGGCGCGCGAGACCGAACGCGCGCTCGCGCTGGCGGAAGAGGCGCGCGATCTCGATACGCTGGTCGGGCAACTGGATACGGCGAACGATCTGCGGCGTGAACTCGCCGCGTTGCCCGGTCCGATCATACGCCCGCCGCGACCGGAAAGCTCGGAAGTCGCGTTCGATACCGGCCCTCCTGAACCCACGCCGACAGCAACCGCACCTTCGGAGAATTTCCAGCTTCCCGTGGTGGGGCGGACGGTTTCGGGTTTCGGCGCCGTGTCCGAAGGCGGGATCGTGAGTACCGGGCTGTCGCTGGCCCCACGACCAGGCGCGCAGGTCGTGGCACCGGGCCGGGGGCGGGTCGCCTTTGCCGGTCCCTACCGCGGATATGGCCGGATCGTCATCATCGAGCACGACGGCGGCTGGACAAGCCTGGTGACCGGCCTTGCCCGAACCGACGTCGACGTGGGCGAGGGGCTGGTGCCCGGCGCACCCCTGGGCGTGGCGGCACCGGTCACCCCCGTGGTGACGCTGGAACTGCGCCGCGATGGCGCGCCGGTCAATCCACTGGAGTACGTTGGATAGCAGCGCGCCGGGCGCCCGATGAAATCCTCATCTGGCGTTCAGCCTTCCCGCGCGATAAGGACGGGTCCTGCAAGGAGGCTCATGCCGATGAAATTCGCCGCTCTCGCCCGGTCGGCTGCACTGGTCACCGCCGTCGCGCTGATCCCGGCCACGACCGCGGGTATCGCGCAGATCGATGGCCGCGCAGGTCCCGAATTCGCGCGCCTGTTCGCCACGTACGAACGGATCAAGGCGAGTTATGTCGAACCGGTCGACGATGAAAAGCTGATCCGCGGCGCGATCGACGGCATGTTGCGCAGTCTCGACCCGCATTCCGCCTATCTCGACGGGTCCGATCTCCAGCGGCTCGAAACGATGATCGACGGCAATTATTCCGGTCTCGGGCTTTCGGTCCAGATGGATGACGGGGCGGTCAAGATTATCTCTCCGTTCCGCGGCAGCCCCGCGATGGAAGCGGGGCTGAAGGCCGGCGATTATATCACCCATCTCGATGGCGACCTGATCTACGGCGGCGAGTTGGACGAGGCGGTAAGCCGGATGCGCGGCCCTGCCGGAACCTCCATTCGCCTGACCGTCTTCCGGCCGGGCCGGGATGAGCCGTTCGATGTGACCGTGACGCGCGGCGTGATCGAGCTTGAACCCGTCACCCACGAACTTGCCGAGGGCAACGTGGGGGTCATCTTCGTCAACGAATTTTCGCGCGATGTCGGCGCCGATGTGTTCTCGGCCTGGGAAACGCTCAACCAGGAAGCGGGCGGGCGGCTCAATGGCCTGGTGCTCGACTTGCGCTCCAACCCCGGCGGCGCGCTGGACGAGGCGGTGGCCCTGTCCGACCTTTTCCTGGAAAAGGGCCGCATCGTTTCGCAGCGCGGCCGCGCGCAGGGCGAAACCTATGTTTTCGATGCCGAATCGGTCTATCGCGGACAGATCGCCAAGGGCGTGCCGATGATCGTGCTCATCAACGCAGGCTCCGCCTCGGCGAGCGAGATCGTCGCAGGCGCGCTGCAGGATCACCGGCGGGCACTGATCATGGGCGATCGCAGCTTCGGCAAGGGTAGCGTGCAAACGCTTCTCCCGCTCGGCCGCGACGCTGCGCTCAAGCTGACCACGGCCCGCTATTACACGCCGGCGGATCATTCGGTGCAGGAAGGCGGGATCGAGCCCGATATTTCCGTGCCCCAGCTCTCGGACCCCGATCTTGCCCGGCGCGCCCGCTTCGTTATGCGCGAATCGGACTTGCGCGGCCATCTGGTGAACGAAGCCGCGTTGAAGGACGAGGAAATGGAGCGCGACCGGCGTGAGGACCCGCGCTTCACGCTGACCGCAGCTGAGCTGGAGGAGCAGGGGATCGAGGATTACCAGCTTCACTATGCGCTGCAGACCCTGCGTCGCACGAAGCCCAGCGCACTGGCGCAGGGCAAGTAATGCAGACTGGGGCGCGCCAGACGATCGTGTCACCCCATCTTCGCTTGGCGCAGCGCCTCGCGCTCGCCGTGCCCGCGCTGCTGCTCGCGGGGGCTTATGTCTCGCAGTACGGTTTCGGCCTCTTTCCCTGCGAGATGTGCTGGTGGCAGCGCTGGCCGCATTTCGCAGCCGTCGTGCTGGCGCTGCTGGCAACGATGGTCCCGCCGCGCCGGGCGTGGATCGCGCTCGCCGCTCTGGCCATGCTCGTTTCCGGTGCGATCGGGGCGTTCCACGCGGGCGTCGAATATGGCTGGTGGGAAGGCATCACTGGCTGCGCCGTAACCGCACAGACGGGGGCGGCCGATCCGCTCGCTGCGATCATGAACGCGCCGATGGTGCGCTGCGATCAGGCGGCCTGGGATCTTTTCGGCATATCGCTTGCTGGATGGAATTTCCTCTTCTCCGTGGGGGGCGCGCTGGCGATCTTCTGGCTGCTGGCGCGGGCGCGAAAGGCATGATGCGCGCGCGCGACATTGCCCGGATGATCCGGGTCGATCAGGCGGGCGAGTTCGGTGCGACCCGGATCTATCAGGGTCAGCTGGATGTGATGGGCGATCGCGGCCCCCATGCGGCAGAGATTGCCGAAATGGCGGAACAGGAGAAGGGGCACCGGGAACGGTTCGATGCCCTGATGGCGCAACGCGGGGTGCGGCCGACGGCGCTGCAGCCGTTCTGGTCGGTCGCCGGATACGCCCTGGGTGCGGGAACCGCACTGCTGGGGCCGGAAGCGGCGATGGCCTGCACGGCTGCCGTAGAGGAAGAGATCGACCGTCACTACTCGCAGCAACTGGATCAGCTGGCCGAAGGAGAGGCCGACCCGGAACTGTCCGCGATGATCGAGGAATTCCGCGAGGATGAGCGGCAGCATCGCGACGCCGCACTGGCGGCGGGGGCGGAAGATGCCCCGGCCTATCCCCTGTTGTCGGGTGCGATCCGGCTCGGCTGCCGGGTCGCGATCAAGCTCGCCGAACGTATTTGATTGTGCGCAGTCGCGGGCTCGCACGAACCGCTTTCGGCCCCGCCGCGCTTCATATAGAGTTCACGCCGAAACCGCGAAAAGCCGGCGCACTGGTTGCCGATCAACGATGGGAAATGTCATGAAATCGCTCTTCGCCGCCACGCTCCTTGCCGGGTTCGTCCTCGGGCCTGCGGCGGCACTTGCGCAGGGGCAGGAGCAGGATCTTTCGGACGATGTCCGGATGTCGGTGGTCTATGGCGAGGATGCGGCGCCCGACTGCCCCGAGAACGAGATTTGCGTCGTGGCCCGGTTGCCCGAATCGGAGCGCTACCGCATTCCCGAATCGCTGCGTTTCAGCGACGATCCGGCCAATGTCGCCTGGACCCGCCGTGTGGAATCGCTCGAAATGATCGGCGATTTCGGCACCCTGTCCTGTTCGACGGCCGGGGCGGGCGGCTTCACCGGGTGCACGCAGCAGCTTATCGAGCAGGCTTACGGCGAACGCGCCACGTCACCCAATGTTCGCTTCAGCGAACTGATCGCCGCAGCGCGCGCCGAACGGCTTTCCACCATCGATGACGCCGCGGCCGCCGAACAGGAACGTGTCGAGCAGATCGAACGCGAATATATGGAACGTCTGGAACGCGAACGCACCGCACCCCTCCCCGACGAGGAGAACCCGGCGATCCGGCCCAGCCAAACCGGAGAACCAGTGATGGAACCGGGCCCACAACAAACCCCCGAACCCGAAGGTTGAGGGGGGCTACGCGGGCGAGGGCTAGATCTCGTAATACTCACGATACCAGGCGACGAAGCGGCGGATGCCTTCCTTGACGTCGGTCTGAGGGCGATAGCCGGTCAGGCTTTGCAGTAACGTGGCATCGGCCCAGGTGGCGGGGACGTCGCCTGTCTGCATTGGCATGAAGTTCTTAATCGCTTCGCGGCCGCATTCGGCTTCGATAGCTTCCACGAAATCCATCAGGCGAACCTTGTCGCTGTTGCCTATGTTCACCACACGGAACGGTGCCGCCGGCGACAGGCTGTCGTGCGGCGCGATATCTTCGGGGCTTTCGGGCCGCTCAGGCACAGCGTCGATCAGCAGCCGAATGCCGCGCACCAGATCGGCCACGTAAGTGAAATCGCGGAACATTTCGCCGTTGTTGTAAATGTCGATCGGCGTGCCCTCGAGGATGCCGCGGGTAAACTTGAACAGCGCCATGTCGGGCCGCCCCCATGGCCCGTAAACGGTGAAGAAGCGGAACATCGTGGTCGGCAGGTTCCACAAGTGGGCGTAACTGTGGCCCATCGCCTCGTTGGCCTTCTTGGTCGCGGCGTAGAGCGTCAGCGGTGTGTCGCACTTCTCTCGCTCGTCGAAGGGCATGTCCTCGTTCGCGCCGTAGACGGAACTGGTGCTTGCCATCAGCAGGTGCTCTACCCCGAGCTCACGGGCACATTCCATCACGTTGAACGTGCCGACCATGTTCGCCTCGACATAGGCGCGCGGGTTTTCGAGGCTGTAACGCACACCGGCCTGGGCGGCGAGATGGACAATGATATCCGGCTGTTCCGCCATGGCCAGTGTGTGCAGGGCGTCAAAATCCTCCAGTCTGCCGACAGTGGCGCTGAAATGCTGATTCTGCAGCAGCATCTGATGGCGCCGTTCCTTGATCCGCACATCGTAATAATCGGTCATGCCGTCATAGCCGACGACCGCGAACCCTTCGTCCAGCAACAGCTGCGAGAGGTGGAAGCCGATAAAGCCGGCGCTTCCGGTGACGAGGACTTTGCGCATGATGATCCTTTGGGTTGTTCAGGCGACGCACTGTCACCGCAGCCCATAGCCAGCGGGAAGGTGTCAGGTGCCGGTGGATATGGTCAGAGGCGCGATACTGCCGCTGATCCGCTCGCCATCCGACCAGGCCCGACCGGTAAGCACCACCGCCACAAACGCGCAGTCGGCTGGAACGGCGGTTTCGAACTCGATGCTGTCAGCGGTAAAGCGCGATTGATCCAGAACGGCTCCGGTATCGACGCAAGCAGCGGAGATTGTCAGGCGTTCTACCTGTCGCTGCGGCTTGAGATCGTGCGCCCCGCGGATGCGCAACGACCCGCCGCCGGCTGGCAGGATTCGGCTTGCGATTACGCCGCCCTTGCCTCGTGCGATGGTCAGACCCAGGCGATCGGATCTGGCAATGACTTGAGCACGGAACCCCGCTTCTCCGGCAAACTGCCAGTCGAAAGGGGGAATCTCCGAGCGCCATTCCGCGCGATCGCTCCCCGCAGGGGCGAGCCGGGAATAGAGCTTGTGAGCCAGCGCCAGCCGATTCGCCCTGGCGAAGGCAAGCACCAGTGCGTGATCGGTGCGCGGTTCGACGGTCTCGTCGGGCAGTCGTTCGCGAATCCGGCCGAGATTTTCCAGGCCCTCGCTATCTCGCGCAGCGGTGACGAGAAACGAGTCGCCCCATTCAGGGTCCGAGGAAAGGATGTCCACAAAGGTATCGACCGATTGCGGGTCGCGCAAAGCCTGGGTCAGCGCGGCGAACGCCGGCCTGCGTTGATCCGCTCTTACGAGAAGGATCTGGTTCAACGTCCGGATCGACTGGTCGAGATCGCCCGACTTGAGCTGAAAATCGAGTAGCAGCCCTTGCAGCAACGTATCGCGCCGGCTGGTTCTGGCGGCGAGATCCCAGAATTTGGCCTTCTCTTCGTTTGGCAATGACGCCCCGAGTACCGCAAGCGCTTCCGGCGTCAGTGGCTGGCGGCGATAGGCTTCACGGGCAAGCTTCGCGATCCATGGCGCGGGCGCGGCGACCGTTGGAGCATCTTTCGCCAACTGGCCCTGATAGGCACCTTTCGCAAGGTGGGCCTTGGCCGATCCGTCCCATGGGGCGAGCGCAGCGGCCTGGGCCGGCTGTTTTGATTCAGCGACAATGGCCAGCGTCTGCGCAACAGACAGGGCCGCCAGAATCGGGCAAATCACCAGCGCAAGGGCGATCCGCCAGCCGCGCGGAGCTTCAGCTGGCCGGGGCATTCGTTTCGCGGTCGGAATCGCCGTAGCCATATCCGTAGCCATATCCATAACCGTAGCCGTAAGCCGAATTGCGAGCGTCCAGCTTCGTTACGATCGCGCCGTAGATCTTCGCATTGGCCGACCGCAGGCGCCGCAGTGCATTGTCGATCGCGCGGATCTTCACGTCGTTCGATTCGATCACATAGATCGCCCCTTCGACTGCGGTCGAGATTTCCAGCGCATCGGCCAGGCCCAGAACGGGCGGGCCGTCGACAAGAATGAAGTCGTAGGACTGTTCAAACTCGCGGATGAGCCGCGCCAGGGCGTCGCTGGCCAGAAGGTCGGCCGGATTGGGCGGAGTGGCGCCACTCGGAATCAGGTCGAAACCGTGTTCTTCGATCGGAATGACGTGCGACAGCGATTCGCCGCGACCGGCCAGCAGGCTGCTAAGGCCGGTATCGGCAGTCGCCTGCTTGCCCAGGAAGTCGGCCAGCGCAGTGTTGCGCAAGTCGGCATCGATTAGCAGCGTCCGCTTGCCCAGCTGGGCGAAGCTGCGGCAGATCGCAACCGACGTCAGCGATTTGCCCTCGTTGGGGCGCGTGCTGGTCAGCATCAGCGACTTGGGTGCCCCGCTCGGCGTCAGGAACGAAATGTTCGAGCGTACGGCGACGTAAGCCTCGGATAGCTCCGAACTGCGCCGGTGCAGCTCCTCCAGGATATCGTTCTCGTTTACGCGCGGGATCAGCCCCAGCGTGGGCACGCCCAGAAGCCGCTGCACATCGTTGGGATCGCGCACGGTCTGATCCATCGTTTCACGGAGGAATACGAAGGCCGCTGCAACCGCCCCGGCAGCCAGAAGGCTGAGCGCGAGATTGAGGATCAGTGAGGGGCGATAGGGCTCTTCCGCAGGCAGCGCCGGCTGGACCAGCGTCATGTTGTTCTTGCCGGCACCGGCTGCCTCAAGCTCTTTGGAGCGTTGCAGGAGCGCATCGTAGAGCTGGCGGTTCGTATCCACCTCGCGCTTCAGGATGCCATACTGGATGCCTCCACCCTGCTGCGAAAGGAACCGGTCCTGTATCTGCTGCACCTGGGCCTGCAGCGCGGATTCCTCGCCGCGCGCCTGGCGGTAGGCGGCTTCGAGAGCGGACATGTCGCGCCCCCGGGAAGACGAAATTGCCTCGCGCATGGCCTCGACTTCCGACCGTGCGGCCTGCACTTCAGGGTAATCGGGCCCGAAGTTGGCCTGCAAGCTCGCAAGTTTGGCTTCGGCTGCGGCCAATGCGTTTTGAAGCTGGCTGGATGCGCTGCGCGTTTCATTTGAGGTCGACCGCGCCTGCAGCGCGCTTTGCGCTGCAATCCGTTTGGCGGTCGCCTGTGCGAGCGCGGCATTGAGCGTCGTGAGACTGTCGCCGATCAGCGACCGGGCGGTGCTGCTGCTGCTGTCGTCGTTGCTGCTCGATGCTGCATCGATAATAACGATCTGGTTCGCATTGGCATAATCGACCAGTTCCTTCTCCGATTGTGCCAGACGCTCGCGCAGTTCGGCAATCTGATCCCGGAGATAGCGGCGGGCGTCGATGTTCGCGCCGAAGCGTTTTTCGTAGTTTGCCGCAAGGAACTGTTCAGCCCAGAGGTTGGCGATGTCCGATGACAGCGCTCGGTTCGGGCTGGAGAAATTGACGTTGACCAGATTGGACATCCGGACCGGCTGGATGCTCACGTTTTCGAGGAGAATCTTGACCGCTTCGTTCCGCTTAAGTGGAACGTCGGGGTCGCCGGCGAAGGCATTTCTAAACTCTTCCGAGGCGGTCAGATTGCCAGCATCTACCACGGCTTCGGCCAGGAAGCGCGAGCCGAGCAATTCGTACTGGGTCTGAAAATACTGTTCGTCGGCCTGCAGTTCCTCGATCTCGGTCTGATCGATATTGGTGACGTTCGAGGATACGCGACTGATCTCGATTACCGCCGTGCTCTGGTACAGGGGTGTCGAAAGCAGGGTGACCAGGAGCCCGAGAACGAGTCCCGCGGCGAGAATGGCCGCGATCCAGACACGCGAATTGACTGCCTGGCGCCAATATCGCTCCATCGCCAGGATGCCGGGCTTTTCCTCGCCCTCGTCGACCGGCTCCAGCTCCGTGTCGTAAGGAAGTGCATTCGCCATCGCCGTGAATCCTCAGCGTCCGACGCGATCGATCAGGATCGCAGTAGTTGAAAGGAGCGGCATGAACTGGAGAATCTGGCTCAGACGCCGTCTTGCCGGCGAATCGCCAACCGTGATGATATCGTCGGCATAGATCTGCGGATCGGGGTAATTGCCGCGCTGGATAGCCTCAATGTTGAAGGCTCCGATATAGTTCTGCCCGTTGACCGTGCGCAGTACAAGGACGTCCTCCGATTTGGCATATTCGGATAGGCCGCCAGCATTGTTGATCGCGCGTGCCAGCGTTCGTGAGAGGCGCGCCGGATAGGCGCCGGGCTTCTCGACTTCGCCGCCGATCGAGACGGTCGGTTGCGAAAGCTCCGTGGGCACCACGCGCACATCGGGGTTGCGAACGTAGCGGCCTGACAGGCGTTGGGCGATCTTTTCCCCGACCCGCGTTGGGGAATCGCCCTTCACCGCGACCGCTCCGATCAGCGGGAACACGAGCTCGCCATTGTCGTCGACAATATACATGCCGCTCAGAAGTTCTGAGTTCACTACGTTAATTTCGAGCTGGTCGCCGGGCTGGACGCGCGTGACATAGCCGCCTTCCGGTGCGGGCAGGCTGGCGAGATCTGTCAGCTCGATGCCCGGGGCCATTCCGGTGCTGCGGTCGGTCGCGCACCCGGCCAAAAAACCGGCACCGGCAAGCGCCAGCAGGAGATTCCTGAAAAATGACATTATCTTTGTCCAGTTCGTCGGTTTGAGTTTGCCCTTACTGGAGCGCATTGCAGAAACAAGCCCTGGCGCAGGTCAGCAATGCAGGTTTTGATGTACCTGTGACCCTTTGGAGCACGGCAGGTGAGCGTGCTTCGGTCGCGAACGTCGCTGACGACGGCCCTGCTATCGCCGTAAACCACCGAAATCTCCCAGGTCAATCTGGTGACGGCTTCGCCTGGCCCGTCCATAAGGCCAGCAAGACTGCATAACCTGCCAAAGCAGGGGTGCGAAGCGGATAGTCGACCAGTGACGCGATCAAAAGAATGATCAGCGCGACCAGTGCTCCGGCAGGCAGCGCATCTTGCCGGATCCCTTCGCGACCATTGCGGAGCAACGCCCATGCGCGTGCCACGAGGACTGCCAGCGCAGCAAGCAGGATAGCGAGGCCGGGAAGCCCGGCAGTCATGAACACTTCGGCAAAGTCGTTATGGGCATGGTTTATATAGCTGGAAGACAGCAGCGCATCGGGTTCGAAGCTGCGAAAGACGTCGTCGAACGAACCGATACCCGTGCCCCACGGAAAATGCGCGACTGCGATCTCCCACACGACGGGCAAAATTTCGCCGCGCAGGTCGTCGATCGGATCAGAGCCGACAAGGCGCTCAAACGCACGATCCCGCTCCATACCGATGGTTAGCAGTCCCAGCCCGGCTACGATCACGATTCCGGCCAGGGCGGGGCCGAATCGCGCGATTGCGGAGCGTCTTGCCCTGCCTTGCCGCTGCTTTGCGCGTGCACTCCTCTCGCGAGGCCCCCTGCCGTCGGGCACTTCGCTCCCGGACGCAGCAATCGCGATAAGTGCCGTGGCGCAGACTGAAAGAAGGAGAGCAAGCAAGCCGGCGCGCGAACCGCCAATAAGAACGAGCGGAATGAACAGGAGGGCGCAGGCGGCGGCTACGCCGGCGCGGCGTCCCCGGTCGCTGCGCAGATCGCGCCAGCTTCCCCGAGCCCTGAGTGCCCAGCAAAAGATAATCGGGATCAGGCTGGCGAGGAACACGCCCTGATGGTTGCGATTGGCGAAAAGGCCGACCGGCGAACCGTAATTGGTGACGCTATAGAGATAGAGCGGGCCGCGAGGGCTCCCCATAAGTTGCAGCATGGCCCAAAGCGCGGTGAGCGCGCCAAGCGCGAGCACCACCGTCAGCATAGTTTCGCGGCCACGTTCCGTCAGCTGGATTGCAAGCGCCAGGGCAGCGCATGGCACGATAAGCGCCATCAAAGCATTGCGCGAGGCCTGCGGATCGAGCGTGAGCGGCCGCCACGCATCTCCGAAGCCGAGAGTGCTATCGATCGCGGCAACGCCTTCTCTGCCCGGCAGAGCGCGCCATATCTCAGGGGGGAGGGGCAGTAGATGAAGGGCCGCCAATGCGAAGGCGGACGCGGCAATCGCTACTATCGCGCGGTTGGTCGCGAGATGTTGGCGCGAAAGCGTCAGGAACGCGTAGCCGAGAACGAAGATCGACACGGGCCGCAGAATAGCCAACGACGACATGTCGGCTCTCGAACTACCGCCCGTCAGGAACGCAAGGAGCAGGAACGCAGCCAGTACGATCAGCCGGGCGTTGGTGGAGAAGATCCGCGAGAGTGTGCTGCGCGACCCGCGGGCCTTTGGCACTCTTTTGCGCTGGCTGGTCGATGCGTTCATCGATGGGGTCCTTGCCGGGCGATAAATGGTAGAGTGGGAGGTTAGCTGTAAAGACAGGGAGTTGGGCAGCGCATGATAAACGCAGACATGACGGCTCTGTTGCAGCCGGGTCAGGCTAAGGTCAAGTTGCAGGAAAGCAACAGCGGTAACGAAACGCTCCTGAAATCAATAGTGTGACCTTGGGAAGACACCAACATCCCTCCGCACTATTCAGTCGGCCAGGCAGCTGATCGCACACCAGGCACGTCTGGTCGCGTGGTTTGCATGACGGCTTTGCAGCGTTCGGCGGCAGGCCTATGGGCGCGGCTCTGCCACGATTATGGATGACATAAGGTAAAGCCACGGTGGCCAACGATTCCGATTGTCCTGGATCTGAGCCCGTCCACGACGGACCGAGCGTACGGCTGAAGCGAATCCTGTATGCTGTCTGATTTGATCGACCGGCGACTTTCGACTTTCCAGCAGGCGTGGGGCGGCGCGATCGTCGACCTGTTCGGCCGCCTGGGAGCCCTACCGCGGCGCGTGCGTCAAATCATTGTCGCCATGATGGATGCGGCGCTTTGCACAATCGCCGTGTGGATCGCGTTTTCGTTGAGGCTCGGCGAGTTCTACCGGATCGAAACCAACATCCTGGCGGTGGCTGCCGCGGCAATCGCGATATGGTTCCCGATCGCATGGTGGCGGGGGGTCTATCGTTCGATAGTGCGCTTCTCGGGCGCGCGCGCGATGGCGGCTCTGGGAATGACGGTCGTTATTTATACGCTTCCGATGACGATCGTCTTCATGACATACGGTTTCGACGGTGTTCCGCGTACCGTGGCACTGATTCAGCCAATAGTATTCCTCGCGCTGATGGCGGTCAGCCGTCTTGCCATCCGGTTTATCGTCATCGACATCGTCGGTGCGCGCCATGTGGCGACCGAACGCCGTGTCGTCGCAATTTATGGGGCCGGCAGTGCGGGACAGCAACTGGCCAGTTCGCTTCGTCATGAGCCCCACGTCCGGGTCGAGGCCTTTATCGACGATGACATACGCCTCGCGGGGCAGCAGCTCGATGGCATCACCGTGCATCCGCCCACGATGCTGGACCCCCTGCTGAACGACCAGCAGGTCGATGAGGTTCTGCTCGCGCTTCCAAGCGCGACCCGGTCGCGGCGCAGGGATATTATCGAGGCTCTGCAGGAATATCCTGTCGCAGTGCGCTCGCTGCCCAGCATGGGCAATCTGATCGACGGAAAGGTCTCCGTCAGCGACTTGCGTGACGTCTCGATCGACGATCTTCTGGGGCGTGAGCCCGTGCGACCCAACGAGCTTCTGATCGGAAAGACGATCGCGGGGAAGCGGGTCATGGTCACCGGAGCGGGCGGATCGATCGGCAGCGAACTGTGCCGTCAGATCCTGTGCGCGCGACCGGCGGAACTCATTCTGCTCGAGCGTTCGGAATATGCGCTCTATGCGATCGGCGCGGAACTCGATGCCGCGGCCGCGGCGCTCGATGCGCCAGTGCCGATCACACCGGTACTTGGGGACCTGGGAATACGCGCATCGGTGCAGCGGATATTCGAACAGTACCAACCGCAAACGGTTTTTCACGCGGCCGCCTACAAGCATGTCCCGTTGGTTGAAGCCAATCCGATTGCCGGTCTTCGCAACAACATCTTCGGCACCCTCAATGCCTGTCTGGCGGCAGAAGAGGTCGGTGTTGCGAATTTCGTCCTGATCAGCACGGACAAGGCCGTCCGCCCGACGAATGTGATGGGCGCGTCGAAGCGCGTCTGCGAGCTGATCCTGCAGGCACGGGCGCAATTGCATGGAGACAAGCGGGGGCGCACGATACTCACGATGGTGCGGTTCGGAAATGTGCTGGGCTCCAGCGGTTCCGTTGTCCCGCGCTTCCAGCGGCAGATCAGCGAAGGCGGCCCCGTCACGCTGACGCATCGCGATGTAACGCGTTATTTCATGACCATTCCCGAAGCGGCCCAGCTGGTTATTCAGGCCGGTGCGATGGCGAAGGGGGGTGAGGTGTTCGTGCTCGATATGGGCGAACCGGTGCGCATTCTGGATCTGGCAAGGAGCATGATCAACCTGTCGGGGATGACGGTCCGTGACGAGGCGAACCCGGACGGCGATATCGAAATTCGCGAGGTCGGCCTGAGGCCTGGCGAGAAGTTGTACGAAGAGCTTCTGATCGGGGACAGCCCGGAACCGACTGTTCACGAACGGATTCGACGGGCGAACGAAGCCATGTTGTCGTGGGACGCTTTGAATTTCGAACTGGGCGAGATGGGCCAGTTGCTTGATCGCGGTGATGGCGCCTCTGCAACGGCTCTGCTGGCTCGTTTGGTTCCGGAGTATAAACCTTCCGATCATCACAGGAGCGAAATTTCCGGCGAAGCCAGTTGAATGTGCGGATTGCGCGAACTCTGCTTGACTCCGCTCGAGCTATGAATACGCCGCTTCGGCGTTCAGCGCGACCCGATGCCTTCGATCGGTTCTCGATCGTGATGCCGGTTGTCCGCGCTCCCGGTTATAAGCATGGCGGTATAAACGTTCCATCTCGTTCCCACCTGACAGCGAGTAATCATTACAATGCATCGCGCCACGAAGATTCTGACCGTTTTCGGCACCCGTCCGGAAGCCATCAAGATGGCCCCGGTCGTGCAAGCATTGGCCGAGGCGCGCGATATGACGGCGCGGGTATGCGTTACTGCTCAGCATCGACAGATGCTGGACCAGGTTCTGGGGTTGTTCGACATCGCGCCCGATTATGATCTCGATCTGATGAAGCCAGGTCAGGACCTCTCGGATATTACCGCGAATGTGCTGCACGGCCTGCGACCGGTCTTGAGCGATTTTCAGCCCGACATGGTTTTGGTCCATGGCGATACGTCAACGACGCTCGCGGCATCTCTTGCAGCCTACTATCAGAGAATCCCGGTCGGCCATGTCGAAGCCGGTCTGAGGACGGGCGACATTCTCTCGCCTTGGCCTGAGGAAGTGAACCGAAAGGTCGCGGGGGCTATCTCACACCTTCACTTCGCTCCGACCGAGCGATCGCAGCGCAACCTGCTTGCCGAGAACGTCTCGCCGAGCCACGTTCATGTCACCGGCAACACTGTCATCGACGCCCTGCAGGAAATCGTTTCACGGATCGACAGCGACGATGCTTTGGCCCAGGAGTTGGCTGAGCGCTTCGATCTCAAGGCCGACAAACGGCTAATTCTGGTGACCGGTCACCGACGGGAAAGCTTTGGCGGCGGGTTTGAAAGAATCTGCGAGGCGATCGCACAAATCGCCAAGCGCCCCGACGTGGAAATTGTTTATCCGGTCCATTTGAATCCCAATGTCAGGGGGCCGGTCGAGCGGTTGCTGTCCGGACGAGCAAACGTACGGTTGATTGAGCCGCAGGATTATCTGCCTTTCGTATATCTGATGAATCGCGCCTCTCTTATCCTGACCGACTCCGGCGGGATTCAGGAGGAAGCACCTTCGCTCGGCAAACCGGTACTGGTGATGCGTGATACGACCGAAAGGCCCGAGGCGCTCGATGCCGGCACGGTCCGCCTCGTCGGGACGGACGTGGCGCTTATCGTCGAGAATGTTATGCGGCTTCTCGACGACAGGGAGGCGTATGAAGAAATGAGTTTCGCTCACAACCCTTACGGCGACGGGCGCGCGGCACAGCGCATCGTCGAGGCAATCCGGAGCTGGGCCGCCGATCAGCAGATAACCGCGGAGGCGGCGGAATGAGCCGGTTCGATACGATTTCCGTCGTCGGGCTTGGCTATATCGGCCTGCCGACGGCTGCGATGTTCGCTTCCCGTAAAACGAAGGTGATTGGCGTCGATGTGAACGCTCATGCCGTGGACACGATCAACCGCGGCGAAATCCACATCGTCGAACCAGATCTCGACATTGCCGTACATTCGGCAGTGAGTGAAGGTTATCTACGCGCGACCACCAGTCCTGAATCCGCCGACGCCTTTCTCATCGCAGTACCGACGCCATTCAAGGGCGATCATCACGAACCGGATCTCGGTTATATCGAGGCGGCGGCCAAGGCGATCGCGCCGGTGCTGAAGCAGGGCGATTTGGTCGTTCTGGAATCGACCTCACCGGTCGGCGCGACCGAGCAGATGGCGGAATGGCTCGCCGCGGCACGAACGGACCTTACGTTCCCCCAGACGGCCGGCGATAATTCCGACATTCGGATCGCGTACTGCCCCGAACGGGTCCTGCCGGGGAAAGTCATGCAGGAACTGATCCACAACGATCGCGTCATCGGCGGAATGACCGCCAGATGCTCTGAGGAGGCGGTGGCTCTCTACAAGCTGTTCGTGGAAGGCGACTGCGTGATCACCAACGCGCGCACGGCCGAAATGGCCAAGCTGACCGAAAACAGCTTTCGCGACGTGAACATCGCATTCGCTAACGAGTTGTCGATGATCTGCGACAAGCTCGATATTGACGTTTGGGAATTGATCGCGCTGGCCAACCGCCACCCCCGGGTCAACATACTCCAGCCGGGGCCTGGCGTGGGTGGTCACTGCATAGCGGTGGATCCGTGGTTCATCGTTTCGAAGACCCCCGAAGAAGCACGCCTGATCCGCACCGCGCGGGAAGTGAACGATGCAAAGCCGGATTGGGTCGTTGAAAAGGTTTGGGCGGCCGTCGGCGCGTATCTTCTCGACAATCCTGACAAGACTGCGCGCGACGTTACTATTGCGGTGTATGGCCTTACGTTCAAGGCCGATATCGACGATCTTCGTGAGAGCCCTGCGTTACAGATCGCTCAAGCTTTGGCCAAAAACCATCCTGGACGGTTGTTAACGGTAGATCCAAACGTTCCAAGCGAAGTTCTCTTCGGCGAAGGTATCACTATAGTTGACGAAGCTACTGCGCGAAGAGAGGGTGAAATTCACGTGGCTCTAGTTGATCATACTAACCTACAACGCGCCCCTCGCCCAGGCGGACAGCTGATTGATACGCGGGCTCTATGGAGGTAACTCACGCAATCATGCTTGCTGTACCACTATTGTACGGTGGCATTCAAGCGATTGAGATGTCCGCCATTCTTGCGCGCATAGCAGGATTGCGGGTTTCCAAGAGCATGTCCGGTTATGCTTTGCAACAGTCCGTATACATGGCGACTAGGCTTTTACTTGTAATGCTATTGCCCCTGCTTGGGTTAGCGATCGATTCGGGGATTGATAAAGATCGCTATGCAGTTATGGTCCACGCAAGCTTGGCGGTGTCATTTATTGCCGGAGCAGCAGTGATACTATTACGCAAATCAATAATACGATATTATTCGGGCGTTTTGCTTCGCCATGACCAATCGGGAAACTACATCTCTTCTTTTTTCTCGTTAAGCAATACTGCGGTGAGCGAGGGGGTTGACCTAAGGATCGGGGCCGGAGGGCGCATATTTTTCTTCTCCGTTATTGTATTCACCATATACTCTTCTGGGATGTTTTTGTCATTTTACTTGGCCGCGCTCATTCCGGAATATCGCGCATCAATAAGTCAGTCATCCGGAGTTATCAACGCTTTGGGTGCTTTACTTCTTACATTTGTGATAGAGCCCAAGATATCAAGAAGTATCGACAAGGCATCTGCTGATGCGACAGATCTTATATTCGCACTATTAATCGGTCGCTGGTTCGCGGTTTCTGTAGTTGCGCAGATTCTGTTAATCATTGTGTTCTGGATAGTCTAATATGTGCGATTTGAAGGTCCTCGGCAATTCTTCCAGCCCGCACCTGCGTACATGGTTGCGTGTCCTTCCTTATAGATTCAATCTCAGAGTGTACGATATCCATACTGGCCGACCGAGTATTCTCGAAAATTTGCGTGTGCCGGTTGTCGTGCCCTTACCGGGAGTGTTTCGGCGCGTTGGCAAGTTGTTTCAGTACATCTTTCTGGGGCTGTGGTTGCGGTGGTTCTGTCGGCGCGATGGCCTGATACACGCTCACAACGCATCCGGTTACGGTCTTTCTGCTCTTCTTTCGGGTCAGGCATACATTATAACGACATATGGTTCAGAAGTATACGGCGCGCGCCGTCGAGGCGTAATCTACAGATGGATTCTGAAGAAAATATTGTCCAATGCGCGATTGGTTACTACCTCCTCAGATCATATGAGGCGAACTCTTGTTCGATGCTATCGGCTACCACCGGGGCGTATATTCTCAAAGATGCTGCTCGACCCGCGCTTTCTTGATGGCTTCGCGATCGATTCTCGAGGGCAGGAACGAACTTGGTTTGTTAACCGCCGTATGACCGAGCTATATTGCACCATTTCTGTGGTGCAGGCGTTCAAAGTGTTCGTTGACGAGGGTGGCGTTGGCAGGTTGGTGTTGCTGGAGGGAGACGCCGATCGCGATTATGCTGCTCGCGTACGAGCGGAGGCGGAGGATTGTTCTAATATCGAGATTATACGCGGTTTTGTTGATCAGAAGAAATTGATCGAGCAACTTAACCGCGCACATTTTGCGATCTCGGTTCCCAAGACCGATCAATTTTCGAGTTCGATACTGGAAGCCGCTGCATGTGGAGCTATCCCAGTGTTGAGAAATCTCGAGAGCTACGAGAGGATTAAGGGAGTTTCGATTATCCTGAACGACAGCCTGGACTTTGAGAGTTCGCTGATCTCGATGTTTAAAGAAACTTCGGCTCTACCGTATAGCGACGTGGAGGCGTTGTCAGCAGATGCTCGTAGTTTCGTCTCTGATAAGTTCTCGCATACAGATTTCCTTGAATCATACGCGGACCACATAGATGAAATCGCGTAGAAGGATATTCGGTATCTGGGCAGCATACCTTGCCCCTGTATCAGTAAGTGTTGGCTCCGTAGAGGGGAAGCCGATAGATATCGCAGTTAGTGATTTTCTGATTCTATTGATACCGGCAATTCTGCTGTTAGCGAAACCGCTTCCGAAACGCTTTGGGTTCTCAATCCTGTTTTTGAGCTACTTCCCCATCCTCGCTATTGTGGGTTCGATGAGCTCTGGCGGAAGTTACGCTAATATCTTATCCGGCGCCTCTTTCTTCGCCCCAATGCTCCACCTGTTAATAGGCGGCGCGCTTGTTAGTCGATTCGGATTTTCATTTTTCAGGCCGGCGCCTTATGCGTTACTGTTGATTGTACTATGCCTCCTGATTTCCGATCTAGTTTTCGGCTCGTTTCCTAGGGGATGCGGCGTCGAGGGTCGCTGGGGTGGCTGCTTCTTTCGCTTTGACGTGTATGGATTCGTGAACAGCTCGTCGGCGTATCTGGCTATAATGTCGGCAGTGTTTTCGGCTGCCTATCTGATCGCAAAGACGCGGTTGCAGAAGGTTAGCTTTCTGACCGGATTGGCGATGGTTGCGTTCATCGTCCCCATGTCGTTATCGCGTTCCGCTACGTTGGCTATTTGTATAGTTCTTGTGTTCTTCCTGTATGCATACAATTGGAAAGTTGCGCTGCTGGGGACGTTGGTTTTACTCGGGTCATTTTCCACGATTCTATCCTATTTACAGAATACCTTGATAGGGAAGGGTCTGGCCTCGCGGATTGAGGCCGGCATTCAAAGGGGGGATATCGCGTCAGGTAGATTCGACATCTGGACGGAGACGACCGAACTTATCTCCAAGGCGCCCTTGCTGGGGTACAAGTTTGGATACTTCTCGGAGCATTCAATGTTCGGGACTGCTCATAACCAGTTTCTTGAGATTTCGTTTAAGGCTGGGCTTGTGGGATTCCTCATTTATTTCGGATTTATCGGATTTATACTGATTAGGGCGAGGGAAATATTTATACTTCATCGGCTCCCTTGGCCATTTCGCCGAGCTATTATGGGTGCGGTGGTGGCGTTATTCGTGACAGCCGTTACTCAGCCGATCATGAACTACTCGGTGATGGGCAATATCATTTTTCTGTTAAGCGGGGCTGTCCTCGCAGTATCGGTAAGGATTCGCGGTGAGACAAATACTCCAAGACCTTTCCAGCGGCGTCACTGAGCTGGTTGAATGTCCGGCGCCGGTGGTCCGGCGTGGGCAGCTATTGATCGACACCAGCGTGTCCCTGATCTCCGCGGGTACCGAGCGGATGCTCGTCGATTTCGGACGCGCCGGCTTGGTCGCCAAGGCGCGCAAGCAGCCGGAGAAGGTCGCCCAGGTGCTGGACAAAGTGCGGACGGATGGATTGTTGACCACGGTCGATGCCGTGCGCTCGAAGCTCGGTCAGCCGATACCGCTCGGATACTGCAATGTCGGTGTCGTCAGCGATGCGGGCGAGGGCGTCGAAGGGTTCCGTCCCGGCGACAGGGTCGTTTCCAATGGCCCGCATGCCGATGTTGTATCGGTCCCGAAAAATCTCTGCGCCCGTATCCCGGACGATGTGAGTGACGAGGCTGCGGCCTTCACTGTCGTCGGCGCGATTGGCCTGCAAGGCATGCGCTTGGCTCAGCCGACCCTCGGTGAAGCCTTTGTGGTGACCGGGGCTGGCCTTATCGGGCTGCTGACCGTGCAGCTGCTGCGGGCCAATGGCTGCAGGGTGCTCGCGATCGATTTCGACGAAGCCAAGCTCGCGGTGGCGCGCACCTTCGGAGCCGAGACCTGCAATCCCGCGAATGGAGAGGACCCCGTCGCGGCAGGGATGACATTCAGCCGCGGCGCTGGTGTGGACGGTGTGATTATCACCGCATCGACCAAATCTTCGGACCCGGTAATCCAGGCGGCGCGCATGTGCCGTAAGCGCGGGCGGATCGTTTTGGTCGGGGTGACCGGTCTCGAGCTCAATCGGGCGGACTTTTACGAGAAGGAGCTGACCTTCCAAGTCTCATGCTCCTATGGCCCGGGACGTTACGATCCTGCGTACGAGGCTAAGGGGCAGGACTATCCGATAGGTTTTGTCCGCTGGACCGAGCAACGCAACTTCGAGGCGGTGCTCGATCTGATGGCGACCGGGCAGCTCGAAGTCGAATCGCTCGTTTCGCACCGATTCCCGTTTGATCGGGCAACGGAAGCCTATGACGCTTTGGCGAGCGACAAGGGTGCACTGGGTATCGTGCTGGAGTATCCTCATCCGGTCGCGGAGCGGCATGGAAAGTCGGTGCGGTTGGGCGGCACTGCCGACGAGGTCGTCGTGGCGGCGAACGGGCAGAAGCCGGTCCTCGGGGTCATCGGGGCCGGCAATTACGCTTCCCGCATGCTGATCCCGGCCTTCAGGCGCGCCGGGGCGACCTTGCACAGCATTGCCGCGCCGAGTGGAGTCAGTGGGGTCATCCATGGTCGACGCGCCGGTTTCGCGCGAGCGATGTCCAACGCGCAAGACCTCCTCGCCGACCCGGAGATCGACACGGTGGCCATCGCCACGCGTCATGACAGCCATGCGAGCTTGACCGTGGCTGCGCTTGCGCAAGGCAAGAACGTGTTTGTCGAAAAGCCGCTGGCGCTGAACCGTGAAGAACTGACCCAGGTCCGTGCCGCGCACAAGGATGCCGGGCGGCACCTGATGGTCGGTTTCAATCGCCGGTTCGCGCCGCAGGTGCGCACCATGCACCGTTTGCTTGGTAGTGTTGCAGAGCCCAAGACCGTGCTGATGGTGATGAATGCGGGAGCGATTCCACCGGACCACTGGACGCAGGATCGTGAGATTGGTGGTGGACGCATCATCGGAGAAGCATGTCATCATATCGATCTTATGCGTTTCCTTGTTGGGGCTCCGATAACTGCGGTAAGCGCGCGCCGGATGGGCGATAGCGACGCCGTGGCGATCAGCGAGGACAAGGCGAGCATCACCTTGGGCTTCGCCGATGGTTCGTTCGGCACGATCCATTATCTGGCAAACGGCGGCGCTTCCTTCCCGAAGGAGCGCGTCGAGGTATTCGCAGCCGGCCGTACCCTGCAACTGAACAACTTCATTGGCCTGAAGGGGTTCAACTGGCCGGGTTTCCGCAAACAGAACCTCTGGCGACAGGACAAGGGGCAGGATCACTGCGCGGCGGCCTTCCTCAAGGCCGTCGAAAGCGGCAGTGAGACCCCGATTCCGGCAGAGGAACTGTTTGAGGTGGCGGAAGTGACGATCGATGCAGCGGACCAGTTGCGGCATCAGGACTGATGCCGCTTCGGGATAAACTGAGGACCTATCTGGCCCTTGGTCCAGCCAATCTCGTCCGCGTGGGAAGCTATCGCGCCGGGCTGCGATGGCGGTTGCACCCAGTGTTGCGTGTCCGCTCGAACAGCCCCGGGGGACCGTTCTTCTCTCGCCCGGCAGCGCCTTCGTCGGGCCTATCCGCAAGACGTGCATGGCGCGATGCGGCGTTGTACTTTGGCCATCATCACGTCGCTGCCGAAGGTCCGCCCGATTGGCATGCCAATCCGCTGGGGGCGCATGCGCGGGTCGAACAACTAGCGCATTGGTCGAGGATCGGCGATTTCGATACCGGCGCAGGCGATATCAAAACCGTGTGGGAAGCCTCGCGCTTTGATTGGCTGTTGGCGATGGCGCAGCGTGCAGCGACAGGTGACGATGCGGAACTTGATCGCCTTAACGCCTGGCTTGGAAGCTGGCTTGCGGCGAACCCGCCCTATTTGGGCGCGAACTGGAAATGCGGGCAGGAGGCGTCGATCCGGGTTATGCACCTGGCCTTGGCTGCGGTTGTGACCGGCCAGACCGGATCGCCGGAGCGCTCATTGCTCGATCTGGTGCAAATGCATCTCAAGCGAATTGCCCCGACGATCAGCTATGCCATCGGACAGCAGAATAATCATGGCACGTCCGAGGCAGCCGCGCTGTTCATTGGGGGTAGTTGGCTCGCTTCACATGGAGAACGAGCGGGGCAGCGTTGGGCGCGGATCGGCCGCAAGTGGTTGGAGGAGCGTGCACGAACGCTGATCATGGAGGATGGCACCTTCAGTCAGTATTCTGTCGTCTACCACCGATTGATGCTGGATACCTACTCGTTCGCGGAAACCTGGCGCCAGATCATGGGGCTAGAGAGTTTCTCGGCCGAGTTGCGGGGACGGCTGCGAGCGGCGACATGGTGGCTGCGCCAACTGACCGATCCCGAAAGCGGGGACGCCGCCAATCTGGGATCGAATGACGGTGCGCGGATTTTGGCGCTCACCGACACGGATTACCGCGATTTCCGTCCGTCACTGCAGTGGGCCAGCGCGCTGTTCTGCGAAAAGGCGGCGTTGGCGCCGGGCCCTTGGGATCAGCAGTTGCACTGGCTCGGGATCGCGCCACCTTCCGCTCGGCTGGAGGCGCCGGAAAGTCAGACGTTCGATCAGGGTGGCCTGCATATCCTTCGTTGCGGAAAGGCGCGTGCATTTCTGCGCTACCCACGGTTCCGGTTTCGGCCAAGCCAGAGCGATTTGCTGCATGTCGACTTCTGGCTGGGCAGGAAGAATGTCCTGCGTGATGGCGGAACGTTCAGCTATAACAGCGGCTGGGACGACATCACCTATTTTAGTGGCGCGGAGTCGCACAATACGGCGCAGTTCGATGGGCGCGATCAAATGCCCCGGCTCGGGCGGTTTCTGTTCGGCTCCTGGCCCCGCGCGGAAAGTGTGGAGCCGGTCGTATTTGCGGATGGCGTTGCTCAGGCACGGGCGGGATATCGAGACTATCGCGGTGCCAGGCATATCCGTTCGCTGGAACTTGGCGGCAACGCCTTGGTCTGCCGGGATGAACTGGGCCCTGGCCCTGCTGACGTAGTCATCCGTTGGCGGCTCCAGCCGGGAGAGTGGCGCCTGACCGGAAATCGCCTGCATGGCCGGGATTGTTCGATCGAAGTCGAAAGCGATACATCCGGGATGAAACTTTACCTAACAGAAGGGATGGAATCCCGGTTCTATCTGCATAAGACGTCGATCCCGGTGCTGGAGATCCATCTGACGGCTCCGGCTGTGGTCACAACGCGTTTGAGCTTCTGAAATGCACGTCCTCTACTTCCATCAGCATTTTTCCACACCGCGAGGTGCCGTCGGCATACGTTCTTACGAGATGGCGCGGCGCCTGATTGCGCGCGGGCATCGCGTTACGATGGTCTGCGGCAGTTATGGGGGCGGACATACCGGGTTGGAAGGTCGGTTCAGTCGGGGCCGCCGCCGGGGGACGATCGACGGCATAGATGTAGTCGAATTCGACCTGTCCTATTCCAATCAGGACGGCTTCCTTCGACGCAGCGCCACTTTTCTCAAATATGCCTGGGGAAGCCTTCGGATCGCTCTGAGCGAACCCTATGATCTGGCATTTGCAACGACCACGCCACTGACTGCCGGAATCCCTGCGATTGTTGCGCGATGGTTGCGGCGCAAGCCGTTCGTGTTCGAAGTGCGCGATCTGTGGCCCGAACTGCCGCGAGCGATGGGGGTTATCACGAATCCTTTTGTTCTGGGTGCCATGTCGGCGCTCGAATGGCTGTCCTATCGCTCCGCCAATCGATGCATTGCCCTGGCCCCGGGGATTGCGCAGGGGATCGCACGTCGCGGGGTGTCCGAAGGGGCGATCGCGACTATCCCCAATGGTTGCGACATCGACATTTTTCGCACTGATGTCTCTCCGTGGCGGCCCGAAGGCGTGAATCAGAGCGACCTTCTGGCGATTTTTACCGGCACGCACGGGATGGCCAACGGACTCGATGCCGTCCTGGATGCCGCGCGGGTGCTGATTGACCGAGGGCGCGACGATATCAAGCTGGCGCTGGTCGGCGATGGCAGGCTGAAAGGCAGGCTGATGGAGCGCGCGCAGCAAGAAGGGCTACGCAACGTCATCTTCCACCCCCCGGTCGACAAGCGGCGTCTGGCCGGGCTGATGGCGGGGGCAGATCTGGGTATGCAGGTTCTGGCCAATGTGCCGGCGTTCTATTATGGAACCTCGCCGAACAAATTCTTCGATTATATCGCCGCCGGTCTTCCCGTGCTGAACAATTATCCGGGATGGCTGGCTGAAATGATCGATCGGGAAAGCTGTGGGATCGTGGTCCCACCGGAAGATGCACCAGCTTTCGCGGATGCGCTGGAGAAAGCGGCGGACGATCGCACGGAATTGCAGATGATGGCTTCGCGCGCAGCGGTGTTGGCGGAGCGGGACTTTCAAAGGCAGGCACTTGCCGATCGATGGGTAAGCTGGGTCACTGGCGAGCGACAGGCATGAAGCGTCTCTTCGATATTCTGTTGTCTGCGAGCGCGTTGCTGGCTCTTCTGCCACTGCTTTTCATCATTGGGCTGATCGTTCGGTTGAAGATGGGGGCGCCGGTCATGTTCCGGCAAGCGCGTCCGGGCCTGAATGCCGCACCATTCGAACTGATCAAATTTCGTACGATGCGCAATGCGGTCGGAAGCGATGGTGTGCCCTTGTCCGATGCCGAGCGGTTGACGGCATTTGGCGGCTTTCTTCGTTCGACCAGTCTCGACGAACTTCCGGGGCTGTGGAACGTCCTGAAAGGCGATATGAGTCTGGTCGGCCCGCGACCGCTGTTGATGGAATACCTTCCGCGCTACAACGCCGAACAGGCACGACGGCATGAAGTGCGCCCAGGCCTGACGGGCTGGGCGCAAGTCAACGGGCGAAATGCCTTGAGCTGGGAGGAGAAGTTCGCCCTCGACGTCTGGTACGTGGACAATCGCAGCATAATGCTGGACCTGCGGATAATCGGGCTGACGGTTCTGAAAGTGGTGCGGCGCGACGGCATCAGCGCCGATGGGGAGGCGACAATGCCTAAATTCCAGGGCACGCACAGGCCATGAGCATCCTGTATGGTGTATATGGGGCGAGCGGATGCGGTAGGGGCATCTTGCCGCTCGTTCGCGCCCAACTGCGCCATAGACCGGCTGCTCTTGTCTTCGTCGACGATCAGCCGACCGCCGATGCCGTCAATGGGCACGAAATCTGGACATTCGAACGTTTTCTGAATGAGCCGGCTACCGCGCGCTACGCCGTTCTTGCGATTGCGAAGTCTTCGGTTCGTGAACTCCTTGACCGGCGCTGCCGCGACGCGGGTGTAGAGATTGCCGGTGCCTCGGCCGACAACGTCGTGGTTATGGATGATGTAGAGATCGGACCGGGTGCCTTGCTATCCCCATTCGTGACTCTCACATCCAACATCGCAATAGGTCGCTGCTTTCATTGCAATCTCTATTCGTATGTAGAGCACGATTGCATAATTGGTGACTATGTGACTTTCGCACCGGGCGTGAAATGCAATGGCAGTGTCACGATTGGCGATCACGCCTATATCGGGTCTGGCGCCGCGATCCGTCAGGGTGTTTCGATAGGCGCCGGGGCGACCGTGGGGATGGGCGCTGTGGTGACCAGGGATGTGCCGCCGGGTGCGACTGTGGTCGGCAATCCTGCGAGAGTTATGGAAAAGAGATAAGATGCTGAACACCGCCTTTGCCCCCTGGCCCAGTTATTCCGAGGAAGAAGTGGACGCGGTTTCCGCCGTGCTGCGTTCCAATCGGGTCAGTTACTGGACCGGAGAGGAATGCCGCCATTTCGAACGCGAGTTCGCAGACTGGTCGGATTGCTCGCACGCCATCGCGGTGACCAATGGCACGGTGGCGCTCGATCTTGCATTGCACGGACTGGGCATCGGGGCGGTCAACGGCGGTAGCGCCACCGACGAGGTGATCGTAACCCCGCGAACTTTTCTCGCTTCGGTCAGCTGCGTGGTCAACGCCGGCGCGGTTCCGGTATTCGCCGATGTCGAGCGTGACAGCGGCAATCTCTCGGCAGCGACGATCGCGCCCCATCTGACAGAACGGACGCGGGCGATAATCGTGGTCCATCTCGCTGGCTGGCCTGCCGACATGGACCCGATCATGGAACTGGCCGAACCGCAGAGCATCAAGGTGATCGAAGACTGCGCGCAGGCTCACGGTGCCCGCTACAAGGGGCGCAGCGTAGGTTCGATTGGCCATGTCGGCGCCTGGTCCTTCTGCCAGGACAAGATCATGACCACGGGCGGTGAAGGCGGCATGGTGACGACCGATGATCGCGATCTGTGGTCGCGCATGTGGGCCTTCAAAGATCATGGGAAGAGCTGGGACGCGGTTTACGAGCGTTCACACCCTCCAGGATACCGCTGGCTGCATGAAAGCTTCGGCACCAACTGGCGGATGCTTGAAATGCAGGCGGCCATAGGGCGGATCCAGCTGGAACGGATGGCGGCGTGGACCGAAGCGCGCACGCACAACGCCCGGCAACTGCACGAAGCATTGGCGCCGCATAGCGGAACCGGTGGTTGTCTGCGGCTCCCACAGCCAACAGACGACGGCAGTGTGCATGGACTGTACAAGTTCTACGCTTATGTCCGCCCGGATGCTCTGGCCGCTGGCTGGGATCGTGATCGCATCGTGGCGGAGATCGGTTCGGCCGGCGTCCCCTGTTTCCAGGGAAGCTGTTCGGAAGTCTATCTGGAGGCCGCGTTCGAGGGCACCGGCCTGCGTCCGCCCGAGCGATTGCCGGTGGCGCGCGAGTTGGGGGAGACGAGCCTCATGTGGCTCGTCCATCCCACGCTCACCGAAGAACAGATGCGCAAGGCCGCCGAGGTCAGCGCCGCCGTTATCCGGCAGGCCGCGGCAGGTTGAGGTAAACAAGGGGGGCGCTGGGCCGACGAAGCCTTGCCGCTGGCGCCCCGCACCCTATTTCCCCCGCGATGGACATCCGTTCTCCGATAATGACGCTGGTTGCGCAGGCGGATCCGTGGATCGTTGGTATTGCCGCCGAGTGGATCGGGTGGAAGATGTGGCTGTCCGACTGGACGGCGTTGAGCCATCCCGTGCTGCACGCCTATCTGGGTCTTCTGGCGCAGATCCTGTTTGCCGCCGTTGCCCGGCGCGGGTTGGCGAGCGTGTGGCCCTGGCTGCTCGTTCTGCTGCTGGAATGCGGCAATGAACTGCTCGATTGGTCGCGTGCGCTGGCCTACGGCACCACCGGGAAAGCGCTCGCTGTCGAAACCGCGTGGGACATCGCGTTCACGATGGCCCTGCCCACGGCCCTGCTAATCCTCGCCCGCTGTTTTCCCCGGCTCAACGGGGAAGCCAGCCCGCTTGCGGCGACCGCGACCGACGTATAGCGCGCCCCCTACTTGTCCAGCGCGATATCGGGGGCGTCTTCCTGTTTCATGCCGACCACGTGGTAACCGGCGTCGACATGGTGCACCTCGCCCGTGACGCCGGATGAGAGGTCGGACAGCAGGTAGAGGCCCGAGCCGCCGACATCGTCGATCGTCACGTTGCGGCGCAGGGGCGAATTCAGTTCGTTCCACTTGAGGATATAGCGGAAATCGCCGATCCCGCTGGCCGCCAGGGTCTTGATCGGCCCGGCACTGAGCGCGTTGATGCGAATGTTGTCGGGGCCGAGATCGTTGGCGAGATATTGCACGCTGGTTTCCAGCGCCGCCTTGGCCACCCCCATGACGTTGTAATGCGGGATGACCTTTTCCGCGCCGTAATAGGTTAGCGTCAGGATATTGCCGCCTTCGGGCATCATCGCCGCTGCCCGCCTGGCCACGGCGACGAGGCTGTAGGCGGAAATGTTCATCGTCATCAGGAAGTTGTCGAGGCTGGTATCGAGATACTTGCCGCGCAGTTCGTTCTTGTCGGAAAACCCGATCGCGTGAACGACGAAATCGAGCGTTTCCCACCGTTCCTGCAGGCGAGCGAAGGCATCGTCGAGCGCATCCATATCCGATACGTCGCATTCGAACACGAAATCGCTGTCGAGCTGTTCGGCCAGCGGCCGCACCCGTTTGGCCAGCGCTTCGCCCTGATAGGAAAACGCCAGTTCCGCGCCGTGTTCGCGCAATTTCTTCGCGATGCCCCACGCCAGCGACTTGTCGTTGGCAAGGCCCATGATCAGCCCGCGTTTTCCAGCCATCAACCCGCTCATGCCGTGTCCTCTTTCGTTTCCTGTTCCTGCTGCGCCGCGCGCCGGGCCGCTGCCCGCCGCCGGTCGTCCGCCTGGCCGATCCGGTTTTCTTCTTCCTCGGGCGTTTCGGCCAGTGCGGCGTTGAGTTCGGCGCCGATCACCACCCCTAGGCCGACGAGGTAGAAAAAGAAAAGCGCGATCATGATACCGGCCAGGCTGCCGTATGTCGCGTCATAGCTGAAGAACTGGCGGATCGCGGGGGGCAGGGCAATGGTGACTGCCACCCACCACGCCGTCGTCGCCAGCGCGCCGGGCCATTTGGGATAGCGCCGCACGCGGTATGCCTTGGGCGCGAGGGTGAAATAGAGCAGGTAAAGCGACCCGAACAGCCCGAAGGCGGGGATCAGGCGCGAAATCTGCAGCTCTGCAATCACATGCGACAGCCACGGCAGATAGGCATCGATCAGTTCCTGCGCCGCGCCGATGATGACCTGCGCGATCAGCGACAGCATTAACAGGATCACGGCGGCCACGATGACCCCGGCCGACAGCAGGCGGTATTTCCAGAACGCTTCCGTTGCTGCCGTGCCATAGGCGCGGCGCAGAATGTCCCGGATCGTTTCGATCAGGCTGGATACGGTCCACAGCGCGACTAGGCCGCCGGCCCAGAGCAGCCAGCCGCTGCGCGATTCGACCACGTTGCGGGCGACCGGTTCGATCACGTTCCCGACCATCGGGGGCAGGGCGTAGAGCACCGCCTCTATCGTCGCGGCGCGTTCGCTGTTTTCGCCGAGGATCGAAAAGATCGCCGCCCCGAGAATGAAAAACGGGAAAATCGCGAGCATCGACATGTAGGCCAGATTGCCGGCATGGATGAAGCCGTCGTTGTAAGCCCCCACGAACACGCGCTTGCCCACGTCGAACGCGCGTGTGCCGGGCCCGACCCTGCGGGCCATTTGCGCGCGCAGCCCCAGTTTCTGCTCGATCGCTTCCTTGCGCCGCTCTTCCGGGGACAGCGTGTGCACCCGGCGTTCTTCAGGATCGGGAAGATCGTTTTCGCTCATCGGCTGTTTGTCCGGCGCGGCACTTGCCCCGCCGGCTATACCCCCAGTTCCGCGCGAGGGTTTGAATCATCCTGCCATCCGTCGAGCCTGCCGGCCAGTTCGGCAGTGTCGCCGGGCAATGTGATCTGGAGCGTGACCAGCTGATCCCCGCGGCCACCGGCCTTGGTCGAAAAGCCTTTACCTTTCAGCCGCATCGTCGTCCCCCCGCTGGTTCCGGCGCGGATCGTCAGCATGACGGTGCCATCGACGGTGGGGCAGCGCACCTTGGCACCGGCGACTGCCTCCGTCAGCGTGATCGGGAGGTCGAGCCGCACGTCGTCGCCATCGCGGCGGAAGGCCTTGTGCCGTTCGACGGTAATGGTGACGATCCCGTCACCATTGCCGCCCGGGCCACGCTCGCCCTTGCCCTTCAGCCGCATCTGCGTGCCGTCTTCGACCCCGGCCGGGATCTTGAGATCGATCGTCTTGCCGTCTGCCAGGGTTATCCGCTGGTCCTTGCGCGTGGCCGCATCGACGAACGGCACGCGAAGCCGGTAGGCAATGTCGCCGCCCTTCGGGGGCGGGCGCCGCTGCTGCCCGAAGCCTGCCGGGCCGCGCGGGCCGCCACGGGCGAAACCACCCTGGCCACCGCCGAAAAGCCCTTCGAAAATATCGCCAAGGTCGACGCCATCCTGATCGAACCCCTGGAAATCCTCGGCCCGAAAACCGCGTTGCCCGCCCGCGCCAAAACCGCCGGACCGGCCGCCCATTCCGCCCCCGCCCATTCCGGCCCCACCCATTCCGGCGAAGGGGTTGGCGGGGTTGCCGTCTGCGTCGATCTCCCCGCGATCGAAGCGCGCCCGCTTGTCCTTGTCGGCCAGCAGATCGTACGCCTGGGTGACCTGGCTGAAGCGTTCGGCCGCCTTGGGGTTATCCTTGTTGCGGTCGGGATGCAGCTCTTTCGCGAGCTTGCGATAGGCACTTTTGATGTCCTTCTCGGTCGCGTTGCGCGAGATGCCCAGCATTGCGTAAGGATCGGCCATGGCGTGTTAGCTAGGTGTAACAGTGGGCGGGTGCAAGCGGAGAGGCTTTCCTACATGCCTTCCGGGCGTTAGGGCGGCAGGCATGATCGCCCTGCCATTGCATTTCCCAACCGCATTCCGCCGCGTCGGGCCGCCGTTCCAGCGCGCAATTTTCTTGGTCCAGGACAGTGTAACATGCGGTCCATGTCTCGCAGGTGGACGATGAACGAGGAGCGTTCGCAGTTGCCCGAATCAGGCCCGCTGGCGCTGTTCGACACCTGGCTTGCCGAAGCGCGGGAGGCGGAGCCGAACGATCCGAACGCGATGGCGCTCGCCACCGCAACGCCATCGGGCCTGCCTTCGGTGCGGATGGTCCTGCTGAAGGGGCACGGGGAAGACGGGTTCACCTTCTTCACCAATGCCGAAAGCCGCAAGGGCGGCGACATTCGCGCCAATCCCCATGCCGCGCTGCTGTTCCACTGGAAGAGCCTGCGCCGGCAGGTGCGGATCGAAGGGCCTTTGCACGAGGTTTCGGCGGAAGCCGCCGATGCCTACTTCCATTCGCGCGCCTTCGTCAGCCAGGTCGGTTCCGCTGCCAGCGACCAGTCGCGTCCGCTGGGCGATCGCGCCGACTATGTCGCCCGGGTGGAGCAACTGGGCGCCGCGTGCCAGGCGCAGGGCCGCGTACCGCGCCCGCCGCACTGGACCGGCTTCACGCTGACGCCCGAGCGGATCGAGTTCTGGCTCGACCGGCCCAACCGCCTGCACGATCGCCGCCTGTTCACACGGACCGGGGGCGAGTGGGCGAGCACGCTGCTTTACCCATGATGGACCAGGGCGCCGCGCACCGCGCCGCGCTGGCGCGCAGTGCAGCCCTGGCGTCGATCGCGGTGGCGCTGTTCCTTGCTGTCATCAAGAGCTGGGCGACCTGGCGCACCGGTTCGACCGCCATGCTCGGCAGCCTTGCCGATACCGCGCTCGATCTCGTCGCCAGTCTGGCGACTCTGGCCGGGGTGTGGATCGCCGCGATGCCTGCGGACGAAGATCACCGCTTCGGCCACGGCAAGGCGGAGGCGCTGGCCGCGATCTTCCAGGTCACGCTGATCGCGCTGTCCGCCGCGGGCATCGCCTTCCGCGCCGTCCTGCATCTCGTGGAAGGCGGACAGACTTCGGCGGCGGAAGAAGGGATCGCGGTATCGCTTGCCGCGATTGTGGCGACTTTCGCCCTGATCGCCTGGCAGCGCCACGTGGTGCGCCGGACCGGCAGCCTCGCGATCAGGACCGACAGCGTGCATTACCAGTCGGATCTGCTGCTGAACGCCGCCGTGATCGCGGCCCTGGTGCTCGACCAGTTTATGGGCCTTTCGCAGGCCGATCCGCTGTTCGGGCTCGCGATCGCCGCCTGGCTGCTGTGGGGCGCGTGGCGGGCCGGCAGCGATGCGGTGGACCAGATCATGGACCGCGAATGGCCGGAGGAGAGGCGGCAGCGCTTCGTGGCGCTCGCCGCACGTCATCCCGAGCTTTCCAACCTGCATGACTTGCGCACCCGATCCAGCGGCACGCGCGATTTCGTGCAGTTTCACGTCGATCTGCCGGGCAAGACCACGGTGGCTGCGGCGCACGATATCATCGAGCGGGTGGAGGCCGATCTCTGCCGCCATTTCCCGCAGATGGAACTGCTGATCCACATTGACCCACAGGGACACGTCGACGAACCCGGCAATCCGCTGGTGGAAGCCGACGAGTTCGAAAAGCTGGAGAAGGACCCGGAATGAAGCTTCCCTACTGGCATGTCGATGCATTTGCCGACCGGCCCTTCGCAGGAAATCAGGCCGCCGTGATGCCGCTGGAAACCTGGCTGCCCGACGATGTGCTTCAGGCCATTGGGGAGGAGAACAACTTCGCCGAAACCGCTTTCGTGGTGAAGGACGCTGGCGGCGATGCGGACTGGGAACTGCGCTGGTTCACCCCGGCTTGCGAGATTCGCCTCTGCGGCCATGCGACGCTCGCCGCCGGTCACGTCCTGCTGGGCCGTGACGGGGGCGACCGGGTGCGCTTTCGCACGCGCAAGGCGGGCCTGCTGGAGGTGCGGCGCAGCGGCGCCGGGTACGAGCTTGCGCTGCCCGCAATCCCGACCGAGCCTTCCGAGTGGCCGGAAGCTGTCGGTCTGCTTGGCGCGCAGCCGCTCGAAGTGTGGCGCAACCCCGATGGCTACGGGATCTACCTGTTCGCCAGCGAGGACGACGTGCGCGCGCTCGACCCCGATCTGCGTGCGCTCGGTGCTCTGGGCGACGACCAGTTCATCTGCACCGCGCCGGGGGGCGATACCGATGTGGTCAGCCGGGTGTTCGTGCCCGGCGGCGGGGTGGACGAAGACAGCGTGACCGGTTCCGCCCACGCCGCGCTCACGCCGTTCTGGGCCGCGCGGCTGGGGCGCGACAGCTTCACCGCGCACCAGGCCTCGCGCAGGGGCGGCGATCTCGTCTGTCGGCTGGAAGGCGATCAGGCCTGGCTCGGCGGTGCCTGCGTGACCGTGGTGGAAGGAACGTTCCGCTTGCCTTGATGTCGTGCCTGCCCCGCCGTGCGCCGTCATTCGGCGGGGTAAAGCTCCATGATATCGGCCAGCTCCTGCAGCAGGACGGCGCGCTCCTCCGCATCGGAATGGCCCAGGCGTACCACGGTCAGCTTCTGTTCCGGCGAAACCAGAATGTACTGGCCCATGTGCCCGATCGCCGCAAACATCGATTGCGGCGCGCGGCCGGGGAACAGGGGATTCTCGCTTTCTCCCGGCACCTGGCGGTTGAGCCAGGTCTGAAAGCCGTAATTCTCGCGCCGCGGGCTGGGCGCGGTCATCGCCTCGACCCATTTGCGGGGGACGAGCTGGCTGCCGCGATAGGAGCCCTTGTGACGCAGGAAATCGCCGAACCGGCCCCAGTCGCGCGCGTTGCCGTGGATCAGGCTGCCCCCGATCAAGGTGCCGTTGGCGTCGAATTCCGGCACCATCGATTCCATTGCCAGCGGCCCGAACAATCGGGTGTGGAGATAACCGGCCACCGCTTCGCGCCGCGCCTCCGGATCGTCGCGGCGGGAGAGCACGCGGGCGGCAATGTCGGCCAGGATCACGCTGGTGGCAGAGGAATACTCGAAACTGCTGCCCGGTTCCGCCTCCAGCGGCTGGCTCTCGGCCCAGTCGGCCATGTCGTCGCGCCCGTCGAGGAACAGCATCCGCACTTCGGACGAATCGTAAGGCGGATCGCCGGCCTCGGTGTGGCGCAGGCCGCTGCGCATCTGGAGCAGCTGGCGCAAAGTGATCTCGCCGCGCGGATCGCCGGGGCGCCGCCAGCGCGGCACCGGCGGCGAATCGTCCAGCGCCAGCCGCCCATCGGCGACCAGCATTCCGATCATCACCGCGGTTACCGTCTTGGCCATCGACCAACTGACGAAACGGGTGTTCCGGTCGTAACCGGGGGCGTAGCGTTCGGCGGCGATCATTCCGCCGTGCATGACGATCAGTGCGCGGGTTTCCCCCGCCTCCTCGTTCACGAAGAGATCGTCGACCTGCCGCGCAAGCTGGCGCGCCGGCGCGCCGGCGTCTTCCGTAACGGCCGCCAGGGCCGCCTCGCTCAGCGGAGGGGGCGGAGCCGGCGTGTCGCTGCACGAAACCAGGGCTGGCAGCAGAGCCAGGCAGGCGATAAGGGAGACGGGCCGCGGGCACATGCGGCTTTCCCTCGCGCAGCAGACCGGGCTTGGCAATGGCTAATACTTCCCGCCGTTCAGTACGACGAACAGGCCCGGCAAGGCGCCGCCGCTGGCCGCTCTGGCTGGCCCTCATCGCCGCTGCGTTGGCGGCGCTCGGCTGGTACTATCGCGCCCCGATCACCGGATATTCAGGCATTGCCGCTGCCTATTCAGCGCGCGTCGCCTGCTCGTGTCGCTTCGTCGCGGGCCGCAGCCTCGACGATTGCGGCAAGGACAAGCTGGCAGGGATGGAACTGGTCACCCTGACCGAGGATGCAGAAACGAAAAGCGTCACTGCCCGCTTCCCCTTCCTCGCCACCGAAACCGCCACCTTGCGCGATGGATACGGCTGCGTGATGGAGCCGTGGGAGGGCTAGGCTTCGTCGCCTGCTTCCGTCGAATCGATCCAGCCGCCGCCGACGACCCGCTCCCCGGCATAGATGACGGCTGCCTGCCCCGGCGCGACGCCGTATTCGGGCTGGGCGAAGCGAAGGGTGGCGGTTGTGCCATTGCCCAGCGGCCCATCCAGCACGACCGGGACCGGTTTGGCGAGGCTGCGCACCTTTGCCGTCAGCGGCGCATCGGGCAATGGGCCGATACGGTTGGTTTCGACGATCCGGGCGGCGCCCACCGCCAGCATTCGGCGCGGGCCGACATGCACCGCGCAGGCATCGGCATCGATCCCGACGACATAGAGGGGTTCGGGCTGTCCCCCGATGTCCAGCCCCTTGCGCTGGCCCACGGTGAAGTGGACGATGCCCTTGTGCCGCCCCAGAATTTCGCCCGATCCGGCATGAACGATCGGCCCCGGCGTGCCCCCTTCGGGCCGCATCTTGCGGACGATCGCGGCGTAATCGCCGTCGGGCACGAAGCAGATATCCTGGCTGTCGGGCTTGGCCGCGTTGCGCAGGCCCGCCGCTTCGGCCAGCCGGCGCACTTCGCTCTTGGGCAGGCCGCCGAGGGGAAAGCGGATGAAGTCGAGTTGGCTTTCCGTCGTCGCATAGAGAAAATAGGACTGGTCGCGCGCAGGATCGAGCGCACGGTGCAGTTCCGGCCAGCCGGCACCTTCGATACGGCGCACGTAGTGCCCGGTGGCGAGGCAGTCTGCGCCCAGTTCGCGCGCCATGCGCAACAGGTCGGTAAACTTGGGCCCCATGTTGCAGCGGATGCAGGGGACAGGCGTTCGCCCGGCGAGATAATCGTCGGCGAAGGTTTCGACCACTTCCTCGCGAAAGGCGCTCTCGTGATCGAATACGTAGTGCGCGATGCCGAGCCGGTCCGCAACGGCGCGCGCATCGGCAATGTCGTCGCCCGCGCAGCACGCGCCCTTCCGCCCCGTGGCCGCGCCGTAATCGTACAACTGCAGGGTCACACCGATCGTTTCCGCACCCGTTTCTGCGGCGAGCGCTGCGACGACCGAGCTGTCGACACCGCCCGACATGGCGACGACGATCCGGCACTTGTCGGCCGGACGCGGCAAGTCGAACAGGGCAGCGGGATCGGACGTGCCGGCAATCTGTGCAGGGGCGTTCATGGGCGCGCCCATACACGTTCGGTCGCTGGTCATAAAGCGGTGCGTGACCCCGCGCCGGGAGTGAAATTTCGCAAGGTCGTGCCGGGGTTTACCCGATATTGACGATGTGGCGGCTATGACGCTGTCATGTTCGAAGGCAAGATCGTTCCCGCAGTCGTCGACTCGGCGGCCGACGGCGGTTCTCTCACCATTCCGGGATGGGCCGACCTCGTCGCGCGCCTGGCCGCAGCGAACGAGTTGCGGCGGGCGGTGTCGCGCCAGAGCCTCCATCGCACGGGCAACTTCGAATGCTTCGGCAATCGCGAAGACGGCGTGGCCGGGACCCGCGAACCGATCGTTAACCCTGATGATTTAGCTCATGGCAAAGGCGCAGGCGGCATTGTTCCCCCTACCGCAAACAATGTGCGCACCGGCGACCGAGAGATGCAATGATCGAGAACCAGAAAATCCGCCCAGACCAGGTCATCGGCCCGCTCGGTGAGCCGCTTACGCTTGCCGATCTGCCGCCCCGCAATACCAAGCGATGGGTCGTGCGCCGCAAGGCCGAAGTGGTCGCGGCCGTCAATGGCGGATTGCTGACGATCGACGAAGTTCTCGATCGCTACAACCTGACGCTGGAGGAGTTCGCTTCGTGGCAGCGTGCGGTCGACCGCTCGGGGATGCAGGGGCTGCGCGTCACGCGGATCCAGCACTACCGTGACCTTTACGAACGCCAGCTGAAGTACTGATTCATCGCCCTGGCCCACCCTTTCCGGGGGGAGGCCTAGCGGCGCTATCCCATTTCGCGTATCCTGCCTTCACGGCTCGAAAAGAATGCCGGGGAACCGCACTGCGCCGTCTGACGTTTGAGCCGGGCAGCGCTTGAAACAGGAGGAATTGGTAATGGGTTGGATTATTGCAATCGTCGTTGGCGGCATCGCCGGCTGGCTTGCGAGCCTCGTTATGAACCGCGACGCTTCGATGGGCATCTTCTGGAACGTGGTCGTCGGCTGTGTCGGGTCGGTGATCGGCAACGTCATCGCCAACCAGTTCGGCTGGGCCGGTTCCGTGCAGGAATTTTCGGTTACCGGCCTCGTCATCGCCTTCGTCGGCGCTGTCGTATTGCTCGCGATCGTCAATCTCGTGCAGCGCGGGCGCGTGCGTTAACCCACGCACCGAAGTGCAGAATATCGGGGCGGGCGCGGAACACTTCCGCGCCCGCCTTTTTTGCGCGGTCATTCGTCGGGCAGATATGCCCCCCGTCGAACGGCGCATTGCCGGGCCGACCGGGTCGGCCTAAGGAAATCTGCACTATTGTCAGGAGTGAGTTATCGCTATAACACACTCCGCGATCCATAAGACCGAGAGCGCGATGAATTACGAGAGTCCCGTGACTGCGGAAACGGCCGAGGCCTATCCTGCCGACCTCGTCGATGAGAACGAAGCGCGTAGCCGGCAGCGGCGGCGGTGGGTCATCATCGGCATTCTGGCGCTGATCGTGCTGGGCGGGATCGCATTTTTGCTCACCCGCGGGGGCGAAAGCGGCGCAGCCGGGGCGGGCGACGATGAGTCGCAATTGCCGGTAATTTCCGTGATCACGCCCGGCAAGGCGACGATCCAGGGCAAGATCGAGGCATCGGGCACACTCGCCGCGCGTCGCCCCCTGCCGGTGGGATCGGTCGGGGAAGGCGGGCGCGTCCTTTCGGTTCCGGTCGACGCCGGCGACTGGGTAAGCCAGGGACAGGTACTCGCGGTGATCGACCGGGCCGTACAGGTGCAGCAGATCGCCAGCGCCAACGCCAATGTCGATGTGGCGCAGGCCGATGCGGACCTTGCCCAGGCCAATCTCGACCGCGCGCTGCAACTGGTCGATCGCGGGTTCATTTCCAAGGCCGATGTCGATCGGCTCACCGCCACGCGCGATGCCGCCAGGGCGCGCGTGCAGGTTGCGCGTGCGCAATTGGGTGAGCTGCGCGCGCGGACCGCGCGGCTCAATATCTATGCGCCGGCCTCCGGCCTTCTGCTCGAACGCAATGTCGAACCGGGGCAGACCGTCGGTGCCGGCAGCGCGGCCCTGTTCACCATTGCCAAGGGCGGCGAAATGGAAATGCTGGCGAAAGTCAGCGAAGGGGACCTGGCGCGGCTGTCCGTGGGGACGGAGGCCAGTGTCAGGCCGGTCGGCGCGGGCACGGACTTCACCGGCCAGATCTGGCAGCTGTCGCCCACGATCGAGGCGGGGAACCGGCAGGGTACTGCGCGGATCGCCCTGTCCTATTCCCCCGAACTGCGCCCCGGCGGTTTCGCCAGCGCGACCATCAACAGCGGTACGGTCGTCGCGCCGATGCTGCCCGAATCCGCGGTCCTCTCGGACGACGAGGGCAGCTACGTCTATGTGATCGACGGCGAGAACAAGGCGCAGCGGCGCTCGGTCCGGCTGGGGCTGGTATCGGCCGGCGGGATCGCAATTGCCGAAGGGTTGTCGGGCAACGAGCAGGTCGTCCTGCGTGCCGGCGGCTTCCTCACCGCGGGTGAAACGGTTTCCCCGCGCAAGGTCGATGCGGACGGAAACTGAGGCATGAACTTCCGCAACATTTCTGCCTGGTCGATCCGAAACCCGGTCATTCCGCTCGTCATGTTCACGGCGCTGCTGCTGGCCGGCCTGCTGTCGTTCGCGCGGATGGACGTGGTCAACAATCCCGACATCGAATTCCCCGCGGTCAACGTTTCCATCTCGCAACCTGGCGCGGCACCGACAGAGATCGAAAACCAGATCACCCAGCGCGTTGAATCGGCGGTGCGTTCGATCAACGGCGTGAAGTCGATCAATTCGACCGCCAGCGAAGGCAATTCCAGCACTTTCATCGAGTTCGAGATCGGCATCGATCCCAACGATGCGGTGTCGGAGGTGAAGAACGCGATCGACCAGATACGCGGCAGCCTGCCCGACGGTATCATCGAGCCGCGCGTGACCAAGGAAGAAATCGCGGGCGGCTTCCTCGGCATCTTTGCGGTCGAAGCCGACGACATGACGATCGAGCAGCTCAGCTGGTTCATCGACGATATCGTCGCCAAACGGCTGCTGTCGGTCGAAGGCATGGCGGAGGTCAACCGGTTTGCCGGCGTCGATCGCGAGATCGAGGTGATCATCGACCTGGAGCGGATGCAGGCCTTCGGCGTCACCGCCAGCCAGATCAACACTGTCCTGCGCCAGACCAATATCGATGCCGCGGGCGGCAACACCGAAGTTGGCGGCACCCGGCAATCGGTCCGTGTCCTGGGCAGCACGGAAACCGCGTTCGAACTTTCGCAGCGGCAGATCCAGCTTGGTGACGGACGTACGGTCAAGCTGGCCGATGTCGCAACGGTGCGCGATGGTTACAGCGAGCGGACCTCAATCAGCAAAGTGCGCGACAAGGAAGTGGTGAACTTCGCCATGTCGCGCGCCAAGGGCGCGTCCGACGTCACGGTGTTCGAGGCTGCAAAGGAAGAGATTGCCGCGATCGAGGCCGAAAACCCCGGCGTGCGCTTCATCCCGCTGTTCAACTCGGTCAAATATACCGAAGAGCAGTACGAAAGCTCGATGGCCGCAATGATCGAAGGCGCGATCCTGGCGGTCGTGGTGGTCTTCTTCTTCCTGCGCGACTGGCGCGCGACCGTTATCTCCGCGATCGCGATTCCGCTCTCGGCCATTCCGACTTTCTGGTTCATGGATCTGCTCGGGTTCAATCTGAACTCGCTGTCGCTGCTCGCGCTCGGCCTGGTTGCCGGCGTTCTGGTGGACGATGCCATTGTCGAGATCGAGAATATCGTTCGCCACATGCGAATGGGCAAATCGGCCTATCAGGCTTCCATCGATGCGGCGGACGAAATCGGGCTGCCGGTCGTTGCGACGAGCTTTTGCATTGTCGCGGTGTTCCTGCCGGTCGGGTTGATGCCCGGCATTTCGGGGCAGTTTTTCAAGAACTTCGGCATCACGGTGGTGATCGCGGTGCTGATGTCGCTCGCCGTGGCGCGCATGATCACGCCGATGCTCGCCGCCTATTTCCTCAAGGCCAAGGGGCACGCATCGCACGGCGAAGGGCCGATGATGGACCGCTATATGCGCGTCCTGTCGTGGTCGCTCGATCGGGGCAAGATGCATGCCCGGCGCGCGGGGCTCGAACCGCCGCGCAACCGCGTTCTTTACGGACTGGCCTTTTCCGCGATGGTCCTGGCGCTCATTGTCGTGCCGTGTGCCGTGGTCTTCATGGCATATGGTGTCATGCAGGGCATCGGCCTGCCCGAACTGGTCGCCGGCGCGGTTACCGCCGACATCGAAAGTTTCGTGCACTGGCTGATCCTCAAACCGCTGGAAATCGTCGAACTGGGATTGGCCGTCGTGGCCGGCTTCCTGGCGGGCTGGATCCTGCTCAAGGTTCTCGGCCTGCCCTGGAGCGGGCGTATGCGGGACAGCTGGAAGTGGCTGGAAGCCCGCTTCTACGATCACCGCGTGTGGATGATGATGACCGGCTATTTCGCGCTGATCCTCACCGTTCTGCTGTTCATGAATGTCCCGCCGCAGTTCCAGCCGCAGATCAACAGCGACAACAGCCGGGTCGAAATCGAGATGGTCCCGGGCACGACCCTGGAAACCACCGAGCGGGTGGCCGACGAAGTTGCCCAGATCCTCTATCGCGAACCGGAAGTTCTGCGCGCGCTGGAGCGTGTACGGGTGGGCAATGCCTCGATCTACATCACGCTGAAGCCCGACCGTGAACGCACTTCGATCGAGTTCGAGCGCGCACTGGCCCCGGAACTGGCGCAGATTCCCGATGCCCGCGTCCGGTTCCAGTCACAGTCGGGCGGATTTGGCAGCGGCCGCGATCTGACCGTCATGCTCGCCGGGTCGGACCCTGACCTGCTGGAGGAAACCGCGGCGACCCTGGTCGAGCAGATGAAGGGGCTCGACACCCTCGTCGCGCCCCGCATCAGCGCCGATATCAATCGGCCCGAAATTATCATCGAACCGCGCGCCGACCTGGCGGCGGAGCTCGGCGTGACGACGGCCGCGCTCAGCCAGACGATCCGCATCGCCACCCTGGGCGAGATCGAACAGAACGCGGCGAAATTCTCGCTGTCCGACCGGCAGATCCCGATTCGCGTGAAACTGCCCGAACAGTCCCGCGAAAGCCTGACGACGATCGAGAATCTGCCGGTCCCCACGCGCACGGGCGGCACGGTGCCGCTGTCGCGAGTGGCCGATGTCAGCTTCGGATCCGGCCCGACCTCGATCCAGCGCTACAATCAGAACCGGCGCGTTCTGGTGGGCGCCGATCTGGCGCAGGGCGTCGTGAAGGGCGAGGCCGATGCGCAGATCAACGAGCTGCCTATCCTGCAGGACCTGCCGCAGGGCGTGATCCGCGATCTCGTCGGTGAAGACGAATGGCAGCAGGAAATGCTCGGCAGCCTGATGATCGCCATTCTTTCCGGGATCCTGCTGGTCTTCGCCGTGCTGGTGCTGCTTTACAAGCGGCTGATGAGCCCGCTGGTCAACATGACCTCGCTCGCCCTGGCGCCGCTTGGCGGCATTCTGCTCGTCTGGCTCGTCGGCCAGCCGCAGTCGATGCCGGTCTATATCGGTATCCTGCTGCTGCTCGGCATCGTGTCGAAGAACTCGATCCTGCTGATCGACTTCGCGCTGGAAGAGATGGACAAGGGCACGCGCAAGCTCGACGCCATTCTTGACGCCGGGCACAAGCGCGCGCAGCCGATCGTGATGACGACGGTCGCGATGACTGCGGGCATGGTCCCCGTTTCGCTCTCTCTATCGGGAGACGGAGCATGGCGCGCGCCGATGGGCACTGTCGTTATCGGCGGCCTGATCATGTCGACATTGCTCACCCTGCTGATCGTGCCGGCCGGATTCAGCCTGGCGGATGGGCTGGAAAAGCGGCTTGGCCCCTGGCTGCGCAGTCGCCTGCTGACGTACCGCCCGGGCGAGGATGAAGGCCCGCCGCCGCCGAGCGACAGCGGCGAAGTTCCGGTGCCCGCCACGCCGCGTTCGCCGCCGGGACCGCAGCCAGCAGAGTGAGCGGCGAAACCCAGCCGCCTTCGGCGCGTTCAGAGGTTATGAGGCGCGCTCCACTCCCGCCCGATCGTGCGCGCCGCATGCGCCTGACGGCCACGGCCATGCTGATCCTCATGGCCGGGATCTTCCTTGCCACGCATCGCCTGCTCGATGCCCATCCGGCCTGGGGCTATGTCCACGCATTTGCCGAAGCGGCAATGGTCGGCGGGCTGGCAGACTGGTTCGCGGTAACGGCGCTGTTCCGCCACCCGCTCGGCCTGCCCATCCCGCATACGGCGATCATCCCGGAGAACAAGGACCGGATCGCCGACACGATGGCGCAGTTCCTGCGCGAAAACTTCCTGACCCCCGCCGTCGTCGCCCGGCGGATGCACGCGATGAACATGGCCCGCGCCATCGGGGATTTCCTCGTTCGCGCGCCCGAGGGAACGCAGACGCGGATCGGCGCAGGCGCTGCCGAGCTGTTTGCCGGCGTGCTCGAATCGCTCGATCCTGATCGGCTCGGCGGTCAGGTGCGCAGTGGGCTGAAGCAGCAGCTTGAGCGGTTCGAGGTCGCCCCGCTGCTGGGCCAGATGCTGGAGGCGGCGATTGCAGACAAGCGGCACCTGCCGCTGATCGATGCGATTATCCGCTGGGCGGGCCTGACGCTGGAAGACAACGAGGAAATGGTGCGGTCGATGATTCACAAGCGCGCCAATGCCCTGTTGCGCTGGACCGGGCTCGACGAACGGCTGGCGAATTCGGTTCTCGACGGTCTTTATCGCCTTCTGGCCGAAGTCCTCGTCGATCCCGAACATCCGCTGCGACACAAGATTGAAGAGGGGCTGGAACAGGCGGCCCGCGATCTCGTGCACGATCCCGCCACGCGGGAGAAAGTGGAGCGGATGAAGCGCGAGTTGCTCGACAATCCGGCCGTCGCCGACTGGTGGCAGGGGGTATGGGAACGCTTGCGGACCCGGCTGGTGACAATGGCGCGCGAACCCGATTCGGCGCTCGACGGGTGGCTTGGTTCGACGCTGGGCGAGATCGGTGGTGCGTTACGCCAGGATGCGCGCCTGCAGATGCAGGTCAACCGGTTTGCCCGCCGCACCGCTGTCGGCATCGCCACCCGCTATGGCGGGCAGATCGTGCAGCTGGTGTCCGAAACCGTCCGCCGCTGGGATGCCCGCACGATCACCGACCGCCTGGAAAGCGCCGTCGGGCGGGATCTTCAATTCATTCGCATCAACGGCACGCTGGTGGGCGGGCTGGTCGGCGTGACCATTCATGCGGTGAGCAGCGCGCTGTGACGCGTGCTTATAGGAACCGGCCGATCTTGAAGACGACACTGCTGGTCCAATATGACGCGACCGGTTGCCCGTTCGCGTTCCGGGCGGGGGTGAACCGTGCGCGGTGCCGCAGGGCCTTGCAGGTGGCCTCGCGAAACGCGGGGTCCGAATAGGCCGCCTGTACGATGCAATCGGCAACGTCGCCGTTCTCGTCCACTGCGAGGCGGAACCGAACCGCCCCGGGCAAACTGTCGCGCATGGCAGTTGTGGGATAGTCTGTCGGCCGTACCCACATGCGATAATTCGAACGGGGCTGAGGCATCGCCTGGAGCGCGGCCTGCACTTCGGGATCATAGCCCCAGCTTCTGACGAGATCGAGCAGGCAGGTATCCATTGCCGCCATGGCCTTCGTCAGGCTGCCGGTGCGCAGGGACACGGGCTGTTCTACCCCCGATGCGATGGTGAAGGCTTCTGCGCGCTCGGCGAACTCTGCCTCGATCCGTTTCAGGTTCTGGGGTGCGCTGTCGCCGTCAACATGGGCGAGAACGGACTCGGGAATCAGTTGGCCAACAAATTGCCAGACCGTCTGGCCGTCGTCTGCCGTCCCGAACATGGCGTGGAGCTTACTCTCCGCCTCCTCAACCGGTTCGAGCCGGTAGGCCAGCCGTTTGCCATCGGGAAGCAGCGGAGCGCCGGCGATCAGGAACTCGATCTCGGTATCGGGCCGATACTTCGCCAGCGTCAGCAGAACCGCCTGCTCACCCTCGCCGAACGTGCGCGAGAGGCGGCAGGCTTCCTTGTCGTAACGAAGCTGCCACGGTGAGGATGGGGTCAGGTGCACTGGCTCGTCGGCCGATGCCGGATGGCCCGCAAAAATTGCCGCAAACGCGGCGGCGCTGGCGGCCAGGACGGATACTGACTTCATCGTGCGTTCCCCCCGATAGACACGGCGACGGTAGGCGCACGTATAACACGGGCGGCGCCAATCAGAAGGCGGCACCGCCCGTTGTCATGCAATCTTCAAAGTTTCTCGGTCAGTTCCGGCACCGCCTTGAACAGATCAGCCACCAGGCCGACGTCGGCGACCTGGAAGATCGGGGCGTCCTCGTCCTTGTTGATCGCGATGATCGTTTTGGAATCCTTCATCCCGGCGAGGTGCTGGATCGCGCCCGAGATGCCGATGGCGATATAGACTTCGGGCGCCACGATTTTGCCTGTCTGCCCCACCTGGTAATCGTTGGGGACATAGCCGGCATCGACTGCCGCGCGGCTTGCGCCCACGCCTGCGCCGAGCTTGTCGGCCAGCGGCATGATGTATTCCTCGAACGTTTCGGCATCCTTCAGCGCGCGGCCGCCCGAAACGATCACTTTGGCGCTGGTCAGTTCGGGGCGTTCGCTTTTTGCCAGTTCCTGGCCCACGAAGCTGGAAATGCCGGCGTCGCCGGTGCCCGAGACGGCTTCGACAGTGCCCGATCCGCCTTCGGCCTCGGCCTTGTCGAACGCTGTGCCGCGAACGGTGATCACGAGCTTCGCATCGCTCGACTTCACCGTGGCGATTGCGTTCCCGGCATAGATCGGGCGAGTGAAAGTTTTGTCGCCTTCCACCGAAAGAATGTCCGAAATCTGCATCACGTCGAGCTGCGCGGCAATGCGCGGGGCGATGTTCTTGCCGGTCGTCGTCGCGGGCGCGAGGAAGGCGTCGTGATCCTTCATCAGGTCCGCCGCAAGCGGGGCGACGTTTTCGGCCAGCTGATGTTCGTAAGCCGCATCGTCCGCCAGATAGACGGTGCCCACGCCGGCAATCTTGGCGGCTGCATCGGCGACGGCCGAACAGCCGCTGCCGGCCACGAGCAGGTTGACGTCGCCCATCTTGGTGGCCGCGGCGACCGTGGCCAGCGTGGCATCCTTCACCGAAGCGTTATCGTGTTCGACCAGAACGAGAGTTTTCATGATTTCCTACCTCAATGTCCGTTCGCAGCACGAACGGATGATGGATTCGAAGTTCAAGCGATACCCAGCGCCTTGATCTTGGTGACCAGCTCGTCGACGTCGGCGACCTTGATGCCGGCCTGGCGCACCGGGGGTTCGGCAACGTTGGTCGTCGTAAGCCGCTGCGTCGTATCCACACCGTAATCCGCAGGGCTCTTGGTATCGAGCGGCTTGGACTTGGCCTTCATGATGTTCGGCAGCGAGGCGTAGCGCGGCTCGTTCAGGCGCAGGTCGGTGGTCACGATCGCCGGCATCGTCAGCTTGACCGTTTCCAGCCCGCCGTCGATTTCACGCTTCACTGTCACGCTTTCGCCGTCGATCTCGACCGTATTGGCGAAGGTGCCTTGCGGCCGGCCGGTCAGCGCGGCGAGCATCTGCCCCGTCTGGTTCGAATCGTCGTCGATCGCCTGCTTGCCCAGGATCACCAGGCCCGGCTGTTCCGCCTCGTAGATCGCCTTGAGGATCTTGGCGACGGCAAGCGGCTCGACCTCGTCGTCGGTCTGAACCAGAATCGCCCGGTCGGCACCCATGGCAAGCGCAGTGCGCAGCGTTTCCTGCGCCTTGGCCGGGCCGATCGAAACGGCGACGATTTCTTCCGCCTTGCCCGCTTCCTTGATCCGGATCGCCTCTTCCACCGCGATCTCGTCGAACGGGTTCATGCTCATCTTGACGTTGGCCAGGTCGACGCCCGAACCGTCCGTCTTGACGCGCGGTTTGACGTTGTAGTCGATCACCCGTTTGACGGGCACGAGGATTTTCATCGGTTGTCCTTCCTCTCGAATTACACGAGGGTTCGCCTAGCTAGCGTTTACGTAAGCGTCAAGTCGCGAGGGCTTGCCTGTGATGGTTGAACTTGCCGTCTCTCCTCGCGTTCCGGGGCGATGAGGTCAACCCACGATCGCTTTACGCGGCTCCCATCTCGGGATACTGCTGGCCCAGTCGATTGCGGGGGGAGCCAGCGATGTTTCGAAATGTGATTGGCATTTGGGCCGCGATATTGTCGATCCCCGCGGCTGCGCAGGAAACCCGGGTTCCACCTCCAGATCACGTGCCGCCGCCGGCGTCTATTGGGGAAGTCGCGTGGCTGGCTGGCGACTGGACAGGATCCGGGATCGATGGGGCGCCGGCTGCGGAAATGTGGTTGCCGCCGTCAGGCGATACGATGGTCGGCCTGTTCGTTCAGGAAAATTCGGCCGGTGGACTAATGTTCACCGAGCACATGTACATCGCCGAGGAAAACGGCAGCCTTGTCGTTAAGCTCAAGCACTTCGATCCAGATCTTACCGGCTGGGAGGAAAAGGACGACATGGTCCGGTTCCGCCTGGTCTCGATCGAACCTTGTGCAGTCTATTTCAGCGCGCTCACCTATCGCTGCGACGGCGAAAACGGCCTGGTCGTAGCGGTGCGAATGAAAGGTGCGGACAAGGACGTGAACGAATTGGTATTCCGTTTCGTGCGGCGCAAAGCGGCTGCCGAGGCGGGACCGACGCCTTAGCGACAGCCCCGCCCGAACCGGTCACGCAGCCTGCTTGACTTCCGCCACGATCTTGCGGGCGGCGTCGCCAAGATCGTCCGCGCTGACGATCGGCAGGCCGGAGTTGTTGAGAATGGCCTTGCCCTGTTCGACGTTCGTGCCTTCGAGGCGGACGACCAGCGGGACCGAAAGATTGACGTCTTTCGCCGCGGCCACGATGCCGTCGGCAATCACGTCGCACTTCATGATGCCGCCGAAGATGTTGACGAGGATGCCTTCGACCGCCGGGTCCTTGAGGATGATCTTGAAGGCAGCGGTCACCTTCTCGGTCGTGGCGCCGCCGCCAACGTCGAGGAAGTTGGCGGGGAAGGCGCCGTTGAGCTTGATGATGTCCATCGTCGCCATCGCCAGGCCCGCGCCATTGACCATGCAGCCGATATTGCCGTCGAGCTTGATGTAGGCGAGGTCGTACTCGCTGGCTTCGACCTCGGCCGGGTCTTCCTCGGTCTCGTCGCGCAGCGCCTCCACGTCCTTGTGGCGGAACAGAGCATTGCCGTCGAAGCTCATCTTGGTGTCGAGCACGAGCAGGTTGCCGTCTTCGGTTTCCACCAGCGGGTTGATCTCGAGCATTTCGCAATCGAGATCCATGAACGCGGTATAAAGCTGCTTGGCCAGCTTCTGCGCCTGCTTGTTGAGATCGCCCTTCAGCTTGAGCGCGAAGGCCACCGCACGGCCGTGGTGCGGCATGAAGCCCTGCGCCGGGTCGATGGTGATGGTGGTGATCTTATCGGGCGTCGAATGGGCGACTTCCTCGATATCCATGCCGCCTTCGGTCGAAACGATCATGGCGACGCGGCCGGTGGCGCGATCGACCAGCATCGAAAGATAGTATTCCTCGGCGATGTCGACACCGTCGGTGACATAGAGGCGGTTGACCTGCTTGCCCGCATCGCCGGTCTGCACGGTCACGAGCGTGTTGCCGAGCATTTCCCTGGCGTTGGCTTCGACATCCTCGACGCTTTTCGAAAGACGAACGCCGCCCTTGGCATCGGGGGCCAATTCGGTGAACTTGCCCTTGCCGCGGCCGCCGGCGTGAATCTGCGCCTTGACCACGTAAAGCGGGCCGGGAAGTTTCTTCGCGCCTTCGACAGCTTCTTCGACGGTCGTTGCGGCATGGCCGGCCGGTATGCCGATGCCATATTTCGCGAGCAGTTCCTTGGCCTGATATTCGTGGATGTTCATGGAAGGCGGGCCCCGTTGTTGCGGATGGGAAGGATGCCGCGCGCATAAGCACGGATTAGCCGACTTGAAAAGTCCGGCGTCCGCTCCCAACAGCGAAGGACGATGATCGATCGCGCCCGTCTGGAAGAAATCGTCCGTGAAGCCGGGCGCATTGCCTATGGTGCCTGGCCGGGTGCCGGGCACGCGCTGGAAAGCTGGGAGAAGACGCCGGGTAACCCGGTTTGCGCGGCCGATCTTGCGGTCGACGCGTTTCTGCGCCGCGAACTGGGGCGGCTGCTCCCTTCGGCGGGCTGGCTTTCGGAAGAGACGGTCGACGATCCGGCCCGGCTCGAACGCGGGCTGATCTGGCTGGTCGATCCGATTGACGGCACGCGCGATTTTATTCGTGGGCGCACCGGGTGGGCGGTATCGGTCGCGCTGATCAGCGAGCACCGCCCGCTGATGGGGATGCTCGCCGCCCCGGCTCGCGACGAAGAGTGGATCGGTGTTTCCGGGCAGGGCTCCTGGCGGAATGGGGAGGCGCTTCATGCGTCGCGCCGCACGACTTTCCCCGGGGCGCGGGTTCCGGCCGATTCGCTACCCAAAGAGGATCGCGACCTGACGACGGTCGACAAACCCAATTCGATTGCCCTGCGCGCGGCGATGGTTGCGGCGGACGAAGCGGACCTGCTGGCCACGCTGCGGTGGGGGTACGAATGGGACATTGCCGCCGCGGCATTGATCGCGCGCGAGGCGGGGGCCGCAATCAGCGACGCCTTCGGCCACCCCCTCAATTACAACAAGCGCGACCCGAGAGCCTTCGGGCTGCTGGTCAGCGCGCCCGACATTCATGCCGCTGCGGTCGATCGTCTTGCCACGCGCGCCCACACGCTGGCGCGGCCCCAGCGATAGCACACAAAAAAGGGCCGATCCGTCAGGACCGGCCCTTCCAGCTCTTGTCAGAGAATTGGGGACGTCAGCGGTTCTGCGCTGCGTCGATTTCCGCCTGGCTCAGCGGGATAATCTTGATTTCGACGCGGCGATTGCGCTGCCGGCCATAGTCGGTCGAATTGTCGGCAACCGGCATCGTTTCGCCGAAGCCCTGCCAGCGGATACGGGCGGAATTCACACCGCGGCTGGTCAGGTAGTTGGCAACCGTCTGCGCCCGGCGTTCGGAAAGGCTCTGATTGAACGAATCCGAGCCGGTCGAATCGGTATGGCCGTAAACGTCGATCAGACTGTTGGGATATTGCGTCAGGCTGCCTGCAACATCATCCAGCGTGGAACGGAACGCGGGCTTGAGCGTCGCGCTGCCCACATCGAAGGTCACGCCATCGGGCAGGTTGACCAGAATCGCCTGGCCATCGTCGACTTCGGTCACGTCCACGCCCGAACCGGCGGTCGATTCGCGCAGTTCCTTGATCTGCTGATCCATCTTGTAACCCACGACACCGCCGACTGCGCCGCCACCGACCGCGCCGATGATACGACCGGTCTTGCCACCGATCAGCCCGCCGAGCAGCGCACCCGCTGCCGCACCGCCGACGCCGCCGATCGCTGTGCGCGAAATCTTGCGCTCACCGGTGTTCGGATCGGTTACGCAGGCCGAAACACTTACCAGCGACATCGCGGCAAGGCTGGCAACGATCATTTTCGACTTCTTCATGGGTAATTCCCCTCTGCTGCAAACGCATTGAGCCGTCGGGGCCGGATGGCCCCCCGTCTCGCCATTGCGAAACGCCGCAAGGGTGCGCCTGTTCCCCGTTCCCGTCAACGCTGCGTGTACATGAGGCTGGCGCGGCGCGGCATTTGTGCTAGCGATCGCGGCGTGACACCTTTCCCCTGGCCAGACTTGCTCATTATCGCCGGGCTGATCCTGCTCAACGGCGTGTTCGCGATGTCCGAACTGGCGATCGTTTCGGCCCGCACGGCGCGGCTCACGTCCGCGGCGGACAAGGGAAGCAGCGCCGCTGCGACTGCGATCGCGCTGGCCGCCGATCCGGGCAAGTTCCTTTCGACCGTGCAGATCGGCATCACGCTCGTCGGCATTATCGCCGGCGCCTATTCAGGCTCCAGCCTCGGCGGGCCGGTCGGCGAACGGCTTGAGGCGCTGGGGCTGTCGCCGGCCTATGCGGACGAGGCAGGCTTCGCGGTGGTTATCGCGCTGACGACATACGGCAGCCTCGTGGTGGGTGAGCTGGTGCCCAAGCAGGTCGCTTTGCGCGCCGCAGTCCCGATTGCGCTGGTCATGGCGCGGCCGATGGCATTCCTCGCCCGCGTCGCTGCGCCGCTGGTGTGGCTGCTCGATACATCGTCGGGCCTTCTGATTCGGCTGCTCGGCGTCCGGCCTGGCGGACAATCGAGCGTTACGGCCGAGGAACTGCACATGATCTTTGCCGAGGCGACCCGGTCGGGCGTAATCGAGGTCGATCAGCATCAGATCCTGGCCGGCGTCGTCCGGCTGGCCGAAAAACCGGTGCGCGATGTGATGACGCCGCGGACGGAACTCGACTGGGTTCACGTCGATGCCGACGAGACCGAAATGCGCGCCGCGATCGACGCGAGCCCGCACTCGTTGCTGCCGGTGGCGGATGGCTCCCCCGACAGGATCGTGGGCGTGGTCAAAGTGCGCGAAGTGCTGGCACGAATGGTCGCGGGCCAAACGGTGTCGCCGCGCGCGATCATGCGTCAGGCGGAAGTCGTCCCGGACCAGCTCGACGCGATGGATGCGCTGCGCGTTCTGCAGCAGTCGGAAGTCGCGATGGCGATGGTGCATGACGAATACGGCCATCTCGACGGGATCGTCACTCCGTCCGACCTGCTAACGGCGATCGCCGGCCAGTTCGTCAGCGATCAGGACCAGGGCGAACAGCCCGGTATCGTCGAACGTGCCGACGGATCGCTGCTGGTATCGGGCGCGCTGCCTGCGGACGACCTGGCCGACCGCCTGGGCCTCGAATACGGCGAGGATCGCGAGTTCGCGACCGTCGCCGGCTACGTGCTTTCGGTCCTCAAGAATCTGCCGCAGGAAGGGGAAACCTTCACCGATCAGGGCTGGCGATTCGAAGTCGTCGATATGGATGGGCGCAAGATCGACAAGGTGCTGGTCGCGGCCGAATAGGCCAGCCGCATATCACATGCATACCAGCATCGCCGGGGGGGGGGCCTACGCCCCGCGCCGGCGGAAACAGTGTGGCTCAGCCCGGAATAACCGCCTGGGCATACTGACCGTCACCCTCGGGCGCGGCGACGATGTCGCGGGTCACGCTGCCTTTGGCGACCGTATTGGTTTCCGGATCGCCGACGGTGGAGCGGATGCCGGGTTCGGCCGCGCCCGCACGGTCGAGAACGCTGGTTTCGACCGCGCTGCGCGGTGCCGGGCCGCCGAACAGCGCCTCCAGCGCCTGCTCGCCCGCAGTGCCTTCTGCCGGGCGCGGCGCGCCGGGGGCGGGGGGCACGAGGTTGAAATCGGGCGGCACGACCAGCGGAGCCTGCCGCTGGACTGCGAATTCGTCAGGCCGTTCGCGGGCGAGAATGCCGCCGTCGCTGCCGCACGCGGCCAGCATGGCGCTCGCGCCGGAAAGAAGGGCGATGGTGGTCGCTTTGCGCCTCGAAAAATGGCTCATATCAGCTCTCCGCGGCGTCGGGCGCCGTCTCGGTTTGGGATGTTTCCTCCTTGTCGCGCAGGAAAAACGCGCGGGCAAGGATAATCAGGACGCCGATGGTGATCGCGGCATCGGCGATGTTGAAGATCAGGAAGGGGCGAAACTCGCCGAAATGCAGATCGGCGTAATCGATGACATAGCCGTATTCGTACCGGTCGCGGATATTGCCCAGCGCGCCGCCCAGGATCAGGGCAAGCCCCAGGATTTCGCCCAGCACCTTCTCGCGCAGCATCCACACGGTGACGACGAGTGCGATCAGGCTGGTCACCCCGACCAGCATCCAGCGCATTTCCATCGAATCGGCCTGGAACATGCCCAGCGAGATGCCGAAATTGTAGGTCATGCGAAAATCGAAGAAGGGCAGCAGTTCGACCACGTCGCCCCGCTTCATCGCCAGCGTCTGGGTGACGTGGTGCTTCATCGCCTGGTCGGCCAGGAACAGCACGACGGCCACCACGAACCCGATCAGGCGAAATTTCGTGACCCTGTTCATGCCGCATCGTCCATTCGTGCGATCACATCTTCGCAGCGCCCGCACAGCGCGCCGTCTTCCGCCACTTCGGGCAGGAGCCGCCAGCAGCGGCCGCATTTGTGGTCTTCGGTGCGCGTCACGGTCACGCCGTCGCCCTGCCCGCGCGCGACTGACGCGGTGATGAACAGCTCCGCCAGATCGGCATCGCCGAAGCCATCGGGCACGGCGCCCGCGGGCACGGTGACTGCCGCTTCGAGGCCGGAGCGGATCGTCTTTTCTCGCCGCAACGGCTCGATTGCTTCCATCACCTGTTCGCGCAAGTCGCGCAGCTTGCCGAAGCGGTCGGCGAGGGCCGGATCGACCCAGCTTTCGGGCATCGGCGACAGTTCGAGCAGGTGCACGCTGCCGCGATCGGGGAAGCGGGTCGTCCACACTTCTTCCGCCGTGAACACCAGAACCGGGGCGGCATAGCGCACCAGCGCGTGGAACAGGATGTCGAGCACGGTGCGATAGGCGCGGCGGCGCAAGTCGCCTTCGCCGTCGCAATAGAGGCTGTCCTTGCGGATATCGAAGAAGAAGGCCGAAAGGTCCTCGTTCGCGAAATCGACCAGCGCGCGGGTATATTCGTTGAAATCGAAATCGGCGATCGCGCGGCGCAGCGTGGCGTCGAGCGCGTGGAGTTCGCCCAGGACATAGCGCTCCAGCTCCGGCATTTGGGCCGGGTCCACGCCTTCCGCATCGCGGTCGAACCCGTCGAGCGCGCCGAGCATGTAGCGGAAGGTGTTGCGCAGCTTGCGATACTGGTCGGCGACCCCTTTCAGGATCTCGTCGCCGATCCGGTGATCCTCGGTAAAGTCCACCGATAGCGCCCAGAGGCGGATGATATCCGCCCCATACTGCTGCATCACCTTGTTCGGATCGACGGTGTTGCCGAGCGATTTCGACATCTTCTTGCCGTCGCGCGCCATCGTGAAGCCGTGGGTGAGCACGGCATCGTAAGGCGCCCGCCCGCGCGTGGCGCAGGCTTCGAGCAGCGAGGATTGGAACCAGCCGCGATGCTGGTCCGACCCTTCGAGGTAGAGGTCCGCCGGCCAGCGCAGTTCGGGCCAGCGCCCGCTTTCGAGCACGAAGGCGTGCGTGCAGCCCGAATCGAACCACACGTCGAGAATGTCGGTCACCCGTTCGTAATCCGCCGGGTCGTAATCGGGGCCGAGCAGGTCGGCGGCGGCTTCTTCCGTCCAGGCATCGACGCCTTTCGCGCGCACGGCCTCCACGATCCGCGCGTTGACCGCCGGGTCGGCGAGGTATTCGCCGGTCTTGCGGTCGACGAACAGCGTGATCGGCACGCCCCAGGCGCGCTGGCGCGAAAGAACCCAGTCGGGTCGCCCCTCCACCATCGCGCCGATGCGGTTGCGGCCCTTTTCGGGCACGAAGCGGGTATCGTCGATCGCCTGCATCGCCCGGCTGCGCAGCGTGCCGCCACCATCGAGCTCGCGGTCCATCGGCACGAACCACTGCGGGGTGCAGCGATAGATGACCTTGGCCTTGGACCGCCACGAATGGGGGTAGGAATGCTTGTAGTCGGCGCTGGCCGAAAGCAGCGCGCCCGCTTCGCGCAAGTCCGAACAGATCGGGCCGTCTGGCGCATTGAACTTCGGATTGATGACCGACATGCGCCGTTCGTCGTCGCCGCCGAGCCAGGCCCAGTCGTCGCGATAGCGGCCATCGGCTTCGACCACGAACTTGGGCGTCAGGCCGTGCGCCTTGCACAATGCGAAGTCGTCCTCGCCGTGATCGGGCGCCATGTGGACGAGGCCGGTGCCCGAGTCAGTCGTGACGAAATCGCCGGCGAGCAGCGGGCGGGGCTTGAGGAAGAACTCGATCGCCTGCGAGTCCCCGCGAAGGCGGGGACCTTGGGCCCCCTGGTCGGACGTCGCGCGCGATCGGCTGAGGTCCCCGCCTTCGCGGGGACTCACGAGCTTGGCGATCGGGTGGCGGGCGACGGTGCCGGCGAGGTCAGAGCCCTTGCCGCGCCAGACCGTTTCCCCCTGAGCTTGATCCGGGGTGTCGCTTCCACCCGCGAGACGATGGAGGGTTTCGTCGGCCAGCGACGCAGCCAGCAAGAGCCGGCGCCCATCGACATCGCGCAGGACATATTCAATCTCCGGCCCATAGGCCAAAGCCTGGTTGACCGGGATCGTCCACGGCGTGGTCGTCCAGATCACCGCGTGGGCGCCGATTAGTTCGGGGATCGGGCTCTCGACGATTTCGAACGCCACGTCGATCTGGGTCGAGGTGATATCCTCGTACTCGACTTCGGCTTCGGCCAGCGCGGTCTTTTCCACCGGGCTCCACATCACCGGCTTGGCGCCGCGGTAGAGATTGCCCGCCTCGGCGAATTTCATCAGCTCGGCGACGATTGTCGCCTCGGCCCCGAAATCCATCGTCAGGTAGGGATTGTCCCAGTCGCCGTTAATGCCCAGCCGTTTGAGCTGTTCGCGCTGCGTATCGACCCAGTGCTGCGCATAGGCGCGGCATTCGGCGCGGAATTCCGCCGGGGGCACCTCGTCCTTGTTCAGCTTCTTCTTGCGGTACTGTTCCTCCACCTTCCATTCGATCGGCAGGCCGTGGCAGTCCCAGCCGGGCACGTAAGGCGCGTCCTTGCCCAGCAGCGTCTGCGTGCGCACCACCATGTCCTTCAGCACGTGGTTGAGCGCATGGCCGATATGCATGTCGCCATTGGCGTAGGGCGGCCCGTCGTGGAGCACGAACGTCTCGCGCCCCGCGCGTTCCTCGCGCAGCGTGCGATAGATGTCCTGTTCTTCCCAGCGCGCGAGAATGCCCGGCTCCTTCTGCGGAAGGCCGGCCTTCATGGGGAAATCGGTCCTGGGCAGGAAGACCGTGTCTTTATAGTCGCGCTGTTCAGTCATGCGGATGGGCCGTTAGGGCAATTGCCGCGCGCGATAAAGCCGGTTCGCGTCACCGCGCGGCCCGCCGCCGTTCGAGCGCGGCCTGCGCGGCGTCGATTTCTGCCTGCGAACGGTCGTCGAACCGGTTGATCAGCGCGGGGATGACGGTGAAGCCGTCGTCCACGAAGGCGTAGCCGTTGAAGCTGGCGGGAATGTCGCCCAACTGCTCGGGGAATGTCAGCCCGGCAGGGGCCGCCGCATCGCCGCCCGTTACGACGACGATCCGTGCCCCGGCCTCCTCCATCCGCGCGATCAGCCGATTGGGCCAGCCGGCGAAGGCCCATTGGCGATCGAGCGGGATCGTCATCGTCCCGCCACGGCAGGCGGCGGGCACGATCCCGAACCATCCCTGCCACATGTAGGCGCTGGTGCATTTCCGGGCGCTTTCCGGCGAGAAAGCCCAGGCATCGGGATGGATCTGCGCGATTCGCGCGATCGGCGCGGGCGAACCGTAGAAGCCGTCGCCGGCAGCCACCGGGTCGCGGCCCGCCGCACGCAGCGCGGCGGCGAGCCGATCCGCCTCCTGCGCTTCCTGGCCCGTAAAGCGATAGAGCAGGCGAGCGCGGCCTGCCGCGCGAATCGCCTCGTCCAGGCTGGGTATCGCGCCTGTGCCGGACCCGCGCAGCGGATAGGTCCCGCCTTCCGCGCTATAGCCGTGGCCGGCATCGAGCGCCTTGAGCGCTGCCATCGCGGTTTCGCTTACCGCCCCGCTGCCGTCGGTTCGGCAATCGAGCATTTGGTCGGCAAACAGCGCGATCTGCCCATCGGCAGTCGATGCCACGTCGATTGCGATGACCTGCGCGCCCAGCTTCGCCGCCCGCGCGATCGAAGGGGCGGTGTTTTCCAGATAGTCGTGCGCCGGCTGTTCGATTCGCGTGCCGGGACAGGGCGCATCCACCTCGGCATCCCTGTCGGCACCCACCGGGGCATCGGGGGCGGCGAGCTGGCGCAGCCCGCCGTTGGCGATCAGCTTCACCGCGCCTTTGGGTTCGGGCGCAAGCCAGCTGGCGTTGACCACTGTCAGGACAAGGAAGGCCAGTGCCGCCGCGAATGCGAGATAGCGCAGCCAGCGCATCAGCCCAGAAGATCCCGCGCCTGCGCACAATCGCGATCCATCTGCTCGACCAGCTCCGCGATTGAAGCGAACTTCGCCTCGGGCCGCAGGAAATGCCGGAACGCCACCTCGATCTCCTGTCCATAGAGGTCGCCGGAGAAATCGAAGAAATGCGGCTCCAGCAACTCGCGCGGGGGGGCAAACTGCGGTCGCACGCCGATATTGGCCGCGCCGGTCAGTGTGTGTCCGCTGGCGAGCACCCGGCCGGTCACAGCATAGATGCCGAAACGCGGACGCAGGTAGCTTTCGATCGCGATGTTGGCGGTGGGATAGCCGATTTCACGTCCGCGCTTGTCGCCATGCTCCACGACTCCGCGAATGGCGAAGGGGCGGGTAAGGAGGCGGGCGGCCTCTTCCGGGTCGCCGGCGCGCAATGCCTCGCGCACGCGGCTGGAGGATACGGGGGCACCGCCGTCCATCACCGGGGCGACGGCGCGTGTGGCAATGCCGGCGTCGCGGCCCAGCTGTTCCAGCACCGCGCGGTTGCCTGTGCGCCCCTTGCCGAAGGTGAAATCCTCCCCCGTGACCACGCCGGCGGCGCCCAGACGTTGGCCCAGCAGGACGCGGACGAAATCTTCCGCACTGGTTCCGGCCAGCTCGGCATCGAAATGGAACACCAGCATCGCGGTCGCCCCGGCGGCGAGGTAGAGTTCCTGCCGTTGTTCCAGCGTCGTCAGGCGGAATGGGGCCGCGTCGGGTTTGAAGAAGCGCACCGGATGCGGATCGAATGTCGCGATGATTGCCGGGCGGCCTTCGCTTCGTGCCCATTCGATGGCTTCGCGTGCGACAGCCTGATGGCCGAGGTGGAAACCGTCGAAATTGCCCAGTGCGATGATCGCGCCGCGCAGGCTTTCGGGCAGCGGCTGGCGATGGTCGAGCCACCTCATCGGACCGGCCCCATCGGCGCAACGCCTGCCTGCAGAACGCGCAGGGCATTGCCGCCCATCGCCGCGCGGATCTCTTCGTGGGTAAATCCTTCGTCCAGCAGCGCCTGCGTCACCTGAACCAGCTGGCTGGTGTCGAACCGCACGGTCGTCGCCCCGTCGTAATCGCTGCCCAGTGCCACATGCTCGATCCCGACCAGGTCGCGCACGTGCTTCATCGCCCGCGCTGCGGCGCGGGGGGAGGTATCGCAGATCGCGGCGTCCCAGTACCCGATCCCGATAATGCCACCGGTGCGCGCCACGCCGCGGATTTCCTCGTCGGAGAGGTTTCGGTTGACCTTGCAGGTGGCCTGCACCCCGCCGTGGCTGGAGACGACCGGGCGCCGTGCCATCGCCAGAATGTCGGCCACGCAGGCATGGCTGCAGTGCGCGATATCGACGATCATGCCCAGGTCTTCCATGCGCCGGATCGCCTCGCGCCCCTTAGCGGTCAGCCCGCCCTTCTCGATACCGTGCATCGACCCGGCAAGATCGTTGTCGAAGAAATGGGTCAGCCCCGCCATGCGAAAGCCCGCGGTGTGGAGCCGGTCGAGATTGGCGAGATCGCCTTCGAGGTTCTGCAACCCTTCGATCGAGAGCATTGCGCCCACCGGGCCGGTTGCCGAACTTTGCCGGCGCGCGAGAAGGCCGGCGACATCCTCGGGCGCGGCGACTTTCAGCAAACGCCCCTTGGCATCCGCCACCGCGCGATCGAGCTTCTCGCCATGATAGAGCGAACGCTCGAGCAGCGATGTCCAGGTGCGGATCGGCTGCAACTGCGCGATCACCAGCGCGGTGATATTGTCGCTATCCGCATCGTTCGCCTCGTAATTCTGATCTTTCGGCGTCTTGGTGACGCTGGAGAAGATCTGCAGCGCGACGTTGCCGGCTTCCATCCGCGGCAGATCCTCGTGCCCGCGATTCGCATGGGAGAGCAGGTCGCGATCCCACAACAGGGTGTCGGAATGCAGATCGACGATCGTCAGCGTTTCGTGCAGCGCCTGTGCTTCGTCGGAAACCGCGATCAGCGGCTTGCCGTCGATCCGGTTCATGCCGCGCTCGGCAATTCCGGGCGCGAATGCGAAGAAACCGATTGCGGCCAGGACCAGCAGCCCCAGTGCGCCCCAGGCGAGCCAGCGCTTCACGCCGCCTCCTGCCGCAGGGTAACGAAATCGAACGCGGGTGTCTCTCCGCTGGCCGGATGCGATTCGCGCGCGGTTTCCGCCCATTCGGGGCTGAGCCGGGGCATCAGCACGTCGCCTTCGTAATCGGCGTGGATCTCGGTCAGCTCGACCCGGTTCGCCAGCGGCAGGAAGACGTCGAAGATCGCCGCGCCGCCGATCACTGCGATCTCCGCCTCTTCGTCCCCGGCCAGCGCGAGCGCCTCCTGCGGCGAACGGGCGACATGGGCGCCTTCGCAGGCCCAGCGCTCACGCCGGGTCAGAACGACATGGCGGCGACCGGGCAGCAGGCCGGGAAGGCTTTCGAACGTCTTGCGCCCCATGATCATCGGCTTGCCCATCGTCAGCGCCTTGAATCGCTTGAGGTCGGCCGGGATATGCCAGGGCAGCCGGCCCCGGTCGCCGATAACGCCATTGGCCGCACGGGCAAAAATGCAGAAAATCGATTGCGGCATCGTCACCGCCCACCAATTCGCGTCACGTGCCCCATCTTGCGCCCTGGGCGTGCCTGATGCTTGCCGTAGAGGTGGAGGTGGGCGTCGGGATCGTTCAGGCAATCATGCGCGCTCGATACATCTTCGCCGATAATGTTCGACATCACCACGCTGCCGGCGGTCGTCGCGGTGTCGCCCAGCGGCAGTCCGCAGATCGCGCGCACGTGATTCTCGAACTGGCTGGTGGCCGCGCCCTCGATCGTCCAGTGGCCCGAATTGTGCACTCGGGGCGCCATTTCGTTGAACACCGGCCCTTCGCCGGTGGCGAAGAACTCCAGCGTCAGCACGCCGACATATCCCAGCGCTTCGGCAGCCTGCGCGGCCAGGGCGCGCGCGGCGGGCGTCTGTTCGATCACCATCGCATTGGCGGGCAGGGTGGACGTGGAGAGCACGCCGCCGACATGGGTGTTTTCCGGGCTGTCCCAGAAGCGCACCTCGCCATCGCGACCGCGCACGAGGATGACCGAGAACTCGCATGCGAATTCGACGAACCCTTCGTAGATCGTCGGCGCATCGGGCAGACGGATCGCGTCGGCATCGCGGGCTGTCTGGATGCGCCATTGGCCCTTGCCGTCGTAACCGTCGCGGCGGGTTTTCAGGATGCCGGGCGCGCCGATCCGGTCGACGGCGGCGACCAGCTCTTCCGCCGTATCGACAGTCGCGTAGGCAGCGGGCACACCGCCGAGCCCTTCGACAAAACGCTTTTCCTTCAGCCGGTCCTGCGCCGTTTCGAGCGCGCGAGGATGGGGGGCGAGCAGTGGTTCGATCGCGGCCAGCGGCCCGACCGGCACGTTCTCGAACTCCCACGTTATCACGTCGCAGGATTCCGCAAACCGGCCCAACGCGGCCTCGTCGTTCCAGGGCGCACACGTGAATTGCGCGCTGACCTCGGCAGCGACGCTGGCGCGCCCGGGTTCATAGACATGGCAGCGATAGCCGAGCTGGGCGGCGGCCACCGCTATCATCCGCCCGAGCTGTCCGCCGCCCAGGATGCCGATTGTCCCCCCCGGCTGGATCATGCGTTTTCGGGCCGCTCCGCCACGGCGGCCCCGCGTGCGGCGCGCCAGTCCTGCAATCGGCGCGAAAGGTCGGCATCGCCAAGCGCCAGAATCGCAGCGGCGAGCAGGCCGGCGTTGGTCGCCCCCGCCTTTCCGATCGCGAGCGTGCCGGTTGGGACCCCGGCGGGCATCTGGACGATGGAAAGCAGGCTGTCCTGCCCCGAAAGCGCCTTCGATTCGACCGGCACGCCCAGCACCGGCAGATGGGTCAGCGCGCTGAGCATTCCCGGCAAGTGCGCCGCACCGCCGGCCCCGGCCACGATGACGCGAAACCCCTCGTCCGCTGCCCCTTTGCCAAAAGCGTACATGCGGTCGGGGGTGCGGTGCGCTGAAACGATCCGCGCGTCGTAGGGGACGCCAAGTTCGTCGAGCACCTCGGCCGTGCACTGCATTGTCGGCCAGTCGGACTGGCTGCCCATGACGATGGCGACTTTCGGCCCCGTGCCGGCTTCGCTGTCGGCACCCATCTCAGCGATCCTTCAGATACTGGCGTTCGCCCGGGTTCATTGCGTCGTCGAATTCGTAGACGATCGGCTGGCCGGTCGGGATTTCCAGACCGGTAATGTCGTCGTCCGAAATGCCCGAAAGATGTTTGACCAGCGCGCGCAGCGAATTGCCGTGGGCGGAAACGATCACCGTTTCGCCGCTGGCCAGAACCGGCAGGATCTCGCTTTCCCAATAGGGGAGGACCCGCTCAATGGTCAGCTTCAGGCTTTCGGTTCTGGGAACGTCGATCCCGGCATAGCGCGCATCGGCGGCCAGATCGTAATCGCTGCCGTCTTCCATCACCGGCGGCGGCACGTCGAAGCTGCGGCGCCATATATGGACCTGCTCGTCGCCGTGGCGATCGCGCGTCTCCTGCTTGTCGAGCCCCGTCAGCCCGCCATAGTGCCGCTCGTTGAGATGCCAGTTCTTGGTTTCGGGTATCCACAGCCGTCCGCACGCTTCCAGCGCGAGATGCAGTGTGCGGATCGCGCGGGTCTGCAATGACGTAAAGGCGCGAGTGGGTAGAACGTTTTTCGCCGCCAGCAGTTCGCCTGCCGCGATCGCTTCGGATACGCCCTTGTCGGTCAGGTCGACATCCCACCATCCGGTGAAGCGATTTTCCAGATTCCATTGGCTCTGGCCGTGACGGACTAGGATCAGCGTGGGCAAGCGAAGGCTCCTCTTATCGGTCGGGGGTGTGCGGTTAGCTTTTCATGTCCCGATTGGAAAGCCTGCTGTCCTCCGATTCGCCCGCTAATGCGCCGGTTTGCCCGCGCGACTGTGCCTTGCGCCGGCGCAGGTTCTCGCGCAGCTTTGCGGCGAGCCGCTCCTCGCGCGTCATCTTGGTGTCGGGATCGTGTGACATCGAATTGTCTTGCCGCGAATGCCGGCAAGGCTCAAGCTTGGCTTGACTTTCGTATGGTGCGCGACAATAGCGCGCCCGCCTTGTCAGGCGCTGCTGTAGCTCAGTGGTAGAGCGCACCCTTGGTAAGGGTGAGGTCGGGAGTTCAATCCTCCCCAGCAGCACCATCCTTTCCGGTGCTGGCGATGTCAGCGCCGCGATCCATGAAAATTTGCTGGTGCTGTTCGGCGATGGCCGCCGAATCCGGGGCTTCGGCTCCGAAGTCAGCGCTTCGTCGAAACGGGTGGCCCGTCGATATTGTCGGCACAGATCAGGGCGCATTCCCGTGAGGCGCCGCCGTTCCCTGACAACGTTGACAATAGAGGCTTGCCCTCATATTCCCTGAGACAGGCACCCTGCACACGAGAGGCGGCGGACCAGTATCGGGAGGGAAGTTGGTGGTGACGGATTCCGCAGCGATCACGGCGAAGGAAATCTCCTCGAGCGATCCGGCGCCGGCCGAAGGGGAGGGCCATGTCCATGCGCCCAGCCTGCCGCCCTTCGTCTTCGCGCTGTTCTTTATCTTCGGCGGGATCACGAGCCTCAACGATATCCTCATCCCGAAGCTGAAAGAACTGTTCACGCTCAATTATACGCAGGCGATGCTGGTGCAATTCTGCTTCTTCGCCGCCTATCTCGTCATTGGCATCCCGGGGGCGAAACTGGTCAAGCGGATCGGCTACATGCGCGGCGCGGTGGCCGGGCTGATGACGATGACCGCGGGCTGCCTGCTGTTCATCCCCGCCAGCACCACCGCGACCTATCCGCTGTTCCTGCTGGCCTTGTTCATCCTCGCCAGCGGGGTGGTGATCGTGCAGGTGGTGGCCAATCCGCTGATCAGCCTGCTGGGCCCGCAGAAGACCGCGCACAGCCGGCTGACCTTCGCCCAGGCATTCAACTCCTTCGGCACCTTCGTCTTCCCGCTGGTGGGCGCCGGACTGATCCTCGGCCAGCTTGCCGATGTCTCGGCGGAGGATTTCGAAGGCGCCGCGCTGGCCGCCTATCGCACCGCGGAATCGGCGATGATCGTGAAGACCTATCTCGGCCTCGCGGTGGCGATTACCGTGGTCGCGGGCGCGGTCTGGCTGTTTCGCAACCGGCTGCAGGGCGAAAAGCACGAAGCCTCTAGCGGGCTGGCCGGTTTTGACCTGCTCAAGCGCCCGCGCTTCGGCTTCGGCGCGCTGTGCATCTTCCTCTATGTCGGCGCCGAGGTCGCGATCGGCTCGGTCGTGATCAACTATCTGATGCTCGACGATGTTCTGGGCGAGCCCGAGAACGCCATCGGGTGGATGGTCAGCCTCTACTGGGGCGGCGCGATGGTGGGCCGGTTTATCGGCTCGGCGCTGCTGCGCATGGTGAGCCCGGGCAAGATCCTTGCCGCCGTGGCAGTCGGTGCGATCGCCCTGATCGCGTTGTCGACCAACAGCAGCGGCACGCTGGCCGCCTACAGCCTGCTGGCGATCGGCCTGATGAACTCGATCATGTTCCCGACCATCTTCTCGCTCGCCTGCGAGCGGCTGGGCAGCCGTGCGGCCGATGGATCGGGGATCATCAATGTCGCGATCTTCGGCGGAGCGGTTATCCCGCTGGCCACCGGCGCGCTGGCCGATCTCAGCGGCAGCCTCGCCTTCTCACTGGTGCTGCCCGCCGCCTGTTATGCAGTAATCGCGGTGTTCGGCATTTACGCCCGACGCCCTGTTGCAAACTGAACCCGGCAAGTCGCGCCGGATTGCCTTGCGCATTTATGGTCGGCAAGGCGAGGGCCTGATGGACAGGCTCCAGCCCCGCACGCGCACGGCGGCGCTCCTTCTGGCAGTCGCGCTGGCCAATGCCGGCGGTGTGGTTGCCTATCTTCCCTTGTTCACCCTCCTGCTGCCGCTGAGGGTGGAGGCCCTGGACGAACTGGCCAAGATCGACCTGCTGACCGCGACAGCGGTCGTCGGCGGAATTGTCGCCAGTGGGGCCAACATCCTGTTCGGCTGGCTGAGCGATCTTTCGGCGACGAAAGGGGGCGGGCGTCGGCGCTGGGTGGTGGGGGGACTGGTCGCACTGGGGGTGTCTTATATCGGTCTGAGTCTGGCCGGGACGCCGGCGCAACTGGTGCTCGCGGTCGCACTGGCGCAAGCGGCAATCAACGCAGTGCTCGCGCCGCTATTTGCAATCATCGCAGAAGAAGTGCCGGCCAGGCGGAAAGGCATAGCGGGCGGGATGCTGGCACTGGGCAATCCCGTCGCGGCCGCCTTCGCGGTCGTGCTTCTGGCGGAAGCCGATCTGGCGCAGATGGCCCGGTTCGCCCTGGTCCCCGCTGCTGCCTTCGCGCTGATCCTGCCCTTGCTGGCACTGCGCCCCAGCAAGGAAGTCCTCGCACCGGAACTTGCGATACCGTGGGAGCGACGCGACATCCTGATAGCCTCGATCTCCCGGCTGCTCGTCCAGCTGAGCTGCGCGACCCTGACGCTCTACCTGCTTTATTATTTCAAGACGCTGACGCTTGTCGAAGGCGATGCAGCCGGACTGGTCGGTCGCGTGCTGACGATTTCCTACATCATCCCCCTGCCGGTTGCGCTGGTGATTGGCCGGTGGTCCGACCTGGCAGGGACGCGCAAGCCGTTTCTGTTTGGTGCAGCTCTGGTCGGAACGGTGGGCCTGATCGGGATGGCATTCGCGGAAACCGCCTGGCACGGGGCGGTTGCATTCTGCGTCTATGCGACCGGCACCGCGGTGTTCCTGAGCCTGCATGTCACTTTCGCCATGCAATTGCTCCCGAGACCGGACCGGAGGGGGTGCGACCTGGGTCTGGTCAACCTGACCAATACCGTACCGGCAATTATCGGGACCCTGATCGTCTGGCACCTGGCCACACCGGAAAACTTCACGCCCGTGCTGCTGACTTTCGCTGCGCTCAAGGCCCTTGGTGCTATCGTGATTCTGGGCGTGCGCGAACGCCCGCGTGCCTTCCCCGCATAATGTGACGCGGCAGCTGCATCAGTCGGTCGGGCAACCGGCAAGGACATCGACATCGGACAGACTGCCCAGGGCCACGCGCGCCAGGCTGAAGCGTGCCGGTCCCGAAGTCGTCAGGCGGAACGGAGCGCTGATCGCGCCCATCTCGGCGCCCGCAGTCTGGAAGCATTTGAGGGGCACGCCCAGGGTCCGCCATTCTCCGACGGGCAGCGTCCCAAACTCGGCGATCGGAACTTCCCCTTTGCAATCCGCGCCTTCGCAGCGCACGGCCACGCGCGGTGCCTGCGAAAGCCGGGCGTCCAGCCGAACGGTGGCGAGAAGCAGCATGTCGCCGTTGGTCTGGCGCGATAGGTCGATCGGATCGAATGTGCCGAGTTCGATTGCAGCTCCGTCAGGATGGGGATCGATGGTGAAGCTGCGCGCGCCTTCCTGCACGCCGTAATCACTGGCGGTGATGCGCACACGACCCTGCACGGCTTCAGCGGGAACGGTGGTTACGCGCAGCGATTCGCCGCCATCGGAACGCGACACGGTGAGCGACCATGACGACGCGGGGAGGCCGCGTTCGAAAAATACGCCCCCATCACTGCCGTCGTCGCTTACGCCGCTGTCTTCGGGCAAGGGTGTCCACGCGCCCGGTCCATCCGCGTAGCGCAGGCCATAGCCGAAGGGGAACAGCGTTTCCCCATCATGCCGCGCGCTGGCGGGCCACGCGGCTGGCAGCAGGCCCTGGAAATCATGGACCGGTTCGCCATCCGTCCCTGCGAACATCACATCGGCCACTCCGCCTCCCTCCGAACCCGGCAGCCAGGCGGTAACAAAGGCGTCAGCGACATTGAGTGCCTCGTTCACGTAAAGCGGGCGACCGGTGATCATTACGGCGACCACGGGAATGCCTTCTTCCTTCAGGCGCCGCATCGTCGCGATCGGCCTGCGCAGTTCGGGGCGCAATTGCAGCGAGGCAATGTCGCCCTGAAACTCTGCGTAAGGCGTTTCGCCGAAGACAACGATCGCCGCGTCGGGGCGGGCGGCATATTCACCGCCGACAGACAGTTCAGCACTGCCCCCGGCGGACGTTACGGCCTGTTCGATGCCGTCCCACAGTGACGTTGCGCCTGGAAACAGGCTGTTGTCGAGCCCGGTCCCCTGCCAGCTCAATGTCCATCCGCCCGACTGGCGCGCGATATCGTCCGCCGCATCGCCCGCAACGAGAATCCGCGCATCGGGCCTGAGCGGCAGGACGCCGGTGTTCTTGAGCAAGACCAGCGACTTGCGCACCGCCTCTCGCGCGACGGCGCGATGGTCTGCCGCGCCTAGCAGTTCGTAGCGCCCGGACAGGGCGCGCTGCGAAGGCTTGCCCATTTCGAACAGGCCCAGCCGTTGTTTGACGCGCAACACGCGCGCCACCGCATCGTCCAGCCGTTCCATGGGAATCGTGCCGTCGCGGACCTGCGACAGCGTGTAGTCGTAAAGGTCGCGCCAGCTGTCGGGCGCCATCAGCATGTCGATTCCCGCATCGATTGCCTTGGGACAGCTGGCATTGGTGCAGCCTGCCACCTGCCCGTGCGCATTCCAGTCCGTGACGACCAGACCGCCGAAATTCATGCGTCCTTTCAGCACGTCGGACACAAGTCCGCGATGGGCCGACAGCTTGACCCCGTTCCAGCTGGAAAAGCTGGTCATTATCGTGGCGACGCCGTTTTCTATTGCGGGAATATAAGGCGCGCCATGCACCAGCCGCAGCTCGAGTTCGGAAATCGCCGCATCGCCCTGGTCCTTGCCATCGGTGGTGGCGCCATCGGCGAGGTAGTGCTTGGTGGAGGCGGCGACGTGCGGCCCGGCAAGGATCGGCGCGACCGAAGGCGGCCCCTGCAACCCGCGAATCATGCTGCCGACATAGGCGGCGACCAGCGCGGGATCGGAAGAGTACCCTTCGTAGGCGCGGCCCCAGCGATAATCCTGCGGTACCGCGACAGTGGGGGCGAAGGTCCATTCCTGACCGGTAACGCGAATCTCAACCGCAGTGACTTGCCCGATGCGCTCGATCAGTTCGGGATCGCGAGCGGCGCCGAGCCCCACGTTGTGCGGAAATATCGTCGCGCCGACAATGTTGCTGTGCCCGTGCACCGCATCCGTGCCCCATACGACCGGGATCGCAGGTTCGCCGGGGGGCACGTCCATTGAAGCATCGTAGAACGCATCGGCGAGTTCGAGCCACTTCGCCGCGGGGGCGAGATCGTCGCCCCAGGGCCCCGAGTTGCCGCCGTTGAGTATCGACCCGAGCCGATATTCGCGCACTTCTTCGGGCGTCACGCTGGCGATATCGGCCTGGATGATCTGGCCCACCTTCTGTCGGAGCGTCATCTGCGCGAGCAGCGCCTGCACATGCGCTTCGCCTTCCTCGGTCAGCACCTTGGGAAAGGCGACTTCGGGCCATTGTTCGGGATGGACGGTGGCTTTGCCCGAAGGGCTGATCGCCGTATCGCGGGCCTGGGCGGCGTTGTGTGCCGGCACCGCGAGCGCGGCTGCGGCCGCTGTCAAAAGAAGCATTTTCGAAAGCATAGATCCCATCCCATACGACCCCAATCGGCGCGTTTCCGGCCCGATCGGCCCTGACAACCTTGACAGAAACCTCGCGGAAAAGCGCGATTTTTCAGCGAATGATGCATGTTGTTTGACAACGTTGACAGAAATATGCAACCAGTAAAGTCACGTCAGGTCGACTGCTCTCCGAGTCGGAGGCAGGGGGCCGGCACACCACGAAAGATCCGCACGCGAAGATGCGGTTTGGGGAGGATACTGAAATGCACAGCGGAATTTTACGCAACCGGTCGACGTTCCTGGCCGCCGCATCGGTACTGGCATTGGGGGCCGGTTCCGCACCGGCGTTCGCGCAGGCGCAGGATGCGACCGACACGGGACAGGCGGTAAGCGAGGAAGCGGGCGAGAACGTTATCGTCGTCACCGGCTTCAGGGCTTCGCTGGAAAGCGCGCTGAACGCCAAGCGCGAATCGAACCTGATCATCGAATCGGTCACGGCAGAGGATATTGGCAAGTTCCCCGACCAGAACGTGGCCGAATCGCTGCAGCGCCTGCCCGGCATCCAGATCGACCGCGAAAACGGCCAGGGCTCCAAAGTGCGCATTCGCGGGCTGGAGCAGAACGTCACGCTGCTGAATGGCGAGCTCTTCGTCAGTGGCCTGGAAGTCTACAAGGTCGGCGAGGGAAACTATAACCGCTACGACAGTCTCGAAGGCGTGCCTTCCGAGCTGATCGGCGGGATCGAAGTGTTCAAATCGCCCAATGCCTCGCTGCTTGAAGGCGGGCTCGGCGGCATCGTCAATCTCAAGACGCGCAATCCGCTCGATCTGAAGTCCGGCCTGACGCTGGCGGGCAACGCGAAGATGAGCAAGGGCAGCGAAATCGCGGGCTGGGAGCCGGCGGGTGCGGCCGTCATTGGTTATAATTTCAATGACCGGCTCGGCGTTATCGCCTCCTTCAGTTATGAAAAGACCAACAACCACGTCAACGTGCTGGGCGGTGACAATCGCGGCAACTGGGCATTTGACGAGGGGCGGCGAGACACGGCGACCGTGCCGACCAACTATTACGCGCCCGAATATCGATACGTCACCGATCGCGACCAGTATCGCCGGCGTTGGGGTGCATCGCTGGGGATTACTTATCGCCCGACCGATACGCTGGAAGTCAGCGCGCAGTATTTCCATTCGGACATGAAGATCGATACGCGCGAAGCTTCGGTCAAATTTCCCTTCGGCCAGGGCGAATCGCAGGGCCTGGTGGGCGACTATTCGATCAACGAAAACGGCGTCCTGACCCAGGGCACGGTGCGCGCCCAGTCTGCCGAGGCGATTTCGTTCGTCGACGTGTCCAACATCAAGGCGGACAATGTGCAGTTCGCGCTGGAATGGGACAACGACACCAATTTCCGCGCATCTGTCATGGCCAACTATGCATCGTCGAGCATGAAGCGCGAAGTGGCCAACAATGACGTGCGGTATACTGCCTATGGCGTGCGCGGGCCGGGCACCTCGGGGCCGCAACCCGGCTTCACGCCGAATGCAGACGCCCCCCCGACATTCGATTTCACTTATACCAACGGCGATTTCCCCAGCTTCGGTATAGCGCCCGGCAGCCCGCAGGATCTGTTCAGCAATCCCGATTACGGCTTCTTCAAATCGCACTGGGCTTTCGGCGATCGTTCCGACATCGATGGCCATTCGATCCGCGGCGATTTCGCTTATGATGTCGCCGACGGTTTCGAAGACACGATCACCCTCAGCGCGGGCTTCCGCTATGGCCAGCGCACGGTCGATTTCGTCTCGGGCCGCTATCTCGCCGATTACAGCGGCAAGGGTGAGCTCGACGCCACCGCGATTCCCGAAGATGAGCGTGTGGACGGTTATTCCTACAACTGGACGCCCTATGGCTATTTCCAGGACGGGGCGATCGGCTACAAGATTTGCGACTTGCCCGAACCCAACAAGCCCGCGGCATTTGCCGGCTGTACCCGCTTCGGCAATTCGCCGGCACTGATCACGCCGTATCAAACCCTGGTGAGCAATCCCGAGCGGATGGAAGCGATCCGCAACTTCGCCGGCGGCGGCCGGATACAGGGCGATACGGTGCTGGTTGCCGATCGTTCGCAAATGACGAACGCCCTCGAATGGATTCAGGCGCTCTATCCGGATACGTCCTTCACCTTCTTCGAAGATCCGCTGCAAAGCTACCGGGTGAAGGAGGAGACCAAGTCTGGCTATCTCATGGCCGACCTGGGCGGGCCGGACGATTCCTACCACGTCAACGTGGGTCTGCGGGTGGTCAACACCAACCTTACGGTGGACCAGAACCAGCCAGCCAATGCCGATCCCAGCTATTGGGGCACGGACAGCTGGAATGGTGTGCTGCGCGATTATACGACCAATACCGTCGTCCGCAGTTATACCGATTTCCTGCCGAGCGCGAACGCGGTGTTCGACGTGGCGGAAGGCAGCAAGGTTCGCTTCTCCGCTGCGCGGGTTGTCGCCCGCCAGCCGCTGGTTTCGCTGGGCGAAGGGTTCTCCACCACGTTCACCCGCGACCCGGCGGACGACCTGTTCAAGTTCACCAACGGCAAGCGCGGCAATGCAGAGCTCGATCCGTTCCGCGCCTATCAGTTCGATCTGGGCTTCGAACACTATTTCGGCGATCAGGGACTGCTTTCGGCAGGGCTGTTCTGGAAGGAAGTGGACAGCTTCATCGTCAACGAAACCGTGACGGTCTTCGTCAACGATCAGGGCGGCGGGCGCATGGGGCCGGTGTCCCAGCCGGCTAACGGTTCCGGGGGACGGGTCAGGGGCCTGGAGCTGGCGGCGCAATATGCGTTCGATTTCGGTCTGGGCTTCACCGCGAACTACACATTCTCGGACACCGAAACCGACTTCAGCACCGATTTCGACGACAAGCTGCCCCTGCCCGGGGTGTCGAAGCATTCGGCCAACGGTCAGGTCTACTTCGAACACTCGGGCTTTGCCGCACGCGCATCGTACAGCTGGCGTTCGAAGCAATACATGGGCAATTTCAGCTTTGCCGACGGGTCGGTCACGCGGACGATGGGGATCTATCAGAAATCCTACGGCCAGCTCGACGGTCAGATCAGTTACCAGCTGACCGACAACTTCGAGGTTTTTGCCGAGGCAATCAATATCACCAAGGCGAACTCCAGCGTCTATCTGCAGTTCCCGGAATTGCCCTTCCGCTATCAATCCGGCTCGCGGCGGATCTACGGCGGGGTCAAATTCACCTTCTGATACTCGCGCGATTCCGAAAACGTGATGGCGGCCCTTGCCACAGCAACGGCCGCCATTGCCCTTTCCCGCCCCAGCCTACAGCTAAGCGGGCCAGGTTCACGCCTCTGCTGGCGGTGCCGCTACGGTCAGTCGTTCGATCAGGCTATGCGCGTGAACCACGGTCGGCCCCGGATCTTCGCCGGCGAGCTGCCTTATCAACATGTCCGCAGCGGTATGGGCCATTTCCACGACCGGCTGGCGCACCGTGGTCAGACGCGGCCAGACCACGCGCGCGATTTCGGAGTCGTCGAAGCCCGCCACACTGAGGTCGCCCGGAACCTCGAAACCAAGCTCACGCGCGGCGGAAATTGCGCCCACGGCCATGTCATCGTTCTGCGCGAGGATGGCGGTCGGGCGCAATTTTCGCGAGAGGATCCGCTTGGTCGCCTCGTAACCGGATTCGAAGCTGAAGTCCCCCGCTTCGACCAGTTCGGGAAGATATTCGATTCCCGCTTCTTCAAAGGCTGCACGATAGGCAATCAGTCGCTGCGCGCTGACCGGGTGGTCCGGGTCGCCCTTGATAATCGCGATACGCCTGTGACCATAGCCAATGACGTGTTCGGCGATCTCGCGCGCCGCGGCGATGCCGTCCATCGTCGTCGCCAGGCCGAGACCTTCACGCGATTGCGGGGTGATGCGGGCGAAGGGAATGCGGGCCTGGACCAAGCCGTCGAGCACATCGGGGTGGTCGGCCGCGGGCGGGGCAAGAATGACCCCGTCAAGCGCAGCCGAACGGATCGTGTCCACCACGTCCTTCGGATGATCGCCGACCGATTCGACTGGCAGCACGATCAGCCGGTAGCGTTCGCCATGCAGCCGTTCCAGCGCACCCCGCTGCAGTTCGACAACATAGCTCGGGCTGGGCTTTTCATAGACCAGTCCGATAAGGTAGGATTGGCGCCGCACCAGCCCCTGCGCCATAACATTGGGATGGTAGTTGAGCTGTTCCGCCGCGCGCAGAACCTTCTTGCGCAGTGCCGGGGTAATGTGCGGTTCGTTGTTGAACACGCGGGACACGCTTTTGGGCGAGACTTCCGCCAGCTTGGCGACATCGACGATTGTCGAACGCTTGTTTCCGCGAGCCATTCATCATTTCGTGGCGCAGTTGTCCCACGCTGTCAACGAAGCGATGGCCAGGCGCCTCTCAGCCGCCCAGCGCACCTTCGATCCAATGGTCCCAGCCCAGCATGGCCCCCTGCGCCACAGCCCTGAGGCAGGCGCGATCAGCGCCGTCGCGCGCCAGCAACGACATGCCGGTCTGCACGCTGAGATAGAATGCCGCTGCGTCGTGGGACGGGAAATCGCCAGGCAGCGCCCCTTCGGCGATGGCGCGATCGAACCGTGCGGCAAGCCTGCGACGATTGTCCCTGCGCCGTTCCCGCAGCTCGCGGCGAGCCGGGCTGCCGTCGTCCAGGCCATGCTGGGCGCCCAGGACAATGAGGCATCCCGGCGGCGTCTCGCCGGTCGAATAGGCGTCAGCCGTGGCGAGGAGAAACCCCTCTACCGCCGAACGTATATCGTCGACCTCGTCCAGCGTTTGCCAGATCCCGCAGTCCTGAGTGTTTGCGTAATGCTCCACCACCTCGCGAAACAACTGCTCCTTGCTGCCGAAGGCGGCGTAGAGGCTCGGGGCGGCGATACCCATTGCGCCGGTCAGATCCGCGAGGGACGCGCCCTCGTATGTCTCGCGCCAGAACAGATCCATTGCCCGTTCGAGTGCCTCGGTACGGTCGAAACCGCGCGGCCGTCCGCGTTCAGCCATAGAAAACCTCATTTTTATAACGCCCGCTATATAAAGGTATTGACCAGCGGGGCCAAGCACCTCCATATCTGTATCAATCACTACATATATGGAGGTGCAGATGACACGACTGGATGGCAAGCGAGCGCTGGTGACAGGTGGCAGCCGGGGAATCGGGGCGGCCATTGCGCGCCGACTGGCACGCGAAGGCGCAGATGTGGCGATCACTTATGCGACATCGGCCGCCGCTGCTGCCGAGGTCGTGAGCGGGATCGAAGCAACGGGTCGGCGCGCTTTGGCGATCGGGGCGGATAACCGCGATGCCGGCGCGGTTACCGCGGCGGTCGAACAGGTGGCGGATGCTTTCGGCGGGATCGATATTCTCGTGAACAACGCCGGGATATTCGCGGTCGGACCGGTCGGGTCGCTGACTCTGGACGACTTCGACACCTCGATCGCGGTCAATCTGCGCGCGCCTTTCGTTGCGATTCAGGCGGTGCTGAAGCATATGGGCAGAGGGGGGCGCATCATCGGGATCGGCAGCAATCTGGCGACTCAGGCACCGGATCCCGGCTTGGCCGCCTATGCCGCCAGCAAGGCTGGCCTGACCATGATGAACCAGGCGCTCGCGCGAGATCTTGCCGAGCGCGAAATTACGGTCAACACGGTCCACCCCGGATCGACCGACACAGACATGAACCCCGCGGCGGGCGAACATTCCGCCCCACAGATCGCACGAACCGCGCTGAAGCGCTTCGCCGTGCCCGACGATGTCGCCGCTGCCGTGGCCTATCTTGCCTCGCCCGAGGCAGGTGCGGTGACCGGCACATCGATCCTCGTCGATAACGGCGCGAACGCCTGATGCTATCTGCTGCGAAGAAGACGGTCCTTCGGGATAAGCCGCCTTTCGCTGGCCCCCTTCGACCTCGACATGGGAAACGTCGTTCGGCTCGATGTCTGACCTGGCACAAAAACAGTCCCTTGCCCTTCGCGACCGTCTTATCCATGTAATGCACTATGGAAGAGAGCGAAGAGCTAACCGCGCTGCACCCCAATCATGTCAAGGTCATGCGCATCATGGCTCTGGTGGTGGCGGCGCCGTTTGCGATCGGTGCGTTCGTGCTCGAAATGGCCGATCTCCTGCCCACAGGTGCCTTTATCGTGCCGGTACTGCTGGTCGCTGCGTTTCTCGTCGTACGTGTGCCGCTTCGCCGTTATGCGGCGCGCGGCTATATGATGGGCGAGGATCGGCTGCGGGTCGTGCGGGGCATCCTGTTTCGTTCGGATACCATCGTGCCGTTCGGCAGGGTTCAGCATATCGATGTGGATCAGGGGCCGCTGGAGCGTGCTTACGGCCTTGCCACGCTCACTTTGCACACCGCGGGCAATCATAATGCTTCGGTGACGCTGCCCGGCCTTGCCGAAGGCGATGCGCGTGCGATGCGCGAGACGATCCGCGCGCGCATTCGGCGCGACACGATGTGACGATGGCCGAGCTGGCAGACAGCGAACCGGACGACGGACGCGAACAGCGAACGGAGCCTGTGGGCCTTGCCCTCCATGCCGCCACCGGGATGCGGCAGACTGTTCCAGCCCTTATTGCTGCCGCTTTCGTTCTGCGCGACCAGGGGGCGTGGCTGCTCGCCATCGTCCCGCTCGCCTTCCTGATTCTGGGCGCGACGCTGGCGGTTGTCTGGCTGCAATGGCGGCGCCTGACCTATCGCATCGGTGAACAGGATATTCGGGTCGAGAGCGGGGTCCTGAGCCGGGCGGCGCGCTCCGTGCCGTACGAACGCATCCAGGACGTCAGCCTCGAACAGGGTTTGCTGGCGCGCATGTTCGGCCTGGTCGAAGTGCGTTTCGAAACCGGGGCCGGCGGCAAGGACGAGCTGAAGCTGTCGTTCGTGCGGGAGGTTGAGGGCGAACGCCTGCGCGAAGTGGTCCGCTCGCGCAAAGAGAGTGAAAGTACCCCTGACGAGGTGCCGCAGGGCGAAGCGGCGACTGACGCGCGGCCCCTGTTCGCGATGGGGCCGCGCAGGATATTCACCTTCGGAGTGTTCGAATTCTCGCTCGCGGTCGTCGCAATAGTTGCCGGCGCGGCGCAGCAGCTCGATTTCCTCCTGCCGTTCGACATCTGGGACTTCGACCGGTGGGAGGAGAGGCTGGCCGGTCCGGGATCGTGGCTCTCCGGCCTCGGGTCGACGGCGAAGATCGTGGGCGGCGCGCTGGCGGTGGCCTCGTTCATCGCGCTCGGCGTTACCACGGGGCTTATCCGTACCGTGCTGCGCGAATGGGGTTTCGTGCTCGACCGGACCGACAAGGGCTTTCGCCGCCGCCGCGGATTGCTGACCCGGACCGACGTGGTCATGCCGGCGCACAGGGTTCAGGCGCTCCAGTTCCGCACCGGCCTTATCCGCCGGCGCTTCGGGTGGCACGGGCTTAAGTTCGTCAGCCTGGCACAAGATGCAGGCGCGGCCAGCCACGATGTGGCGCCATTCGCACGCTGGAATGAACTGGCGCCTATCGCGCAGGCAGCCGGATTTGCGATGCCGACCGAAGGGCTCGACTGGCACCGGGCAAGCGGTCGCTACCGTTTTGACAGCGCGCTGCTGGCAGCCGCGATAGGTGTGATTGTCGCCTTTGCCGTTTTCGCCTCGCTGACGGTTACGGAGGCCGCGAGCCCGCTATTCGCGCTCGCGCCGTTGGTGCTGGGCGGGGTTCTGAGCCTCTGGCAATGGCGTCTCTGGCGGTTCGAGCGTCATGCAATAGATGGCACCTGGCTTTACGCCCGCAGGGGCTGGCTTGCGCCGCGGACCGATGTCGCCAGCCGGGTGAAGCTGCATTCGGCGGAAATCGCCCAGGGGCCGATTGCGCGGCGACGGGGCTATGCCACGTTGCATCTGGGCCTGGCCGGGGGCACGCTGGAACTCGCGGGCATTCCGCTGGCGCGTGCCCAGACGCTGCGTGATGAAATCCTGGACAGCACTTGCACGCAGGATTTCTCGCAGCTGGGCTAGCGCCAACTTCGCGTCAGGATGGCGTGGGCGCGAGAAGATCGCTCCATTCCGGGTGGCGGCGAAACTGCGCCTCGACATAGGAACATTGCGGCACGATCGTGAAGCCTTGCTCGCGCGCGTCGGCGATCAACGCTTTCACCAACGCTGCGGCAACACCGCGGCCCCCAATTTCCGACGGAACAAGGGTGTGATCGGCAATCCGCGCATTACCGCGCGCCTTCCAGGTCAAGCGCCCGATATGATCGGTGCCGGGCACGTGAGCCCGATATTCGCCGTGCACCGGCTCCTCGCCCGGTCCGGGGTGACGTGTGGTTTCGAGGCCTTCGACGGTCATGGGTGCGCTCCTTCTTGCGCTAAACGCTGCGGTGGTTAGACGCGTTCCGCGATGCAGTTTCTTTCCGACAATGCCGCCGCCGTCCACCCCCGTGTATGGGCAGCCATGCAGGCCGCCGACGCGGCCGATGCACCGTACGACGGCGATGGACTGTCGCGGCGGCTGGATGATGCCTTCGGCGACCTGTTCGGACGCGAATGTGCCGCGATCTGGGTTGCGACCGGCACTGCTGCCAATTGCCTCGCGCTGGCAACGCTGGTGCAGCCGCATGGCGCGGTGGTCTGCCATCACGAAGCTCATATCGAGATGGACGAAGGCGGCGCGCCGGGATTCTATCTGCACGGTGCCAAGCTGATGCTTGCCGGCGGGGACGGGGCGAAGCTGGACCCCGGTACGATCCGCGAGGTCATCGATCCGATTCGGGACGACGTCCACCAGGTCCAGCCGCATGCGATTTCGATCACTCAGGCGAGCGAGTACGGACGATGCTATCGCCCTGGAGAACTGGCTGCGATTGGCAGCCTGGCACGCGAGCGTGGGCTGGGCCTGCACGTTGACGGTGCGCGTTTCGCCAATGCGGCTGCCTTTCTCGGCTGTTCCGCGGCACAGGCTGCGGGGCCGGCCGACGTTCTGAGTTTCGGGTGCATCAAGAACGGGGGGATGAGTGCGGAGGCCGTGGTCTTCTTCGATCCCGCCGCCGCCGATCTGGCCCGCTATCGGCGCAAACGCGCGGGACATTTGCAGTCGAAGGGCCGCTTCCTCGCCGCGCAGGTGCTGGCCATGGCCGAGGGGGATCTCTGGCTGGAAAACGCGCGCGCGGCCAATGCAGCCGCCGCCGAGATTGCCGGAGCGTGCGGAGAGCGGCTGATGCACCCGGTCGAGGCGAACGAGCTGTTCGTTCGCCTGTCGCCTGAAGAACGCTCGGCACTGCGCGCGCAGGGTTTCGGATTCTACGATTGGGGAGCAGAAGCGGGCCGGTTCGTAACCGCCTGGAACAACGATCCCGGCGCTGTCGCCGCGCTCGCACGTGCGATATCCGGCCTGTGAGCGAGGCAGCGGGTAGCGCGCGCCGACACGCGCTGCTGCGCCTGCGGATCGCGCTGCCGTTTCTGATCGTTGCCCTGATCTGGGGTTCCACCTGGTATGTCATCACCGGGCAGATTCATGACGTTCCCCCTAGCTGGTCGGTCGCCTATCGCTTTGCCCTCGCGACCCCGGCGATGTTCATCGTCGCATTGGCGATGCGCCGTTCGCTTGCCATTGGCAGGGCCGGGCACCTGCTTGCGCTCGCTGTCGGGCTGACGCAGTTCTGCGGCAATTTCAATTTCGTCTATCGGGCGGAGCTTCACCTGACCTCGGGCGTCGTCGCGGTCATGTTCGGCATGTTGATGGTGCCCAATGCGCTCTTCGGTCGCTGGCTGCTGGGACAGAAGGTGACCCCCCGGTTTCTGACCGGCAGTGCAATCGCAATTGTCGGCATCGGGCTGTTGCTGCTGCACGAAGCGCGTCTGTCGCCGCTGGGCGGCAGCGTCCTGCTGGGCGTAGCGCTGGCCATTGGCGGTATTCTGTCCGCTTCGATCGCCAACGTGATCCAGGCCAATGAGACGGGCCGGGCCCTGCCGATGGCAAGCCTCCTGGCATGGTCGATGCTTTACGGCACGGGCTTCGATATCGCCTTTGCCTGGAGCATGACGGGGCCGCCGGTGATCCCGGTAACGTCGGCATTCTGGTTCGGTACGGCCTGGCTTGCCATTGCCGGGTCGGTGGTGACCTTTCCGCTGTACTACACGATCGTGCGGCAGATCGGTGCGGGCAGGGCGGCTTACAACGGCGTGCTGGTAATCGTGGTCGCCATGTTCATTTCGACGCTGGTGGAAGGCTATGCCTGGTCCACGCTGGCAGTGGCCGGTGCCGTCCTGGGCCTGGGCGGAATGATCATTGCCTTGCGCGCGCGGCAGGTCTGACCCGGCGTTTCAGAGCAGGGCCGCCAGTCCTTCGCGGAAGGTGGGATAGCTGGGCCGCCAGCCGAGAACCCGGCGTGCCTTGCCGTTGGCGATCCGGCGGTTTTCCGCATAGAAGCCGCGCGCCATCGCCGACAGGCCGGCCTCGTCCGGGCTCATCAACGGTGGTGGCGCGCGGCCGAGCAGGCGGCAGGCTTCTTCCACCACCGTGTTCTGGCTCGTGGGCAAGTCGTCGGCGAGGTTGTAGGCCCCCGCCGGCGCCTCCAGCGCGGCGAGCACGCCGGTGACGATATCGTCCACATGGACCCGGCTGAACACCTGGCCCTGCGCGCCCGGACCCAGGTCGATCCGATGCGCCTTGCCCTCGCGCACGCGGTCGAGAGCGCTGCGCCCCGGCCCGTAGATTCCCGGCAGGCGGAAGACCCGCGCCCCGCGCTCCAGCCAGACCGCGTCGGCGGCAGCGCGGTTGGCCCGGCGGCCCGTGCCGATCGGTGCGCTTTCATCGGCCCATGCCCCGCCCGTATCACCATAGACTCCGGTAGAAGACAGATAGCCGACCCAGCGCCCGGCATGATCGATCAGCCCGCCGTATCGCGCCAGAACGGGATCCTCGCCGCTCGCGCGATCGGGCGGAACCGAAGACAGCACGTGATCGGCGCGGGAGAGTGCGCTGCGCACCGCCGCGGTATCGTCGAAGGCGGTATCGCCGTGCCGCCCGGTTCCGTTGACCGTCCAGCCGCGGGCGCTCAGCACGCTTGCGATGCGGCTGGCGGTGTAACCCATGCCGAAGATGAACATTGTGCGCATATCCGCGTTCTATCCGATGGACGCGCAAGCGAAAGGACCTAGAAGCTTCGAACTATGGATATTCGATCAGACCCCACCACCCCTGACGGGAACCCGGAAATGGCCGACGCGGCACCCGAGCCGAAGGAACCGCCCCTGATTCGGCGCGAGGATTACCGGCCCTTTCCCTGGCTGGTGCCCGAAATCGTGCTGGATTTCGATCTCGGTCTCGATCGCACAATCGTGCGCTCGACATTGACCGTCGCCCGCAATGCGCGGGGGGACCGGGCGGACACGATCCGCCTGAACGGCGACGGGCTTTCCCCGCGCCGCGTTGCGATCGACGGTGCGCCGGTGAACGACTGGGCGATGGACGAAGGCGATCTGGTGCTGCCTCTGGCAGGCGATGCGCACGAGATCATGATCGAAACCGAGATCGATCCTTCGGCCAACTCGCAGCTGATGGGCCTCTATGCCTCGAACGGAATGCTTTGCACGCAGTGCGAGGCGGAAGGGTTTCGCCGGATCGCGTTCTTCCCCGATCGGCCCGATGTCCTTTCGACCTATCGGGTGCGGATGGAAGGTTCGCGAACGCAATTCCCGGTGCTGCTGTCCAATGGCAACGCAGTGGCGCATGGCGAATCGGACGATGGCCGTCACTGGGCCGAATGGCACGACCCTTGGCCCAAGCCGAGTTACCTTTTCGCGCTGGTCGCTGGCGATCTGGTCGCCCGGTCCGATCGGTTCACCACGATGGGCGGGCGCGAAGTGGCGCTGAACGTCTGGGTCCGCGAAGAGGATCTGCCGCGCACCGAACACGCGATGGAATCGCTCAAACGTGCGATGAAGTGGGACGAGGACGCTTTCGGCCGCGAATACGACCTCGATCAGTTCAACATCGTCGCCGTCGGCGATTTCAACATGGGCGCAATGGAGAACAAGGGCCTCAACATCTTCAATACGAAGTACGTCCTGGCCGATCCCGAAACCGCCACCGATGGCGACTACGACGCGATCGAGGGCGTGATCGGGCACGAGTATTTCCATAACTGGTCGGGCAACCGGGTGACCTGCCGCGACTGGTTCCAGCTGTCGCTGAAGGAAGGCTTCACCGTTCTGCGCGACCAGCTGTTCAGCCAAGACCTGCAGGGCGAGGCGGTCAAGCGGATCGAGGACGTCCGCGTCCTGCGCTCGGTCCAGTTTCCCGAGGATTCGGGCCCGCTGGCGCACCCCATCCGCCCCGACAGTTTCCGCGAGATCTCGAACTTCTACACCGCCACCGTCTACAACAAGGGCGCCGAAGTCATCCGCATGATGCGCACGATGGCCGGGCCGGAGGCGTTTCGCGCCGGCACTGATCTCTATTTCGACCGCCACGACGGCGAAGCGGCGACGTGCGAGGATTTCGTCTCTGCGATGGAGGATGGCGCCGGGCTGGACCTGGGCACGTTCCGCCGCTGGTATTCGCAAGCGGGCACGCCGAAGGTTTCGGTCGAGCTCGATCACCGTGGCAACACAGCGACGCTGACCCTGCGTCAGTATGTCCCGCCGACGCCGGGCCAGCCTGCCAAGCAGCCGATGCCTATCCCGTTGCGCCTGGCGTTGTTCGATCGCGCATCGGGCACGCACGCGGGCGAACAGCTGATCGTGCTGGAAGATGCGGAGGCAACCATCGCCTTCGATGGTTTTGCCGAGCGGCCCGTCCTCTCGATCAATCGGGGCTTCTCCGCGCCGATTTCGATCGAACGCCAGGCGTCGCGGGACGATCTGGTTTTTCTCGCTGCGCGCGACGATGACGCCTTTGCCCGGGCGGAGGCAATGCAGGAACTGGTTGTCGGCCATCTGGTCGCGGCCGCCGGCGAAGGCCTTGATGCCAGCGACCGCCAGCAGGGGCAGGATGCGATCGCGGAAGCGCTCGCCGCCGTCCTTGAAGATAGCCGGCTGGACGATCTGATGCGCGGCGAGCTGATGGTCCTGCCTGGCGAGGCTTACCTGGCCGAACAGATGCTTGTTGCCGATCCGGGGCGAATCCATCGCGAACGCGAAGGGTTGAAACGCTGGCTGGCCGGCGAACTGGGCGACCGGCTCCGCACCCTGCATTCCCGGGCGAGCGCCGTTCCCTACGCCCTCGATCGAAAGGCCCGGGGCGCGCGCAAGGTCAAGACGCTGGCCCTGTCCTATCTCGCCGCCGGAGATCGCGAAGCGGCGGCAGAGCTGGCCGCACGGCAATACGACGCGGCAGATAACATGACCGACCGTCAGGGCGCATTGATGGCGCTGTGCGGTCTCGACAGCGCGGCGCGCACCGATCGCCTGATCGATTTCTACCGTCGGCATCGGAGCAATGCGCTGGTGATCGACAAATGGTTCAGCCTCCAGGCCATGTCGCTCCACCCCGCGGCGATCGAACACGTGAAGGCTTTGCGCGAGCATCAGGATTTCACACTGCGCAATCCCAATCGCGTGCGTGCGCTCTACATGGCATTTGCGGGCAATCCCCATGCCTTCCATACCGAGAGCGGCGAAGGATATCGGCTGGTCGCGGACCTGATCCTCGACCTCGATCCGATCAACGCGCAGACTGCCGCGCGGTTTGTCCCACCGCTCGGGCGCTGGCGGCGGATCGAACCGGGCCGGGCGGCACTGATGCGGGCTGAACTTGAACGGATCGCAGCCGCTCCCGGCCTGTCGCGGGACACGCGCGAGCAGGTGGAGCGGTCGCTTGGTTGAACCGCTGGCGGCGGACGCGCTCGAAGGCGTGCCACACGGGTTTCTGACCCGGCGCGGCGGTGTCTCTCTGGGTGAGGCGGCGGGGCTGCAATGCGGCTTCGGGGCTGACGACGACCCGGCGGCAGTGCGCGAAAACCGGCGGCTTGCCTCTGAAGCGGTCCTGCCGGGCGCGCCGCTGGTCAGCGTGCACCAGATCCATTCGCCCGACGTCGTGACAGTGGACGAGCCCTGGGCGGACGAAGACCGTCCCCGCGCCGATGGCCTCGTCACGCACCGGCGCGGCATTCTGCTGGGCATCGTGACAGCCGACTGCGCGCCCGTGCTCCTGGCGGACAGCGTGGCCGGCGTGGTCGGGGCCGCTCACGCCGGCTGGCGCGGCGCGAGGGCGGGCGTGCTGGAAAACACGGTGGACGCGATGGTCGCCCTGGGTGCGGACCGCTCCGCCATTGCGGCCGCCATCGGGCCGTGCATCATGCAGCCCAGTTACGAAGTGGACGATGGTTTCCGCGATCAGTTCGATGCTGGCGACAGCCGCTTTTTCAACCCTGGCGGGCCCGGTCACTGGCAGTTCGATCTGCCGGCCTATGCCGCCATGCGGCTGGGCGTGGCGGGCGTCGAACGGGTCGAAACCCTGGGTTGCGACACATATGCGGAACCGGACCTGTTCTACTCCTTCCGGCGCGCCACCCACCGGGGGGAGGCGAATTACGGGCGGCTGATTTCTCTCGTCGGGCTGCGTCCATAGCCTTCCTGCCGTTGGAAAAAGGCGGTTGGCAGCGGTGGCTTTCGCGTCTACAGGCCGCCCAAACCGGCTCCGTAGGGGGCCTCGTCTGCATATCTGCAGGCGGCGGCTGTGCGGGGGTTCTCCCCGCCGGTGACGGGCCGGATCAGGGCAAGACACGTCGGAACTAAGGCAGAAGTGATGGCTGATACGACTGGCGCCGCGACACCCGAAGCCGTCGCCGATCCGCATGATGCGGGGCACGGCGAGGGGGTTCACCGGCGCGACTTCATCAACATTGCGGCGGTAAGCGCCGCCGGCTTCGGCGGGGTGGCGGTGCTCTATCCGCTGATCAGCCAGATGGCCCCTTCGGCAGACGTTCTTGCCGAAAGCAGCACGGAAGTCGACGTTTCGGCGATCGAGCCCGGGCAGGCGATCAAGGCCGTGTTCCGCAAGCAGCCGCTGTTCGTGCGCCGACTGACGGCGAAGGAAATCGCGGAAGCCAATGCGGTCGACGCCGGTTCGCTGCGCGATCCGCAGACCCTGCAGGATCGGACCAAGGAAGGGCACGAGGACGTGCTCGTCACCATGGGCGTGTGCACCCACCTCGGCTGCGTGCCGCTGGGTGCGGCCGAAGGCGAGAACAAGGGTGAGTTTGGCGGCTATTTCTGCCCCTGCCACGGTTCGCACTACGACACGGCCGCGCGCATTCGCAAAGGTCCGGCGCCGACCAACCTCGAAGTGCCGGAATACGAGTTCACTTCCGACACCGTGATCACGGTCGGCTGAGGAGCGAGAGACAGAAAATGAGCTTTCCCTGGGCCAAGGAATATACGCCGACCAATCCGGTCACGAAATTCTTCGACGAGAAGCTGCCCCTGCCGCGGCTCGTCTATAATGCCGTTGGTGCCGGTTATCCGGTGCCGCGCAATCTCAACTACATGTGGAATTTCGGCGTTCTCGCCGGGTTCTTCCTGGTGCTGCAGATCGTCACCGGCATCGTGCTGGCGATGCACTACGCATCCGATGCGACCGTCGCCTTCGGCAAGGTCGAACACATCATGCGCGACGTGAACTGGGGCTGGCTGATGCGCTATGCGCACGCCAACGGTGCCAGCTTCTTCTTCATCGTCATCTACCTGCACATTTTCCGCGGGTTCTATTACTCGTCGTACAAGGCGCCGCGCGAGATGGTGTGGCTGCTGGGCGTGGTGATCTTCCTGCTGATGATGGCCACCGCCTTCATGGGCTACGTCCTGCCCTGGGGCCAGATGAGCTTCTGGGGTGCGAAAGTCATCACCGGCCTGTTCGGTGCGATCCCCGTCGTGGGCGAGCCGTTGCAGGTCTGGCTGCTGGGCGGCTATGCGCCTGACGACGCGGCGCTCAACCGCTTCTTCTCGCTCCACTTCCTGCTGCCGTTCGTGATTGCGGGTGTCGTCATCCTGCATATCTGGGCGCTGCACATTCCGGGTTCGTCGAACCCCACGGGCGTGGAAGTGAAGAGCGAAAGCGACACCGTGCCGTTCCACCCGTACTACACGGCGAAGGACGGCTTCGGCCTGGGCGTGATCCTGGTGCTGTTCGCCATCATGGTGTTCTTCCTGCCCAACGCGCTGGGTCACCCGGACAACTACATCGAAGCGAACGCGCTTTCGACGCCGGCACACATCGTTCCCGAATGGTACTTCTGGCCCTTCTACGCGATCCTGCGCGCCTTCACGATGGACTTCATCCTGCCGGCGAAGCTGTGGGGCGTGATCGCGATGTTCGCGGCGATCCTGCTGTGGTTCTTCCTGCCCTGGCTCGACCGTTCGCCGGTGCGCAGCGGCCATTACCGCCCGCTGTTCCGCAAGTTCTTCTGGTTCGGTCTGATTCCGGCGATGGCGGTGCTGTTCTATTGCGGCGGCGCCCCGGCTGAAGAACCCTATGTGATGCTGAGCCAGATCGCGACCGCATACTACTTCCTGCACTTCCTCGTGATCCTGCCGCTCGTCTCGTCGTTCGAGAAGCCCGAGCCGCTGCCCTATTCGATCACCGAAGCCGTGCTGGGGTCGGACAAGAAGGCCGTGCTCGGCGAAAACACGACGCCCGCGACCTGAGTTGAGGACGAGAGAAAGAGACGCAACATGATCCGGCCTATCGCAATCCTCGTCGGTCTCGGCTTCAGCATCGTCGTGCTGCTAGCCTTCGTCACCGGCGCCTACACCTGGGCGACCGAAGAAGCCCAGCACACTGCCGAGCATGAATTCCATCTCGCGCCCCACGGGCCCGAAGGCGGCTTCGAGCATGACGGGCCCCTGGGCACCTGGGACATGGCGCAGTTGCAGCGCGGTTATCAGGTGTACAAGGAAGTGTGCGCCGCCTGCCACAGCCTGAAGTACGTCGCCTTCCGCGACCTTGCCGGGCTCGGTTACACCGAAGGCCAGATCAAGGCCGAGGCAGCGAGCTATCAGGTTCCGGGCATCAACCCCGACACGGGCGAAGCGACCTTCCGTGCAGGTGTGCCGACCGATTACTTCCCGTCACCCTATCCGAACGCGGTGGCGGCGGCCGCGGCGAACAACAACGCGATCCCGCCCGATCTTTCGCTGATGACCAAGGCGCGTCATCACGGGCCGGAATACGTCTATTCGCTGCTGACCGGCTATGGCCCGATCCCTGACGAGCTGACGGCGCAGTTCCCGGATTTCGACACGCCGGCCGGGCTGCACTTCAACCAGTACTTCCCCAACCTGAATCTCGCGATGGCGCCCCCGATCACGGCGGACGGTCAGGTCACTTATGCCGAAGGCAATCCCGAACCGACGATCCGGCAGATGAGCGCCGACGTCGCGGCCTTCCTGACCTGGACCGCAGAACCCAAGATGGTTGAGCGGCGCCAGACCGGGTGGCCGGTGCTCGGCTTCCTGATTTTTGCGACGATCCTGGCATTCTTCGCCAAGAAGCAGGTCTGGTCCAGCGGTTCGCCCAGGCGCGAGCACGACTGATACCGATCGCAATACGCAGCATGATGCCCCCCTCCATCCCATGCGATGCGAGGGGGGCTTTGCATTTGGGGCCTGAGCGATGACACCCAAAGATCTCAAGGCCATTGTCCGAACCGTGCCGGACTTTCCGGCGCCCGGCGTGCAGTTTCGCGATATCACGACCCTGATCGGGCACGGCGTGGGCTTCGCCGCTGCAGTCGGTCATCTCGCTCGCCTGGCGCAGGCTGCCGGGGCGCAGGCGATTGCCGGGATGGAGGCGCGCGGTTTCATTTTCGGCGCAGCCGTGGCGGTGCAGCTGGGCGTCGGCTTCATACCGGTGCGCAAACCCGGCAAGCTGCCGGTTGCGACGCTGGGCGTGGACTACGTGCTTGAGTATGGCAGCGACCGCCTGGAAATCGATCCCGGCGCGATTGCGGCTGGCGAGAGGGTGATCATCGTCGACGATCTGATCGCGACCGGGGGCACCGCGCTCGCCGCGGCGGCGCTGTTGCGCAAGGCTGGCGCCGTCGTCCCAACGGCGATTTTCGCGATCGACTTGCCCGATCTGGGCGGGGCGGCCAAACTGCGGGCCGATGGTATCGCGGTTGATGCGCTGATGCAGTTTCCGGGCGACTGACGGGATAGATTCCGTTCCCGGTGCGTATATTCAGGGGGCGGCAGAGGGGAACACTCCGACACCATGGAAGAACAGGCACTCGTCATCGCGCTCGTGGGCGTGCTCGGCATCGGCGCCCAATGGGTCGCCTGGCGCACCGGCTGGCCCGCAATCGTGCTGATGCTGGCGGCGGGTTTTCTCGCCGGCCCGGTCCTTGGCCTGTTCGATCCCGAACATGCATTCGGCGAGCTGCTGGAACCGATGGTCGCCATCGGCGTGGCCCTGATCCTGTTCGAAGGCGGTTTGAGCCTGGACCTTCGCGAATTGCGCCATGCCGGCGATGCGGTCTGGCGTCTGGTCTTCTTCGGCGTGCCGATCGGATGGCTGCTGGGCAGTTTCGCCGGCTATTACATTGCCGGCCTCGTCTGGCCGGTCGCGATCCTGTTCGCCGGCATTCTGGTGGTAACGGGCCCCACCGTCGTTCTGCCGATGCTGCGCCAGTCGAGCGTTCAGCCCCGCCCGGCGGCGGTTCTGAAATGGGAAGCGATCGTCAACGATCCCATCGGCGCGCTATGCGCGGTTATCGCCTACGAATACTTCCGCATGGTCGCCGCAGCGCCCGGCGCAACGGTGGTCGAGGTCGTGCCGCCGATGATCATCGCGGCCTTTCTCGCGGGCGGGATCGGCTATGTTGCCGCGCGCTTCGTGGCCTGGTCGTTCCCGCGCGGATTGATTCCCGAATATCTGAAGGTTCCCGTGCTGCTGACCATGGTCATCGGCGTCTTTGTGCTGAGCAACAAGATCGAGCACGAAGCGGGGCTCGTCGCCGTGACGGTGATGGGCGTCGCGCTGGCGAACATGAACGTTTCCAGCCTCCGCTCTATCCACCCGTTCAAGCAGAACATCGCGGTGCTGCTGGTTTCCGGGATCTTCGTCCTGCTGTCTGCCTCGCTCGATTACAGCGAGCTGAGCTATCTCAACTGGCGCTTCGGCCTGTTTCTGCTCGCGCTTCTGTTCCTGGTGCGGCCGCTCACGATCCTGACCAGCCTGCTGTTCAGTTCGGTCCCCTGGAACGAGCGACTGTTCCTTGCCTGGATCGCACCGCGCGGGATCGTGCTGGTCGCTATCTCGGGCCTGTTTGCGCTGCGCCTGTCCGATCTGGGCTACGCCGATGGCGAGGTGTTGATCGGCCTCAGCTTCGCGGTCGTCGTCGCAACGATTGTCGCGCATGGGTTCACCGTCAACCTCGTGGCCCGGCTGCTGGGGGTGAAGGGCACGACCCGTCCGGGGCTGCTGATCGTGGGCAGCACGCCGTGGACAATTGCCCTGGCTCACGAAATGCAGTCGCTCAAGACACCGGTGATGATCGTCGATTCCAGCTGGCAGCGCCTGGCTGCGGCGCGGCGGGCGGGGCTGCCTTATTATCACGGGGAAATTCTGAACGAAGCGACCGAGCACAACCTCGATCTCTCCCCGTTCCAGGTCCTCGTCGCGGCGACCGAGAACGAGGCGTACAATACACTGGTCTGTAACGAGTTCGCGTATGAAATCGGGCGCGACACCGTCTATCAGCTCGGCGAATCCGCCGATGAAGCCGATAAACATGCGATCCCTGCATCGCTGCGCGGGCGGGCCCTGTTCGAATCGGGGTTCGGCGTCGGAGACGTGAACGAACGCCAGGCAAAAGGCTGGGTGTTTCGCAAGACGAAGCTTTCCGAAGAGTTCGATTTCGACGACGCGCGCGAACTGTTGCCGGAAGAAGGGCACCTGCTGCTGCTGGTACGCAAGGGCGGAACACTCCGCTTCTTCACCCATGCTGCACGACCGGACCCGAGGCCCGGCGATACGATCATTTCATTCACCCCGCCCAAAAGCCGGGTGGCGGGGGAGGCGGTTCGGCCTCCGGCGTCCGACGAACCGGATGCGCAACCGGCATGAGCGAGAGGACTAGCACTATGAGACGATGGGTGGCGGCAACGGCCGCGCTCGCACTCGCAGGCTGCAACGGCAGCGAACAGCCCGCCCCGCCCGAACCCAGCCCGACGCCGACGGCTTCGCCCGCGTCCATCATCAGGCCGGACGTGGAGGTTGAACGGATCGAGCCTGCCCTCGAACCACTGGAAGCCAGCGTCACATTCGCGGACGCGGGCGGCGCGCTGTCGGACGAGGCCATCTCCGATCTCGAAACGATCGTGGAATCGCCCCAGCTGGATGCGGGCGGTGCGATAGTCCTGCGCGGCCATACCGATTCGCTGGGCGAGGACGAGGCCAATCTGCGCATCTCGCGCCGCCGCGCGGAAATGGTGCGCGACTGGCTGGTCGAACGCGGCGTCGATGCGGAGCGCATCCGCATAATTGCGCTGGGCGAACAGCGTCCGATCGCGCCCAATGCCAATCTCGACGGCTCTCCCGATGAAGCCGGGCGGGCTGCCAATCGGCGGGTGGACGTCAATATCGCGGTGCCGACTGATGAAGAGCCCCTGGCGGAAGGGCAGGCACCGTTGCCGGACGATGCGGCGACAGCCGAATGAGCGTCAGATAGTCTGGCGAACTTCCGCCAGGACGCGCTCGGCCCACTCCGGCCGGCAGATGAGCAGGTCGGGCAACGACGTATCCCGTCCGTTGTACCGCAGGGGGCTGCCGTCGATGCGCGAACAGTGCAGCCCGTGGGCGGCGGCAACCGCGACCGGGGCGCAATTGTCCCACTGATACTGCCCGCCGGCGTGAAGATAGATTTCCGCAGCACCGCGAACAACCGCCATCGCCTTCGCCCCTGCCGAGCCCATTTCCACCAGCTCCCCGCCGATTGCCTGCGCGACCGCTTCGGCCTGAGGAGCCGGACGGGTGCGGCTGACGACGAGGCGCGGCCGCTCCGCAGCGGATGCCAGCGGCGCGACGCGGTCGCTGCGCAGCACTTCGCCGCCGTTGAGGCCGGGCAGCGCGACGGCGCCCACTTTTGCCTCTCCATCGATCGACAGCCCGACATGAACGGCCCAGTCGGCGCGCGCTTCCCCGTATTCGCGTGTGCCGTCCACCGGGTCGATGATCCAGACGCGGCTCTTGTCGATACGGGTCAGCGTGTCACGGCTCTCTTCCGACAGGATGCCATCGTCCGGGCGCTGCGCCCGCAGCGCGTGGAGCAGATAGCGGTTTGACACTTCGTCCCCGGCGCTGCCAAGCTGTTTGCCCTTGAACATGCCGCTGTCGCGCACTTCGATCAGGATTCGTCCGGCAACTTTGGCCAGATGGGCTGCCAGATCGGCGTCGGTCATTGCGGTCATTTGAGGGGAAGGATCCTGGAAACGATGTAGTCTGCCGCTTCCTCCACGGTCATTTCGACCGTGTTGACGCGGATTTCGGGGGCTTCGGGTTCTTCATAAGGACTGTCGATCCCGGTGAAGTTCTTAAGCTGGCCGCTGCGAGCTTTCTTGTACAGCCCCTTCACATCGCGCGCTTCGGCAACTTCGAGCGGGGTGTCGACGAAAATTTCGATAAATTCGCATTCGTCGATCATCGCGCGCACCATCTGCCGTTCGGCGCGGAACGGGCTGATGAAAGCGGTTAGGACGATCAGGCCCGCGTCGGTCATCAGCTTGGCCACTTCGCCCACGCGGCGGATGTTCTCGATCCGGTCGGCTTCGGTAAAGCCCAGATCCCTGTTCAGGCCGTGGCGAACGTTATCGCCATCGAGCAGGAACGTGTGCCGGTTCATCAGATTCAGCTTCTGCTCCACCGCGTTGGCGATGGTCGATTTGCCCGACCCGGAAAGGCCGGTGAACCACAGCACGCGCGGCCGCTGGTTCTTCATCGCCGCGTGGTCCTCGCGCGTGATCGTGGTCGGTTGCCAATGAACGTTCTGCGCGCGGCGCAGGCTGAAATGCAGCATCCCCGCGCCGACCGTGGCATTCGTGATCTTGTCGATCAGGATGAACCCGCCCAGCGCGCGGCTGTCGGCATAGGGTTCGAACACGATCGGCCGGTCGGTACGCAATTCGGCCACGCCGATGGCATTGAGAGTCAGCGATTTGGCCGCGAGCTGTTCCAGCGTGTTGACGTTGATCTCGTACTTCGGCTCCTGCACCGTGGCGGTCACGGTCTGGGTGCCGAGCTTGAGCCAGTAGCCGCGCCCGGGCTTCAGCGCTTCGTCATTCATCCACACGATCGTCGCTTCGAACTGGTCGGACGCTTCGGGCGGATCTTCGGCTGCGGCGATCACATCGCCGCGCGAACAGTCAACTTCGTCTTCGAGTGTCAGCGTGACCGACTGCCCGGCAACCGCTTCGTCCCATTCGCCGTCGAAGGTGACGATGGATTTGATGGTGCTGGTCTTGCCCGAAGGCACAATGCGCACCGGATCGCCCGGCTTGACGGTGCCGCCGGCAATGAGACCGGAGAATCCGCGGAAATCGAGGTTGGGCCGATTGACCCATTGTACCGGCATGGCGAACGATCGCGCCTGGGCCGCGGTGTTGGCGATTTCGACCGTTTCGAGATGATCGATCAGGCTCGGCCCATCGTACCACGGCGTGGCGGGTGACGGCGCAGCAGTGATGTTGTCGCCCTTGAAGCCCGAAATCGGAATCGCGGTGAAATCCTCGATGCCGATTTGCTCGGCGAAGGCGCGATAGTCGGCAACGATGCTTTCGAAGGTCTCGCGGTCGTAATCGACCAGGTCCATCTTGTTCACCGCCAGCACGAGATGGCGAATGCCGATCAGGTGCGCGAGATAGGAATGGCGGCGGGTCTGCACCAGCACGCCCTTGCGCGCATCGACCAGGATCACCGCGAGATCGGCCGTCGAAGCCCCGGTGACCATGTTGCGCGTATACTGTTCGTGCCCGGGCGTGTCGGCGACGATGAACTTGCGTTTCTGCGTCGCGAAAAAGCGATAGGCGACATCGATCGTGATGCCCTGCTCGCGCTCGGCCGCCAGCCCGTCGACCAGCAGTGCGAAATCGAGATCCTGGCCCTGGGTGCCGACTTTCTTCGAATCCGCCTCAAGGCTGGCGAGCTGGTCTTCGAAGATCATCTTCGAATCGTACAGCAGCCGCCCGATCAGCGTGGACTTCCCGTCGTCCACGCTGCCGCAGGTGATGAAACGCAGCAGGCCCTTGTTCTGGTGCTGCTCCAGATAGGCGTCGATATCCTCGGCGATCAGGCTGTCGGCCTTGTAAGCCGGCTCGTGCGAAGCGTCGCGGGCCATCAGAAGTACCCCTCTTGCTTCTTCTTCTCCATGCCGGCGCCGCCTTCATCCTTGTCGATCGCGCGGCCCTGGCGTTCGCTGGTGGTGGTCAGGAGCATTTCCTGCACGACCTCGCTCAGGGTCGAGGCCTCGCTCTCGACCGCGCCGGTCAGCGGGTAGCAGCCGAGCGTGCGGAAGCGGATCGACCGCATCACCGGCTCCTCCCCGGGTTCGAGCGGGAAACGTTCGTCGTCGACCATCAGCAGCAGCCCGTCGCGCTCCACCGTGGGGCGCGGCGCGGCGAGGTAGAGGGGGACGATATCGATCCCTTCGGCCATGATGTACTGCCAGATGTCGAGCTCGGTCCAGTTGGACAGGGGGAAAACGCGGATGCTTTCGCCCTTGGCCTTGCGCGCGTTGTAGAGGTTCCACAGCTCGGGCCGCTGGTTCTTCGGGTCCCACCCGTGGCTGGCGGTGCGGAAGGAGAAGATCCGCTCCTTCGCCCGGCTCTTCTCCTCGTCGCGCCGCGCGCCGCCGAAGGCGACATCGAACCCGTAGTGATCGAGCGCCTGCTTCAGCCCCTGCGTCTTCCACATGTCGGTGTGCAGCGGCCCGTGGTCGAACGGGTTGATCCCGCGCTCACTCGCTTCCGGGTTATGCCAGACGAGCAACTCCATCCCCGCCTTCTCGGCCATCCTGTCGCGCATTTCGTACATGGCGGTGAATTTCCACGTCGTGTCGACGTGGAGCAGAGGGAAGGGCGGCGGCGAGGGATGGAAGGCCTTGCGGGCAAGGTGCAGCATGACCGCGCTGTCCTTGCCGACGGAATAGAGCATGACGGGACGCACGGCCTCTGCCGCGACCTCGCGCATGATGTGAATGCTCTCGGCCTCGAGCCGTTCGAGATGGGTTAGTCGACGCATGGCGCTATGGAAAATCTGCCGCTGCTGGGGGTCGGCCAAGCTGGCTAGACCATCGACAGAACGTCGCAAAAGCGGATTTGCTTTGGGGGCAGCAAGGTAAGCCTGCCCAAAGGCAGGATTTCCGAAACGCGATATTGCGAATCCGCGCCAATGATGGCAACGCAGGCGCCGAGCGGGCGGGTATAGCTTAGTGGTAAAGCCCCAGCCTTCCAAGCTGCCGACAAGCGCCCGTGCCCGCCAATTCCGATGTAAACCGGCAACGTTCGCGGTGTTCCATTTCAGTCACTTAGGACGGGGCTGTAAAATGAAACCGAGGGAGACGAGGAACCCGCGATCGACGATCGTATTGAACGCATGGTTTTCGCAACTTTGATCGCCGCCTCCTTTGTGGTGGTGCTCGCTTCACTATTTCAATGGATCGCCCCGGATGCGAGTTGACTTCTCTGAACGACCGAAGGCGTTGATCGGCGTTGGTACGCCGGCCGATCTCTGTAAGCTGATTGAACGCGAAGTCATCCCAGCGCTGAACGAGCTGCGCGCGCTTCGAAACCGACTTGGTAAAGCTCCTAGCTTGTGATGCGATCGCCGCCGTATCGAGAATGATGTTGATGACCATGCACGGCGCCATCAGCCCCGCCGGTGCTGACTGGACGTCACCTCGGTTCGAGCAGGCAACCTACTGCCCAGCAGCTCTTTGACTTCGGCATTCGACGCCTCCAACTGTTTCGATTGTTCGGATTGCTGCGCGGCGCGTTTTTCGATCATGACGAGCTGGTCCCGCAGGAGCGGTAGATGGTCGTAGTTGAGGTTGCGCTAGATCCAGTGGCTCACCTCGATGTGGCTCACCCCGGACACGGTGAAATCCGCAGTCTCACCCTTGCAGTGCTGACTGCTCGTGCGGGCCCCGAAGGCTGCATTCAGGGCGGATTGTAGTGATCGCGCACTTGCTGCAGCCCTCCTCGCACAGCAGGCGAGGGGCAGCGATCTCTGCTCGGCCGGGGATGTTGCGGATGCCCTTGCGCGCAACCGAATCCGAGCGGATCATTTCGCCGAGTGTGAAGTTCGCGATCAGTCGCTCATGGCGAGAAGTCGTCAGGTTGCGCCCTCCTTGCCGATCGTGGTCTCGATCATGCTTTCGTGGGTCATACGCACCGCCTTCACACGAAGAGCATCGATGCCGAGTTGCTTACGACGGAAAGCGTCATCATGGCGAGCGGGGTGAGAGATTGGTGGGTGGCCATGTTCTTGGCTCGTATCGACGCGCTGAATGGTTTGGACAGATCGCGAGTGCTCTGGCAGGATGCATCGAACAACTTTGGTGGGCTCTGGTCAGTGATCAATTGAGGCGATTGCTTTGCTTACTTTCTGGCAGCCACCGCTTGGGGAGTAGCAGCCGCGTGCACGGCGTGAAGGTCTGCACGAAATGCGGGAAGCGGAAGGCGAGATGGTAGGCCCATGACGAAGATGAGATTCCCCCGAGCGAACAACCTTGAATGGCTGCGCCTTGTCTTCGCGATGCAGGTCGTGCTTGTGCATACCACGGCCCATATCGGCACCGGGACGCCAGCTTGGCTGGCCGCATTCCCCGGCGTCCCCGCCTTCTTTTTCGTCAGCGGCTTTCTGATTTACGCCTCGTACTGCAACGCTCCTGATCGGCGATACTTCGAGAACCGCTTTCTCCGGCTTTTCCCGGCCCTCTTCCTCGTGGCGATCGGCGGACTGATCGTCGCATTGCTGGCGAAAGGGCTTCCCGATCTTGCAGCACGTCCAGGCCTCTATTTCGGTTGGTTCTTCTCTCAAGTCACGTTGGGCCAGGCATTCAACCCGGCGCACTTTCGCGATGTCGGCGTCGGCGTGATCAACGGTTCGCTGTGGACGATCACCGTCGAAATCCTGTTCTACGTCGCTGTGCCGGTGATCGTCTGGATGGAGCGGAACGTCACCAAGCATGCGGTAGCGCTCCTCTCGGGCGCGTCGTTCGCGATCTATGTCGCCGGGCCGGCTGCGTTGACTTTCCGCCTCGCGGGGAAGGGACTCTACGAATATCTTGCCATCACCCCGATCGCTTGGGGGTGGATGTTCGGGTTCGGCATGCTCGCAGTCAAAAACTGGAGCAGGATCGCGCCCAACCTGAAGTATTTTCCGATCGCATTGGTCCCGATGGTCGCAATGGCGCTTTACGGCAGCGGCCCGCTGTTCAATTTGTCCGGCGAGCGGATGGGCTTGCTCTATTTCGCCTGTTACGCCGGCCTCATACTCTACGCCGCGTTCGGCATTCGGGCATTCCCCCTCCGTTTCGATATCAGCTACGGCACGTATGTCTGGCACATGCCGATCATCAATCTTCTGATCGTCATGGGCTTTCCCGATCCAGCGCTCGCGATTCCTTTGGTGGTCGCCGCCGCTGCGGTGTCTTGGTTCTGCGTCGAAAAGCCGGCGCTTGCCTTGAAGCGCAAGTCGATCAAACCGGTCGAGGATGAGGTCGCGCGACCCCCGCAGCCTGAAATGGAGGGCGTTCGGGGCTAATCGAATATCGATATGAAGGGTGCGGCTTCGTATCGGAAGTGCCCCTGATGCGAACACGACTTGTCGATCGAGTTCTCGAAATACCGCGACTAGGCCAACGCCGGCGCCGGGATCGTCCACCCCGCCGAATTCGATGAGGAGCAGGTTCGCGCGAAGCACCTGCACGATCTGCGCGGCACTTATGCTACCAAGCTGATAACGCTTCCGGGGGGGGGGGGCGGCCTCATCGACGCGCAGATCGCAACGGTGTTGGGCTGGACTGAAAAACAGGTCGCCGCGATCCGCAAACGATATGTTGACGAAACTGCGATCGCCGTGGCAATTGGCAAGCGCATCGCCGAGGCGATGTAAAACGCCGTGTAAGCACGGCCGCCCAACCGGGCCTAAGTGCTTGATTGAGCGGGTATAGCTTAGTGGTAAAGCCCCAGCCTTCCAAGCTGGTTATGCGGGTTCGATTCCCGCTACCCGCTCCATCCCTCCATTCTTGAGCTCCGAGGTCGCCCTGCGTTCGGCATTGGGTGTCCCGCGCCCTTCGTTCGCCGGACGGCGATCTTCGTCCGGGCGCCGAATGGAAGAGGCGGGCTGCCCGCGACACCAAATTACACCGAAATCGGCCTGTATCGCCCGCAGGTATTAAACATGGGGAGCGGGAATATTCTCCCTCGTGCTCGGCGTCGAAAGTTACTTGCCAGGTAACTATCTAAGATAATTATAACTGGCACCCCTAGCGAGCCCTCCAATTGACAAACCTTAGCCGAAATATATGCCTTTCGACCTGAAATCGCTTTAATTCCCTTTTAAGAAAGTGGGATCATAACGAAATCATCAAGATCAATCTCTTGGTAGATTGTCGCAGAAGAGGGCGATATGTCTGAACTCTTCGTAACTACTGTTGAAGTTGATGCGCGCTGCGCACCTGCTTTAATCCCGTACATTGGCGGACTCCTGCTCGCGGACAATCGCGTGCTGCAGTGTGCGCGTGCGGGAAAGCGCGTTTGCGTGCCGGCAGTAGATGGAATGGAAGAGCGTATTCAGATGTAAAACCGCCGTGCCGGTTGAATAATGAGGAGGCCGTATATGAAGATAATACTTGCAACGTTCCTTTCGGGTTCTCTTGCTGCTTTATCGGCGCCCCCTGTCATGGCCCAAACTGCCGAGGTCCAGGCCGCGCCGGCTTCGGCCCAGCAATTGTCGGGCGACATCTTCATCCGCAACGCGATCGCAACGGCGCAGGCGCTTGACGCTGGCGGTGCCGGCCAGGTCTACGACACCGGTTCGGCAGCGCTGAAGGCGTCCACGACCAGGCAACAGTTCACGGAAGCAGTGGCTTCGACCAATGCCCGAACGGGCGGCGTGGTCGCGCGCGAATGGTCGCGGGTCGAACGTGTTCGGGTCGCTCCGCCAGCCGAAGGCGCGAACGCCCCGGCAGTGCCGGGTGGCAACTACATCACGGTTTACCTGCTCGCGCGCACGGCCAGCGGCACTGCGCATCTGGAGCAGGTCAGCTTCCGCCTCGACGAAGACAACCAGTGGCGCCTTTCCGGTGTGACCGCCCTCCTGCCTGAGCAGTCGCAGGGCTGATCCGTTGAGCGCCGATCCGTCGCGCGCTGACTTTTCCCTTTCTGTCCCGGCCCGCGGCCGGGGCCGTGCCTGACGTCGACTGAAGAGGACGAATCATGAGCAACATCCGTAACACCCGTTCCGATTGCCAGTATGGCCACGATGCCAGCCAGATGCTTATGAACTCTCAGGGGCTCGGCAAAGGCGTCCGTCGGCGGATCATGGCGATCCTGCGTCTTTCCTCCTCGTGCGTGGCGTTTGGTCGCCAGCGCGGCCTGGGCGCGCTGGGCCATTCGTCTTCGCGCGTAGCCTTTGTCGTGCCTGCGGCGCTGGGTTCGGTGCTGGCGCTTGGTTTCTCGGCACCTGCTGCAGCGGATACGCTTCAGCGCGAACAAACTCCGAATTGCGGGGCCGGCGGGACTGCGGTCGTTGGCAATGAGGCGCCTCAGGGTAACACGTTCAACACGGTCGATGGGAGCGGTCAACTGTCGACCGTTGGCGGTTGTGGAGCGAGTGGTAATGGCCAACTTGGCGTCACGGTTCTGGGGGCACATGCCGACGGTTTTGGGGCAGGCGCGGTGGCGGTTGGCTATAACGCCAATGCGGTAAAATGGGGCTCGGCCTTCGGCCTTGATGCTAATGCCTCGGCGACCGGTGCAGTCGCGCTTGGCTTCAGCGCGGTGTCGAGCGGCGCCAACGCGGTTGCGATCGGCAGCGCGGGCGGCAATGGCACGACGCCGCTGACCGTGGCGAATTCGACCACTGCCTCGGGTGCCGGTGCGGTTGCGATCGGCAGCAACGGTGTTCGCGGCGCGCAGGCGCGCGGCGCTGACGCAATCGCGATCGGCGGTCAGGCGACTGTTGATGCAACAACGCAATATGGTGTGGCTATCGGCTTGAATGCCAGCGCGACCGGCCTTGGCGGCGCGGTTGCGATCGGGGGCGGCGCAACGTCAAGCGGTACCAATGCCGTCGCCATCGGCGTGAATTCGAATGCCGCCCTGGCCGGCGATATTAGCATAGGCTCGCTCAGTGCTGCCAGCGGAGGGAACTCCGCTGCCATTGGCGCCTTCTCTGAGGCCAGCGGGGGTCAATCGTTCGCAGGTGGCTATCAGGCGGTCGCATCTGGCGCGAATTCCGCCGCCATCGGTTCGGCGGCCAGCGCTGCCGGGGCTCGCGGCACCGCTATCGGGTTTCGGGCAAGCGTCATCGACAATGGCCAATTCGACAGTATCGCTATCGGCTCTTTCTCTTCCTCCAGCGCACAGAATTCCGTTTCGCTTGGCACAAGCGCCGTGTCGAGCGGTGTTGCAAGCTATGCATTGGGCTATCTGGCAAATGCTACGGCAGACAACGGCATCGCGATCGGGACATCATCCAACGTTTCGGGTCAAGCGGCCCAGGCGATCGGCATGAACGCAGCAGCAGCCGGCGGATCCGCCACGGCGGTCGGCGTAGATGCATCGGCAGGCGGTGCGAACAGTTCGGCCATCGGTCGATTGGCCAATGCAGGCGCAGGTAACGCGACGGCCATCGGCGTCCAAGCCTCGGCGAGCGGCGCATCGGCGATCGCGATCGGCGATGGCGCGCAGGCAACGGGCCTGAACGCGATCAGCATCGGCACCGGCAATGTAGTCAATGGCGATAATTCGGGCGCGATCGGCGATCCGACCACGATTACCGGTACGGGCAGCTATTCGCTAGGCAACAACAACACGATCGATGCCGATAACGCCGGCGTGTTCGGCAACGACAGTGTGCTCGCTGCCACGGCGGACGGCAGCCGGATCATCGGCAACGGCAACGATGTCGATGTCGCGGATGCCTTCGTGATCGGCAACGGCGCGGATGTGACCGTCGCCGGCGGTGTGGCGCTGGGCAACGGCTCGGTTTCCAGCACAGCGGCAGGTGTTGCCGGCTTCGATCCGAGCACAAGCGCAGCCTCGACCGATACCACGCCAACCTGGCAGAGCACGGCCAGCGCGGTTGCTGTTGGCGACGCAGCAGGCGGCGTAACCCGCCAGATCACCGGCGTTGCGGCCGGCACCGAACTGACCGATGCGGTCAACGTCGCGCAGCTTCAGGCCGGGCAGACGCACTACTACAGCGTCAACGATGGCGGCGTTGTGAAGGCGAACTATAACAACGACGGAGCGACGGGTACGGACGCGCTTGCCGCAGGTGTCAATGCCGCTGCGAGCGGTGAGGGCGCGATCGCGATCGGCGACAGCGCCGTGGCGAAAAACCTCGCGTCGGTGACAATTGGGCAGAACTCCGGCACGAGTATTCAGTACACCAATGCAATCATCCGACCGAGTGTGACGGTCGGCGCAAATTCCGGCCAGAACGTCGCTGGTGGCGTCCAAGCGGGTGTCCCCTCTGAAGAAGGCGGGAATGTGGCGCTGGGATCTAACGTCGGCAACAACATCAATGGCTACGGCAATATCGCGATCGGTAGCCGTTCTACCGGCAGCGATATCGCCAATGGCTGGGGCAATGTGGCCATCGGGCAGGGCAGCGGCAGGAACTTGACGGGCGCCCAGACCGTAAACAATGTCGCATTGGGTGCGAGTGCGGGGAACGGCGGCACTGGCTCCGGGAACGTGGCGTTGGGTGTCTCCTCGGGTAACAACGTCCTCACATCGAACAACGTTTCTCTGGGCGCTAATGCTAGGGGGAGTGGCGGATCATCCGTATCTGTCGGTAGTTCATCCGTCGCAACCGGTGCGCAATCTTCCGCCCTCGGCTTCAATAGCAACGCCAGCGGTGCCCAGGGGACGGCGCTGGGCAATTATGCCGCTGCTTCCAATCTTCAGGCCGTAGCAGTTGGCAGCTCCGCTTCTGCAAGCGGTTCGCAGTCTTTTGCAGGGGGTGCGTCGGCGACCGCCGTCGGCACGCGAAGCGTTGCCCTCGGTGCCGCTTCAAGGGCGCTGGGCGAACGCAGCATTGCAATCGGCCATGACGCCATCGCTACCGGTTCGGTGGCAATGGGCGCCTCGGCGCGGGCCGGCAATGGCGGCGCGGCCTTCGGTGACGGCGCGGTTGCCACCTACAACGGCGGCGTGGTCGATCCGGCGATCAATGCAGGCGCGGCGCTTGGCGAAAATGCCCTGGCCGATGTCAGCGGCGCCACCGCGCTGGGCACGAGCAGCAGCGTGACGGTCGAAGACGGCGTGGCGCTGGGCAGCAACTCCGTTGCGGATACCGCTGCCGGTGTGGCAGGCTATGACCCGGTGACGGGCCTTGCCTCGACCGACACGACGCCGACCTGGCAGAGCACGTCGGGCGCGGTGAGCGTCGGCGATGCGGCGAATGGCATCACCCGCCAGATCACCGATGTCGCAGCGGGCACCGAACTGACCGATGCGGTCAACGTGGCGCAGTTGCAGGCCGCGCAGGCTGAGGCAACGACACACTACTACAGCGTCAACGATGGCGGCGTTGTCGGTGGCAACTACAACAACGACGGTGCCACTGGAACGAACGCACTGGCCGCCGGCGTGGATGCATTGGCTGACGATGATGGCAGTATTGCCATGGGGCAGAACGCTCTCGCGACCGGTGGGAACACCGATGGGGGCGCGGTCGCCATTGGCCGGGCTGCCACGACCAACGGCGACGGAGCGACTGCGATTGGCTCCGAGACAATCGCGAATGCGGACGGAGCGACGGCCATAGGCGACGATGCCAACGCTCTGGCCCAATTTTCAACCGCGGTCGGTGACGGGGCAGAAGTCAGTGCGGCGAGCATAACCGGTGTTGCCCTTGGTACCGAAGCAACGGTGTCTGGCTTGGCTCCCGGCGGCGTCGCGGTGGGACCGCTGGCGAACGTTTCAGCGGCGAATGGTGCGGCACTGGGCGCCGGTGCCAGCGCGACTGTGTCGGGCGGTCTGGCTCTGGGTAGCGGGTCGATTGCCAATACGGCGGCGGGTGCAACGGGTTATGTCCCGACCGGCGCGCTGCCGGGCGACGCCGCGGCCATTACCGCGACCGACAGCACCTCGCGCGGAGCGGTCAGCGTCGGCAGTGCCGGCAATACCCGGCAGATCACCAATGTGGCCGCCGGTACGCAGGATAGCGACGCGGTGAACGTATCGCAGCTGAAGGCGGTCGAATCGCTGGCCAATGCCGGCTGGAACGTGACCGACGGCACGACGGGTGCGAACATCGGCCCGAACGGAACGGTGACGTTCACCGGCGACGCCAACATCTCGGTCGTCCAGACGGGTGTCGACGATAACGGCGAAGTCGAAATCGCCCTCAACCCGAATGTCGATCTGACCCCGGCGGGCAGCCTGACGGTGGGTGATACGGTGGTCGATACCACCGGCGTCACAGTGACTGACGGCGTCACGACGACGGCGGTTGCGGCTAATGGTGTGACCAGCGGCGGTGTGGTTCTGAGCGGGGTGTCGAACGACATCACGGGTCTGAGCAACACGACGCTGACCGATCCGACGTTCGGCACGGTAGGCCGCGCGGCGACCGAAGAGCAGCTTGCGCTGGTCAACCAGACGGCGAGCGCCGGCTGGAACGTCAGCGCACAGGGTGCGAATGCGACCAACGTCTCGGTGGCAAGCGCGACCGGCGAAGATGTCGACCTCAACAATGCCGACGGCAATATCGAGGTGACCAAGACCGCCGGCAGCAACGATGTCACGTTCGACCTGGCTGACGATATCACCGTGAACAGCCTGGTTGCGGGCAACACTACGATCAATCCCAATGGCCTGACCATTGCCGGCGGTCCCAGTGTGACCACCGGGGGGATCAATGCCGGCGGCATGGTGATCTCCAACGTCGCGCCCGGCGTTGCCGGCACCGACGCGGTCAACATCGACCAGCTTCAGGCCGCGCAGGCCGCTGCGACGACGCACTTCTACAGCGTCAACAATGGCTCTGCGGCCGATGGCAACTACAACAACGACGGCGCGACAGGGAACAAGGCCCTGGCCGCCGGGATCAACGCTTCCGCGGCAGGGAGCGGTGCCACGGCGGTTGGTAACGGTGCATCCGCCGCCGGAAACACGAGCGTTGCAGTCGGATCGGGTGCTTCTGCGCCAGGCATTGCAGTCGTCGCGGTCGGCGACGGTGCCGGGAGCGGCATGGATCCTGCGAGCCGCAATATCGTCGCTATCGGCGCGAGCGCGGCGCAGAATGCCAATGCACCCTATAGTGTCGTGGTCGGCAGCGCCGCGGGCCTGAGCGCGCAGGGGCAGGACAACGTCCTGATCGGGCGCCAGTCGGCCTCCAATCTGGTCGGCATTCAGAATGTCGCCATGGGCTCGTTCGCTTTCCGCAACAGCGAGGGCAGCAACAATACGGCGGTCGGTTATGCCTCCGGGTTTGAAACCATCGGTGATTTCAACTCCGCCTATGGTGTGGCAGCGGGCCGCACTGTCACGGGTGATAGCAACACCGCCATGGGTCAGAACGCTGGCAACAACGTCACAGGCGACAACAATGTGTCGCTGGGCTTCCTGGCCGGTAACAACGTAACGGCCGACTCCACGGTTTCCATCGGTAGCAGTTCCGGCGCCGCCGCAAATCGCGCGGTGGCTCTTGGGGCCAGCTCGGGCGCCATTGTCGAGGATAGTGTCGCACTGGGCAGTGGTTCGGTTGCTGGTACTGCTGCGGGCGTTGCGGGGTATGACCCGCTGACGGGCCTGGCCTCGACCGACACTTCGGCGATCTGGCGCAGCACGTTAGGAGCGGTGAGTGTCGGCAACCGCGACACCGAAACCCGCCAGATCACGAGCGTTGCGGCAGGCACCGAACTGACCGACGCGGTCAACGTGGCGCAGTTGCAGCAGGTTGAATCGCTGGCCAATGCCGGCTGGAACGTGACCGACGGCACGACGGGCGCCAACATCGGCCCGAATGGAACGGTGACGTTCACCGGCGATGCGAATATCTCGGTCGCCCAGACGGGTACCGACGATAACGGCGAAGTCGAAATCGCCCTCAACCCGGATGTCGATCTGACCCCGGCGGGTAGCCTGACGGTGGGCAACACTGTCGTGAACACCGATGGTGTGACCAGCGGGACGGTTGCCCTGAGCGGGGTGACGAACGACATCACGGGCCTGAGCAACACGACGCTGGCCGATCCGAGCTTTGCGACCGTCGGCCGTGCGGCGACGGAAGAGCAGCTTGATCTCGTCAACCAGACAGCGAGCGCGGGCTGGAACGTCAGTGCGCAGGGTGCGAATGCGACCAATGTCTCGGTGGCGAGCGCGACCGGTGCGGATGTCGATCTCAATAATGCCGACGGCAATATCGAGGTTACGAAAACCGCCGGCAGCAACGATGTTACGTTCGACCTGGCTGACGATATCACCGTGAACAGCCTGACGGCCGGACCGGTGGTGATCGCCACGACGGGGATCAACGCGGGCAACCTCGTGATCTCCAACGTCGCCCCGGGCGTTGCCGGCACCGATGCGGTGAACGTCGATCAGCTGACGGCGCTGGGCGACAGCACGGCGACCTCGCTGGGCGGTGGATCGGTCTATGATCCGACGACCAACACGGTGACGGCTTCGCTGACGGTCGGCACGAACACCTACACCAATGTGCAGGATGCACTGACGCAGCTGGACAGCGTGGCCAACGCCGGCTGGAACGTGACCGACGGAACGACGGGTGCGAACATTGGCCCGAACGGGACGGTGACGTTCACTGGTGACAGCAACATCACGGTTGCCCAGACGGGCGCCGACGACAACGGCGAAGTCGAGATCGCCCTCAACCCCGATGTCGATCTGACCCCGGCGGGCAGCCTGACGGTGGGTGATACCACCATCGACACCAATGGTCTGACCATCGCCGCGGGGCCCAGCGTGACCAGCAGCGGGATCGACGCAGGCGGCTTGGTGATCGCCAATGTCGGGCCCGGCGTCGCCGGCACCGATGCGGTCAATGTGAACCAGTTGGAAGATGCGCGAACCCGTTACTACAGCGTCAACGACGGGGGAGTGATCCAGGCCAACTATAACAACGACGGGGCTACCGGAACGGATTCGATGGCGGCAGGTGTGGCCGCGAGCGCAACAGGCGCATCGTCCACCGCGATCGGCGCGGGTGCGCAGGCAAGTATCGACGGTTCGCTGGCGCTCGGCGCAGGTTCGGTATCCAACCGCGCAATCGCTCCGGTCGTCGGCACGACGCCGGCGGGGCTGGGATATGTGCCGTATAATACGACGGACGCGACCCTGCTGGGCGCAGTGTCTGTCGGCAACGCGGCAACCGGCGACTATCGGCAGATCACCAATGTGGCCGATGGTACGCAGTCGCAGGACGCCGTTACCCTGCGGCAGCTGCAAGGTGCGATCGGTTCGATCTCCGTCACTTCGACGATGTACTTCCATGCCAATTCGACCGCAGTCGATTCGCTCGCGGTGGGACAGGATTCGGTGGCCGTCGGGCCGACGACGGTGGTCAATGGCGACAACGGTATCGGCCTCGGCAATGGTGCAGTGGTCCAGATGACGGCGCCGGGTGGTACCGCGATCGGCCAGAACTCGCAGGTGTCGCAGGCGGACGGCATTGCCCTGGGGACCAACTCGATCTCCGACGGCGTTCAGTCGATTGCAATCGGTGCCGGTGCCAACGCCAGCTTCTCCGGCAGCGTGGCATTGGGAGCCGGTAGCACGACTTCGGTCGGTTCGCAGATCGGCTATACCGCGTTCGCGCTTGCCGCTCCGCAGAACTCGGCGGGCGAAGTATCCATCGGTTCGGCCGGGGCAGAGCGCCAGCTGACCAACGTTGCCGCCGGCAGCGCGGATACCGATGCGGTCAATGTCGCCCAGCTGCAGGCGGTCGAAGCCATCGCAAGTTCGGGCTGGAATATCACCGATGGGACCAACGGTGCCAACATCGGCCCGAATGGCACGGTGACGTTCACCGGCGATGGGAACATTACCATCGCCCAGACGGGCGGCGACGATGCGGGTGAGATCGAAGTCGCTCTCAATCCCGATCTCGATCTGACGGCTGCGGGCAGTGTTACCGCTGGCGATACCACGCTTAACAATGACGGCGTGACTGTCGCCGGTGGGCCGAACGGCACTGTGTCGTTGAGCGGTTCGGGGCTGGACAACGGCGGTAACCGGATCACCAACTTGGCTGCCGGCGTGGCCGGAACCGATGCCGTCAATGTCGACCAGCTGCAGGCTGCGGTTGGCAGTGTCAGTATCGCTTTCGCCGGCAATGCTGGTGGTACGGTGAGCCGTTCGTCTGGTCAGGTTTTGACCATTCAGGGTGAGGGTACGACGTCTGGGGGGTATTCGGGTGCGAACATTCGCACGGTTACCGATCCGGCGACGGGTTCGGTGAACATCGAGATGGCGGAGAGCCCGCAGTTCGGCAACGTGACCGTCAATGCCGACGGGACCGGCAAGATCACCGGGGTGACGGCGGGCGAGCTTTCGTCGACCAGCACCGATGCGGTGAACGGCAGCCAGATCGTTGCCCTGGGCGACAGCATTGCTTCCTCGCTCAGCCCGGGATCGAGCTACGATCCGACGACGAACACCATCAACACGCAGATTGCGGTGGGTGGCAACGTCTACAACAACGTCGAAGCGGCGATCCAGGCGGTCGGCGACACGGCTGCTGCCGGGTGGAACGTTACCACCGGCGCGACCGGGTCGGGCGTGGCGACGGGTTCGAGTGTGGCCAATGTCGCACCGGGTTCCACCGCCAGCTTCACGGCCGGCAACAACATGATGATCCACCAGAATGGGACGGAGGTTCAGGTCGCACTGAACCCCAACCTGACCGGGCTTGAGAGCATTGCGATCGAGAACGGTCCGACCATCGATGGCAATGGCATCGACATGGGCGGGACCCGGATCACCAACCTTGCAGCCGGGGTCGCCCCCACCGATGCGGTGAACCTGGGCCAGCTCAATGCCGGCCTGGCCGATACGCTCAACCAGGCGAACTACTATACCGATGCCATGATCGCGGATCTGCGGTTCGACCTGTCCGATTATCGCAACGATGCGAACGGCGGCACGGCTTCGGCCATGGCGATGGGCATGGTCCCGCAGGCTTTCGAGCCGGGCATGGGGATCATGGGCTTCGGGATTTCGCATTGGCAGGGTGAACAGGCCATCGCGATCGGGTTCTCGAAGGCTTCGGACAACGGCCGGTTCGTGGTCCGCGCCACCGGTACCTACAACACTCGCAACCAGGCCGGTGCGGCGATCGGTGCAGGGATCCAGTTCTGACACGCTGGATCGCCGCATCCCCCTTCGACCTAACAAATTTTGGAGATCGTCAGGTGAACATTCGCAACCCCGTGATCGCTGCCGCCGCCCTTGCCATGGCCTGTGCCGGCTCTGCCGGAGCCGCAGAGCCAGGCCAGGGCACGCCCACCTACCGCCCCGGGCACGACACTTCGGTGGAGTTTCCCGAACCGCGCAAGGCCACGCGCAAGGACGGGGCCTTCGTACCGCCGCGCAATGTCGCGATGGTCACCCCGGGCATGACCAAGAACCAGATCTACACCCTGCTCGACGTGCCGCACTTCCACGAAGGGGTGTTCTTCGTCCGGAAGTGGAATTACATCCTCAACTTCTACACCGGCAACGGCGACGAATATGTCTCGTGCCAGTACCAGATCAGGTTCGACAAGAAGGCACGGGTGGAGAACACCTACTTCCGCGAGCCGGAATGCGCATCGCTGCTCGATCGCCTTCTGGCGCCCGAAGTCGTCACCGTCGCAGGGCCGGCAACCCCGGCCAAGCCGGCCAAGACCTATCGCTTCAACTTCGCATTTGACAGCGCCGCGATCGACGATCAGGGTCACGCCACGCTCCGCCAGGTGGCCGAAGAGGTCCGCGGCGGCGACTACCGGGAGGTTATCGTGACCGGGTTCACCGACACCATGGGCGACACCGAATACAACGATGCGCTGGCTGCCCGCCGTGCGGCGGCATCGGCCAATGCCCTGCGCAGCATGGTCGGCGAGGTCCCCGTCTATGCCCGCGCCTCGCGCGATCTGGAAGTGCCGACCGGTTCGCAGAAACGCGAACTGCGCAATCGCCAGGTCCTGATCGAACTCTATACCACGGCTGTCGAGCGGCCGGCGCCGGTTACCCGTCGATGATAGTGTCGCGGTCGCATCTGCCGGGGCGCATCGCCCTGACATTCGTGGCCGCGTGCTGCATGGCTGCATCGTCCGGTCTTGCCGCGCAGGGTCGCAACGGACCTGCGGCCCAGGCGGGCGGTTCGCCGCCCGCCGCGGTGCCCGTGCAACTCGGGCCGAGCGAGTTCCTCAACGCCGCGCTCCACATCGTGGCAGCGGTGGACCGCTACGAAATGGGCGACATCTGGGACAAATCCTCGCCCATCATGCAGGCCAGCATCGCGCGCGACCGCTTCGTCGGCAACACCGCACAGCAACGCGCCATGCTCGGCGCCGTCAGCAACCGCGAATGGCGCGCCATCATGCGCGTCGTCATCAGCCCCAGCGACAACGGACCGCTGCCCCCAGGCCGATACATGTCCATCCGCTTCGCAACAGCAGGACAAAGCGGCATCACAATGGAAGAAGTCGTCTCCTTCCACCTCGATACCGACGGCCAATGGAAACTCGCAGGATATACCATCAATCGCACCAGCTAATCCGGGAATAAGCCGGGAGGTTGGCTTTCAGCCGGGCTTCTGCCCGACCGCCATGTTGTCGATCAGCCGCGTCCCCTCGATCCGGGCGGCCACCAGCAACCGCGCGGGGGCCGGGCCGAGCGTGTCGAGCCTCTCCAGGCTCGCCGCATCGGCAAGATCTGCGTAGTCGACTTGCGAAAAACCCGCGCCCAGCAGCGTTTCTTCCAGCGAAGCCAGCGTTGGCTGCACGTCATCGCCGCCTTCCATTCGCGCGATCGCCTCGCGCATCGCGCGCGGCAGCGTGGCGGCCGCTTCGCGCGCTTCGGGCGAGAGATACCGGTTACGGCTCGACATCGCGAGACCGTCTGCCTCGCGCACGGTCGGCACGCCATGGATCGCATCGGCGCGGGGTTCGACCAGATCGAGATCGCGAGCCATGCGGCGGATCACTGCGAGCTGTTGCCAGTCCTTCTCGCCGAACAGCGCAAGGTCGGGGCAGACCTGGTTGAACAGCTTGCAAACGACTGTCGCCACGCCGTCGAAGTGTCCGGGCCGGGTGGCACCGCAGAAGCCTTCGCTCACCCCAGCCACCGAAATCGTGGTGGCAAAACCATCAGGATACATTTGTCCGACCCCGGGGGCCCAGAGCAGGTCCACCCCCTCCGCCTCCAGCATTCGTGCATCTTCGGACATCTGACGGGGATAGGCATCGAGATCCTCGTTGGGCCCGAACTGCGTCGGATTCACGAAAATCGATACCGCCACCCGATCCGCGCGCGCGCGCGCCTCGCGCACCAATGTCAGGTGCCCTTCGTGCAACGCACCCATTGTCGGGACCAGGGCGAGTGTTTTGCCGCCCGCCCTCAGCCGGGCAACGGTCGTTCTCAACATTTCAAGCTCGGTCGCGGTTTGCACGGGCCCGGGGCCTCCGATAAAGCTGGATCGCGCCAACTAGCCGTTGACGCCCGCCAATGACAACAGACAGGAACCCTGCCGCCGTGCCCGATCAGAGCCCCCATCGGATCGTTTTCGCCAATGAGAAGGGCGGGACCGGCAAGTCGACCACCGCGGTCCATGTCGCGGTTGCGCTGGCCTATCGCGGGGCTCGGGTCGCTGCGCTCGATCTGGACTCGCGCCAGCGCACCATGCACCGCTATTTCGAAAATCGGGCGGAGACCGAAGAGCGGCGCGGCATCCATCTGCCGAGCGCGCGATGCGACGTTTTCGGCGGGGGTGAGGCGGACGAATTCGACAGCGTGCTGGAGCGTCTGGGCGAGGGGATGGATTTCATCGTCATCGATACGCCCGGCCGCGACGATCCGCTGGCACGCCACGCGGCCACCGGTGCCGATACGCTCGTCACCCCGCTCAACGACAGCTTCGTCGATTTCGATCTGATCGGCCAGGTCGATGCCGAGACTTTCAAGGTCCGCCGGCTCAGCTTCTATGCCGAACTGATCTGGGAAACCCGCAAGACCCGCGCGCTGGAACGCCGCCAGGAAATCGACTGGGTCGTGGTGCGCAATCGGACCGGCCATGTCGAGGCGCGCAACATGCAGCGGATCGAACGCGCGCTGACCGAACTTTCGAAGCGGGCCGGGTTCCGCGTGGCCAAGGGACTGTCGGAACGCGTGATTTACCGCGAACTGTTCCCCTCCGGCCTCACCCTGCTCGACAAGGGGCATCTGGGGGAACTGGGCACCAGCCATCTGGTCGCCCGCCAGGAACTGCGCAGTCTGGTCGCAGGGCTTCACTTGCCGGAGACGACGCGCCGATCGCCCGAGCTGGAGCTTGCCTGACCCGTGATGCGGCTGATCGTCATCGCGGCAGTGATTGCGATCGGCTGCAGAATGCTTTTCGGCAAGTGGCCGTGGGACTATCTTCGTGCCGGTTCCTCCCGCCAGCAGGCGGTGGCGCGGGCGCAGCGGCTGCTCGGGGTTGCCGGTAGTGCCGATCGCGGGGAAATAATTGCCGCGCACAAGCGTTTAGTGGCCGTGGTCCACCCTGACCGGGGCGGAACCGCCGGACAGGTGCACGAGGCCAATGCCGCGCGCGACCTGTTGCTCGATCATCTGCCCCCCCAGGGGCTCGACCAATCTTGAAGGGATCGCATGGCGCATCAGTTCCATTCCACCGTTCTGCGCGAATACGACATTCGCGGTATAATCGGCGAAACGCTCGGCCCCGACGATGCCCGCGCGATCGGGCGCAGCTTCGCCACTCTCCTGCGCGAGGCGGGCGGTCGCACCGTTGCAGTGGGGTATGACGGGCGCGTCAGTTCGCCGGTGCTCGAACACGCGCTGGTAGAAGGGCTCACTGCGAGCGGCTGCGATGTCGTGCGGGTCGGGATGGGGCCGACACCGATGCTCTATTTTGCCGAAGCCTCAGCGGAAGAGGTGGATGGCGGCATTCAGATAACCGGCAGCCATAATCCCGCCAATTACAATGGCTTCAAGATGGTATTCCAGGGACGGCCGTTCTTCGGGGAGGATATTCAGCGGCTCGGCAGACTGTCTGCGGAGGGGGCCTGGCCCGATGGCGCCGGGGCGGTCGAAACGCGCGAAATCCTGGAAGACTACATCGAACGGTTGCTCGCCGGTCTCGCCGGGATCGACCGCGGCGCACTGGCGGACGTGCGGGTGGGCTGGGACGCGGGGAACGGCGCCGCCGGCCCCGCACTCGAAGCGCTTGCGGCGCGCCTGCCGGGCGAGCACCACCTTCTCTACACCGATGTCGACGGCAATTTTCCCAATCATCATCCCGATCCCACTGTCGAGGAGAATCTGGCCGACCTGCGGGCGCTGGTCGCGGAAAAGAGCCTCGATTTCGGCGTTGCATTCGATGGCGATGGCGACCGGATCGGCGCGATCGACGGCCAAGGGCGCGTGATCTGGGGGGACCAGCTGCTTTCGATCTACGCCGAAGATCTGTTGATCCGGCAGCCCGGCGCGACGGTTATCGCCGATGTGAAGGCCAGCCGCGCCCTGTTCGATCAGGTGGCCGCGCTGGGCGGGAAGCCGGTGATGTGGAAGACCGGGCACTCGCTGATTAAATCCAAAATGAAGGAAACTCGGGCGCCGCTTGCGGGCGAGATGAGCGGGCACGTCTTCTTCGCCGACGATTACTACGGGTATGACGATGCGCTCTATGCCGGGGTGCGGTTGCTGGCCGCGAGCGCGCGGCTGGGCAAGTCGGTCACGGCGCTGCGCGGGGCCATGCCGGCAATGATCAACACGCCCGAAATGCGTTTTCAGGTCGATGAAAGCCGCAAGTTCTCCGCTATCGACGAAGTCCGTGCGCGGTTGGCCGACGGGCCTGCGCAGGTCGACGGAACGGACGGGGTGCGGGTGACGACCGATGACGGCTGGTGGCTGCTCCGCGCTTCCAACACGCAGGACGTGCTGGTCGCCCGGGCAGAGAGCGATAGCGAGGCGGGGCTGGAGCGGCTGATGGCGCAGATCGACGAACAGCTTGCGCTATCGGGTCTGGAGCGTGGTGCCCAGGCGGGGCATTGAAGCTGGCAATTGGGTGGGGAGAAGCGACGTGAAGATGAAGAACTGGTGTTTTGCGGCGGCTCTGGTTTCGGTGCCGCTGTCTCCCCTTGTGGCGCAGGACACGCAGTCCCCTGCCGAAAGCATGGAAGACGTCGAAGCTCTCGCCGGCAACCTGGCGGACATGTTCCCCACCGAAGCGTTGACGCCGGCGCAGGAAGCCCGCCTGCCGCAGGCCGAAGCGGTCGTTGCCAGGATTTTCCCGGAAGGGACCTATGCCCGGCTGATGGATGAAACCATGGAACCGATGATGAACGCGATCATGGGCTCCATGAAACAGGTGCCACTGGCGCAGCTCCGCGCGATTGGCGGCATGGACCAGAGCGATCTCGCGGAAATGGGTGATGCGCGATTGGGCGACATCATTGCGATTCTCGATCCCGCGTATGAGGAGCGCAGCGCCGTTTTCTCGCAGATTATGGTCGAAATGGTCGGCGATCTGGTCGAGGGAATAGAACCTTCGTATCGTGCCGGGTTGGCCCGCGCCTACGCCGTGCGGTTCGAACGGTCCGATCTTGTCGAGCTCGATCGCTTTTTCCAGACCCCGGTCGGGGGCCGCTATGCGGCGGAATCGATGCTGATTTTCGCCGATCCGCAAGTAATGTCCGCGATGAACGAGGTCATGCCGGCGGTATTGGAAATGATGCCGGATATGATGGAGAACTTTCAGGAGCGCAGTGAGCAACTGCCGCAACCCCGCGAACTGTCCGATCTCGACGACAGCGAACTCGATCGCCTTTCGGCGCTGCTCGGCGTTGCTCCGGAAGATCTCCGCGCTGCCGCGGATGCCGAGAACGAAGGGCACGAATAACGCGGGCCGGCTGCGCACGCCGACCTGCATTACTTCACCGCATTTTTCGTTCGCTGGAGAGTTCCGCACTGTTCGGCGCATGCGATGGATGCTGCAGTGCGAAGCTGAACCGCACCAGCGAACGTCGGCGTGGAACCTTTCGCAAGCTCGCGAAATCTGTTGGAGTGACTGCCATGCCTCCAAAACCTTCGCCCGATGCCTGACGCGGTGGTTCCGCCGGAAATAGAAGCCTGGTTCGCCGCGCGCGACTGGCGGGTACGGCGGCACCAAGCGGAAATGCTGGCGGCAGCCGACGCGGGGCGACATGCCATGCTGGTCGCCGACACCGGGGCGGGCAAAACGCTCGCCGGCTTCCTTCCGACCCTGGCGGATTTCTGCTCCTCGCGGACTGGAGAGGATCCTCCGCCGGCAGGGCTGCATACGCTTTACGTGTCGCCGCTCAAGGCGCTGGCGCATGATGTCCAGCGCAACCTGATGGCGCCAATCGAAGAGATAGGCCTGCCGATACGGGTTGAAACCCGCAGCGGAGACACCCCCGCCGACCGCAAGCGACGGCAACGCGGGCGTCCGCCGCATGTGCTGCTGACCACGCCGGAATCGCTGTCCCTGCTGTTGAGCTATCCCGACAGCATGGAGATGTTCGCCGATCTGCGGCGAGTGGTCATCGACGAGGTTCATGCCTTCGCGACGGGCAAGCGGGGGGACCTGCTTGCACTGGCACTGTCCCGCTTGCAGGCGCTCGCCCCGAAGATGCAGCGCGCTGCGCTGTCGGCCACTGTCGCCCGGCCCGAAGCATACCGCGAATGGCTGGCGCCGTGGGGCGAGATCGAGACTGTCGCCCTGGTCGAGGGGGAGCCGGGCGCGCCGGCAGAGGTCGAGATCCTGTTGCCCGTCGAAGAACGCGTCCCGTGGGGCGGGCACGCGGGACGCTGGGCGATACCCCAACTTTACGAAGAGATACGGCGCAACCGCACGACGTTGATCTTCACCAATACCCGCTTCCTCGCCGAGTTCGTCTTCCAGCTCCTGTGGGATGTGAACAACGACAATCTGCCCATCGGGATACATCACGGCTCGCTCGCGAAAGAGGCGCGGCGAAAGGTCGAAGGGGCCATGGCGCGCGGGGAACTGCGGGCACTGGTGGCCACTGCCAGCCTCGACCTCGGGGTCGACTGGGGCGATATCGACTGCGTGGTGCAGATGGGCGCGCCCAAGGGGTCGAGCCGGCTGCTCCAGCGCATCGGCCGTGCCAACCACCGGCTGGACCAGCCGAGCCGCGCGATCCTGGTGCCGGGCAACCGGTTCGAGTTTCTCGAAGCGACCGCGGCCAGGGAAGCGGTCGACGCCGGGCAACGCGACCGCGAGGATTTCCGCCCCGGCGGGCTGGATGTTCTGGCCCAGCATGTAATGGCCTGCGCCTGCGCTGCACCGTTTGAGGAGGCGGCCCTGCTGGCCGAAGTCCGGTCCAGCCTCGCCTATGCCTGGCTGGACGACGAGGTCTGGCAGAGAGTGCTCGGCTTCGTCGAGAACGGCGGCTACGCGCTGCGCGCTTACGACCGTTTCAAACGGATCGTGCGCGATCGGCAGGGGATCTGGCGCCTGGCCCATCCCGAACAGGCGCAGCGCCACCGGATGAACGCAGGGATCATCGTCGATTCCGAAATGCTCACCGTGCGTTTCCGCAACGGTCGCCAGCTTGGGAAAGTGGAGGAGCGTTTCGCAGCGACGCTTTCGCCCGGCGATACGTTCTTCTTTGCCGGCATGAGCCTGGAGGTGGAGCAGCTCAAGGACATGGATGTCATCGTGCGTGCGGCGAAGGCATCCGCCACGATCCCGTCGTATGGCGGGCAGCGCCTGCCCCTGACCACGCATCTGGCCGACCGCGTCCGGGCCATGCTGGTCGATCGCGCGGGCTGGGCCCGCTTCCCCGACGACGTGCGCGAGTGGCTGGAAGTGCAGGATTGGCGCAGCCGCCTTCCGGGCCCCGGTGAACTGCTGGTCGAGAGCTTCCCTCACGCGCGCAAGCACTACAGCGTCTATTACACCTTCGAAGGGTGGAACGCGAACCAGAGCCTCGGGATGCTGATCACCCGGCGGATGGAAGATCGCGGGCTGGCCCCCGGCGGGTTCGTCGCCAACGATTACTCGCTTGCCGTCTGGGGCCTGAAGCCAGTGGTCGATCCGGCCCCGCTTCTCTCGCCCGACATTCTGGCGCACGAATTCGTTGAGTGGGTGACGGAATCACACCTTCTGCGGCGGGCGTTTCGCGAGGTGGCAGTTATCGCCGGCCTTGTGGAGCGGCAGCACCCGGGCAAACGCAAGACCGGCAAGCAGGTCACGTTTTCGACCGATCTCATCTACGATGTCTTGCGCAAGTACGAGCCGGAACATGTCCTGCTCGAAGCGGCCTGGGCCGATGCGCGTGCGCGATTAACGGATGTCGGTCGATTGGCGGATCTGCTCGAACGTTCTGCGGAGCAGCTGGTTCACGTTTCGCTCGATCGGGTCAGCCCCCTGGCAGTGCCGGTCATGACGATGATCGGTCGCGAATCCATGCCGCAGGGCGCGGTGGATGAGGAACTGCTGCTGGAAGCCGAAGCGCTCGGGGCGGTGGCAATGCGTGTCGAGGCGGCTGAGGAAGATGAACAGACCTGACCTGGTGCCGGTTGGCGAAATCCCCCGGTCCGGTCACGCCATGAAATCGCATGGCGGGTTCGGCCCCGTGCTTTGCGGGGAGGTCCGGCTAGAGAGGTAACGAAAAAAGGGGGCGGATTGCTCCACCCCCTCTTCAATGCGGTATCTAACCGAGAGCTTACGCGCCGGCTGGCTTGTCGAAAGTCCGGTACTTTTCGTTGCCGACGAAGCCGAACTTGGAGACGCCGGAGCCCTTGATGATGTTGAGCACCTTCACCGACAGATCGTAGCTGGCGTATTGCTCGGGCTCGTACTGCAGTTCCGGCTCGGGATCGATCGTCTTGCTGATTTCCAGATTGCGAACGAGTTCGCCCTGATCGATCGAATCGCCGTTCCACAGGATTTCGCCTGCCTGGGTGATGACGATCTTGTTCTTGATCGGATCGATCTGGTTTTCCGGCGGCGGGTTGGGGTTCGGTGCCGGAAGATCGATGTCGACCGAGTGGGTCGCCACCGGGATCGTGATGATGAACATGATGAGGAGCACGAGCATGACGTCGATCAACGGCGTCGTGTTCATTTCCATCATCGGTGCGCCGTCGTCGCGGCCGCCTGACATTGCCATGGTGGGCTACTCCTGAATCCTGTCCTTGCGCCCGATCAGCCGTTCGGATCGACCGGGTTGGAGATGAAACCGACGGTCGGATAGCCGGCCGCCTGCACGTTGTAGATCGTGCCGGCTATGCACTGCCACGGGGCGTTCACGTCACCGCGAATGTGCACCTGTGGTATCTGGTCGGGATCATCCATGATCGCTTCCGCGCCACCGGCGCGCTGAACGATCGCGTCGAGCCGTTCGAACGCACGATCGTAAAGCTCCTGCGAATCCACCGGCGTCGTATTGCCGAAATAGACCCGGCACTGGCCTTCGCGCGATGCCCCTTCGAACCCTGGTTCACCCGCGCTGCGCCCGGCGTTGTCGGTCGTGCTGACGGTGAGCTGCAGGTTTTCGACCTTATCCTTCGATTCGGTCGATTCGAACACCGGAATGCGCAGCTTCTCGATCGTCTGGATCGCGACCGGAACCGCGATCAGGAAGATGATCAGGAGCACCAGCATCACGTCCACCAGCGGCGTGGTGTTGATGTCCGACATCGGTCGTTCCTGACCACCGCCTCCCATCGAAATCGCCATGGCTATATCCTATCCAACTATTTCACTTGCCTGCGTCGCCGGGCCGGAATGTTCCGGCCCGGCGTAACGGCGCAATCAGCGCTTCGGCGCGGCGGTGGTCGACCCGGCCGGCTTTGCCGCCGGCGCAGTCGCTGCGGCCTTCCCGGCCTGCTGCGTCGAAGGCTTGGTCATCAGGGCCGGCTTCACCGCACCCTTGGAATTGATGTTGGCCAGCAGATCGGTCGAGAAGCCCGAAAGCAGTTCGGCGATGCGCTTGTTGCGGCTCTGCAGCCAGTTGTAGGCGAGCACCGCGGGAACCGCGACGAGAAGACCGATGGCGGTCATGATCAGCGCCTCACCGACGGGGCCGGCGACCTTGTCGATCGAGGCCGAACCGGCGATGCCGATGTTGATCAGGGCGCGGTAGATACCGATAACGGTCCCGAGCAGACCCACGAACGGCGCAGTCGCACCGACCGTTGCGAGGAACGGCAGACCGCCGGCCAGCTTGGAATTGATCGCAGCTTCCGAACGCGCGAGCGAGCCGTGCATCCAGTCGTGCGCTTCGAGGCTGTCGGTCATCTTGGTGTGCGCTTCTTCAGCAGCGAGACCATCGTCGACGATCTGGCGCCATGCGCTGTTCTTGTCGAGCTTGGTCGAGCCTTCGCGCAGCGTGCCGGCTTTCCAGAAGTGCGAGCGCACGTTTTTGTACTGATTGAAGATCTTCTGCTGTTCGAGCAGCTTGGTAATCAGGATGTAGAACGAACCGACCGACATGATCACGAGCACGCCGAAGATCGACCAGGCGATCAGGCCGCCCTGGTTCATGGCTTCCATGAAGCCGAAGGAGTTCTGCGGAGCAGCTTCACCCGCCGCGGCAAGAAGTTCGATAAGCATTGCGAAAGTCCTCTCAGAAAGAAGCAAATTAGGAAGGAGTTACCATGGCGCGCGCACGGCGCGCCGCACGGGAATTGCTAGTTCGGGATCTCCCAGCGGACGGTGCTCGAGTACGAGCCGGCAACTTCGTCGCCATTACCGTCGGTCGCCGGACGGAACCGGGCGCGGCGTTCGACCAGGTTGCAGGTCGCTTCCTTGAGCTCCTGCGGGGCCGAGCCGCCGGTGATCGAGCAGGATTCCACCCGACCGTTGGTTCCGATGCGAAGCGCGAAGGATGCCGTGCCGCTGTATTCGCGGTTGATCCAGCTGCTCCGATAATCCGAATTGGTCACCCAGCTACCCGGATTGTTCCGGGGTTCCGGCGACTTCGGCTGCACCCGCGGCGGAGGCGGGGGCGGCGGCGGAGCCGGCGGTGCCGGTGGCGGCACGCGCAGAACAGGCGGCGCAGGCGGCGGAATCGTCGGTTGCGTCCGGATCGGCGGCGGAGCCGGCGCGATACTGATCGGCGGGGGCGGAGCGACCGGCGGCGGCGGGGCCGTGTCGGGCTCGGGCGGGGGCGGCGGTTCGTCCTCTGGTTCGGGGGGCGGCGGTTCCTCGATATCGACCGTCGTCACACGCTCCACCACCTGGGACACTGCCTCATAGGCAAGCCCGGTGATCAGCGCATACCCGACCAGAACATGGATGATCGCCACTATGATCAGGGCGACAACCCGGTTTCCGCTCATCTGTTGGTCAGCGTAAGCCATTCAGTCGCGTCACTCCATCGTCTCTCGCCGGTGTAGGACCGGCGACTCTCCTCACGACAAGAAAACCCTTGCCAGAGGGCAATCCCAATTGTCCACCCTGCCGGCACCACGGCGACGCGTAGGCCAATCAGACCCAGGCGCCGCTTGGCCAGCATGGGCCCGTCCGCGGCGTTTATCGTTTCATTGCCTCGGACTAGCGCGATCATTAGCTTCGATACCCAGGGTGCGCAAACGCTTTATCGGTTAACCGCCGATTCAGGCCTGCAAGTCTTGGAACGCCCGAGGCGCCGAACGGTTCACGAAATTACGATCCGGCATCAGAATGGATTACATATGACCCATACCCGATCTCTCAATTCACTCTGCGCTGCCGTTCTGGGGGGCCTCGCGCTCGCCTGTTCCATCCCCGCGTCTGCCCAGCCGGCGGCACCGAGCGGACCGGGTGCGGGCCCGACTTACGCCGATCTGGCCGATCTGGCCGATCCCGCCGATCTGGTGATCCGCGCGGAGGTGCGCAGGCAGGCGCAGCTCAAGCCCGAGCGCGCGCCCAACGTCCGGCCCGGCTACGGCCGCCTCTATATCGAAGCGCGCACCGTTTCGCTGATCGCGGGCAATGCGCCGATCGGCGAATCGATTCGCTATCTGGTTGACGTTCCGCTCGATGAGGATGGCGATCCGCCCAAGCTGAAGCGGCAGGAAGTCGTCCTCTTCGCGCGCACCGGCGGCCGTCCCGGCGAGATCCAGCTCATCGCCCCGACGGCGCAACTGCGCTGGAGCGAATCGCTCGAAGCGCGCTTGCGGCCCATCCTGGCAGAGCTTGCTGCGCCCGACGCGCCGCCTTCGGTCACCGGGGTGCGCGACATTCTTTCGATGCAGGGCAACCTTGCCGGCGAATCGGAAACGCAGATGTTCCTCGATACCGAGGGGGACGGCCCGGTTTCGATCACCGTGGTCCGGCGCCCCAACATGGCCCCCGTATGGGGCGTTTCCTGGACGGAGATCGTCGACCAGGCGGCGCGCCCGCCGTCCCGCGACACCTTGGCCTGGTACCGGATCGCGTGCTTCCTGCCGCAAGAGCTGCCGCGCGAAGCCAATATCGCGCAGGATTCCGCCTCGCGCTATCAGGCGGCGGAGGATTTCGCCTTCGTGCGGCAGAGCCTCGGCCCTTGCCATCGCAACCGCAACTAGCGCGGTCCCAAGCGAAACTGGCTCCCATGCGGCGCGGCGGCGCGTTAGGGCGCGCGTATGAAACGCGCTAAACATGCTCGCCGCACCGATGGCTGAACCGCTGCGAATCGCCCTTGCCGGGCTTGGCACTGTCGGGGCAGGCGTAATCCGCCTGCTGGACACCAACGCTGCCCTTCTGCGCGCCAGGGCCGGCCGGGAGATGCAGATTGTCGCCGTTTCGGCACGCGATCGGGGCAAGGATCGCGGCGTCGATCTGACGCGGTTCGACTGGCACGACGACATGACGGAAATGGCCGCGCGCGACGATATCGACGTCGTGGTGGAACTGGTCGGTGGTGCCGACGGGCCTGCACTGACCCTGGCGCGCGGCACGCTCGGCGCGGGCAAGGCGCTGGTCACCGCGAACAAGGCGATGGTTGCGCATCACGGCCAGGCACTATCCGAACTGGCGGAAAGCGGCGGCGTTGCGCTTAAATTCGAAGCAGCCGTGGCTGGCGGCATCCCGGTGGTCAAGGCGCTGCGCGAGGGGGCGGCCGCCAACGCGATCGAGCGCATTTACGGCATCCTCAACGGCACCTCTAACTATATCCTTTCTACGATGGAGGCGAGCGGTGCGGACTTCGGCGAGACGCTGGTCGATGCGCAGAAACTCGGCTTTGCCGAAGCCGATCCGGCATTCGATATCGAAGGAACCGATGCCGCCCACAAGCTCGCAATCCTGGCGGCGATCGGCTTCGGCGCGAAAGTCGACTTCGCCGGTGTGGAGTGCGAGGGGATCGCATCGATCCGGGCGGAAGATATCGCGCGGGCGGACACGCTGGGATATGTCGTCCGCCTGATCGGCATGGCCGATCTCGAACGGACCGGCGACGATTCCTGCGCGCTGCTGCAGCGGGTCAAACCGTGCCTGGTGCCCAAGGGGCATCCGCTGGCCCATGTGACCGGTGCGACCAATGCGGTGGTTGCCGAAGGCAATTTCTCGGGCCGGCTGCTGTTCCAGGGGGCCGGGGCCGGGGCCGGACCGACGGCGAGCGCGGTGGTCGCCGACCTGATCGACATTGCGCGCGGAGAAATCGGCGCGCCGTTCTCGATCCCTTCGGCAGAGATGATCCCGATGGCGCGGGCCGAGGCTGGGCATCGTACGGGCCGCAGCTATCTGCGCTTCACGGTCGCGGATCGGCCGGGCGTTCTGGCCGAACTGACCGCGGCGATGCGCGACGCGGGCGTTTCGATCGAAAGCCTGATTCAGCAGGGCCGGCAGGAAGAAGGCGGCGAAGTCCTGGTGGCGATGGTCGCGCACGAAGGGCCGCAGCGCAATGTCGCGCGCGCGCTCGATCTCCTGCGTGATTCGGACAGCCTGACGGCGCCGCCGCTGTCGATGCAGATCCTCGAAGGCTGATCGACGCGACTCATTCCGCGGTGCCCGCCGGGTCTTCGGGCGCGGCGGTTCCGTCCTCTGCCGGTTCGGGCGTGAATTCGCCATCGTATCCGCGCGGGGCCAGCCCGCGAGCGGCGCGTTCCGCATCGGAGCCGGGCGGGGCTTCGGGCAGTTCGTCGAAATCGACCATATAGGCCGGCGGCGGCGGGCAGGGCGGGATGACGCAGAGGCCGGAAACGGTCGCCGGCCCCTTGAATATTCCCGGGCCCGCGACATCGGGGGCCTGGGGATTGCCCTTGTTCATCGTCGCCGCGGCGTATTCGTCCTCCGCATCTTCATCTGACCGTATGCGGAACTGCGATTGCTCCTCCAGCCGCGCGCAGACCACGATTTCATTGCCTTCGGGCTGCTTGCAATCGGGCTGCGAGCGTGATGGCGGAGGTGGTCCATAAGTCTCACGTGCAGCTTCGAACGCTTCGTCCACCGCATCGGGGCCGGCATTCTGTGCCGTCAGGGGCGCCGCCCAGACGGCCCAGGCCAAGACAAGCGTCAGGTGTATTCTCGACATTCCCGCTCCCGCTGGCTAAGCGCCGCCTTCAAGCACTCCCGGGGGACTGAATCCAGCATGAATACCGACCTTCCAGCCACTGGCTCGCAGCTCGATCGGGTGCTCGTGCTCGAACTCGTTCGCGTTACCGAAGCCGCCGCCATTGCCGCCAGCAGCCTGATCGGCCGCGGCGATGAAAAGGCCGCCGACGCCGCTGCGGTGGAGGCGATGCGCAAGGCTTTCGACCAGCTCGAAATCGACGGGACCGTGGTTATCGGCGAGGGTGAGCGGGACGAAGCCCCGATGCTCTATATCGGTGAGAAGGTCGGGGGCGCTGCAGGCAAGGGGCCGCGAATCGATATCGCGCTCGATCCGCTGGAAGGCACGACGATCACCGCCAAGGCCGGCCCCAACGCGCTGGCCGTGCTGGCCGCGGCGGAAGAAGGGTGCCTGCTCAACGCCCCCGATACTTACATGGACAAGCTGGCCGTTGGGCCGGGCTATCCCGAAGGGATCATCGATCTGGCCAAGAGCCCGAGCGATAATGTGCGCGCCGTGGCGGAAGCCAAGGGGGTCGAGCCTGGCGATATCATCGTCTGCGTTCTCGATCGGCCGCGCCACGCGGCCCTGATCGCGGAGCTGCGTGCGCTCGGCTGCGGCGTCGTTCTGATCGGTGACGGCGATGTCGCAGGCGTGATCGCGACGACCGACCCCGAAACCACGATCGATATGTACATGGGACAGGGCGGTGCGCCGGAAGGGGTGCTGGCCGCGGCGGCGCTGCGCTGCGTCGGCGGCCAGTTCAACGGTCGCCTGGTCTTCCGCAACGAGGACGAGAAGGCGCGCGCACGCAAGTGGGGCATCGAGGATCTCGACCGCATCTACAAACTGGAAGATCTGGCCAAGGGCGATTGCATCTTCGCGGCCACCGGGGTCACGCCCGGATCGCTGCTCGATGGCGTCAAGCGTCTTCGCGGCGGCCGCATGACGACCGAAAGCGTGGTTATGCGCGCCAGCAGCGGCACCGTTCGCTGGATCAAGGGCGAACATCGGCTGGGTTGATCGCACCGCGGTTTCCGACCGGTGCCGGCGATCGGTACCGGCACAGGAAAGCGTGGATTTCTGCACTGCCGCTGCCGGCCCGCCTGTTGCAATCGCGTGACTCCCGGCTAAGCGAGGCGAAGCCGATTCCCGCCGTAGTAACCGAAGGGCACCCCTCGTCATGAAGATCATGTCCGGCAATTCGAACCTGCCGCTAGCACGCGCGATCGCGGCCTATCTCGAACTGCCGCTGACCGACGCCAGCGTACGCCGCTTCGCGGACGAGGAAGTCTTCGTCGAAATCCACGAGAACGTGCGGGGCGAGGATGTTTTCCTGATCCAGCCGACCAGCTTCCCGGCGAACGACAACTTGATGGAACTGCTGATCTGCATCGATGCGCTCAAACGCGCTTCGGCCAAGCGGATCACGGCGGTCGTGCCCTATTTCGGTTACGCCCGGCAGGATCGCAAACCCGGCCCGCGCACGCCGATTTCGGCCAAGCTGGTCGCGAATCTGGTGACCGAGGCGGGCGCCGATCGTGTCCTCGCGGTGGACCTGCACGCCGGGCAGATCCAGGGTTTCTTCGATATCCCGACCGACAATCTCTATGCCGCGCCGGTGATGGCCGCCGATATCCAGGCCCGCTATGGCGACCGTGACCTGATGGTGGTTTCGCCCGATGTCGGCGGTGTCGTGCGGGCACGCGCACTGGCCAAGCGGCTCGACAACGCCCCGCTGGCGATCGTCGACAAGCGCCGCGACCGCCCGGGCGAGAGCGAAGTCATGAACATCATCGGCGAGGTCAAGGGGCGCCACTGCATCCTGATCGACGATATCGTCGATTCGGGCGGCACGCTGTGCAACGCGGCGCAGGCGCTGCTCGATCAGGGCGCAAGCTCGGTCGCGGCCTATATCACCCACGGCGTGCTGTCGGGCGGCGCAGTGGCGCGGGTCGATGGCTCGATGCTGACCGAACTGGTCATCACCGACAGCATTCGCCCGACCGACGCGGCGCAGGATAGCGACAAGATCCGCATCCTCACCATTGCCCCGCTGATTGGCGAGGCGGTGCGCCGCATTGCCGATGAAAGCTCCGTCTCCAGCCTGTTCGACTGAGCGCGAGCCGGAATGCCAAGTTCTGCCGATCTTGCCCTGGCCAACCGGCTGGCCGATGCCGCCGGCGAGGCGATCCGTCCGCTGTTTCGCGGCGACTGGACGGAAGAGCGCAAGAGCGACGCGACTTTCGTTACCGAGGCCGATCGCGCTGCCGAGGCGGCGATGCGGGCGATCATCGAAAACGAACGGCCCGACGACGGGATCATCGGGGAAGAATACGGCAACCGCAATCCGGGCGCCGGGCGTCAATGGGTGCTCGACCCGATAGACGGCACCACCAGCTTCATCGCAGGCCGGCCGATCTTCGGTACGCTGATCGCGCTGATGGAAGGCGGCTGGCCGGTTATTGGAGTGATCGATCAGCCGATCCTGCGTGAACGCTGGGCCGCGCGGGTCGGCGAAGGGACAACCTTCAACGGCAAGCCCACACGCACCGCGCCGTGTCCCGATCTGTCGAACGCCGTTCTGGGAACGACCAGCCCGCATTGCTTTTCCGGCGATCAGGTCGACGCTTTCATGGGCCTGGCCGGCAAAGTCGCAGAGCGCAAGATCGTCTATGGCGGGGACTGCTACAGCTATGGCCTGGTCGCTTCCGGCCATATGGACATCGTATGCGAAGCCGGCCTCAAGCTGCACGATTTCGCCGCGCTCATTCCCGTGGTCGAGGGGGCCGGCGGCACGATGTGCGACTGGCAGGGCGATCCCCTGAACGAGGATTCGACCGGAGAGGTCATTGCCCTGGGCGATTCGGCCCGGCTGGAAGACGTGATCAAGGCGATGGCCGGGCACGATCACGGTTAGCACAATGATAACCCTGGCACGCTAACCCCGCAACCTTCGGGAACGGGGATGGCGATGGCAACTGCCGCAGGACAGGCCGGGATCGAGAAATCCCTTTCCGCCGCGGCGACATCCCGCCTGCCGGCGCGCCTTCTGGCGCTGGTGCCGTTTGGCGTCGTACTGGTCGGCTCCGCGATCGAACTTGTGCTGGCCGATCGCAAATATGGCCTGTTCACCGGCGGGTTCGGACAGTCGCGAGCGGTCGACAGCGTGGGAGAGCTGGCACAGTTCGCCGCCGGGTACGGGCTGGCACAGGCGGTTGTCGCCCTCGCCGGCTGGTTGCTGGCCGTGCGGCTGGCGCGCAGCCGGCCGCCGTGGACCGCCGCCTATCTGTTTGCGCTGATCAATGGGGTGGGTTTCTGCCTTCTGCTCGCGGCGCAGTATCAGCTTCATTCCTATTTCAGCGACACGGTGAATTTTGCTCTGCTCAGCAAGCTGGGCGGGGGCAGCCTGGCCGATGCGCTTCTGTTCGCCGCGAGCGAGATCGGGATCGCACTGGCGGGGCTGGGTGCGCTGCTGCTTTGCGCATGGGCGGTCTGGCGTCTTGCCCTGCGCATTCTGCCGGTCGGGATGCCACGCCCCCGACGGCCCCGAACCGTTACGCAGCTGGCACTGGTGGGGATGTTCCTCGTCGCGGCGCAGGGGATCTTCGCGATCCGGTCCGATGCGGCATTCGGCCTCGACCGCACGCTTGCATGGTCCGCTCTGACCGCGATGCTCAACCGCGCCACCGACTTCGATCGCGATGGCTATGGCCTGTTTGCGGTCCAGCGCGACACCGCCCCTTTCGATGGAAGCCGCCACCCGCTCGCGCTCGATATTCCGGGCAACAGGATAGACGAAGATGGCTATGGCGGTGATCTGGTCCCGGTTCCGCTTGCTGCCCCGATCGGCCCGCAGGTCTTTACCGGAAATCGGCCCCATGTGGTCGTCGTCGTCATGGAATCGATGCGCGGCGATGTTCTGGGCAAGCGGATAAACGGTAAACCGGCCGCGCCCAATCTCGAACGACTGGCCGAAGAAGGCAGCATCGCCAGCCCGGCTTACAGCCACGTCGGCTTTACGACGGAGAGCCTCAAATCGCTCTTCACCGGCCAACTGGTCCCGCAGCCGGGTGCACCGTCGCTGTTTCGCGACCTCAAGGCGAGTGGCTATCGCATTGGCGTCTTCTCCGGTCAGCCTGAGGATTTCGGCGATATCTCCGAGACCGTGGGAATGCGCGAGAGCGCCGATGTCTATGTCGATGCAGAGCTGCTGCGCGAAAAGCGCGCGTTCGATTTTGCCGCCAAGGGCAGTCTGCTGGTCGATGAAAGCCACCTCCTTGCCGCGTTCGATCGCACGCTGGGGACGGAAGACTGGCAGGCAACGCCGCATTTCGCCTACTTCAATTTTCAGACCGCCCATTTCCCCTATCACCATCGTGACGTCGCCCCTCGCCTGATCGAAGAACCGATCGCGCGCGGAGCGATTGGGGCCGACCGGGCGAAGGATGTTCAGGCGACATACTGGAACGCAGTCGCCCATGCCGATGCATGGCTGGGCGAAGTCGTCGCGCGGTTGAAAGCGGCGGGGGTGTGGGACGATACCATTCTGATCGTCACCGGCGATCATGGGGAGGACCTGTTCGAAGACGGCTTCCTCGGTCACGGGCACGTGATCAATCACCGCCAGTACGGCACCGTCCTGGTCGCCAATCGACCGGGCATGCTGCCACCCGGTCCGATAGGACTCGCCGATTATCGCGCGATCCTGTCCGCGGCCATCAACGGCGACGCATCGCCTGCGCCCACGGTCCCGCCGTTCCTCCACATCGGGCCGCTTTCGGCACCGACCGCGATCGGGATGGCGGGGCGCGACGGGGTGCTTACCAGCCTGCGTCTCGATACCGGGGAAGCGTGTCTCGTCGAACGCGGCGAATGTGCGCCCTACGGGGCGCTGGAAGGCGCGGGGAGGGACAGGGTCGAGGCGCTGATTGCCCGCTGGGGCAGCGAACGCTGGCGCGAACATCGGCGCACCCGGGTCGACTGACGCTTCTCGCGCTGCTGAACCGCGAATCGCTTGCCATTTGCCGCGATTGGCCCTAGTGGCGCGCGCTTCACCGACACGCAGATATCTGCCGGTCTGGCCGAAAGGGCTGCCAGGGCTGGCTGGACGTGTTTCTGAAACAGGAGACGAAAATGCCCAAACTGAAGACCAAGAGCGGCGTGAAGAAGCGCTTCAAGCTCACCGCCACCGGCAAGGTCAAGCACGGGGTCGCCGGCAAGCGCCACCGCCTGATCAGCCACAATGCGAAGTACATCCGCCAGAACCGCGGCACCTCCGTCCTGTCCGAAGCGGACACCAGGACGGTGAAGAAGTGGGCCCCCTACGGCCTCGACTGAGCCCGTTCGACTTTCAGGAGTACTAGCACATGCCTCGCATCAAACGCGGCGTAACCACGCGCCAGAAGCACAAGCGGCTGCTCGACCAGGCCAAGGGCTATCGCGGTCGCCGCAAGAACACCATCCGCATCGCCCGCCAGGCGGTCGAAAAGGCCGGGCAATATGCCTACCGCGACCGCAAGGTTAAGAAGCGCAATTTCCGCGCCCTGTGGATCCAGCGCATCAACGCGGCCGTTCGCGCCGAGGGGCTGACCTATTCGCAGTTCATGCACGGCGCGAAGCTCGCCGGGATCGAACTGGACCGGAAGGTCATGGCCGACCTCGCGATGAACGAAGGCGGCGCGTTCAAGGCGATTATCACGCAGGCCAAGAAGGCGCTGCCCGCTTAAGGCACGCCGGCCTGCACGACAGAATCTGAAGGGGCGCGGGCGGCATTGCTTCCCGCGCCCCATTGCCGTCCGGACCAAACATGCCGGCTGCTTTGCCAAGCGGCCTGCCTTGCGATATTCCCCGCCGCGGGGGAAATCATACGGGGCATATTCGTCGTGGATTCGGCGCAATGCGAGATTGCGGTGCGGTTTCACGCGCCGCCGGCCGACCTGGCGCGGTTCTTCACCACGTTCTATCGTGTGGAGATAACCGTGCCGGAAGGAATGCGTGTCGCCGACGCGCTGCAGCCGGAATGGGGCAACCTGCGATTTTTCGCCGGCGATCTGCCGGAAAGCCGATCGCCCGAAGGCGACCGGATTGAGAACGCGGATTTCGTGGCGACCGGGCCCAGCAGCGGGCCGCTGAATTTCTCGGTCGGCAGCACGCGGCTCTGGGGGATTGGCCTGCTCCCGCTCGGCTGGACAACCTTCGTCGGCCAATCGGCACACCTGGCGGCGAACCGCGCGTTCGATGGGCGGAAGGACGCGGCCTTCGCGCCTTTTGTGCCGCTGGCCGACGATCTCGATGCAGAGCCGGTACACGAGCGCAAGGAGTACGAGCGGCTGGTGCGGTTCTTCCGCCACGAGGCGCCCCGGCATGGCCGCGAGGACCCGCGTATCGCCGCGATCCACGCCATGCTGCTCGATGACGACTTCGGCGATGTCGCTGCGATGGCGCGCCGCGCCGGGCTGACCACGCGCACCCTGGAGCGTCTGGCCCGGCGGGCTTTCGGATTTCCGCCCAAACTCCTGCTGCGGCGGCAGCGCTTCATGCGCAGCCTGGCGCGCTTCATGCTCGACCCGGATGCGAACTGGAGCGGTTCGATCGACGGCTGCTATTACGACCAGTCCCACTTCGTGCGCGATTGCCACCGGTTCCTGGGCATGTCGCCGAGCGACTATGCGGCGCTGGACCATCCGGTCATGGCCGGTTTCGTGCGCGAACGACATCGCCTTTACGGCAGCGCGGTGCAGACGCTCGACCGCCCCTCCGCCACCTGAGCGGGCGCGACATGCGCTTTGCCTTGCGGGCAAATTGGCGCTAGCGGGCCGGTGCCATGAACGAACTCCAATCCCGCAAGAACGAAGCGCTCGCCGCCATCGCGTCCGCCGACAATGCAGACGCGGTCGAGGCCCTTCGGGTCGAGGCGCTGGGCAAGCAGGGCTGGATCAGCCAGCTGCTCAAGACGCTGGGCGCGATGACGCCCGAGGAACGGCAGGAACGCGCGCCCGCGATCCAGGCGGCGCGCGGCGAAGTCGCCGATGCCATCGCCGCGCGCAAGCAGGCGCTCGAAGCCGCCGCGCTCGACCGGCGGCTGGCGTCCGAGACGCTGGATCTGACCCTGCCGGCACCGGAAACGCCTTCCGGCTCGGTCCACCCGGTCAGCCAGGTCATGGACGAGCTGGCGGAAATCTTCGCCGACCTCGGCTTCTCGGTCGCCACCGGGCCGGAGATCGAGGACGACTGGCACAATTTCACCGCGCTCAACATGGCCGAAACGCACCCGGCGCGCGCGATGCACGATACGTTCTATTTCCCCGACCGCGACGGCGCGGGGAACCGGATGCTGCTGCGCACCCATACTTCGCCGGTCCAGATCCGCTCGATGATGAAGGAAGGCGCGCCGATCCGCATTATCGCGCCGGGCCGTGTCTATCGCAGCGACAGCGACGCGACCCACACCCCGATGTTCCACCAGATCGAAGGGCTGGTGATCGACCGCGACATCCACCTCGGCCATCTCAAGTGGACGCTGGAAACCTTCCTCAAGGCCTTTTTCGAACGCGAGGACATCGTCCTGCGCCTGCGCCCGAGCTATTTCCCCTTCACCGAACCTTCGGTGGAAGTCGACGTCGGGTGGCAGGACGTGAAGGGCCGCCGCGTGCTGGGCGGCGACGGCGATGCGCCGGGGCACGGCTGGATGGAACTGCTGGGCAGCGGGATGGTCAATGCCCGCGTCATCGAATTCGCCGGGCTCGATCCGGCAGAGTGGCAGGGCTTCGCCTTCGGCGTCGGCGTCGACCGGCTGGCCATGCTCAAGTACGGGATGGACGACTTGCGTGCCTTCTTCGACGGCGACCGGCGCTGGCTGACGCATTACGGCTTTTCGGCGTTCGATCAGCCGACCCTTTCCGGCGGTGTGGGGGCACGGGCATGAAGTTCTCGCTCGAATGGCTGAACGATTTCCTCGAGACCGAGGCGACGGTGGCGGAGATCGCCGCCGCGTTGAACGCGATCGGGCACGAGGTGGAAGGGATCGAGGATCCGGCGGAAAAGCTCGCCGGGTTCCACGTGGCCGAAGTGCTGACCGCCGCGCCTCACCCCGATGCGGACAAGCTGCAGGTGCTGTCCGTCACGACCGGCAAGGGGGAACCGCTCCAGGTTGTGTGCGGTGCGCCCAATGCGCGCGCCGGGATGAAGGGCGTGCTCGGCCTGCCGGGTGCGGTCGTGCCGTCGAACGGAATGCAATTGCGCAAGAGCGCGATCCGCGGTGTCGAATCCAACGGCATGATGTGCTCGGTGCGCGAGCTGGAGCTGGGCGATGAGCACAGCGGCATTATCGAACTGCCCGAAGACGCTCCGGTCGGTGCCGATTTCGCGGACTATCACGGGGCGAGCCCGGTGCTCGACGTGGCGATTACCCCGAACCGGCCCGATTGCATGGGCGTGATGGGGATCGCCCGCGATCTGGCCGCGGCGGGTCTGGGCACGTTCAGACTGCCGGAGATCGCGCCGGTCGCCGGCGAAGGCGCCTGTCCGGTCGAGATTCGGATCGAAGACTCCGCAGGTTGCCCGGCCTGGTATGGCCGGGTCATCAGCGGCGTGGCCAACGGCAGCTCGCCCGAATGGATGCAGCGCCGCCTGTTGGCGGCCGGCCAGCGGCCGATCAGCGCGATCGTCGATGTCACCAATTACCTGATGCTGGCTTATGGCCGGCCGGCCCATGCCTACGATCTCGACAAGCTGAGCGGTGCGATGACTGCCCGTCTCGCGCGCGACGGGGAAGAAGTGCTGGCGCTGAACGAAAAGACCTACACCCTCGATCCGACGATGACCGTGATCGCCGACGATGCCGGGGTGCACGATATCGCCGGGATCATGGGCGCGGAGCATTCGGGCGTGACGCCCGAGACGATCGATATCCTGCTCGAAATCGCCTATTTCGACCCTGAGAGGATCGGTGTTAGCGGGCGCAAGCTCGGCCTCGCCAGCGATGCGCGCACCCGGTTCGAACGCGGGGTGGACCCGGCGTTCCTCGATGGTGGGCTGGCGATTCTTACCGCTCTCATTGTCGAAATGTGCGGAGGGACGGCAAGCGATGTCGTAAGAGCCGGCTCGCCGCCGGCGGGGCCGAAAGTCGTTGCTTTCGATCCCGCCCTGACCCGGCGTCTGGGCGGGGTGGAGATCGAGTATGACGAGCAGCGGCGCATCCTGCGCGCGCTCGATTTCGAGGTCGGCGAGGATTGGCAGGTCACATGCCCCGCGCGCCGTCACGATATCGAGGGGCCTGCCGATCTGGTCGAGGAAGTCGTGCGTATTCACGGCCTCGACACAGTGGAAAGCGTGCCCCTGCCGCGGGCGGAAGGGGTTGCCCGGCCTACCGCGACCGCGTTGCAGCAGACCGAACGCAAGCTGCGCCGCAGCGCCGCCGCGCGCGGGCTGAACGAGGCCGTGACATGGTCGTTCCTACCTGTTGCCGAGGCAGAGCATTTCGCGGACGGCGCGGCCCTGTGGGTGCTCGACAATCCGATCAGCGAGGACATGAAGGCGATGCAGCCTTCGCTCCTTCCGGGGCTGCTGGCCGCGGCCAAGCGTAATGCCGATCGCGGCGCGCCGGGCAGCCGCCTGTTCGAGATCGGTCGCCGCTATTTCCGCGGCAAGAACGGCGCGAGCGACGAGAAGCCGACGCTGGGCCTGGTGCTAGCCGGTGAAAAGGTCGCGCGCGGCTGGGCGACCGGTAAGGCGCAGGGTTTCGACGCCTTCGACGCCAAGGCCGAGGCCACGGCGCTGCTCGAAGCCGCGGGTGCCCCGGTCGGCAACCTGATGGTCATGGGCGAGGCGGGGCCGCAGTTCCATCCCGGCCAGTCGGCCACGCTGCGGCTCGGGCCCAAGAATGTTCTCGCCCGGTTCGGTGCGCTGCATCCGAACACGCTGAAGGCTTTCGACATCGATGGCCCGGTGGTCGCGGCGGAGCTGTTTCTTGACGCGATCCCTGCGCGAAAGGCGTCTGCAGGGTTTGCCCGGCCTGCCTATGCGCCGCCGGCGTTGCAGCCGGTGACGCGCGATTTCGCCTTCCTCGTCCCTGCGGGCCTTGCTGCGGCCGATCTGGTCCGCGCGGTGCGCGGGGCGGACAAGGCAGCGGTCGTCGATGCGCGCGCGTTCGATGTCTTCACCGGCCAGGGCGTGGAGGCAGGGCGCAAGTCTGTTGCGGTCGAGGTCGTCCTGCAGCCCGGCGAGAAGAGCTTTACCGATGCCGAGATCAAGGCAATTTCTGACAAGATCGTCGCGGCGGCCGGCAAAGTGGGAGCGGAGCTGAGAGCATGAACAGGACGGCACTCGTCACGGGCGCAACCGCGGGCATTGGCGAAGCCTGCGTTCGCAATCTCGCCGCCGCCGGCTGGCGCTGTGTCGCAACCGGACGCCGCGCCGAACGGCTGGAGGCGCTGGTGGCCGAGCTTGGGTCCGACAAGGTTCACGCGGCGGTATTCGATGTGCGCGACGAAGCGGCACGCGACGACGCGCTCGGCAACCTGCCCGATTCGTTCGCGGGGATAGACCTGCTGCTCAACAACGCCGGGCTGGCGCTGGGCACGTCGCCGGCGCAGGAAGCCAGCCTCGCGGACTGGACAACGATGATCGAAACCAATGTGACCGCGCTGGTTTCGTTGACGCACAAGCTGCTTCCCGCCCTGATCGAGCGCAAGGGCGCGGTGATCAACATCTCGTCCGTCGCGGCGAATTACCCCTATTCGGGCGGTAACGTCTACGGCGGCACCAAGGCTTTCGTGCGCCAGTTCGCGCTTGGTCTGCGCAGCGATCTGCACGGCACCGGCGTGCGGGTGACCTCAATCGAGCCGGGCATGGTCGAAACCGAATTCACTCTGGTGCGGACCGGTGGCAACAAGGAAGCGCACGAGCGGCTTTACGGCGGCGCGCAGCCGATGACGGCCGGCGATATCGCCGACACCGTCCGCTGGGTCGCGGAACTGCCGCCGCATCTCAACATCAACACGCTGGAACTGATGCCGGTGAGCCAGAGCTACGCCGGCTTCCAGGTCGCGCGCGGGGGTTGAGCGCGCTGCGCCCGCCCATGCATCTTGGGTGGACGAAACCGTGCGCTGCGGCTAGGCGCGCCGGCCATGTCCAATCGCCGCACGTTCGCGATCATTTCGCACCCCGATGCGGGTAAGACCACGCTGACCGAGAAGCTGTTGCTGCAAGGCGGGGCAATCCATCTTGCAGGCGAAGTGAAGGCGCGCGGTGCGGCGCGGCGCGCGCGCTCGGACTGGATGAAGATCGAGCAGCAGCGCGGCATCTCGGTCACCTCCAGCGTAATGACGTTCGAAAAGGACGGGATCACCTTCAACCTGCTCGACACGCCGGGGCACGAGGATTTTTCCGAAGACACCTACCGCACGCTGACCGCGGTCGATTCGGCGATCATGGTGATCGATGCGGCCAAGGGGATCGAGCCGCAGACGCGCAAGCTGTTCGAGGTCTGCCGCCTGCGATCGGTGCCGATCATCACGTTCGTCAACAAGGTCGACCGCGAAGGCCGTTCGATCTTCGAAACGCTCGACGAAGTGGCCGACGCCCTGGCGCTCGACGTGTCGCCGCAGAGCGCGCCACTGGGCATGGGCGGGCTGTTCACCGGCGTGCTCGATTTCGCGAGCGGGACGGTGGCCCGGCCCGAAGGGGAAAGCCGCGAATATCGCGGCAAGCGCGATGCGCCGGGCGATCTGCCTGAAGATCTGGCCGAGGAAATCGAGCTGACCCGGATCGGCTATCCCGAATTCGATCTGGAAGCCTATCGCAACGGCGATCTGACGCCGGTGTTCTTCGGTTCGGCGCTCAAGAATTTCGGGGTCGAGGAACTGATCGCCGCCATCGCGCGCTGGGCCCCGCCGCCGCGTCCGCAGCCGGCGGGCGAGGACCAGATCACGCCCGATCGGGACGAGGTCACCGGCTTCATCTTCAAGGTCCAGGCCAACATGGACCCGAACCATCGCGACCGGATTGCCTTCATGCGGCAGGTGTCGGGCACCTTCAAACGCGGGATGAAGCTGACACCGAGCGGTCTGGGCAAGCCGATCGCGATCCATTCTCCGATCCTGTTCATGGCCCAGGATCGCGAACTGGCCGATACCGCGCAGGCCGGCGATATCATCGGCATTCCCAACCACGGCACGCTGCGCGTGGGCGACACGCTGAGCGAGAAGAACCAGATCCGCTTTACCGGCCTGCCCAATTTTGCGCCGGAAATCCTGCGCCGGGTCGTTCTGCGCGATCCGACCAAGACCAAGCAGCTGAGGAAGGCGCTCGACGATCTGAGCGAAGAGGGCGTGATCCAGGTCTTCTATCCCGAGATCGGCGGCCAGTGGATCGTCGGCGTCGTCGGCCAGTTGCAGCTCGACGTGCTCGTCTCGCGGCTGGAGGCGGAATACAAGGTGGAGGCGGTGCTGGAAGCATCCCCCTTCGCAACCGCTCGCTGGCTGGCCGGCGATGCGAAGGCGATGGACGAATTCGAAAGTTTCAACCGCGCGAACCTCGCCCGGGACCGCGATGGCGATCTGGTTTTCATGGCCAAGAGCGTGTGGGATGTGAACTATCAGCAGGAACGCAATCCCGATCTGACGTTCTCCGCCACCAAGGAACGCTAGGCCGTGTATCCCGCCGCGCCCGGGCAGGGGTGACGGCGGGCGGAAGGTGCGATAGATCGCCTTTATGGCCGACTTCACCGACACGCTCACCGATGCCCATATCGCGATGATCGCGAAGCAGCCGATGTTCTTCGTTGCGACCGCGGCGGAGGGTGCACGGATCAATCTCAGCCCCAAGGGCCTCGATTCCTTCCGCGTGATTGCGCCCGACAGGGTCGGCTATCTCGATCTCGGCGGGTCGGGGAACGAAACCAACGCGCACCTTCTGGCCGACGATAACGGCAGCGGCGGGCGCATTACGGTGATGTTCTGCAATTTCGAACAGCCGGCGCTGATCCTGCGCATCTATGGCCGTGGCCGACCGGTCCTGCCGGCCGATCCCGAATGGGACGAGCTGGCCGGGCACTTCACGCTGATGCCCGGCACGCGCCAGATTTTCGAGATCGCAGTCGAAAGCGTGCAAACGAGTTGCGGCTGGGGCGTGCCCTTGATGGAGTTCGAGAAAGAGCGTCCGACGCTGGTGAAATATCATGCCCAGGCCGACCCACAGAAATGGGCGGAGAAGACCGGAAAGCGGACCAGCAGCATCGATGGCCTGCCGACCCGGCCGACCGACCGCTACATCGCGGGCGATCCTGGCGCCGGACCGGCCTGAGGTTCGTTCTCCCCCGCGTGCAACTGACTTTCGCGAGCTACAACATTCACAAGGCAGTCGGGCTCGACCGGCGGCGCGATCCCGATCGGATCATTGCCGTCCTGCGCGAGATCGATGCGGACATTATCGCCCTGCAGGAAGTGGACCGGCGGATCGGGGACCGCGCCAGCGTGCTGTCGCGCGCGGCGCTGGACGACACGCCGTGGAAGCCCGTTGCGCTGGCCCGCCGGCCGCGCAGCCTGGGCTGGCACGGAAATGCCATCCTCGTGCGGCGCGGCTATAATGTGATCGAGGCGGAACCGCTCAATCTGCCAACGCTGGAGCCGCGCGGTGCTGTGCGCGCCGATGTCGACTGCCACGGTGTCAGGGTGCGGGTGATCGGCACCCACCTGGACCTGTCGGGCCTGCGCCGGCGCGATCAGGTCAGGGCGATCCTCGATCATCATGGCGCGTGCGAGCCGCAGTGTCCGACCGTGCTGATGGGCGATTTCAACCAGTGGGGCATCCGGACCGGCGCGATGCGGGAATTTGCGCAAGGGTGGCGCGTGCTCGATCCCGGCCGCAGCTTCCCCAGCCGCCGCCCCGTCGCGCGGTTCGACCGGATCGTGACCTCGGAACACTGCCATCCGCGCGAGGTGCATGTTCACCATAGCGCGCTGTCCGCACGGGCGTCGGATCACCTGCCCGTCTGGGCCCACCTGGAAATTGCACAATAAGTAATCACTGCCTATCCGTTGGGCAGTCAATATTGAGCTTGCGATAGTCTCTTTCGCTATCGTGAGCTGAAAAGACGGGAAATTTCTCTTCTGGCACGGCCCTTGCAAACTTTGCGAGGCCGGGGGGTTCCGGTGACCAACCAGGGGGGATCGATGAAGTTCATCATCGCCATCATCAAACCGTTCAAGCTCGACGAAGTGCGCGAGGCGCTCGCGGGCGTCGGCGTGGCCGGCATGACCGTGACCGAAGTCAAGGGCTTTGGCCGCCAGAAAGGGCAGACCGAGATCTATCGGGGGGCCGAATACTCCACCAACATGCTGCCCAAGGTGAAGCTGGAGATTGCCGCCAGCGACGACCTTGCCCCGCAAGTGGTCGAGACCATCCAGCAAACCGCCAGCACCGAAAGCATCGGCGACGGCAAGGTCTTCGTGATCGACCTTGCCGAGGCCACGCGCATTCGCACCGGCGAGACAGGGGATACCGCGCTGTGAGTGCGGGAAGAGAGATGAGGGACCAGACAATGATCCGCAAAACGCTATACCGCGCGGGTGCGGCCGGCGCCGCGCTGTTTGCCGCTGCGCCCGCCTTCGCGCAGGAGGCGGTCGAGGCCGCTGCCGCCGTGCCCAACCCGGGCAACAACGCCTGGATGATGACCTCCACGGTTCTCGTCCTGATGATGATCCTGCCGGGCCTGGCGCTGTTTTACGGCGGCCTCACCCGTCAGAAGAACATGCTGTCGACGATGACGCAGGTGGGCGCCACGGCTGCGCTGGCCATGCTGATCTGGGTCATGTGGGGATACTCGCTCGCGTTCGGCGATACCACTTACGAAGGCACGCTGGGCCTGTTCATCAGCGGGGGCAGCTATTTCCTCGCCGGAACCGATGCCAGCAGCACGGCGGCGACCTTCACCGACGAAGTCATCAGCAAGTACGTCTTCATCAGTTTCCAGATGACATTCGCCGCGATCACCGCAGCGCTGATTCTGGGCGCGACTGCAGAGCGGATGAAGTTTTCCGCGCTAATGGCGTTCGTGCCGATCTGGCTGACGATCGTCTATTTCCCGATCGCCCATATGGTCTGGGCCGGGGGCGGGCTGCTGTTCGAAGACGGGGCGCTCGATTTTGCGGGCGGCACCGTGGTGCATATCAACGCCGGTATCTCTGGCCTCGTCCTCGCCTACCTGCTGGGCAAGCGTCGCGGCTATCCGGCAGAGCCGATGCCGCCGCACTCCATGACGCTGACGATGGTCGGCACGGGTCTGCTGTGGGTGGGCTGGTTCGGCTTCAACGCCGGTTCCGCGCTCGAAGCCGATGGCTTTGCAGGCCTGGCGATGATCAACACTTTCGTCGCGACCGCTGCCGCTGCCCTGACCTGGATGGTCATCGAACGGCTCGCGGGCCACAAGGGGTCGGCGCTCGGCTTCTGTTCGGGTGTGATCGCCGGCCTCGTCGCAGTGACGCCTGCGGCGGGCAATTCGGGCCCATTCGGCGCGATCCTGCTCGGCATCGTTTCCTCGATCGTCTGCTACCTCGCAGTGGCGAAGATGAAGGCGAAGTTCGGATATGACGACGCCCTGGACGCATTCGGCATCCACGGCGTGGGCGGTATCGTCGGCGCGATCGGGACGGCGATCGTCTATCAGCCCTTCCTGGGCGGCCCGGGCGATGGTTCGACCGCGCTCGGTGCGCAGCTCGGCATTCAGACATTCGGCGTCATCGTCACAATCGTCTGGGCAGCGCTGGGCACTCTGGTCGCCGGACTGATCGTCAAGGCTCTGATCGGCCTGAGGGTCTCCGAAGAAACCGAAGTCGACGGGCTCGATATCTCCGAACACGGAGAGCGCGCCTACAACTGACTTTCACGAAATTGGCGGGCCGGCGGGGTTTTCTCCTCTCCACCTTCCGGCTCGCCAAGCATTGTTCCTCCTGCGAACACCGCCTTTATGGGCCGGAGCCAGCCGCTCCGGCCCATTTTTTCGTGGCAGCTGAAGATGCGTGCCGGCGGCTAGGCCAGGGCCTGACGCACGAAATCGGCGCAGCGTTCGCCGATCATGATGCTGGGCGCATTGGTGTTGCCGCTGACGAGGCGCGGCATGATCGAGGCATCGGCGACCCACAGGCCTTCCACCCCGTTCGCCTTCAGCGCCGGATCGACCACGGCATCTGCGTCGGGACCCATGCGGCAGGTGCCGACCGGGTGATAGACGGTGTCGGCGCGATTGCGGATCAGCTCGTCCAGCGCATCGTCATCCGCTAGGTCGATGGGATAACGGTCGGTGGGCCGGTAATCGCGCATTGGCGGAGCATCGACGATGCGGTGAGACAGGCGCACGCCCGCGCGCAAAGTGGCAATGTCTGCCTCGTGGTCGAGGAAATTGGGATCGATCAGCGGCGCATCGGCCGCGTCGCCTGACGCCAGGCGCACCGTTCCCCGGCTTGCGGGCCGCAGGACACAGGCGTGGAGCGAGAAGCCATGGCCTTTCACCTTGGTCCGCCCATGGTCTTCGAGCATGGCGGGGACAAAATGCCACTGCACGTCTGGCGCCGGCGCATCGGGCATGACCCGCCAGAACCCGCCGGCTTCGGCATAGGGCGTGGTCATCGCCCCGGTGCGGCGCCGGCGATGTTCGACGATCGCCTTCACCATGCGCCAGGTGCCGGGCAGGCTGTCGCCGATAAAGTCGCGGCTTTCGGTCTCCCAGCTCGATACGTAGTCGATGTGGTCCTGAAGATCGCTGCCCACTGCAGGGCGGTCCAGCGCCACCGCTATGCCACGCTCGCGCAGATGATCTGCCGGGCCGATGCCCGACAGCATCAGTATCTGCGGGCTGTTGAAGGCCCCGGCCGAGAGCACGACGCCTCCGCGCGCGCGCAGCGTTTCGCGGCGCGATCCGCGGCGGATGGCAACGCCGGTCACCCGGCCCTGCTCGATCACCAGCCGCTCCACCAGCGTGCCGGTCAGGATCGCGAGGTTCTCCCTTTCGCGCAGCGGCTCGACATAGGCGCGCGCGGCGGACCAGCGCTCGCCCCCCTTCTGGGTCACCTGATAGAGGCCGAAACCTTCCTGCTTCGCGCCGTTGAAATCGGCGTTTCGCGGCAATTGCAACGCGGCAGCGCTTTCGACGAAGGCCAGGCTGCCGGGGTTGGGCCATTTCTGGTCGGAGACATGGAGCGGCCCGTCGCCGCCGTGGAAATCGTCCGCCCCGCGCGCGTTGCTTTCCGCCCGCTTGAACCAGGGCAGGACATCGTCGTAGCTCCAGCCGGTGCAGCCGAGCGCGGCCCAGTTGTCGTAATCCCAGCGGTGGCCGCGGATATAGAGCATGGCGTTGATCGCGCTCGATCCACCCAGGCCCCGGCCGCGCGGCTGATAGCCGGTGCGGCCGTTCAGGCCCTTCTGCGGCACGGTATCGTAGCGGTAGTTCGCGGCCTTGGGCAGGAAGGGCATCATGCCCGGCGTCTTGACCAGGAAGTTGTCGTTGGTGCCCCCGGCTTCCAGCAGGCAGACCCTGCGCTTGCCCTCTGCTGCGAGCCGCCCGGCGACCGCGCTGCCCGCGCTGCCGCCACCGATGACGATGACATCGAATTCCATGATACCCTCTCCTCTCCCGGAAGACAGGGTTAGGCAGCCTCGCCCTCAACTGCAATCGGGTTTTGGATCGAGACCTTTTTCTCGCCCTCATTCTCGCGCGTCGTCCGCGCGCGCCAGCGGGCGCGGATCATGTCGCTCGTTTCGCGACTGCCGTCGTGCGACCAGCCGGGTTCGCGCAGGAGATAGGACAGTTTGTGGCGCCAGGGCGCGCGCCGGATGTCGCCCAGCATCCCGATCCATTCGTGGAACACGGACCACAGCAGGTTGAAGGACCCGAGCTGCCGCACGATCCCGTAGCGAATCCGTTCCCCGGCCCTTTCCGGCTCGAACGTGCCGAACAGCTTGTCCCAGACGATGAAGACCCCGGCGTAGTTGCGGTCGAGATAGCGCGGATTGGTTGCGTGGTGGACCCGGTGGTGGCTGGGCGTGTTCATCACCGCTTCGAACCACCGGGGCATCCGCCCGATCGCCTCGGTATGGATCCAGAACTGATAGATCAGATTGAAGCCCGCACAGATCGCGATCATTGCCGGATGGAAGCCAGCCAGAACCAGCGGCAGCTTGAACGCGAACCCTAACGTGAAGGCCCCGGTCCAGGTCTGCCGCAGGGCGGTGCTGAGGTTGTAGTGCTGGCTGGAATGGTGGTTGACGTGGCTGGCCCAGAACCAGCGAACGCGATGCCCGGTGCGGTGGACCCAGTAATAGGCGAGATCGTCGAGCACGAAGCACAGCGCCCAGGCCCACCAGGCCCAACCGATGTCGAACAGCCGATATTCGTAGGCCGCGAAGAAAACGAGCAGGGCGCCGCCGCCGAACAGGATACCGGCGACGGTGCTGCCCAGTCCCAGGGCCAGGCTGGTCAGTGTGTCGCGCGGCTCATAGGCGTCCGGCCGCCGTTTCCAGGCCCAGAGCATTTCCGCCAGCACCAGGACGACGAAGGCCGGGATCGCGTAATCGACGGGAGAAAAATCGGGCATCGCGACGGCTCAAAGCCTCCTGAGGCTGGCGGCCCAATACTGAGCCTGCGGACCGAGATCGAGCGCGATGCTGCCGAAGCGCCGATCGTCCGTGCCGACGATCAGCAGCCCGCGATCGAGCCGAGCGTGGGCATGTCCGGCCAGCATCCGCGCCGCGAAATGCACACCGTGCCGCCGCAGCAAGAGGATGCGGCCATTGCCGTCACGGGCCAGCGCCGCCTGTCCCGCCCGGTCGAGCGCGATTTCCTGCGCAGCAAAGCCGGGAATGGCCTCGTCCGCAAGCTCGCGGGCATGGTCCTGATCCCGAATACGCTGCTCGCCGCCCAGGCCGAGTTTCCACGCAAGCCCGGCAAGCGCCAGGATTGCCAGGAGCGAACCGGCCAGTTGCAAGAGGATGTCCAGATCCATCGCGCTGGTTTGCCACTGGCTTGCGAACCTGTCGAGCGCGGGCGTTGCCAGGCGGCGGCATCGAACCTAGAGCTGGCCGGGTTACGAGGAGAGACCGATGAAGAATGCCGCCTTCCTGACAGCCCTTGCCGGTGCTTTGACATTTGCCGCTGCGCCCCCGGTGTCGGCGGAAACGTTCGATGCCGTGGCGGCGGTCGACGCACAGTACGACCGCACTGCGCGCGTTGCGCGCCAGCTGTGGGAATGGTCGGAAGTCGGCTATCAGGAAACCCGATCGAGCGCGTTGCTCCAGACCGAGCTGGCGGCCAACGGCTTTACAGTTACGGAGGGCGTGGCCGAGATCCCAACGGCTTTCATTGCGGAATACGGCAGCGGCGGCCCGGTGATCGCGATTCTGGGCGAATTCGATGCGCTGCCGGGGATCAGCCAGTCCGATGCACCCACGAGAGAGACCGTTGCCGGGCGGCATGCGGGGCACGCGTGCGGCCATAACCTTTTCGGGGCGGGATCGCTGACGGCGGCCATCGCGATCAAGGAATGGCTTGAGGCGACGGGCACCCCGGGGCGCATCCGGTTCTACGGCACTCCGGCGGAAGAAGGCGGATCGGGCAAAGTCTACATGACCCGCGCGGGCCTGTTCGACGATGCCGATTTCGCGATCCACTGGCATGCGGACGACGAGAACAGCGCAGCGGCCAACACCAGCCTCGCCAACCGTTCGGCCAAGTTCCGCTTCCACGGCCGATCGGCCCACGCCGCCGGCGCGCCGGAGCAGGGCCGCTCCGCCCTCGACGGGGTGGAAGCGATGAACATGATGGCCAACATGATGCGCGAACACACGACGATGGACGCGCGCATTCACTACGTCATCACCGAAGGCGGCACTGCGCCCAACGTGATCCCCGATTTCGCCGAAGTGTTCTATTACGTCCGCCATTCCGACCCTGGCGAAGTGGAAGCGATGTGGGAGCGGCTCGAAGCCGCCGCCGAAGGGGCGGCAATGGGCACCGGCACCCGCGTCGAGTGGGAAATCATCCACGGCAACAATCCGCTGCTCGTCAATCAGGCGCTGGCAAAGATGATGGATGCGAAGCTGCGGCAGGTCGGCGGTGTCGAGTACACGGCGCAGGAACGTGCCTGGGCCGAGCAGCTGGCCACAAGCCTGGGCGATGCCGCGAAGCCGCTCGATATGGCCGAGCAGATCCAGCCCTATGAAACGTCGCTCGGTTACGGCTCCACCGACGTGGGTGACGTGTCCTGGGCCACGCCGACCGTCGGCGTGCGGACCGCCACCTGGGTGCCCGGAACGTCGGCCCATTCGTGGCAGTCCGCGGCGGCAAGCGGCACCACGATTGGGTACAAGGGCGCACAAGTTGCGGCCAAGGCGATGACACTGGCAGCGATCGAGCTGTTCAGCGACCCGGACCTGCGGCAGAAAGCCCGCGCGGAGTTCGAGGCCGCACGCGGCGAGAATTACGAATATCGCTCGCTGCTGGGCGACCGCGATCCGCCGCTCGACTTCCGCAAATAGGCTCTGCGATCAGGCCCGCGCGCGGGCGGCCAGCATGTCGACCGCCGGGCGGATGGGGGTAATATCGTATCCCGCCGCCTGCGCGGCCGCCGCGATCTCGTCCGGGTCGCGCCCTTCGCGCGCCTGGGCGAGCGACCACAGCAGGGTGGAACGTGTGCCCGACCGGCAATAGGCGAGAACCGGGCCATCCGCCGCGTCCAGCGCCTGGGCCATCGCTTCCACCTGAACTTCGCCGAAGCCCGCGCCGCCCACGGGAATGGCGCAGTAATCCAGCCCGGCCTCGTGCGCTGCGTTCTCGATCTCCGCGCCGGTCGGCTGATCTTCGGCCTCACCATCGGGGCGGTTGTTGATGACCAGCGCAATCCCGGCCGCTTTTGCAGCGGCGATATCGCCGGGCATGATCTGGGGGCTTGCAAACACGCTGTCGCTCAGGCGGCGAAAATCGGTCATCCGGCGTCTCCCTGCGCGGTGCCGGTGCGGCGCCGGCGCTGAACAATGTTGAGGATTTCCACCCCGACGGAAAAGCCCATCGCGGCGTAGATATACCCCTTGGGCACGTGGAACCCGAACCCATCGGCGATCAGAACCAGGCCGATCATGACGAGGAACGCGAGCGCCAGCATGACCAGGGTGGGGTTCTTCTCGATGAATCGGGCCAGCGGATCTGCCGCGACCATCATGATCCCCACCGTGATCACGACGGCAGCCACCATGATCGGAACTTCATCGGTCATCCCGACGGCGGTAAGGATCGAATCGACCGAAAACACGATGTCGATCGCCACGATCTGCGCAATGACCGTGCCGAAGGTCGCCTTCGCCGCTTCGGCGAGGCCGGGCGTCTTGTCGAGCAGGTCGCCGGAATTGTCAGCCGGTTCCATCGAATGATGGATTTCCTTGGTCGCTTTCCACAACAGGAACAGCCCGCCCACCAGCAGGATCAGATCGCGGCCTGAAAAGGCGGTTTCGAAGCTGGGTTCGCCATAGGCGTTGGGCGCGCCCTCCAGCCCCAGATCGAACAGCGGCGTCTGCAGTGTCACGATCCACCCGATCAGCATCAGCAGCCCGATGCGCATGATCAGCGCGAGCGACAGGCCGATCCTGCGCGCGCGCTGCTGCTGATGTTCGGGCAGCTTGTTCGAAAGGATCGCGATGAAGATCAGATTGTCGACGCCGAGCACGACCTCCAGCGCGATTAGCGTCAGAAGCGCCACCCATGCGGCCGGATCGGAAAGAAGGGCAACGATGTCCATGCGCGGCTGATGCCTCAAGCCGGATTGTCGCGCAAGCGGGTCCGCGCAATGCGAAAATGTCACAATTTTACTTCATTGAGCGGCGAGCCGTTAAATCATTCGCGCAGAGCGGGTTTCTACGCTATGATCGGCATCTGACAGGTGGGGAAACCGGCGATTTCTTCGCGGTTGGGACACCACGTGACCTTGCGGGACCCGTCCGCCCGCACGGCATGGAATGCTAGGGGCGGTGCGAAGGTACGTTGTTGGTTATGGGTTATGATAGAGGCCGCCGGGGTCGCGGACGCGACAAGCGCGATGGTTTCGGTGAAGATGGTTTCGATCCTTTCGGTGGACCTCCCGGAGATTTCGGCCAAAGCAATTTCGGCGGTAGCGACCGGTTCGGCGGGGGCGGTGATCGCTTCGGCGGCGGTGGCGGCGGCGGCGACCGTTTCGGCGGTGGTGACCGCGGCGGCCCGCGCGGTGGCGGTGGTGCTGGCGGCGGTGGCGGCGGTTTCAACCGCATGCCCGCCCAGGTCGTCGGTACCGGCAAGGGTACGGTAAAGTTCTTCAATTCGCAGAAGGGTTTCGGTTTCATCCAGCAGGAAACCGGCGGCGAGGACGTGTTCGTTCACATCAGCGCGGTCGAGCGTGCCGGGCTCGAAGGGCTGGGCGAAGGACAGGAACTGGAATTCAATCTGGTCGATCGCGGCGGGAAGATTTCCGCGCAGGATCTCCAGATCGTGGGTGATGTCGTTCCGGTCGAATCGCGCGGCCCGAGCCCGAGCGGCGATCGCCCTGCGGCTCCGCAGCGCGAGCTTACCGGCGAGAAGGCAACCGGTACGGTCAAGTTCTTCAATTCGATGAAAGGCTTCGGTTTCCTCGTCCGTGACGATGGCCAGCCCGATGCCTTTGTGCACATCAGTGCGGTCGAACGGTCCGGGCTGACCGCGATCAACGAGGGCGAACGCTATGAATTCGACCTCGAGGTCGATCGACGAGGCAAGTACTCGGCGGTCAACCTGGTGCCCGTACAGGGCTGACCTGCTTGCTTTCCGCCCGATGTTTGACCGGGCGAATGCGAAAATCTAGACGGTGCGAATGGCGGCTCTGATGAGCCGCCATTTGTCGTTTCCGAATTGCCCGATCGTTCACTTTACGAAGGAACAGCCGATGTCGATCACGCCGCTCATGCCCGTCTACCCGCGTTGCGGAGTGCGCCCGGTGCGCGGCGACCATTGCCATCTGATCGACGAAGACGGCACGCGCTATCTCGATTTCGCCAGCGGCATTGCGGTCAACCTGCTCGGCCATAGCCACAAGGGGCTGATCGGTGCGATTCAGCGCCAGGCCGCGACGCTGATGCACGTGTCCAATCTCTATGGCAGCCCGCAGGGCGAAGCCCTGGCGCAGCGGCTGGTCGACAAGACGTTCGCCGATACGGTGTTCTTCACCAATTCGGGCGCTGAAGCGGTGGAATGCGCGATCAAGACCGCGCGCGCCTATCACCAGGCTGCCGGAGCGGAAGAACGCCACGAACTGATCACCTTCACCAGCGCGTTCCACGGGCGTACGATGGCAACCATCAGCGCATCGAACCAGGAAAAGATGCACAAGGGCTTCGCCCCGCTGCTGGGCGGCTTCCGGTACGTCGAATTCGACGATCTCGAAGGCGCCAGGGCTGCTATTGGCCCGGCCACAGCAGGCTTTCTGGTCGAACCGATTCAGGGCGAGGGCGGCATTCGCCCTGCATCGCAGGAATTCATGAGCGGCCTGCGCGCACTGGCAGACGAGCATGACCTGATGCTGGTCCTCGACGAAGTGCAATCGGGCGTGGCGCGGACCGGCAAGTTCTATGCTCACGAACACTATGGCATCGAACCCGATGTCCTCGCCACGGCCAAGGGTATCGGCGGCGGCTTCCCGTTCGGCGCCTGCCTCGCGACAGAGAAGGCCGCACGGGGCATGACTTTCGGCACGCATGGATCGACATACGGCGGCAATCCGCTGGCAATGGCCGCAGGGATGGCGGTGATGGACGCGGTCGCCAATGACGAATTCCTCGCCGAAGTGACCGAGAAGGGGGAGCGCATCCGCACGCGGCTCGAACAGTTCATCGGCAACTATCCCGAACTGTTCGAACTGGTCCGGGGTACCGGCCTTATGCTCGGGATCAGGATGAAGGTCGAAAGCCGTCCGTTCTTCGTCCACTTGCGCGACAAGCACCAGTTGCTGACCGTCGCAGCCGGAGACAACACGCTTCGCGTTCTGCCGCCGCTGGTCATTGGCGATGCCGAAATCGACGAGTTTTTCGAGAAACTGTCGGCCGGTGCGGCCGATTACCAGATTCCTGAAGCGGGATGATGCCGGTGCGCCATTTCCTCGACCTTTCGGATGCGGGGACCGATGCCATCGCGGCGATGATCGACGATGCGCAGCAGCGCAAGGCCGCGCGCGCCGGCTGGCCCAAGGGGCGGACCGATGCCGATGCGCCGCTTGCCGGGCACGTGCTCGCCATGGTGTTCGAGAAGAACTCCACCCGAACCCGCGTCAGCTTCGATATCGCCATGCGCCAGCTGGGCGGTTCGGCGCTGGTTCTGGATTCGGCGTCGAGCCAGCTGGGACGCGGCGAATCGATTGCCGACACGGCGCGCGTGCTCAGCCGCATGTGCGACGCGATCATGCTGCGCACCGACGATCATGCCAAGGCCGAAGAGATGGCGCGTCACGCCAGCGTGCCGGTCATCAATGGGCTGACCGACCGTTCGCACCCATGCCAGATCGTCGCCGATCTGCTGACGATCATCGAACAGGGCAAGCCCCTGCCCGGGCTGGAACTCGCCTGGTTTGGCGATGGCAACAACGTGCTGCATTCGGTGCTTGAGGCGGCTGGCCTGTTCAAGTTCAACGTTCGCGTGGCAACGCCGCCGGGCTACGAACCCGAAGCGGAATTTGTCGATATGGCGCGTGCGGGGGGGGCGAAGGTTTCGCTAACGACCGACGCTGCGGAAGCCGCCGAGGGTGCCGATGTCGTCGTTACCGATACCTGGGTGTCGATGGGGCAGGACCATGCCCATAACAAGCTGGCCGCGATGGCGCCGTTTCAGGTCAACGAAGCGCTGATGGCGCGTGCCCGGCCCGATGCCCGCTTTCTCCACTGCCTGCCGGCTCACGTTGGTGAAGAGGTGGACGAGAAAGTGTTCGAAGGCGCGCAATCGGTCGTGTTCGACGAGGCGGAAAACCGCATTCATGCGCAGAAATCGGTTCTGCTGTGGTGCTTCGGACGGCTCTGACCCCGTCTCGCCTTATTTTCCCGGGCAACACCCCCATATCGCGGACATGACGCAAGAGGTTGAAACATTCGCCGACAGGCTGCTGGGCTTCGCGATCCCCGGGCGTGACGCGCGCGGCAAGGCCGTGCGGCTCGACCGTACGATCGACGAGATTCTCGCCGCGCACGACTATCCGCCCGCCATCACCCACCTTCTGGCCGAAGCGCTGGTTCTGGCGACTCTGGCCGGAGGCTTGCTGAAAGACGCAAGCGGTCAGTTGACGATGCAGGCCCAGACCGAAGAAGGTGTGGTGCGCCTCCTGGTCTGCGATTATCGCGACGGGGCCTTGCGGGGTTATGTCGATTTTGACGGGGCGCGGCTGGACGGTCTTGGCGCAAACCCGTCGCTCCCGGCTTTGTTCGGCAAGGGTTATCTCGCGATCACCTTCGACATGAACGACGGCCAGGGGCGCTATCAGGGGGTGGTTCCGCTGGAAGGCGAATCGCTGGCGGAGGCCGTCGAAAGCTACTTCGCCCAATCGGAGCAGGTGCCCACGCTGATCCGTGTGGCCGCGCACGCTGGCCCCGAAGGGTGCATTGCCGGCGGGATTCTCGTTCAGCACCTTGCCGATGGTGAGGAGGGGCGGGAAAGGCTCCACGTGCGCCCCGATCACCCTGAATGGGAGCATGTCGCAGTGCTCGCCGGAAGTACGCGGCACGAGGAACTGACCGATCCCGGCCTGTCGATGGAGGCGCTTGTCTGGCGCCTGTTCCACGAGGAATCGACGGTGCGCATTCAGCCCGGCCCGGATATCGTGCGTGGATGCCGGTGTTCGGTGGAGCACTACGAACAGGTCATCGCGCGTTTCCCCGAACAGGACCGTGCCGAGATGCGCGACGAGGCCGGGAAAATCCTGGTCGATTGCGCGTTCTGTTCCAAAGTGTTCGAAATCGAAGCGTAAGCGGGCTGTCGCATCCGTCCAACGCCTTGCCGGGATGCGCGTTCTATGGATAGTCTGTCGCAGAAACTGGCCGGAGATCGAATGATGACGTTCAGCCGCATTGCACTTGTCGCGGTGCTGATCGCAGGCGGTGCGCTGTTCCCCGCGGCGGCACAGGCGCCCGGCCTTGCCATGCTCGACCGGCTCGAACCCGGGGCGTGGGAACTGCGCCCGCGCGATGGGGGCGAGCGGCAGCGGATCTGTATCGGAAACGGGCGGGACCTGATCCAGCTGCGCCACCCCGACAGCAATTGTTCGCATTACGTGGTCGAAGACGGCACCAGCGAAGTGACTGTGCAATACACATGTCGCGGCAGCAATTACGGGCGCACGAGCATCCGCCGCGAAAACGCCTCCCTCGTTCAGATCGAAAGCCAGGGGATCGCACGCGGTCTGCCGTTTCAGTTCACGGCGGAAGCGCGCCGGGTTGGCAATTGCCACTGATGGCAAGGGGGCGAAGGCTGCCACGGTTGTGATTGCCTGGGCCCGCTTTTCGCCCTAGCTCCATCGGATGGGTTCGGAATCTGGCAAGACGAATAATCCCGCTGTCGTACTGCTTTCGGGCGGTCTCGATTCGATGGTCGCCGCCGCGATCGCGCGCGAACAGGGCTTCCGCCTCAATGCGCTGACGATCGATTATGGCCAGCGCCACAGGGTGGAACTGGACGCGGCCCGCAGGATCGCGACGGCTCTGGATTGCGAACGCCACGTCGTGTTGCCGCTCGACCTGACGATATTCGGCGGATCTGCGCTGACCGACGATATCGCCGTTCCGACGGATGGCGTGGGCGAGGATATTCCCGTCACTTACGTTCCGGCGCGCAATATCGTGTTCCTGTCGTTGACGCTCGCCTGGGCCGAGACGGTGGGCGCCGACGACATCTTCATCGGCGTGAACGCGCTCGATTATTCGGGATACCCGGATTGCCGGCCGGAATTCATCGCTGCCTTCGAACAGATGGCCCGCATCGGTACGAAGGCTGGCGCGGAAGGCAGCGCCCTGTCGATCCGCGCGCCGCTGCAATTCATGAGCAAGGCGCAGATCGCCGCCGAGGCGGCGCGCCTCAGCCTCGACACCGGGATGAGCTGGTCCTGCTATGCCCCCACCGAGGCGGGGCTTGCCTGCGGGCTTTGCGATAGCTGCCGATTGCGGCAGAAGGGGTTTGCAGAGGCTGGGATAGAGGACGGGATAACATATGAACGAACCACAGGCTGAGGCACCGCAGGCGCAGTCGGGCGCCGTTCCCGACAACGACAAGGTGCCCGCCTACAGCTGGTATGCGCTCGGCGTGCTGGTTGTGATCTACGTTCTCAATTTTATCGACCGGCAGATTCTCTCGATCCTGGCCAACGACATCAAGCTCGATCTGGGCGTGGAAGACGACTACCTCGGCTTTCTCTACGGCACGGCCTTTGCTGTGTTCTACGCGCTGTTTGGCATTCCGCTGGGCCGGCTGGCGGATAGCTGGAAACGCATCAGACTGATGAGCCTGGGCCTGGCGCTGTGGTCGGCGATGACGGCCCTTTCGGGCTTTGCACGCGATACCGCGACGTTAACGGCAGCACGGATCGGTGTCGGGGTCGGGGAGGCGACAGCCAGCCCGGCGGCCTATTCGTTGATTTCCGACTGGTTTCCCGCGCGCCTGCGCGCGACCGCGCTCGCGATCTATTCGTCCGGCCTCTACATCGGTGGCGGGGTCTCGCTTCTGATCGGCGGGCTGGTGGTGGAAAACTGGAACGCCGCCTTTCCCGACGGCGGCCCGCTAGGGCTGGCCGGATGGCAGGCGGCCTTCCTTGCCGTTGGCATTCCGGGCGTGTTGCTGGCGTTCTGGGTCATGACCCTGCGCGAGCCGGTGCGCGGGGCGATAGACGGGTTGCCGACGCCTGAAGATCCCCACCCGTTCCGGGGTTTCGTGAACGAACTGCTGCAGGTCATCCCGCCTTTCACCGTCATCGGCGCGGCGATGCGCGGGCTGCCGGCGCTGGCGCTGAATCTCGCAGGCGCGGCGTTCTTTGCGGTCGCGGCAACCGTTCTCTCGCGCGCGGTCCCGGCAACTTCTTCGCTGATCGACGGAATATCCGACCAATGGCTGTTTCTCGGCGTGGGTTACTACGCCGTGTTCAGTTGGGCGACGTCGCTCAAGTCGCGCGATCTGCCGACGTTCCGCCTCACCTGGGGATCACCCGCGTTCCTCACCGTCGTGCTCGGCTACGGAACCGTGGCTTTCATCTCGTACTCCGCCGCCTATTGGGGCGCGCCCTATGCCGAGCGTGCGCTGGGTGCCGACAAGAGCGATCTTGGCTGGTTCCTGGGCGCGGCGTCGGCCGTCGCGGGTTTCCTCGGCGTGATCCTCGGCGGCCGAATGGCGGACCATCTGCTGGAACGGTATGCCACCGGCCGTCTGTGGGTCGTCATGTTCGGCCTGCTTGCTTCGGTTCCGCCGCTCATCCTTGCGTACAGCACGGACAGCCTGCCGCTGTTCTACGTGGCGAGCTTCGTTACGCAGCTAACTTCGGCATCGGCGCTCGGCGCAGCGGCGGCGAGCAGTCAGGCGCTGGTTCTGCCCCGGATGCGCGGACTGGCGACGGCGACGTTCTTCCTGTCGACCACGCTGGTTGGTCTGGGCATCGGACCGTTCATGGTCGGATACGTTTCAGCCGTGAATGGCGATGATCTCTCGATGGGAGTCCTGTCGACGCTGGTCGTGGTCCCGATCGGGTTCGTCCTGCTTCTGGCGGCGATCAAGCTTGTCCCGGCCGCGGCCAGTTCGCTCGTCGAACGCGCACGCGCCGCGGGCGAGCCGCTGTAGCGACAGTTTCCCCGGGTGCCGCCTGATCGAGGGTCGGCACCCGGGGAACAGACTGCTTTCGCAACCTGACGATCGTCCAGACGGGGGCGTTCAGCCCTGTTCGAGCACGCCGCAGGCAATGCGCGCGCCTGCGTTGCCCGCTGGGTCGCTGCGATAGTCGTCGGCCCCGGCGTGGATCACCACTGCCGTGCCATCGGCATCGAACAGCCATTCCATCGCCCGCGCGCGGCCGTGACCGAGATCGAACGAGGCGGAGGCGGTGCGGTTGCTGCCTACCTGCAGGTTGGGCAGATCGCCGAAATGGCTGCCGTCCGGGTTTTCGGCTCCATGTTCGTTATCGGTCGGATTGAGATGGCCGCCGGCGGATTTGAAATCCGGCGCTCGGCACGCACCCGTCGTGTGCAGGTGAAACCCATGAGGACCCGCGTCGATGCCGCTGACGGTCACATGCATGGAAACGTGATCGCCCGCAGCGACGATTTCGGCCGTGCCTGCCGGCGCCCCATTGGCGAGCGAGAGCTGCGCCGTGCCGAGGGTCTCAGCGGTGGGTGCCGGCGTCGATGCGCATCCGGCGAGCGAGATCGATGCAACTGCGGCGGCGAGTACGGGAAGACGAGTCATGGAAAGCTCCTGTTGCCAAGGTTTCATGATCCCTAACGAAAAAGGGGCCGGATTGCTCCGGCCCCTTTCAAGTTGTTCGCTTTTGCGAAACTTACATGCCCGAACCCGGACCGTAGGTGATTTCCACCCGACGGTTCTGAAGCTCGCGAACGCCGTCCGCGGTCGGAACGCGCGGCTGCGATTCGCCGAACGCTTCGCTCGAGATCCGTGCGCCCGGGACGCCGCGACCAGCAAGGTAGCTGCGAACCGAAGCGTTACGACGCTCGGCCAGGCCCATGTTGTAGCGAGCCGAACCGGCACGGTCGGTGTGACCGGCAAGCATGACGGCCGCAGTGCCACAGCTGGTGTAGGCCGAAACGGCGTTGTCCAGAATGGTGGCAGCTTCGGGCGTGATGTTCGACTTATCGAATTCAAAGAACACGATGTACGGGCCCTTGTTGCACACCGGAGCCGGCGGCGGGGGCGGCGGGGGCGGCGGGGTCGGAGCCGGCGGCGGCGGCGGCGGCGGCGGTGCCACCATCGGAGCCGGGGCGCCACCGAAGTTGTACGTCAGCGTGCCGAGGATCGAGTGCGAACGGAAACGCGTTTCCCCTGCTTCCCCGCTCGCGTCGATGAGATCGACGTTTGGAGCGTTGAAGAAGCGATAGCGCAGGCCAACGTCGATCGCGTCGGTCAGCGGCGCACGCACGCCGGCGAGGGCCTGCCATGCGAAGCCAGTGTCCGAATCGTCGATGAGGTCCGGGCCGCCGACCATTGCGTCGACGCTGGTGCGTGCAACACCGGCACCGCCGCCGACGAAGCCCTGAAGGCCGTCATCGTCGCCGAAATCGAACAGACCGTTGAGCATGAACGCAAGCGCGCTCGCGCTGCCGCCGGCATCGAACTGCTCGCCATCGGCGACCAGCTGATCGATCGCGGCACGGCGATAGCTGCCATCCGCTTCGAGACGGAATGCACCGAAGTCGTAACCGACGACGCCACCGAAGTCGTAACCGGTCTTGGTATCGGCGTTGACGGTATCGACGACTTCACCATCGCCATCGACGATGTCGAAGTCGAGATCTTCAACGATCATCGGGCCACCCTGGCCTTCGATGTACCATTGGCCGTCACGGGCGAGGGCAGGCGACGCAAGGGCCGTAGAGGCCATCGCCAATCCTATGACGAGTTTCCGCATTATGTAATTCCCCTTTTTAGCGAAATTGGAGCCACCGAGTGGCGGGTTTTCTAACTTTTCCCCAAGAGGGAGGCAAGCGGCCAATCGCCCAAAACTGTTGCATTAATGCCTCGATTTGGGATGTTGTGACCGAAATCTTGATCGAAAACGACCCTCCTGTACCCCCCGAACGCACGACCGGCGATCGGGTTCCTCACCCAGTTGCCGAAAGAATCCCTGCAACTCTAAGTGTTTCGATCAGGTTACCGATTGCCGTTCGCGCCTCTTCGTCGATCGAGTTGCCGCCCGCAGGCAGCGCTGGTGGAAGGGCATAGTGCCACCCGCCATCGAAATGGGCAAACGCCGATTTGGATTTGTCGAAAATACGCATTCCTCGGTTGGGCGCGAGAAATAGCCAGGTCCCTGCCTGATAGGCGGCAATGGCTCCGGCCTGTCCGGTCCACGCGCCGGCAGGCGTGTCGGAAACGATCCAGCTGGCCCCTTCGGCAGGGTCGACGGGGGGCTCGTTCGCGGTCCCTTCGACCGTGCAGTGAAGCAGGGCGTCGATCCGTGCGAGCGATTCGTTGACCACGAATTCCTTCTGAGCCTGCGCCGGAAAAAGGTGGGGCAGCGCGAACCTGGCAGTGGTGGAAGCGAAGGCGGCCGGTTGTGTCATGATGGAGGCTCCTGTTCGGGCGTTCAGTCGAGAGTGCACAAGGGGAGAGGGTCGGACGCAGCGAAGCTGCCGATCTGCCGCACCCAGACAGGCGCGCCTGGCGCCTCGGCAGACAGTGCGGCGTGGCGGCTGGCCTCGAGCGTCAGGTGGGGTTCGGCGGTTTCCCAGCTTTCCAGCGGGCTCGCGAACGGGCCGACGCCGACGCGGTAGCGCTCGGCCTCTTCGACGAGCGGAGCGTCGACTTCGGGTAGCCAGCGCCATGCGCCGCGTGCACGGCGGGTCCACTCCAGCGCGAGCGCGCCGGATGGGAGGACCCGGCTCCGCGGATGGACCGGGGCCAGCGGCCTGCGCGCGCGCCCGAAACTTTCGACCGTGGCCATGACCGGATCGTCTTCGGCGCGGCCGATCGCGGCGATTACGGGCGGCTGGGCGTGCAGCGCGCGGTCGATCGCGAGCGGCGTCAGCGCCGTGTCTAGCAGCGTAACCGGTGCACCTGCAGGGTGGCCAGTGGCGGCGGCGGCTTCGGTCGCGCCGCGTCCGCGCAGCAACCCTTCCAGTCTCCAGCGATAGTCGCTCTCGCGCGCGGCACTCGAAAATTGCACGATCTCCTCCCCGATCAGAAGGCGGTTTACGCCGGTCGCCAGCGCTTCGGCACTGGCAGAGCCCAGCACCATGTCCGCCCCGGCAAGATCGACTGCCAGGGTTGCGCCGCGTTCGAGAAGCCGGGCGGGCGAAGGCGGCAGCATCGCCGCCAGAACGCCGGTAACGGCGCGCCTGCGGTCGGCGGGGCCAAGATCCTCAAGCGCTCCCGCGCGATCGAGATAGAGCGCCGCCCCGCGCCAGCCGGGGCCGGGCGCGCTGACAGCGGCGTAGATCGGCGGGTCCGACGAATCGCCCATCCCCTCCCAGGGCAGTTCGAACGCGCGCAGAAGCGTGGGCGAGGGGGCACTGTCGACCGGCCTGGAGGGGGTGCCTGCGTCCCCCGGAGAGGGCGCGAGCCGCATCGTCATGTGTCGCCGCAGTTCCAGCGCAACGCCGTCCTGATCCCACTCCCAGCTTTCGATCCGCCACAATCCGTCGATGTCCGGCACGCGCACCAGCGCGCCGGGGCCGATCGCGGGGTTCACTTCGGCCACCCGCAGCGACAGCCTGTCGCGCGAACCCTGAGCGCGGGTGTTGAGGGCATCGATCAGGGCGCGGGCGTCGTCGGGGGAAAGCATGCCAGGAAATTCCAGCGTCCGCCCCGCGTCTCCACCGGGGTCGCTTCGTTGCAGGCCGGGCTGATAATCGCGTTCGCTATCGTAATAGCGCAGCGAGCCGGGGACATCGGGATGCCCGGCATCACGTTCGTATTCGGGGCCTGAACTGCCCGTGTCGTCCCCATCGCCCGGGACGACGACCGGCTCGGGCAGAAGCATGGCGGATTGCGCGGGCGGATCGCCGCTTGCAATGGTGAGCTGCGCACCGGCGCAGTCGCCGGCCAGCGGAAACAGGCTGTCGATCGTCTCCAGGCTGCCGCGCAAGCTCCCGCCTTCGTAGGAGTAACCGCCGAGGCCCGGCAGCGCGACAGCGCCGGCGGCATCGGGCACCAGCGGTTCAATCACGTCGGCCAGCGCGACCCCGCCGCTATCCGCGATCACTTCGAACGTGAGGGCGGGGATGCGATTGCCGAAATCCGCAAGGTCGAGATCCTCGAACACGACATAGGCGCAACCGCGAAAGGCCGGGCACCCGTCACCCTGGGCGGCAGCGATCAGTGGGTCGGGCCGCTGGTCGCCGTGCCCGCGATAGAGGCGCATCGTGCCCCCGGTCTTGAGATCGCCGGCCGCGCCGCGCAGCAGGTTGCCGTCAGCCCAGATCCGCCCGACCTCGGCGATAGGGCGGCTGGCGAGCGCGACCGCGAACGAGATGGAATAGCTGTAGGTCGTCGTCTTCGGCCGGCCCTTGCCGCCGCCTTCGCTTTCCCGGTTTTCGACCAGATCGGTGGCCCAGATCACACTGCCCGCGACGCGCATCCGCCCGAAATGGCGGGGCAGGGGCTGGCCATAACTGGATGTGGTGACCGCCAGGTCTTTCAGCCGCGGGCCTTCGCGCCCGTTGCCACCGATCACGCTGCTGTCGATCCCGCGCCCCACCAGCGCGCCCAGCGCCCCGCCAATGGGGCCGCCGACCAGCGTGCCGATAGTGCCGAGTACCAGAGTAGCCATTGCGTTCAGTCCTTTTCGGCAGGGCGCCATTGGCGGAGGATGGGCCAGGGCATTGGCCCCGGCATCGCCACGACCCGGCGCAGCCCGGCATGGGCGTGAATGAAACGATCCGGCCCGGCACAGACGAGCAGGTGCATCTGTGCCGGGCCGGGGCGAACCATAAGAATGTCTCCGCCCCGCACCGGCCCGCGTGCCGGCAGGAGCGCGCAGCGGCGGGCGATTGCATCGGGATCGGCGGGGTCGCGATTGCGCAGGCCATAGCCGGCAGGCGGATCGACCTTCCGGCCCGCGCCCCGAAGCGCGGCAGCGACGAGGCCGATGCAGTCGAGCCCGATTCGCGGATCGCGCCCGTGGAGGCGAAAGGGCACGCCGACCAGCGCCTCCGCCGCGCGGGCCACCGCTGCCCCGGTATTATCGGTCATCGGGCGACCGGATAGCGCGCGAGCAGATCGAGGCCCGGGACGTAGGGCTCGCCCCGGAAATTGGCGGCATTGCCGAAACGCCCGGCGCATGTGGCCAGCCGGCGGTCGCACCCTTCGCGCAGTTCCGCCCGGGTGCCCGGCGCCAGTGCCGGATCGAGCGGCCTGTCGAGCACCAGCCCTTCCGCCGATGCGGCAAGCACGCGCATTGCCATCCCGCAATGCGGCCCGTCGATCCAGCGGACTCGCCCGCCGGCCATGCGGGACCATTCGGGAGCCGAAAAGACGGCGGCATTGGCCTCCAAGTCGACCGCCTCAAGGGCCGTTTCGTGCGTGAACAGCGCGGGGGGGAGATCGCAGCCCGGTCCGCAGAACTGCGCCCGGCAGGTCGGGCTGGTGCGCGGGATATAGTCGCGCTCGAGCGCCGCCTTGGCAGAGTGCAGCTCGGCCCCGAACTGCCCGGCGTTCGCGCCGACGCGCCCGATCGTGCCCGTGTACAGCGTCGTGCGCTCCAGGCTCTCCCAGTCGATCGCGCCGACTTCCACCCGCGCCCCGTCGAACCGGCCCGCGGCAAGGTCGGCCGCGGCGATCCCGTCGTGCGTCAGCGCGCCGCGCACTTCGGCGCTGTCGTCGGCCAGGCCGGCGGTACGGCGCAGGGCATGGGGCACCATGCCCGGCGCGGCGCGGTGAAGCAGCCCGTCGAAGCGCAGATCGCGATCGTGGGTGACGAAGCCGAGCGCAACCCCGTCGCGGCGATAGATGCGCCAGAACGTCGCGACCGTATCGAGTGCGCGCGCGAAGAAGGCCCGGCTCATGTCGCCTCGCGGATTTCGATCAGCGGCACAGAAGGCGCCTCGCCGGCGGCGAAGTTCGCGCCGGTCACGTCGAGCCGGTCCTGCTCGAACCGCACGGGTACGTCGAACAGGAACCCGGCGCGAATGTCCGCCCCGGCGGGTGGGGCCTCGACGAACTGGACGCGGCCGCCGGGCAGCAGGGTCCAGGCAAAGCTTTCGACCCCGTTCACCGAGACGCGCACCGTGCCCGCGCGCGGCCGGGTGATCGGCCGCCGCTGCGCCTGTGCGCCATCGCCATAGAGCTTGACCAGCGCGAAGCTGTCGCGCGCGCCGTCCCCGGTGCCGAGCGGCTGGTCGAGCGGGCCGGGCGGGCCGGTCATTCCGCCGGAGCTGTGATCGAAGGGATCGCGCAGGCGAAACCCGCGCGCCGCCCCGCGCCGTGCGCGGAAGAAGGCGATCAGCGTGCCCAGCTCCTCTTCGGAGCGGATGCCGGGCCCGACATCGAACCGCAACCGCGCATCGGACCACAGCGTATTGCGCCGTTCGTGCCCCGATGCGGTGAGCGCGATCGAGGTCGAGAACTCGGGGCTGACCGCCGCGTCGCGCCCCAGCGCGAGCGGATATTCCACGTCGTCGAAAGCCTGCACGTCATCCTCCTTCGGCGGCGGCAGCCGCGTGTATCCATCGCGCGCCACCTGCGGCAGCGCCCAGACGTAGCGCTGGCCCACCCCGCGCGCGGCGGCGCGGTCCAGCGCGGCGTCGATCCGGGGCCAGAATGCTTCCGCATCGGCGGGATCGAGCACGAAGCCCGAAAGGTAATCCTGCCGCTCGACCGGATAGCCGAGCCGGGCATCGACTTCGGCAATCGCGGCCCGGCAGCGGGCGTCGAAACCGGCGGTCAGCCAGTCGTAGTCTTCCAGCTGGAGCCGGTCGAAAGCCGGCCAGGCCCAGCCCGCCGGCAGGTTGGCGCGTTTCAGTTCGGGCATGGCGGGGTCGAGAATCGTCGGCGTGAAGGCGAGCAGCAGAATCTCCGCCGTGCCGCCCGCCGCCCCGCCCGCCGTATCGCGCACCGCCTGCCCCAGCGCCGTGGTCGATTGCGCCAGCAATGCCCCGGCATCGTCCAGCAGCGCGGTCTGCGCGCCGTCCAGCGGGGCGCGCATGTCGGCGATCACCGGCGGCGAGCCGCCCAGGGCCGCAACCGCGGCATCGTCGTAGAGGCACGGCGCGCCGCTGTGCGGGACGACCCACCACCACGGCTCGCCCACCTGGAACAGCACCGGCAGGCCCGCGGCCTGTTGCATCGCGGTGAACTGCACCGCGGCCGATTGCAGCCAGGCCATCGCCTCCCCATTGGCCGGGGAAAGCAGGGCAGAGGGCGGGTCCCATCCGGTGCGGGCCGCGCTGCCATCGTGCGCGCGCTGCTGCCATTCGGCGGGGCAGTGATCGGCCAGCAGTTCGTAGGACAGCGAATTGATCACCGCATATCCGGCGGCCCCCGCCGCGGCATAGAACCGTTCGTGCCAGCGCCGCGCCGGGGTGCAGATCGCCGCCGGTCGCGCGACGGGCATCGCCCCGCCTTCGGCTTCCAGCCGGGGGAAGTGGCTCATGCCCAGATAGTGCAGGATGCGGTCGCGATAGCCGAGCCCGCGAATATTGCGCAGCAGCCGGGTCGGTTCCTGGTTGTAGGCATCGTCGTAAGCGGTCGCGATCCGTTCCTCATGCGGGGGCAGCATGACATCGCCGATCGCCAGGCTTGCGTGGTCGCCGTGATAGGCGATCCCGCTCAGTTCGACGAACCCTTCGCCCCGCGTGGCCAGCGGCGCCGTGCTGCCGGGGACGAAGCCTTCGGGAACCAGCGAGATGAACATGCGGTCGATGTCCGCCGGGTGGACCGGCGTGCCCGGCAGGAACCAGCCGCTCCCCAGAGCGGAGAAGGGCAGCTCTACTTGCGCATCGGTGGGGGTGCCGCTGGCATAGTTCCACAGCCGGACATACCAGCTGCGCGCCTGCCCCGCCGCATCGCGCCCCTCGATCGTCAGGGTCGGCCCGTTCGCCTGGTCGAGCGCGATGATCCCGCCCGAACGCCAGTGAAAGCGCAGGACGGCGTGCGAATAGTCGCGCCGGGTTTCATAGGCGAGCAGCGGGTGATCGAGCCGGTCCTCGCTCGACCAGATCAGCCCGGAGAGCTGGCCTTCGTACAGGAACTCGCAATCGACGCGCAGGGCATCGGGCGCGGTCGCGACCACGCAGGCCATCATCGGGCGCGGGAAGTCGACCGTCCAGAAACGCGGATCGAACCGCTGGATCCAGTCGCCATCCTGCCCACGCCGCTCGCGCGCAAGCCAGTAGGGCATTGTTTGGTGTCCTTTTTGTTGGGGCCTCAGGCGAAGTTTTTTGCGCCTCAGGCGCCGGCGGCCGCATCCGCGGCCTTGGCTTTCCTCCGCGCGGAGCGCTCCGGGCGCGCGGTCGCGCTTGCGGGGCTGCTGGTCGCAGCCCCGGACCCTTCCTGGCCACGAGTGCCTGAAGAGGCCCCGCCCCGGTCACGGATGCCTGGAAAGATTCGGTCCGCGACCAGCGGACCGCAAGGCCGACCGGCCGCCCGCAGCGACCGTAGGGAGCGAGGATAGCCAAGGCCGCGGATGCGGCCGCCGGCGCTTGAGGCCCAACAAAAACCCCCGCTTGACGCACAAAAAACCAATCCTCCCGACGCCCAAAAAATCTCACCCGATCAAAGCCCGCCGCACCGCGCTCGCGACCTGGCGGCTGGAGCGTTGGAGGGCGACTGGGGCGGTGGTGCCGCGCGGGGCGGCTATGCCGATCGAAACGCGCACCGCGCGCGCGGCGGTGGGGCCGGGCGAGGCCTCGACCCGGCCGGCGCTGGTGGGGACGAACATTTCCGGTCCGCGCTCGCCCACCAGATAGGGACGGCCGGGCGAAACGGGTCCGCCGGTGGCGCGGCCGGGCAGGCCGAACAGCGCGCCGGCGAGGCCACCCAGAAGCCCGCCCAGCCCCCCGGTCGAAGGGCCGGTGCCCCCCCCGAACAGCGAATCGAGGCCGAGCCGCAGCGATTGGGCGGCGATCTGGTCGATCGCGGCCAGTGCCGTGCGTTTCAGATCCTCGAACCCCAGGCTGCCCCGGCGCACGGCGGACAGCAGCCCGCGTTCGAGCACCGCGCCCGCGTCGCGAAAGCCATCGACCAGCGTGGCATCGAACGTGCCGCGCATCTGCGCGATATCCTGCGCGAAGCCCTGGGTGCCCGCGCGAACCTCGATCAGCAATTCGTCAATCTCGTCCATCGTTCTCGCGCTCCATCATGCGTTCGATATCCGCGCGCGTCGGCGCGGCGGGCGGGGCGGCCGGGTCGGCCAGGCTGGTCGCCAGTTCCGCCGGGGTCGCGCGCCAGAAATCGTCGGGCCGCCAGCCCAGCACGCGCGCCGCCAGCCCGGCGAGGGAGAGGGCGACGGCGCCGAACGACAATCCCCCCTCCCGCGGGCAGGAGGGGGGTTTCGTACCCATCTAGCCCGATCCCTTGAGGATCTGGCCCAGCAGCACGCGCAGCGGGCGGGTGCAGGCGGCCAGCCCCTGTTCGATCACCGCCTGGCCGACCGCCTCACGCGACAGGCCTTCGTGATCGTCCATGCAGTGCCAGAACAGGGTGGCGATTTCGGACAGGGCCAGCCGCCCTTCGCCCGCCCGCTCGACCAGTGCGAACAGCGGGCCCAGGTCTTCCTCCGCCGCGACCAGCGCGGCGAAGCTGGGGCGCAGGCGGCGCATGGCCCCGGCGACCGGCAGCGCAGCTTCGCCCCGATGCGGATTGGCCGGCGGGTGAGAGGCGGCGGGCTGCCCGTTCATGCCGGCACCACGGGGCCGGAGCTTTCGAGCTGCATCGTGTAAGTCCGCTCGCCGTTGAAATCGCCGGCGTAGTCGAGCCGCTGGACGAGGAAGCGCCCGCGCATCCGCTCGCCATCCTCGAACGACAGCTCGTAATCGTCGATTGTTCCGGCCAGCGCATGGGCGCGGATCGCCGCTTCCGCCTCGCTGGCGAGGAAGATCCCGCTCGCCGCGACCGAGACAGAGCGCGTCCCCGCGCCCGAAAGCAGATCGCGCCAGCCGCCGCTCTGCTTGTGGGTGACGACGACGGTATCGCCGTTGACCGACATCTGCGTCGTGCGCAGCCCGGCGACGGTGGCGTAAGCAGGCGGATCGCCGCCGTCGCCGATCTTGAGGAGGAAGGCGGAACCTTTCTGGGCGGTCATAGGGGTACTCCAAAAGATGGGAAACGAAACAAAAATCCCCCCTCCCGCTTGCGGGAGGGGCCGGGGGTGGGCCCGATGGCGAATTGCGGTCTGGCAGGGCCCACCCCGCTGCGACTAGGCGTCGCTTCGCGCGGCCAAGTCTCGCTCCCCTCCCGCAAGCGGGAGGGGAGTTTGTGCCGTCTCAAGGGGAACGACTCTGGTTCGCCAGGCAGCGGAACCGGTATTCCAGCAGCATACTGCGGCGGTTGTTCGCGCGGCGCTCGGCGCGGGCGCGCAGGAAAAAGGTCGAGGCGATCGCGAACTCCGGCTGCTGCCGCGGCAGGTCCTCCACCCGGCGATCCAGCGCGGTGACCAGCGCGCCGTCGGCCGCCGGATCGTCGCCGCGGGTGCGCAGTTCCAGCGCCAGGCGGATTTCGCGCCCCGCGCGGTCCTTGGTGCTCCAGTCCGCGCTCGCGCTCGCGGCAATGCCCAGCCAGGGCGGCGCGGCGCGCAGGGGCGCTTCTTCCTCCACCATGTTGAGCGCGTTCAGGGGGGCGGGCGCGGTGCGCAGCCATTCGATCAGCGCGGCGCGCAGGGCATGTTCCATCGCTCAATCCTTTGCGAACAGGGGCCAGAGCAGGCGCGGCTCGCGCCAGCGGGAGGCCTCGCCCCGCCGCGCCCGCAGCGCCTCTTCGGCCCGTGCGCGGGCGATGCGCGCGGCCTTGCGGGCGAGGATGGCGGACAGCGCGGCGGGCGACTGGCGGATGCGGGCCGCGATCATGTCAGCCGCATCCGGCGCCAGGGGTGCCACAGCGCGGCGACCGCGGCAGGCAGGATGCGCGCGCCGGGCCCGCCGCCGTCCTGCGCGCGGAACAGTTCGGCGGCCAGCCGCACGATCCCGTGGCGCAGGGTATCGGGCAGGGCGGCCCAGTCGCTCGCGTATCCGGCGGTATACCGCACGGCGATCCGCCCCGCTGCGCCGGGATGCATCACGCGCACCCGGCCCGACCCGTCGTGGTCGAGCGCGATCGCATAGGCTTCGGCGGGCAGGGCGAAGCGCGCCCCTTCGGCCGGAATGCCCTCGACCGCCAGGATCGCGTTGACCGGCCGCGCGGCCAGCGTCTGCCATTCGCGGCTGGCGGGCAGCACGTCCTCGCACGTCGCCTCCAGCGGCAGGGTGCCGGTAAAGGCCTCGCAGGCTTCGGCCGCCGCGCCGATCAGGCGGGCAAGCGCGCCATCCTGCGCGGCGCTGGTGATCGCCAGCCACTGCTTGACATCGGCCAGCGCGCCGCCCGTGAAATCGGGCGGCGTCAATATGGTCCGCCTCATGTGCGGGTGTCCTTTCTTTCTTGTTGGCACCTCAGGCGCCGGCGGGGCCATCCGGCCCCTTGGCTTTCCTCCGCGCGGAGCGCTCCGGGCGCGCGGTCGCGCTTGCGGGGCTGCTTGCGCAGCCCCGGACCTTTCCAACCGGAAGTGCCTGAAGAGGCCCCTTCCCGGCCGCGGATGCCTGGAGAGGTCCGGTCCGCGAACAGCGGACCGCAAGGCCGACCGGCCGCCCGCAGCGACCGAAGGGAGCGAGGATATCGCGCCCGCGGATGCGGGCGCGAAACCAAAGACTCCCTCCCGCTACGCCTCGATCTTCAGCAGCTTGATCGCGTTCGAATCGAGCACTTGGCCGCCCACGCGCCTGGTGGCGTAGAAGTGGACGAAGGGCTTGTTGGTGAAGGGGTCGCGCAGGATCTGCGTGGCGGAGCGTTCGGCGATCAGGTATCCGGCGCGGAAGTTGCCGAAGGCGATCGGGCAGGCGCCCGCGCCGATATCGGGCATGTCCTCCGCCTCCACCACCGGGTAGCCGAGCAGGCGATCGGGCTGCCCCTCGACCATCCCCGGCTGCCACAGGAATGCGCCGTCGGCGGTCTTGAGCTTGCGCACTTCGGCCAGGGTTGCCGAGTTCATCACGAAGCTGGCGCCCTGGCGATATCCGGCCTTGAGCGTGTGGACGAGCACGATCAGCGTCAGCTCGGGCTCGCTGCCCAGCCCCGCGGCATCGCCGCTGCCGATATATTGCAGCGTACCGAACGCGCGCGCGCCGTCGCCGGCGGTGGCGGACGGCCCGGCGAGGAAGCCCTGCGGCTGGTCGGTGCCGGTCCCGTTGACGAAGGCGGCCCCTTCGGCGCGGGCGAATTCCTGCCCGATCTCGCTCGCCAGCCAGGCTTCGACATCGAAGGCCGCATCGTCGAGCATCGCCTGGCTCGCCGCCGGGTTGGCGTAGAGTTCGCCGGTCGGCGGTGCGATTTCGGCGAACTGCGGGGTATCGGTTTCGGGCCGCGCGGCCGTCTCGCTGACCCAGCCCGACGCGGTGTCCCCGGTGCTGACCAGCTTGCGATAGCCGCTGCTGCCGGTCTGCACGACTTGCGCGATGCCGCGGATCGGGCTGATCGCGGTCAGCTCGCGCGCGATCGCGGCGTCGATTTCACGCGGGACGGCATAGCCGCCATCGGCGGGCACCCCGGTGGAAAGCGACTTCACTTCCGCCGTGCTGCCGCGCCGCAGATATCCCTCGACGAAGCCCTTGACCTCGGGGCTGGCGGAGGCGCCGGACAGCGCCGGGCGCGTGGCCGCCCTGCCGATCCGGTCGACGCGGGCCTTCACTTCCTCGACATCGCCGCGCAGCGCGGCGACGTCGCTTTCGGTCTTCTCCTGCCGGGCGAGCAGGTCGAAGCTTTCCTCCAGCGGATCAGCGGCAGTGTCGCTGGCGGGGGTGGTGACGGGCATATCCATAGGTAATTCACCTTTCTTGGGGGTGGGGAAAGCGTGTGAGCCCTCCGCGAAGGCAGGGGTCCCAGGCCATTGGGCGAAGCGTCAGCGGCCCGAGGTCCCCGCCTGCGCGGGGACTCACGGGATTACTGGCGATGCGGACTATCGGTGGCGGACCGGTCTCAGGCGCCTGAGGCCAACAAAAGAACTCCGGCTAACAAACGAAAAACACCCGCGCGCCGTGCTGGAGCGGGTGGGTGACGAGACTGACCTCGAACAGCTCCACGTCCTCCAGCACGCGGCCCTCGGCCTCGCGGTGGAACCGGCGCGCGCGATATCCGAAGCTGAGGCCGCTTATCGCGCGGTGGCGCAGCAGGGCGGCGGCGCGCCCGGCCGGATTGTCGAGCGCGGCGATCACGCGCAGGCCGCGCGCATCCTCGCGCGCCCGTTCGATCCAGCCGATCCGCCGATCGGGCCGGTGCTGCCAGTAGAGCGGCAGGGGTCCGTCGCGCTCGGCCAGCGTGCGGGCGAAGGCGCCGGGGCGGATCGTGTCGCGGGCGGCATCGGCGCGGCCGAACAGCGCCGCGTATCCGGCCAGCCGCATCACCGCAGCGCCCCGGCCAGGCCCAGCCGCACGGCGATACCGATCAGCAGCAGCGCCAGCGCCCCGCGCACAAGCCAGGCGATCGCCGCGCGCCAGGCGCTGGCCTTGGCATCGCGCCAGGCCTGGAGCAGTTCGCGCAGCTCGGCCAGATCCTCGCGCGCGTCGGGATCGGCGAGGCCGGTGCGCTGGAGCGCGCGATCGGCGCCCAGATCGGTCGCCTCTTCCACGATCGCGCGCAGCGTCACCAGCTCGCAGCCGTGGTCCTTCGCCTCGGCCATCAGCCGGGCGATCATATCGGTCCTGTCCATGTGATCGGTATCCTTGTCGCTAGTCCTCCCCAACGACTTGCGTTGGGGAGGTGAACGACGCCGCAGGCGTCGGTCGGAGGGGCGATGTCACGCAAGGCCCCTCCACCACGAGCCGCTTCGCGTCTCGCGGTCCCCCTCCCCATCGCAAGACGATAGGGAGGACCCTCTCTTCAATTACGCCAGCCCCAGCAGCGCGCGCTTTTCTTCGGCGGAGAGGAAATCGGCGGCGCTCACCTGCGCCCACAGCTTCTCCCGGTCTTCGGCCAGCGCGGGCACACGGTCGAGATCGACCGCCAGCGTGGCCTGCGGGAACCAGGCTTCCAGCCCTTCGGCCAGACCGTCGAGAATCCTGCCCGCCAGCGGCAGCAGGGTCAGCCGCCAGAGCGCGCGATTGGCCTCGCGGTAATTGGCATATGTGTTGTCGCCCGGCAGGCCGAGCAGCATCGGCGGCACGCCGAAAGCCAGCGCGATGTCGCGCGCGGCGGCGGCTTTCAGGGTGGCGAAATCCATGTCCGCCGGCGAATGGGCCATTGCCTGCCATTTCAGCCCGCCTTCGAGCAGCATCGGCCGTCCGGCATTGGCCTGTCCCTGAAAGCCGGCGGCGAGTTCGCCCCTGAGCCGTTCGAACTGTTCGCCGGTCAACGGCGCGCCGTCGCCCCCTTCGAACACCAGCGCGCCGGAAGGGCGGGCGGCGTTTTCCAGCAGGGCGCGGTTCCAGGCAGAGGCGGCATTGTGGATCGCCACCGCCTGTTCGGCCGCGGCGAGCGCGCCCGCGCCATAGTGATCGTCCGCCGGGTGGAAATGCCGCAGGTGGATCAGGTTCGGCCATCCGGCATCGTCCTCCACCGCGATGGTGAGCGTGCGATCGGCCAGGCGGTAAGCGTAGGCGGCGGGCCAGCCGTCGTCCCCGGCCACGACCGAAACCCGCTCGGGCCGCAGGGCGAACAGCTCGACCGGCTGGCCCGCGGCATCCTTCATCACCTGGACATAGGCATTGCCGTGCAGCAGCAGGTGCGCGGCGACCGTTTCCACCAGCGCCTGGCCCGCGCTGGTCGCGCCGACCAGTGCCGCGAGCGCCGGATCGCTGGCCTGGACCGGTGCGCTGCCGGCCCCTTCGGCGACCAGCCGCACGCTGCGCTGCGCGACCGGATTGTCGAGATAGGCCCGCCGCACGCTGCGGCCATATTCGTAAGGCGGCGCGCCCGCGCTTTCGACAGCAAGCGCCCAGGGCGAAACGAACCCGCGCGCCAGCGGCACACGAGCCCCGCCCCCGCCCTTGAAGGCGGAAGCGATAGTGGCGAGGAAGGACATGGGGTTTCCTTTCGTGATGCAAGAAGCCTCTCCGCCGTCTTGCGATGGGGAGGAGCGGGAATTGCTCTGTTCGGAACATGTGTGAGCCCCCGCGCAGGCGGGGGCCTCAGGCTATCGGGCGGTGCGTCGGCGGCCTGGGGTCCCCGCCTGTGCGGGGACGCGTGCAACGTTTCAGATCACCGAAATCCGCGGCCTGGTGCGCCGGGACAGCATCAGTTCGGTCAGGGCCCAGACGAGCGCGTCGGCGCGGTCGGGGCTGCGGCCGGGGCCTTGGTAGCGGCCGCCGGCCATCAGCCCGCACATCTGGTCTTCCAGTTGCGCGAACAGCCCCGCGTGGCGCACCCGCCCGCTTTCGTAGAGCGCGGCGACCGGCTCGGCGCGGGCCGCCTTGCCGCGGCTGGCGTGGACCAGCCGCAGCGGCAGCGACAGATCCGCGGCGTGGAGCACGCTGGCGACCATTGCGCCGCCCTGGTTCGCCTCCGCCACCACGCGATCGGCATCCCACGCGCGGGCCGCTTCGGCCACTGCGCGCGCCCAGCCTTCGGGGCTGGCCCCTTCTACCGAGCAATCGGCAAGCACCACGCCGCGCTGGCGGAGCCCGTCGCCTGGCAGCATCCCCGCGACCACGATTCCGCAGGCATCGCCGCGCGTGCCGGCGGGGGGATCGACCCCGACGACGACGCGCACCGGATCATCGGGCAGGACGGCACCCGCCTGCGCCATGCGGCAGCGTTCGAGCAGCGCCCGGCTCCACAATGCGCCGTCGACTTCGTCCAGCAGCTCGCCGCCCAGTTCCTGCCGTGCGAAGCTGGTGCCGCCGAACTGGCTTTCGATCGCCTGCACGAACCGGTCGGGCAGGTTGGGCCGGTTGTCGAGCGTGGTCCCGCGCGTCACCGCGACTTCGCCCGTCTCCTCCCCCGCCAGCAGACGCAGGAGGAGGGGGACCGGGCGCGGCGTCGTGGTGGCGAGCGCGCGGGGCCGCTCGCCGAGCCGCAGGCCGAGCGCGAGATTGTCCCACGCCCGCGTTGCCCGCTCGCCCGCCATGTCCCACTTGGCGATCTCGTCGCACCAGGCATGGGTGTGCTGCGGGCCGCGCAGGCTTTCGGGTTCGGCGGCCGAATAGAGCGTGGCCAGCGCCCCGTTGGGCCAGGTAAGCCGGCGCAGCGAAGGCTCGTAAACCGGGCACCGGTGCGGCGGCGAGCAGGCGAGAATCCCGCTCTCGCCCTCGACCATGACCGCGCGCGCTTCGGCCAGGCTCGCCCCGACCAGTGCGATGCGGGCGCGCGGATCGCGCTTGGCGATTTCGCGCACCCATTCCGCGCCGGCGCGCGTCTTGCCGAAACCGCGCCCGGCACAGACCAGCCAGGCGGACCAGTCGCCGGGCGGGGGCAACTGGTCGCGCCGGGCCCACAGTTCCCAGTGATGGCGCAGCTCGTGCCGCTCGGCCTCGGGCAGGCGGGCCAGCTCGCGCTGGCGATCGTCGCAGTCTAGGCGGAGCAGGGCGGCGAGCCGCGCATCGAGCGTTTCATCGATCGCCATTGGTCATTCCGGTTGCGGCGGGAGGGGCGCTCTCGCGCTCCCCGCGCTCGGCCGCATCGGCGCCCGAGCCGGACCCGGACGCCGCAAGCACGCGCTGGCGCATCTTCTCCAGCTTCGCATTGATGGAGGCGAGCAGCTCGTCTTCGTATGCGTAATCGTTGCGGCCGCGTTCGCGCTGCACGCTCGCCCGGTGGGCCGCGAGCAGGCGGAAGGCGGTGGCATTGTCGTACTTGCGCCGCGCCTTGCCCGCCGGGGTGGTGGCACCCGCCAGCTCGCCTTCGCGCAGGCGGCACAGCATATCCAGTTCCAGATTGTCGTAGCCCTCGCACAGTGCCTCGAACCAATGGTGGGCAAAGGCCGGGTCGCTGCGGCGCGCCTTATAGGCCGCGCTGGCCTCGATCCCCGCCGCGCGGGCGGAGGCGGCGACGTTGGAGGTGCGCGCAAGTTCGGCCAGGAAGGGCTTGCGCCATGCCCTGCCCGAAGCCGCACGGCCGCGAGCGGGCGAAGATTTCGCCTTGGTCATGATTCTGGTCCGTTTCTTGAGGGAGGGGGTCTTGAAGAAGGGGTGGGGCCGAACGAGGAAATCCGGCGAATCGCACTATCGCGATGTTCGTCTTACCTAACCAATCATCGTTGCGATGTCAAGATAAAAGTGCCAAATAGGTTATTTCAAGGGCATGTCCAAGCAGTCCGTTCCCTTCTGGTCCCCTGCGAAGGCGGGGGCCTCAGGCTATCGCCCGAAGCGCCAGCGGCCCGGGGTCCCCGCCTGCGCGGGGACTCGCACGTCTACGCAATCCTCCGCATCGCAAGCCGTTGGGGAGGTTCCGACGATACCCGACTCGCTTGCGCGCCCCGCACCGCTGGCATAGGGCGCGGCGATGCTGCGCAAACTCTATAACTGGACGATGGAAAAGGCCGCGCACCCCCATGCGGAAGGGTGGCTGGCGCTGATCAGTTTCATCGAATCGAGTTTCTTCCCGATCCCGCCCCATCCGCTGCTGGGCCTGATGTGCCTGGCCGAACCGAAGAAGGCGATCCGCTTCGCGTTGGTCTGCACGCTCGCGTCGGTTCTGGGCGGGCTGTTCGGCTATGCGATCGGCTATTTCCTCTACGACACGGTCGGTACCGCGATGCTTTCCGCCATCGGCCTGGCGGAGGAATTCCCCGTCGCCGCCTGCCACTTGCGCGAGCGGGACTGGGAAGTGATCTTCCTCGCCGGAAGCACCCCGGTCCCGTTCAAGCTGCTGACGATCACCGCCGGTTTCATCGAAATGGCGCTGGTGCCCTTCATCCTCGCCAGCATCGCCGGGCGGGCGCTGATCTTCATGACCGTGGGCATCCTGTTCCGCATGTTCGGCGCGCCGATCAAGCGGGTGATCGACGAATACCTGGCGACCGTCACCACCGTTTTCGCGGTGCTGGTGGTGGGCGGCTTCCTCGCGCTGTCCTACCTTTCCGGCGGAGACGATTCAGGCCAGCACAAGTGCGCCGCTGCGGCGATCGAAGCGGCGAGGTGAAACCCACTAGCCCTCGAACGTCGTCTCCAGCGAAATCTCGGCCTTGAGCAGCTTGGAAATCGGGCAATTGGCCTTCGCTTCGGCGGCCAGCTTCTCGAAATCCTCGCGCCCGATTCCTTCGACCTTGCCGGTGAGCGTGAGGTCGGAACGGGTGACGGTAAAGCCTTCGCCATCCTTCTCCAGCGTCACCCGGGCCTGCGTTTCCAGCGTGCCCTGTTCGTGCCCGGCGCGGGCGAGCGCGAAGCTGAGCGCCATGGTGAAGCAGCTCGCATGGGCGGCGGCGACCAGCTCTTCGGGATTGGTGCCCGGCGCATCCTCGAACCGGGTGTTGAAGCCGTAGGGCTGATTGTCCAGCGCGCCGGAGCCGGTCGACAGGCTGCCCTTGCCGTCCTTGCCGAACCCGTCGTAACGCGCGCTGCCGGTGTTGGTCGTCTTCATCGTCGCAATCTCCTTCACCATCGAGACGACTGGCGCGCCCTAGCGTTCCGCACCGCCGCGCCATTCGCGCCACAGCGGCGCAAGGTCCTGCGGGATCGACCGCGCGAATGCCGCATCGAGCGGATAGTGCGGCATCGCCTGCGCGACCGCGTCGAGCACGGCATTGCCCTGCGCCCGATCCTTGCGCCGTTTCAACGGGTCACGCTCGGGCTGCTCGGCGAGCCAAAGCTTGTGCAGGGCGAACCAGCGGGGGTCGGGCACTACCAGCCGGGCGGCGGTCCAGTCACGGCACGGGACGACCTGATTGACCGAGCGCCCGAGCAGCAGCCATTCCTGAGAAGGCAGCGGGATCGGGCGCGGCCGTTCGCGCGGGGCGAGCGTTCTGGCGCGCGACGGCGCGACCAGCAGATCGACTTCGTAGGTCGCGGCGTTCCGCGCCTGGCAATGTCGCTCGCTATTGATCGTGAAGGTCGGATCGACCGCCTTGAGCGCCGCCCATAGTCCCGCCTCCTCGGCTTGCTCTTCGGCGACCCACGCGAGATCGAAGTCTTCGGTCTCGTCGGGCGCATCTGCAATCGCGCCACCGGCCTCGATAGCGTAGGCCGGGAGGCAATTCGTCCCGATGACCAGCAGGGTTTCGTCGAGCAACCGGCGCCGGTCAAGCTCGCGCAGCAGTTCGCCCGCTGCGCTCGACAGCATCGGAAGATGCAGGGGGCGGGCCATGCGTCCGATCTCTTCGACCAGCCCGCTGGCCCTGGTCAGGCGGTGCTGCAGGTCCGACTTGGTGGTGCGATAATCGGCGAGCCGTCGTTCCAGTTCGGGTGACATCCGGCCGAGGCTCTTGCCGTTGTTCGACCTGTCGATTGCCTCGTAGAGATATTCGTACTTGCCCACTCGTTTGCGCACGAGATTGTAAGGCAGCTGGGAGAGGCCGCGCTGCGCCTCGATCATCGCCTCGTAGCGCGGCCGCAGGTTGATCAGCGCTCGCGCCTGTTCGTCGCTGAAGGGGCTTACGCGGTCTTCCACGAGCAACGATTTATCCTGCATTTTGGAAGAACGCAAGAATGCAGGATAAATCGTTCAATTTCAATCGATTAGATAATCCCGACAGCCTTGCCCGCGCGTTCGAACATGCCGAGGATCGTTTCGACTTCTTCGGCCGAGTGTTCGGCGCAGAGCGAGCAGCGCAGCAGGGTCATGTTGGCGGGCGTTGCCGGCGGGCGGGCGAGATTGACGTAGAGCCCTTCCTTCAGCAGCGCTTCCCACATCGCCGCGCCCCTGGCGAGATCGGGCATGATCACCGCGACGATCGCGCTTTGCGGATCGTCGGTCCCGAGCTGGAAGCCCAGATCTTTCAGCCCGCCGTGGAGCCGCCGCGAATTTTCCCACAGGTGCGCGCGCTTGTTGCCGCCGTGCATCAGCTTGCGAATGCTGGTCGCCGCGGTGGCGACCACGCTGGGGGGCAGCGAGGCGGTGAAGACATAAGGGCGGCAGACCAGTCGCATGATCTCGAACTTGGGATGGTTCGACACGCAGAAGCCGCCGACGGTGCCGACGCTTTTCGAGAAAGTGCCGATGATGAAATCGACATCGTCGATCACGCCCGCCTGCTCGACCACGCCGCGGCCGTTTTCGCCGATGAAACCCATCGAATGGGCCTCGTCCACCAGCACCATTGCGCCGTGTTTCTTCGCGATGGCGACCATTTCCTTCAGCGGGGCAATGTCGCCCAGCATCGAATAGACGCCTTCCAGAACGACCAGCTTGCCTGCCCCTTCGGGAATGCGGCGCAGGCGCTTTTCCATCGCCTCGACATCGTTGTGCTTGAACGGCACGACTTCCGCCTTGCCCATCGCGCACCCATCCCAGATGCTGGCGTGGCTATCGATGTCGAGGACGATGTAGTCGCCCTTGCCCGCGATGGTGGAGATGATCCCGAGATTGGCGAGGTACCCGGTGGAAAAGACCATCGCGTGGTCCATCGCGTAGAATTCGCGCAGCGCGTCTTCGCATTCCCGGTGACCCTGGTACGTACCATTGAGCACGCGGCTGCCGGTCGTCCCGCTGCCAAAATCGGCCAGGGCCTGCTTGCCCGCGGCGACGACGTCAGGGTCGAAGGTCATGCCCATGTAATTGTACGTGCCGAGCAGGATCGTATCGCGCCCGTTGCAGATCGCGCGGGTGGGGGAGAGGACTTTCTCCATCACCAGGTTGAAGGGATCTTCCTGCCCGCTGGCCAGCAGCCCCTCGCGCATCGCGATCAGATCGTCGAACTTGCTGAACAGGTCGGGCGTGTCGCCTTCGCGCACCTGCGGCCGGTCGGGCTGGCTGATGCCTTCGCTCACGCGTCGGCCTGCATCTTGTGGACCGCATCGACGAGCTGGCCGTACGTCTCGATTTCGGCCTGCTGGTTCATCGAGATGATGACGTCGAATTCATCCTCGATCGCGGCGACGAAATCCATCACCGTCAGGCTGTCGAATTCGAGATCGCCGGCGAACGTCGTCGCGTCGGTGACTTCGACGCCCTTCTGGTTGAACGGTTCGATCAGCGATCTGATGGTCTGGTCGGTTTGCGCGCGATCCATGCGAAAGTGTTCCAATCTCGATGCGGCGGGCCGGTGCCCGCCATGCCTACGATGCGGCAAAGCGGTTCGTCACCCCGCTTGTCAAGCATCACGGGTTTGCGGCCCGCGCCTTACGCCGGTTGGCCCTGCGCGGGGACCAGGCGCCGCACGGCCGCCATGAACGGGCCGATCGAAACCGGCTTGGCCAGATAATCGGCCGCGCCCGCCGCGCGAATCCGGTCCTCGTCCCCCTTGCCGGCATAGGCGGTCACGGCCAGCACCGGCACTTGCGCCAGGGTATGTTCGCCCTTGAGCGCGGTGATCAGGTCGACGCCCGATACGTTGGGCAACTGAATATCCATCAGCACCAGATCGGGGGCGAAACTGCGCGCGGCGTCCAGCACCAGTTCGCCATCGGCCACCGGCTCCACCTCGAACCCGCTTGCGCGCAGAACGTCGCAGAACAGTTTCCGGTTGAGGTCGTTGTCCTCGACAACCAGTATTCTCTTTGCCACAGCCTCGATCACCGGGGCGTGCTCCTTAAACTTGCCGCCTGCCCGCCTTATGAGCTGACGAGGACGCTGACAATTATTCATCCTGCCCCATCCTCCGACCATGTGCCCGGCGATCCCGAATCGCTGGCGCTCGGCGCGCTCGGCTGGGTACTGCAGGACGAGGATCGGGCGCAGCGCCTGCTTGCCCTGACCGGGCTGACGCCGGAAATCCTGCGCGAACGGCTGACCGACCGCGCGGTGCTCGGCGCCGTGCTGGAATTTCTCGCCAATCACGAACCGGACCTGGTCCTCGCGGCCGATGCGCTGAATGTTGCACCCGAAACGCTGATTGCCGCGCACCGGGCGCTGGCGACCGACGGGAATTCTTCCAAATGAACCGACCACTGATCATATCCGATTGCGACGAAGTGCTGCTGCACATGGTTGCCCATTTCCGCGACTGGCTGGGCGAAAGCGAGGGCGTCGATTTCACCATCGGCAGCAACAGTTTCGCGCAGGCGATGCGCTGGCGCGACAGCGGCGAAATTGTGGAGGAGCGCGAGATCTGGCGTCTGCTGGGCCGATTCTTCGACACCGAAATGGATCGCCAGCACCCGATCGAAGGGGCGGTGGAAGGGATCGCCGCGCTGGCCGATCACGCCGACGTGGTGATCCTGACCAATCTCAACGACGAGCGGCGCGATCGCCGCGCGCGCCAGCTGATGGACCACGGGATTGACGCGCGGGTCTTCACCAATCAGGGACCGAAGGGGCCGGCGCTCAAGGCGATTCTCGACGAATATGCGCCCAGCCGGGCGGTCTTCATCGACGATCTGCCGCAGCACCACCATTCGGTCGCCGAAATCGCGCCCGAGGTACGCCGGCTGCACTTGTGCGGCGAACCGCTGCTGGCGCCGCATATCGATTGCGCCCACCGCGCGGGCCACGCCCATGCACGGATCGACCGTTGGGGGGAGGCGCTGCCCTGGCTCCTCGGCCAGCTTGCCAACGAAACTCTGGATCGGGAAAACGCATGACAATCGACGAAAAACTTGCCGAATTGGGGATCGAACTGCCGCAGGCCGCGGCGCCGGTCGCCAGTTACCAGCCGGTCGTCATCCACGGCGGATTCGCCCATGTTTCGGGGCAGTTGCCGTTCGTGGAAGGCGACCTGATCAAGGGCCGGCTGGGCGATGATGTCGCGCTGGAAGACGGCGCCGGTGCCGCGCGCGCCTGCGGCCTGATGATCCTGGCCCAGCTCAAGGCCGCGCTCGGATCGCTCGATAAGGTGGAACGCGTGGTCAAGCTGGGCGCCTTCGTCAACTCGACCGCCGATTTCACCGACCAGCCCAAAGTCGCCAATGGCGCATCGGACCTGATGTTCGAGGTGTTCGGCGAAGCCGGGCGCCATTCGCGCAGCGCGGTCGGCGTGCCGGTGCTGCCGCTGGGCGTGGCGGTCGAAGTGGACGCGATCGTCGCCGTGAAGCCGTGATCCTGCGCCTGTTCGACGCATGGCGCGCGCCCGCGCCCGAACCCCGGCGCGTCGAATGGCTCGGGCAGGCGACCTATGCCCATCGCGGGCGGCATTCGCCCGGCGTGCCGGAAAATTCGCCGGCCGCCTTTGCCGAAGCGATGGCCGGCGGGCTGGGTATCGAATGCGATGTGCAGCGTACCGGCGATGGACATGCCGTGGTGTTTCACGACTGGGAACTGGACCGGCTGACCGATGAAAGCGGGCCCCTGCTGCGCCGCCCGCTGTCGGCGATAGAAGGGATCGTGCTGTCGGGCGGCAGCGACCGGATTCCCTCGCTGGAGCGGACGCTCGCCCAGGTCGGCGGGCGCGTGCCGCTGCTGATCGAACTCAAATCGAAGCGGGAACGCAGGGTCGGGCCGCTGTGTCTTGCCGTCCACCGCGCGCTCGACGGATATCGCGGCCGCCATGCGGTGATGAGCTTCGATCCGCGGGTATCGCGCTGGTTTTCCGTCCATTCGCCGCGCACCTTGCGCGGGCTGGTGGTGACGGAGGAAAACGATCGCGGCATCGGCGGAAGCTGGCGGCGCCATGCGGCATTGTGGCACGCACGGCCCGATTTCCTCGCTTACGACATTCGCGATCTGCCCAGCACGTTCGCCGCTGCGCAGCGCAATCGCGGTCTGCCGGTCCTGACCTGGACCGTGCGCGATCCCGATCAGCGCGAGCGTGCGGCCCGCTGTGCCGACGCGGCGATTGCCGAAGGGGACGGGCTGGAGTGAGCGAGGGTGACGAGCGGATTCGCGTGGCCGATGCGGTCGGTACGCTGCCGCGCGATGCCTGGGACCGGCTGGCCGGGGGCGACAATCCCTTTACGTCATGGGATTTCCTCACCGCGCTGGAGGATTCGGGCAGCGTCGGGCCGGGTACCGGCTGGCAGCCGCTGCCGATCGTGATCGAACGCGGCGCGGACCATGCGCTGTGCGCCGCCATGCCCGCTTATGCCAAGTCGCACAGCCAGGGCGAATATGTGTTCGACTATGCCTGGGCCGATGCCTACGAACGGGCCGGCGGGTCCTATTACCCCAAGCTCCAGATCGCGGCCCCATTCACCCCGGCGACCGGGCCGCGGCTGCTGGCGCGCGGCGATGCCGATGCGGCCCTGCTGCTGCGCGCGGCGGAGGCGGTGTGCACCCGGTTCGGCCTGTCCTCCGCCCACGCGACCTTCATCGCGCCCGAGCAGCAGCCCCTGTTCGCCGATGGCGGCTGGCTGATGCGCAGCGATATCCAGTTCCACTGGGAAAACCGCGGTTACGACAGCTTCGACGCCTTTCTGGCCGCGCTCAGTTCGCGCAAGCGCAAGGCGATCCGCAAGGAACGCGCTGCGGCGCAGGAAGGGCTGACGATCCGCCATCTCAGCGGCCCGGAGATCCGGGCCGAGCACTGGGATGCCTTCTGGGAATTCTACCAGGACACCGGCGCGCGAAAATGGGGGCAGCCCTATCTGACGCGCGAGGCCTTTGCCCTGCTGGGGGAACGGATGGCGGATCGCATCCTGCTGGTCCTGGCCTACGATGGCGCGGACGATAGCGGCCAGGCGATTGCCGGCGCGCTCAATTTCATCGGCGGCACCACGCTGTTCGGCCGTTACTGGGGCTGCACGCAGCAGCGCCGGTTCCTGCATTTCGAACTGTGTTACTATCAGGCGATCGACGCTGCCATTGCGCGGGGCCTGGCGCGGGTCGAGGCCGGGGCGCAGGGCGGGCACAAGCTGATGCGCGGATACGAGCCGGTCGAAACCTGGTCCGCCCACTGGATCGCCGATCCGGGCCTGCGCGAGGCGATCGGCGATTTTCTGCGGCACGAGCGCGATGCGGTGGCGCATGATCGTTCCGCAATGGCCGGACATACCCCGTTCAAGGAGGGGTAGGGGCGGCCTCTCCCCTAGGCAGCGTAGCCCCTAGGCAGCGCGGCGGGCATCGGCATTGAGCCATTCGCGCGCGCGGCGCTGGGCCTCGGCAATTTCGCGTGCGGTCATTTCGTCGGAAATCTCCGCGCGGCAGAAGGCCGCTTCCTCGTGCCCGTTCACGGCTGCGAGGTTGAACCACTTGTGCGCTTCCACCAGGTCGCATTCGACTTCGTGATCGTCGGTAGAGAACGCAACGCCGAGATCGAAGAACGCCGATGCCTCCCCCTGGCTCGCCGCGGCGAGGTACTGCGCGACCAGCCGGTCGGCCGTCGTGTCATCTGCAGGAATTGCCATCCCGCCGTCGATTGGAGTGAGCTTCATTTGTCTGCCCCCCGTCTGTTGCCGGGCGCTCCCCAATGGCACCCGATGCATGATGTGCGCCGAACATGGTCAACAAAAGGTTAATCAACGGGCGCGCCAAAGGGGGGCAGGGCACGCGCATTGCGGCAGCGAATCGAATTCATCGGGCCACCGTCCAATTGCCGCTTGTGCGTGCCCGACCCCCCGCTTATAGGCCCGGCCAAGCGGGGCCCGGGCCGTCGGACACGCCGGCGGGCCGGACTGGAAAGCGTCGGCTGCGGCCGGCAGGGGTTGAGAGGCAAGTATGGCGTCGGCCACGTCCACCGACATCGAAGTTCTCGAAAAGGCCAGGCAATCGATCGCTCCGGATTACGAGCCGAGCGACGACGAGCCTTACATGAACGAACAGCAGACGAACTTTTTTCGGATGCTTCTTCTCGAATGGAAACGGTCGATCTTGAGCGCATCTTCGGCAACGCTGCAATCATTGCAGGACGGGCCGATCCGCGAACCGGATCTGAACGATCGCGCCTCCAGCGAAACCGACTGGAGCATCGAACTGCGCACCCGCGACCGGCAGCGCAAGCTGATCGCCAAGATTGATTCCGCCCTGCGCCGGATCGACGATGGCGAATACGGCTATTGCGAAGTGACCGGCGATCCGATCGGCCTGCGCCGCCTGATTGCGCGCCCGGTGGCGACGATGACGGTCGAAGCGCAGGAAGCGCACGAACGGCGCGAGAAGATTTCCCGCGACGACTGACGTCGGCGGCCCGCCCGGGGCAGCACGCGGAACAGGCTTAAAGCTTCATTAGCCTATCGCAGGCTATGGGGAGCGGGCACTTGCGATGGCCTCGCAAGCTGAACCGTTGGCCGAGGAAAGGACGGAAGCAAACCCATGTCCGGCGTCGATACGCGACACATTGCCAGGGATAGCCTGTTCCTGCTGGCCACCGTGCGCATTGCCGGCGATTCGGCGGAGCATCGCGTCAAGGTGCGCAACCTTTCCGCCGGCGGTATGATGGCCGAGGGTGACGTGCGCGTCGAACGCGGCACGCGGCTTGCCGTCGATCTGCGCAATGTCGGCTGGGTCGAAGGGGCCGTGGCATGGGTGCAGGACAAACGCTTCGGCATTGCCTTTACCCAGGAAATCGACGCTCGCGCCGTGCGCGCGCCCGTCGCGCAGGGGGACAGTCCGGCCCCGCCATTCCGGCGCCCCGCGCTGGGCACCTCCGAACCCGGAACGATCGATTTCTCCCGCTTGCGCAAGCTTTAGGGTTGGTGCCTGCCAATTGCAGGCGGCCCTCTCTTGAACGCTGACCTGACGCCGATTGCCTGCTAGGCACGCTGGCGATGCGCCTCTCCCATCCACTCGCCCTGCTTTGTGCCGCTCTTGCGCTCGTGCTCGCCGGTTGCAGCGGCGGGGGCGGCGACCGGGTCGATGTGGTATTCATCGGCGAGGCGGGGGAACTGGAGCAGAGCGGCCTGCGGCTCTCCCCGGCGGGCCAGCACTTGCGCGCCGCCACGGCTGAAGGGCTGGTCGCGCTGGACGCCGCGGGCGGGGTGGTTCCCGCCGTCGCCGAACGGTGGGTCGTCACCGACGATGGCCTCAGCTACATTTTCCGCCTGCGCAATTCGGCGTGGGACGATGGCGAGCAGATCGAGGCGGAGCATGTTCGCGACGAGCTGCGCGCAGTGCTTCGCCGGTTGCGCGGCACCTCGCTCGGGCTCGACCTTGCGAAAGTCAGCGAAGTGCGGGCGATGACCGGGCGGGTGATCGAAATTCGCCTGACCAGCCCGCTGCCCGATCTCCTGCAAATCCTCGCCCAGCCCGAACTGGGGCTGCGCCGTGCAGGGGCAGGCATGGGGCCAATGATTGCCACCGACGTAGAAAACGGCTGGCTACTGCAACCGAGCCCGCCTGAAACCCGCGGCCTGCCCGAAGTGGCCGAATGGAACGAGCGGATTCGCCAGATATTCCTGCGCGTGCTCCCGGCCGACGAAGCCGTCGCCGCGTTCGATGCCGGCGCCGCCGATCTCGTGCTCAACGGCACGCTCGCCAACCTGCCGCTGGCCGATGTCGGCGCACTTTCGCGCGGGACCGTGCGGCTCGACGCGGCGCTGGGGCTGTTCGGTCTGCGGGTCCGGTCGGGCGAAGGGTTGCTGGCCGATGCCGCCCGGCGCGAGGCGCTGGCAATGGCGATCGACCGCCCGCAACTGTTGCAGCCGTTCAACATCGGCGGATGGGTCCCGACCACCCGCATCGTTGCGCCGGGATTGCCCGACGACATCGGAACTATCGACGAACGCTGGAGCGATCTTTCGCTGGAGGCGCGGCGCGGTCTGGCGGCCCGGCGCATTGCCGGCTGGGTGAGCGGCGAGGATGGCCGTGTTGCGCGCGTGACGCTGGCCCTGCCGCCCGGCCCCGGTTCCGACATGCTGTTCGCGCGGCTGGCTAACGATTTTGCCGCAATCGGCGTCACGCTCGACCGCGAGGACGATCCGGCGCAGGCCGATCTGGTGCTGGTGGACCGCGTCGCACGCTATGGCGCACCGCGCTGGTTCCTCAACCAGTTCGCCTGTTCGCTGGACGGCGGTCTTTGCGTGCCGGAAGCGGATGCGCGGGTGGAAGAAGCGCTTTCGGCCCAGAACACCATCGTGCGCGCCGCGCTCTATGCCGAGGCGGAGGCGGAACTGGCCGCCAGCAACGTCTACATACCCATAGGCGCGCCGATCCGCTGGTCGCTGGTGCGCGGCGGGGTGGAGGGGTTCCAGGAAAACCGCTGGAACATCCATCCCTTGCTGCCGCTCGCCATGCGTCCCATCTAGTGGGGCGTGAGGAGAACGCGATGAACCAGTCCCGGCAGCAACCCCGCCCGATGGCTATCGAACTGCCGACCGGCACCGATCCCCAGTCGATCCGGCGCCGGATCGAAACGATGGAATACATGCTCGAACGCAGTTTCCGCATTCCGGGCATCAACTACGCGGTCGGGCTCGATTCGATTGTTGGCCTGGTGCCCGTGGTGGGCGACGTGATCACCGCCGCGATGGGGGCCTATATCGTGTGGGAAGCGCGCAATCTGGGACTTCCCAAATGGAAGCTGTGGCGCATGGCGGGCAATATCGTTTTCGATACGGCGCTGGGCGCAGTTCCGGTGGCGGGCGATGCGTTCGATCTCGTGTTCCGTTCCAACACGCGCAACCTGAAGATCGTGCGCAAGCACCTCGACAAGCATCACCCGGAAACCCGCACGATCGAAGGCTAGGATCCGGCGGGGTAGTTTCATTCGTCACCGCTTGGCGCTAGGCCATCGCCATGGCGCGTGACGTAACCTATTCATCCTATCTCGATCTCGACCGCATTCTGGCGGCGCAGCACCCGGTATCGGGCGCGCATGACGAGATGCTGTTCATCATCGTCCATCAGGCCAGCGAGCTGTGGCTCAAGCTGTGCCTGCACGAGCTGGAGGCCGCGCGCGATTGCATCGGCGAAGATCGCCTGCGCCCCGCGTTCAAGATGCTCGCCCGCGTCGCCCGCGCGCAAGGGCAGCTGATCCAGTCGTGGGACGTGCTTTCCACGATGACGCCGCACGACTATTCGACCGTGCGCCCGCACCTGGGCAATTCGAGCGGGTTCCAGTCGGCGCAGTACCGGATGATGGAATTCCTGCTCGGCGGGCGCAATCCCGACATGGTGACGATGCACGAGGCGACGCCCGATGTGGCCGCCGCGCTGAGGGCCGAACTGGACCGGCCCAGCATCTATGCCGAAACGATGCGCCTTCTGGCGCGGCGCGGCCTTGCGATTCCCGATGCCGTGCTGGGGCGCGACCACCGCCTGCCGTGGGAACATTCGGCTGAGGTCGAGGCGGCCTGGGCCGAAATCTACCGCGACCCCGCGCAGCACTGGGATCTCTACGAGCTGGCCGAGAAGCTGGTCGATCTGGAATACCATTTCCAGCGCTGGCGTTTCGGCCACCTGAAGACGGTGGAACGGATCATCGGCTTCAAGAAGGGCACCGGCGGCACGCCCGGCGTGCCCTATCTGGAAGGGGTGCTGAAACAGGCGTTCTTCCCCGAACTGCTCAGCGTCAGGACGGCAATCTGATGCTGGCACAGGCGCGCGCCCGCGATGCCGCCGATCCCCTGCGCGAATATCGCGCGCACTTCGCCCTGCCCGAAGGGGTGATCTACCTCGACGGCAATTCGCTCGGCGTCCTGCCGAAAGCGACGGCGGGCCGCATGGCCGGCGTCGTGCGCGGCGAATGGGGCGAAGGGTTGATCCGCAGCTGGAATAGCGCCGACTGGATCGGCCTGCCCCGGCGCGTGGGCGGCAGGATCGCCCCGCTGGTCGGGGCCGCGCCGGACACGGTGATCGCCTGCGACAGCACCAGCATCAATCTGTTCAAGCTGATCGCCGCCGCGCTCGCCATGCGGCCGGGGCGCAAGGTCGTCCTGTCCGAACCGGGCAATTTCCCGACCGACCTCTACATGATCGCCGGGCTGGAGGCGCAGGGCCTCGCCGAACGCCGCCTCGCCCCGCGCGACCGGATTGCCGATGCGCTGGACGGCGACGTCGCGCTGCTGCTGCTGACCCACGTGCATTACAAGACCGGCGAGGTGTTCGACATGGCCGCGCTGACCCGCGCCGCGCACGAGGCCGGGGCGCTGGTCCTGTGGGACCTGTCGCATAGTGCCGGCGCGATCCCGGTCGAACTTGACGGGTGCGGGGCCGATTTCGCGGTCGGCTGTGGCTACAAGTATCTGAACGGCGGCCCCGGCGCGCCGGCCTTCGCTTATGTCGCGCAGCGCCATCATGCCGCGCTGGAACAGCCGCTGACCGGCTGGATGGGCCATGCCGCACCGTTCGCCTTCTCCGACGACTACCAGCCCGCGCCCGGCGTCGGCCGGCTGCTGTGTGGCACGCCGCCGATCCTGGGCCTTTCGGCGCTGGAGGTGGGGGTGGACCTGGTTGCGGAGATCGGCATCGAACGCCTCGCCGCAAAATCGCGCGCGCTGTCCGAATTCTTCCGTACCTGCCTCGACCAGGCAGGCGTCGCTCTCGAACTCGTCAGCCCGCCCGATCCCATGCAGCGCGGCAGCCAGCTCTCCTTCCGCCACCCGGAAGCATACGCGATCTGCCAGGCCCTCATCGCCCGCGGCGTGATCGGCGATTTCCGCGATCCCGACATCCTACGCTTCGGCTTTGCCCCGGCCTACGTCTCCTTCGAAGACGTGGCGGAGGCCGTCCGGCACCTGGCCGAAGTGCTCGAAACCGGCGAATGGCAGCGCGACGAGTTTCGCGAGAGGGCGGCGGTTACCTGAGCGACGGGCAGAAATCGACCCCGGTTTGTGGCGAGGGACTACTCGCCCTCTTTACGCGCCTCTAGCTCGGCAAGCCGCTCCTCCTGCATGGCAATGGACGGCACCTGGGAGGCTGAGCGCAAGGCATCGCTTAACAGATTCCACTCGTAGGGTTCCTGCGACCAGCCGTCGTTGTGCCGCTGAAACTGTGTGCCGTATATCTGGGGTTGCCCGATGGCCATGAGATAGCGGTCCAGCGTCGCGGCGGCGATCCACGTGGCCGTGGTCTTTCCCCGGGCCACCGCAACCAGCGCCAGTGCATGAGCTTTCAGATAATCCGAAGGCTCGCTGCCATGCTGGAAGACGAACGCAGCGTGGTAGAAATCGTCGCCACTGTGCAATTCGCCTGCGTCGAGCAATTCTCCTACCCGCTTTCGCCGCGCTGCGTCCTCGACCGTGACAGTCGCCCAGTCGATATCCGACACTTTTCGTGCAGCCTGATCCGCTGCGAAGATTGCGGTCATTTCGGGATTGGTCGGATGTTCGACAGCCTGCGATACAGTGTCATCTCGCTCGTCTTGTGCCGCAACCGGCGTTGCAAGCAGAAGCGCCGGTAACCAGAATAGCTTCCCAAACATCGTGATCCCTCTCCGCCAAGATAGCCATCGCACCGGCTGCAGCCGGTCGCTCATTCCTCCAGCTCGATGTCCCAATAGAGCCAGTCGCGCCAGGTTTCGTGGAGGTAGTTGGGCGGGAAGGCCTTGCCGCGTTCCTGCAGATGCCAGGTCGTCGGGCGGATCGGGTTGACTGCGGGCATGTGCGCCTGCCGGGGCGTGCGGCCGCCTTTCTTCATGTTGCACGGCGCGCAGGCGGTGATGATGTTCTCCCACGTCGTCTTGCCCCCCTGCCGGCGGGGTACCACGTGGTCGAAGGTCAGGTGATCGGGGCAACCGCAATACTGGCAGGTGAAGCGGTCGCGCAGGAACACGTTGAAGCGGGTGAAGGCCGGAAATTCGGATTGCTTCACGTATTGCCGCAGCGCGATCACGCTGGGGATCTTCATGTCGAGCGAGGGGGAATGCACTTCACGCTCGTACGTCGCGACAACGTCCACCCGGTCGAGGAAGATCGCCTTGATCGCGGTCTGCCACGGCCACAGGCTCAACGGATAATAGGACAGCGGCGTATAGTCGGCATTGAGGACGAGCGACGGACATGCCGACAGGTTGCGTGTCGGGTCTTCATCGGCGCTTCTGAACCGCGCCGCGCGCTCGATCAGTTCAGCCCTGAACATTGGTCATGACACGTTCGCGTGTCCTCCCTGATGCCTTAAAGGGAGCACTTGCGGCAAAAAGCGTCAAGCCTGTTACACTATGCGAATCCACAAGCTTTTTGCGCGAGTCGCGACTTTTGAGTCACGAAAGACACCCCCTGCCCGTCACCCGATTTGCCCCCAGCCCGAACGGTTCGCTGCATCTGGGCCATGCCTTTTCGGCCATTGCCGCGCACGACATCGCCCGCGCAGGCGGTGGGCGGTTCCTGTTGAGGATCGAGGATATCGACGGTGCGCGCAGCCGGCCCGAACTGGCGGGGGAATTTCGGGCCGACCTGGCCTGGCTCGGCCTCGAATGGCGGGAGGTCGCGCCCCAGTCCGCCCGGCTTGCAAGCTATGCCGCCGCTGCGCAGCGCCTGCGCGGCGAAGGGCTGCTCTATCCCTGCACCTGCACCCGCGCGGAAATCGCGGCGCGCGCGAAGCAGGCCGGGCCGGAAGGGCCGGTCTATCCCGGCACGTGCAGGAACCGGGGCGGCGCCGATGCAACGGCGGAGGGCGGGGTGCCGGTTGCCTGGCGGCTGGACGTTGCTGCCGCGCTCGCCCGCACCGGGCCGCTCGAATGGGATGATGCCCTGGCCGGGCCACAGGCGGCCGATCCGGCGCGACTGGGCGATGTCGTGCTGGTGCGCAAGAACGAACCGGCCAGCTATCATCTTGCCGCAACGCTCGACGATGCCGCCGATGGGGTGACGCTGGTGACGCGCGGCCACGATCTGTTCGCGGCGACGCATGTTCACCGCCTGCTTCAAGCGCTGCTCGATCTGCCGGTGCCGAAGTGGCATCATCATCCGCTCCTGCTCGACGATGCGACGGGCACGAAACTGGCCAAGCGGCGCAATTCCCCCTCGCTGGCAGATCGGCGCCGGGCGGGCGAATGCGGTGCGGAACTGGCGGCCGCGCTGCGCGGGCGGCGCTTCCCCGCTGGCATTTCGCTCGGCTAGGGGTTACAGCGCGGCCATGACTACATTCCTCGTCATCGTCCTCCTGATCCTCATCGCCCTGGTGGTGTTCTCGCTCGTGCGTGGGATCATCGCGTTCCTGAAAAGCACCAAGATGGATCTGGAACGTGAAGACACCGGCACCGCCAGCGAGATGCAGCTGCTGCAGAACAAGATGATGTTCGCGCGGATCAAGTATCAGGCGCTGGCCGTCGTGGTCGTGGCGGTCCTGCTCGCGATCGCCAACTGACGCGCCGGCGCGCGCATGGTCAAGCTCAACAAGATCTATACCCGCACCGGTGACGACGGCACGACCGGGCTGGTCGACGGTTCGCGAACTGCCAAGCATTCGCTGCGCATTGCCGCGATCGGGCGGGTCGATGCGGCCAACAGCGCGCTTGGCCTGGCCGCGGCGGCGCTCCGCGATGGGCCCCATGCCGCGGCGATCCACCGGATCCAGAACGACCTGTTCGATCTCGGCGCGGATCTCGCCACGCCGGGTGAAGATTTCGAACCGTCGGAAATGGTGCTGCGCGTCGTGCCGGCACAAGTCGACTGGCTGGAACACGAAATCGACCGGCACAACGAAACGCTGGAACCGCTCAGGAGCTTCGTCCTGCCGGGCGGCAGCGAGGCAGCAGCGCGGGTGCATGTGGCCCGGGCGGCCACGCGCGAAGCGGAACGGGCGATGACCGCACTGGCCGAAAGCGAGCCGGTCAACCCGGCGGCGCTCGCCTATATCAATCGCCTGTCGGACCATCTTTTCGTTCTTGCCCGCGTACTGAACGATTACGGCGCGAGCGACGTGAAATGGGTGCCGGGCGCCAACCGCTGATCCGCACCGATCCACAGCAGGCCGGGCCGCTCTAGCCAGGCCCGGCAGCAGACGTTACGAGGCGCCCCTGCTGCAACTGCGAAGGACGTGTGCAAATGCAAAAAGTGGCAATCGTCGGGGCCGGCCAGATGGGCTCGGGCATCGCGCAGACCGTGGCCCAGAACGGGATCGAGGTCCTGCTGGCCGATGTCGAACTGTCCCTTGCGGAGAAGGCCAAGGCCGGTATCGAGCGGACACTGGGCAAGCTGGTCAGCAAGGATAAGATTGCGCAGGGGGAGGCGGATGCCGCGCTGGCACGGATCGCCCCGGTCGCCGGATACGATGCGATGGGCGATGCCGACCTGATTATTGAAGCGGCGACCGAACGCGAAGATATCAAGCGCTCGATCTTCGAAGCGGCGGGCAAGGTCCTGGGCAGCGGGGCCATTCTCGCCAGCAACACCAGTTCCATCCCCATTACGCGCATGGCCAACTGGGCGCCCGATCCGGCGCGCTTCATCGGGCTGCATTTCTTCAATCCCGTGCCGGTGATGGGCCTGATCGAAGTGATCCCCGGGCTCGCCACGTCCGACGATACCACCGCACGGATGCGCGCCTTCGCCGAAAGCCTGGGCAAGGAAGTCGTGCTGAGCCAGGACGAGCCCGGCTTCGTCGTCAATCGTATCCTGATGCCGATGATCAATGAAGCGGTCTGCGTGCTGGGGCAGGGCACCGCGAATGTCGCGGATATCGACAAGGGCTGCCGCCTCGGCCTCAATCATCCGATGGGGCCGCTCCAGCTTGCCGATTTCGTGGGGCTGGATACCTGCCTGGAGATTATCAAGGTGCTCCACGGCACCACCGGCGACCCCCGCTACCGCCCCGCGCCGCTGCTGGTGAAATATGTCGAGGCCGGCTGGTACGGGCGCAAGACCGGCCGCGGTTTCTACGATTATTCGGGTGATGAGCCTGTGCCGACGCGCTGAAACGCGGAACAGGCCGCGCGTTCTATCCGTTGGTCATGCAAAGGAGAATTTGCATGACCGACAAGCCAGTAAAGAGCCAGGAAGAGCGTCAGCGCGATCTCGCGCCCGAAATGCACAACGACGAACAGGACGATCACCGCGCGCAGGCGCAGGAGATTGCCGGCGAAGCGCGCGAGCCGGCCGGCGTCAGCCCGACCGAAAGCGAGAAGGGCGACAATTCCAGCGGGCTGATGAACGATTCGACCCAGGACGTCGTCGACCGGATGCGCGACATGGAAAGTTCGGGCCGGATCGACATGGACGCCTATCGCGGCGAGACCAACCACGACGACAATGTCGATAAATACGGCAAGCCGGCCAAGCCCGACGGATTGCGCGGCGACGGAACCTGATCGCTGCCGGCGCGGCTACCCCGCGGCCTTGGCCAGATCCCCGTCGTTGAGCACCCATAGCCCGGCGATGAGGATCGCGGCACCAAGCATGACGGCATAGGCGAGCAGGCGAAAATTGGGGCTGGAGGCGCGTTCGAACTCGTGCGAATCGAGCCGCGAAAGCGTGTGGCAGGCGCGGCGCTGGGCGGAAAAGGCCAGGACCGCACCTGCGGCAATGAACAGGGTCGCGATCGCCTTGGCCAGCCATGGCGGTTCGAACGCCCCGAACAGGACGCGAAACGCCAGCCCTATCCCGATGGCGGCGAAGGCCGTGCGGATCCATCCGGCGAATGTTCGCTCGGTCGCCATGATATTGCGGTCTTCGGCATAGCGTGTCCGTTCGGCCGCAAGATCGTTAGAGTCCTTCTTCTCCGGCATCGGCCAAGACGATAGCTGTTTCTCCTTCCACCTCAAACACGGTGCCGCTGTCCGGTTCCCGCTCCTGAACGATCATCGGGGTCGAATCGAACCCTTCCGCATCGTCGACAAGTTCGCTGTCGGGATGGAAATCGACATCATCGTCGAAGGTGTGTGAAACATCGTCGTCGACAAAGTCCGCAACCGGCTCGGCAGGCGAAGGTGCAGCCGGCCGGGATGGCGGCGCGATGTCGGCCATCGGCGGCGGCATGTCGCCCGCCCTTGCGTGACGGCCCGCTGCGCGGTCTGCCAGATCGCCCAGCACCCCTTGCCCATCCTCGTCCCCGACGAGCGCAACTGCCGCGAGAATGACGAGCAGAGCGAGCGCGATTGCGGCCCACTTGTTGGTGAACGGATTGGCGTCCATGACCCTACGTAATAGGCATGAAACCTTAAAGGTTGGTGGATGCCGCTTCCTGCTTCAGGCGATAGAGCGTGTCGAGCGCCTCGCGCGGGGAAAGCGCATCGACATCGAGTGTCTGGAGGCTTTCGCGCAGGCTATCGACCCGCTCTTCCTCGACCGCGCTCGCCGCGGCGAACAACGGCAGATCGCCCAGCCCGGCGGCGAGGCCACCGGTTTCGGCGCGTCCTTTCTCCAGCCGTTCCAGCACCGAACGCGCGCGACCGACCACCGTATCCGGCACCCCGGCCAGCCGCGCGACGGCCAGCCCGTAACTGCGGTCTGCCGGTCCGCGCGCCAGTTCGTGCAGCAGGACGAGATCGCCCTTCCACTCGCGCGCGCGAACATGATGCAGGCTCAGCGCGTCGCAGGTTTCGGCAAGGCGCGACAGCTCGTGATAATGGGTGGCGAACAGGCATCGGCAGCGCAGCGTTTCATGAACCGCCTCCACCACGGCCCATGCCAGCGCGAGCCCGTCGTACGTGGACGTTCCGCGCCCGACTTCATCGAGGATGACGAAGCTGCGCTCGCTCGCCTGCGCAAGGATCGCGGCGGTTTCGACCATCTCGACCATGAAGGTGGAGCGCCCGCGCGCCAGATTGTCCGATGCGCCGACCCGGCTGAACAGGCGATCCACCAGCCCGATGCGCGCGCTGGCCGCCGGCACGAAGCACCCGGCCTGGGCCAGCAGAACGATCAGCGCATTCTGCCGCAGAAATGTGGATTTGCCGCCCATGTTGGGGCCACCGATCAGCCACAGCCGATCGGTATCGTCGAGCCGGCAATCGTTGGCCACGAACCGCTGGCCTGCCTTCGCCAGCGCAGCTTCCACCACCGGATGCCGCCCGCCCGCGATCTCAAGGCAGCGATCCTCCAGGATTTCCGGGCGGCACCAGTCCCCTTCCGCCGCGCGCTCGGCATTGCCGGCCGCCACGTCCAGCCGTGCCAGTGCCGCCGCAGTCTGTGCGACCGCCTCGCGCCGCTCGACGACTGCCTCGGTCAGCTCCTCGAAATGCGCATCTTCCGCCGCCAGTGCGTGCCCGCCGGCTTCGGCAATGCGCGCGGCTTCTTCGTGCAGGCCCAGCGAATTGAAGCGGACCGCGCCGGCCATCGTCTGGCGATGCGTAAACCCGCTGTCGGGTGCCATCAGCGTGTCGGCATGCTTGCTGGGCACTTCGATGAAGTAACCGAGCACGCCGTTGTGCTTGATCTTGAGCGCGCCGATCCCGGTCTCGTCGCGATAGCGGCTTTCCATTGCGGCAATCGCCCGGCGCGCGTTGCCCGAAGTCTGGCGGAGTTCGTCGAGCGCGGCGTCGTAGCCTTCGGCGATGAAGCCGCCGTTCTGCCGTTCGGTCGGCGGGGCCGGGACCAGCGCGCGCTGGAGCAGGTCCACCAGCGCGCCGTGCCCGCCGAGGTGCGGCAACAGGGTATCGAGCAGGGCGGGGCGGTCGGGCCGCGCCTGAAGGTGGTCGCGGATACGCCGCGCCTCGGCCAGGCCGTCGCGCACTTGCCCCAGATCGCGTGGAGAGCCGCGCCCCGCGACGATCCGCCCCAGCGCGCGACCGATATCGGGCAGGGCGCGCAGCACTTCGCGCAGTTCGGCGCGCATCAGGGGGTCGGCATGGAGCCAGCCGACCAGCGCCAGGCGCGCTTCGATCGCTGCGGCATCGGTTAGCGGAGCCGAAAGGTCTTCCGCCAGTTGCCGCGCGCCGGCGCCGGTCGCGCAGCGATCAATGGCGGCGATCAGGCTGCCTTCGCGCGTGCCCTGTTGCGACCGCACGATTTCCAGGCTCGTCCGGGTCGCTTCATCCATCGCCAGGGCGGCTTCGCCCGCGCGCACGACCGGGGGCAGGAGCAGGGGCAGCTTGCCCCGCCCGGCATGGTCGAGATAGGCGACCAGCCCCCCGGCAGCGGCCAGCATCGCGCGGGTAAAGGCTCCGAACCCGTCGAGAGTGGCAACGCCGTGGATCTCCTGCAGCCGTTGCTGTCCTGCGTCGCTGGCGAAATCCCCACGGGCCCGCTCGATCGCCTCGGGCGGGCGTTCGCCCCAATCGGCGGGCCAGTCTTCGGGGATCACGATCTCGCTCGGCCCGAGGCGCGCGATCGCTGCGCCCAGCCGTTCCGGCGCACAGTCTTCCAGCGCCATGCGCCCGGTCGAGATGTCGACTGCGGCGATGCCTGCCGTCCCGCGCACATCGCATACCGCCGCCAGCACATTGGCGCGGCGCGGTTCCAGCAGCGCCTCTTCCGTCAGTGTGCCGGCGGTCACGAAACGCACGATGTCGCGCTTCACCAGCGCTTTCGACACCGGGGAGCCCTCGCGCCGGGCGCGCTCTTTCGCTTCTTCCGGCGTTTCGACCTGCTCGGCGATGGCGACCCGGCAACCGGCGCGAATCAGGCGGGCGAGATAGCTTTCGGCGGAATGGACCGGCACCCCGCACATCGGCACTGGCTCGCCGCCATGTTCGCCGCGCGTGGTCAGCGCGATATCGAGCACCCCGGCGGCCGTGCGCGCATCGTCGAAAAACAGTTCGAAGAAGTCGCCCATGCGATAGAACAGCAGACAATCGCCTGCTTCGCGCTTCAGCGCGTGGTATTGTTCCATCATCGGGGTGCTTTTGCCCGCCATGCTATCGGGCCTAGCCCCCGCAATGGCGATTCGGAAAGGGCAGGGCTCGCGCCTTTCCCCTACCGCTCGCGCGTCGAGTGTGGTTTAGGGCGCGGCGCCCCCAAAAGTGAGCCGCAGATCAGGAGACGAAAATTTGGCCGAGGAAAAACAGGCGAGCTTCACCGCGCGCGAGGCGCTGTTCTACCACGAGACGATTCGTCCCGGTAAGATCGAGATTGTCGCTTCGAAACCAATGGCGACGCAGCGCGACCTCAGCCTGGCCTATTCGCCCGGAGTCGCGGCACCTGTTGAAGCGATTGCCGAAGATCCGGCCAATGCCGCGCGCTACACCGCCCGGTCCAACCTCGTTGCCGTCATCACCAATGGCACCGCGATCCTCGGTCTCGGCAATCTCGGCGCGCTTGCTTCCAAACCGGTGATGGAAGGCAAGGCGGTGCTGTTCAAACGCTTCGCCGATGTCGATTCGATCGACATCGAACTCGACACCGAAGACCCGGAAAAGTTCATCGAAGCGGTGGCTTTGATGGAACCGACGTTCGGCGGCATCAACCTGGAAGACATCAAGGCGCCCGAATGCTTCATCATCGAGCAGGCCCTGCGCGAACGGATGAACATCCCGGTCATGCATGACGATCAGCACGGTACCGCGATCATCGCCGCGGCCGGGTTGATCAACGCCTGCCATCTGACCGGGCGCAAGTTGAAAGACGTGCGCATGGTGGTGAACGGCGCCGGCGCCTCCGCGCTCGCCTGCACCGCGCTGATCAAGGCAATGGGGGTGCCCCACGATCAGGTGACCGTCTGCGACCGATCGGGCCCGATCTATCGCGGCAGGACCGATTCGATGGACCAGTGGAAGAGCGCGCACGCCATCGACACCGACGCGCGCAGCCTGGAAGAGGCGCTGGAAGGGGCCGATATCTTCCTGGGCCTGTCGGCTGCCGGCGCGCTCAAGCCCGAATGGGTCGCGAAGATGACCGATCAGCCGATCATCTTCGCGATGGCGAACCCCGTGCCGGAAATCATGCCGGACGAGGCCAAGGCCGTCCGCCCGGACGCGATCATTGCCACCGGGCGCAGCGATTTCCCCAATCAGGTCAACAATGTCCTTGGTTTCCCCTTCATCTTCCGCGGTGCGCTCGACGTGCAGGCGACGGCAATCAACGAAGAGATGAAGATCGCCGCGGCCCATGCCATCGCGGAACTGGCGCGCGAACGCGTTCCCGACGAAGTCGCCGCGGCCTATGGCAAGAGCCACGCCTTCGGCACCGATTACATCATCCCCGCGCCGTTCGATCCGCGCCTGATGGAAGTGGTATCGTCGGCTGTTGCGAAGGCGGCGATGGATACCGGGGTCGCGCTGGCGCCGATTGCCGATATGGACGCTTACCGCATGTCGCTGAAGGCGCGGCTCAACCCGACCACGGCGGCGCTGACCAACACGTACGAAGTGGCACGCAGCAACCCGAAACGGGTGGTCTTCGCCGAAGCGGAAGAAGATGTCGTGCTGCGCGCGGCGATCCAGTTCCGCGATTTCGGATACGGCACCCCGGTGCTGGTCGGACGGACGGAGAAAGTGCGCGAACGCCTGGTAGAGCTGGCGGTGGACGATCCCGACGAGTGGGAAATCCAGAACTCGGCCGATTCCGAATATGTCCCGCAGATGGTCGAATACCTCTATCAGCGGCTGCAACGCAGGGGTCGGACGGAGCGTGACGTGCGCCGCCTGGTCAATCAGGAACGCAATATCTTCGCCGCGCTGCTGGTCGCACTCGGCCATGGCGACGCGATGATTTCTGGTCTGACGCGAACATTCTCGCAGACCGCGCGCGAAGTGAACCTCGTGCTCGATCCGAAGCCGGACCAGGTGCCGTTCGGCATTCACATGATGATCGGCAAGAACCACACCATGTTCCTGGCCGATACCACGATCAACGAGCGGCCGACCGCGGAAGAACTGGCCCACATCGCGCGCGAGACCGCTGCCGTCGCGCGGCGCATGGGGCATGAACCGCGGGTCGCGTTCCTGTCCTATTCCACCTTCGGCAATCCGCCGGGGCAATGGTTGGGCAATATTCGCGACGCGGTGGCGATCCTCGATGCGGAAAAGCCTGGCTTCGAATACGAAGGCGAGATGGCACCCGACGCGGCGCTTAACCCGAAGGTCATGGAACTCTATCCCTTCAGCCGCCTTTCGGCACCGGCCAACGTACTGATCATGCCCGGCCTGCAGTCGGCGAACCTGTCGGCCAAGCTGCTGCGGGAAATCGCAGGCGATGCGACGATCGGCCCGATGCTGATCGGGATGGAAAAGCCGGTTCAGATCGCCCCGATGACCGCGATCGCGCCCGACGTCCTGACTCTGGCCGTACTGGCCGCAGCCGGGGTCGCGGGCTGACCGGCAGGGCTGTCAGCTTTCGTCCAGATATTCGGACAGGTCGACGAAGTGCTGGTCCGGCCGGGCCGGGTCGACCAGCACGCGAAGGTCCCGGCCGGCGAGATGCCGGGACAAGTCGACCCAGATCTGGTCGCTCTTGAAGCTGCACAGCTTGCCCGTGGCAGGGTGCTTCGCCTGCCCCACGACCCGCCAGGGACTGCGGCCGTTCACTTTGGTGCTGGTGTCGCGATAGCATTCGACAAACCTGGCCTTGATCGGGATGCCGGTCGCCTTGAGCCGCGCGACAATGCGACGGCGGCGAATGGAAAGGAACAGGAATGCGCTGCCTAACATGGCAAAGACGCTGCCTATTCCGCCGAATATCAGCGGCACGAAGTGACGGTCCATAAAGCCATCGATTATCGCCCGGCCCGGCGCGGCAGGGTCATAGATAACCGAAACGGTTTCGCCTGGCGCATAGGCGGGCGGACTGCTGCCGACATTGCCCACGAACTGGTGCCGCGTGCCCTCCCTGTCGTGGAACACCACCACCGGGCGAAATGTCGATCCATTGTCAGAATCGTAACGGCGTTCGAGTTCCATCACTGTGCCGGTGGTTCGCGCACCGCCGTTGCTTAACGCGCGATCCTCCGTCCACGCCCACAAGCCAACCGCGGCAAAGACAAGCCCGACCGCCAGAAACGCGCCGCCGATCCATATGAATATCCTAGGCATCGAACGCTGTTACCTCACTTCCGCAAATATCGGTAGTGCCACCTCCGAATCCTTCTTGCGCCCACTTGCAATCGCAAATTAATCGCATTAGCGGGTGGCCCGACAGGACGATCCACACCCCGATGCCGCATCTCCGCGTCGGCGAGGGGGCGAGACGACGTGAACGAGGGGCATATCATGAGGGAATACAAGGCGGGTCTTCTCGCTGCCGCGGCGCTTTTCTGGCCAACATTGGCTTCGGCGCAATCGACGGATGACCGGATCGACACCGAATCGAACGAAGCGGCGATCGTCGTCGTCGGAAAGCTCACCGATTCCGTCATCGATCGCGAGGACATCGAGATCACCCAGGCGAACGATCTGGGTGACCTGTTCCGGCGCACGCCCTCGGTGTCGGTCGGCGGTGCGATCGGCATTGCCGAGAAGATCTATGTCCGGGGCCTGGAAGATGCGCAGCTCAACATCTCGATCGATGGCGCCCAGGTTCAGGGCACCCTGTTCCACCATGTCGGGCGCGTTTCGGTGGAGCCGGAACTCCTCGAAAGCATCGATGTCCAGACGGGCGCAGGCGAAGCGACGTCAGGCTTCGGCGCGATCGGCGGCGCGATCCGTTTCCGCACCCGGGATGCGGTCGACTTGCTCGAACCGGGCCGCGATTTCGGCGCAATCGGGCGCGCCGGCTGGTTCTCCAACGATGGCTACAAGTTGTCCGGCACGGCCTATGGCCGGATCGCAGGCGATGTCGGGATCATTGCCTCCTACGTGCATCAGAACCGCGATCCGTACGAGGACGGCGACGGCAACACCGTGCCGGGCAGCGGAGCGGAGCAGAATGTCGGCTTCGTGAAGATTGGCGGCAATGTCGGCCTGGGTCACGATTTCTCGCTCAGCTACGAACAGCGGGAAGAGAAGGGCGAGTTCGGCGCACGGCCCAACTGGCCGGTGCTCGAAGGCGATCCGCTGTTCCCCGCGCAGGCGCAGCGCCGCACGGCGATCGCGAACTACCGCTATGACGGCGGCGGCCCGATTGGTCTCGAACTCACCGGATACTGGTCGAAGGCCGAATTCGAACTCGACCGCTTCGACCGCTGGGGCCTTTACGGTGCTGATATCGAAAACTGGGGCGGTGACGTGCGTCTCAACCTCGCCCTCGGGGCGCACGATGTCACCACTGGGGTCGAATACCGGAACGACAGCGTGACCAGCGCCTATCTCGGCGATCCGGCAATGTGGCAGCCCTGGGCATGGGACCCTGCGATCGGACGTTTTACCGAAGAGGGTGAGCTGTTCGGCATCTATGTGCAGGACCGGTGGCAAGTGACCGAGCGGCTGCTGGTCAGCTTTGGCGCGCGCTACGACAACTACAGCCTCGACCTGGTCACTTATGGCGGGGGCGCGGATAGCGACGGCGTGTCGTTCAATGCCGGTGCCAATTACGAGCTCGTGCCCGGTCTTGTCGCGAACATCGGCTATGCCGAGGCTTTCCGCGGCAAGGAGATCGGCGACGCCTTCACGCTGGAGCACAACGCCGCCTGGGCGATCCTGCAACCCGACCTGCGCCCGGAAAAGGTCAACAATATCGAGGCGGGCCTCGTCTACGATCGCGATGGCTTGTACGCTTCGGCCGCCTACTACCGGATGGAAATCGAGGATGTGGTTCTCGATCAGCTCTATCGCGACCGGACCGGCGCCCCGCCGCAGAACAACACGTTTTACGAGAACGTCGGCGAATTCCGCTCGGAAGGGTTCGAATTGCGCGCAGGCTATCGCTTCGGCGCGTTCGGGATCGACGGTTTCTATAACCACTACAACCCCGAACTGAACGGCATGCCGGTGAACGGTTACGAACACCTTGCGCTGGGCAACACGCTGGGCGATCAATGGAACGTCAGCGCCACGTTCGACCCTTCGCGCGCCCTGGGGTTCGAAGCCAGCCTGACCCGGTTCGAGCGGGTGGATGACCTGGAGGTTCTGTTCCGCGATCAGGATCTGGGTTACGTCCCGTCCACGCAATTCATCGACAAACCCGGTTACACCACGGTCGATCTGTTCGCCCGCTGGCGGCCCTTCGGTACGGATCGGTTCGAGGTGCTGGCGGCGATCTACAATCTGTTCGACGAGACGTGCATCGCCCATGCCAGTGTTGGCGACTACACCGCGATTCCCGATTACGGGATCGTGCGCGGCGTGAACGAGCCGGGCCGTAACATCCGCCTCGGCGCGTCGATCCGCTTCTGATGCGCACACGCCCCGCCTTCCGGTTCTGGCATCGCTGGTTCGGAATCCTTGGCGGGGTGTGGCTCATGCTGCTGGCAATCACCGGCTGCGCGATTGCCTGGTATGACGAGCTGGATGGACTGCTGAACCCGGACTTGCGCCACGCGTCCGGCTCGGCAGGTCAGGCGGCACCTGTCGACCAGGTGGTCTCGCGCGCGAAGGAGGCACTGCCGGGGTTCGAGCCGGGCAATATCCTGCTCGCGCAGGAACCGGATCGGACCCATTGGCTGCTTGGACGACAATCGCTGCCGGATGGCTCATTCCGTGCTGTTCAGGTGTTCGTCGATCCGATCACGGCAGAGCTGGCCGGCTGGCGCGAAAGCGGGGCGATCAGCCTGCACCGGCACCATCTGCCGGACCTGCTTTACGGCCTTCACACCGATTTGATGGCCGGGGAGAGCGGGGTGATATTCGTCGGCCTGATCGCGCTTGTGTGGCTGCTCGATCACTTCCTGTCGCTCCCGCTCGCCTTCCCGCGATTGCGCGGTGCATTGAGCGCCTTCAGGATTGGCGGACATGCGGGCTCGCTGCGTCGCATATGGGACCGCCATCGCGCGAGCGGAATCTGGCTATGGCCGGTTACCGGGATGCTGGCGCTGACAGGCGCGACGCTGTCCTTCCCGATGGAAAGCCGCGAGGTGGTCGAAACCGTCTCGCCGATAAGCGAACGCCTGCATTACGGAATGCAGGAGCGCGAACCGCCGGCCAATCCGATTAGCTTCGACTCTGCGATAGCCCGCGTGACGCCAGACCGCGCCGCGGTGCACAGCGTGCGTCCGCATCCCGAAGTCGGCCTCTATGCCGTGCGAACCTTCGACCAGCGCGATGTCGACAACCAGGGGAGGTTGTGGACCTATGTCGATATGGAAACCGGCGAAATCACCGCCCAGCGACACGATGCCGGCGACAGTGCAGGCGATACGTTCTTCATCTGGCAATACGCATTGCACTCCGGCCATGCCTTCGGACTGGCCGGGCGGCTCGTCGTAACGCTGGCGGGCCTCGTCACAGCCTATCTGTGCATCTCGGGCTATCTGCTGTGGTGGCGACGTCGACGGCGCAGTGACCGCGCGTACCGGCCCTCAAGATAGCGGATTTCGGGGAAACCCTGGCGGTCTAGCGACGCCGGTACCGATAGTACCAGACTTCGTGCCCGTACACTTCGCGGGCCTTGGTTTCGTAGCGGGTTTCGCACCAGCCGCCGGGCCGATCCTCCCAGCTTTTCCGGCCTTCGGCGCGCCATTCGAAGGTGTCGGTATGGCGGCGCATGACCGACAGGGCGTGGCGCAGGTAAACGGGGTGATCGGTGCCGAAGCGGAATTCGCCGCCCGGCTTCAGTTTGGCGGCGAACATTTCCACCGGTCCATCGTTCATCATGCGCCGCTTGGCATGGCGGGCCTTGGGCCAGGGGTCGGGGTGGAGCAGATAGAGCATCGTCAGCGCGCCATCGGGCACGCGGCGCAGCACCTCCAGCGCGTCGCCCAGATGCAGCCGCACGTTGCCGAGCGCCCCGTCGCGAACGTGGACCAGAGCCTGGGCGACGCCGTTGACGAACGGTTCGGCCCCGATGAAGCCGTGATCGGGCAGCAGATCCGCGCGGTAGGCCAGGTGCTCTCCGCCGCCGAACCCGATTTCGAAATGCAGCGGGCGATCGTCGCCGAACAGACGCTCCGCCGTAACCGGCCCATCTTCGGGCACGGCGATCTGCGGCAGCAGATTGTCGATCAGGTCGGCCTGGCCCTTGCGCAGGGGCTTGCCCTGGCTGCGGCCGTACAGTCGGTTGAGGGTGGTGGGATCGCCGGGCTTGTTCGCGGTCATGCGTGGGGCGCATACAGGATTTCGTTTCAGCCTCAAGCGTGGGTGACCGTGCGTGCGCGGTGTCAGCGGGCGGGAGCCGTCGTACCGGGCGCGCGGCACGCGTCAGGACAGCGCCGTCCAGATGCCATAGGCGCTGGTTACCGTCAGCGCGGCGCCGACGAGGATCAGCATGACCTTGGGGCTGAAGCGCTTCGCCGCAATCGCGCCCAGCGGCGCGGCGGCGATACCCCCGATCAGGAGGCCGAGCGTCGCCCCGGCCAGATCCGCGATCCCGATCTGAAAGATGAACGTGGCCGAGATGGCGAGGGTGAGGAAAAACTCGACCGAGTTCACCGTGCCCACCACCTTGCGCGGTTCCGCCCCCTGGATCAGCAGGTTCGATGTCACCACCGGCCCCCATCCGCCGCCGCCTGCGGCATCGAGGAACCCGCCGATCAGCCCGAGCGGGGCGACATGTTTCGCCTCGCGCAGTTTCGGCGGGTAGAGCAGCCCGCGCGCCAGAAGGTAGAGCCCGACGATCGCGAGGTAGGCGAGCACGAGCGGTTTTACGATCGAAGCGTCGATCGAGGTCAGCAGATAGGCCCCGGTAACCCCACCGATCATGCCGGGGACGAGCAGCCGGAAAAACAACGCGCGATCGATATTGCCGCTGAGCAGATGGCTGAGCCCGCTCGTCGCGGTGGTAAAGCATTCGACCAGGTGAACGCGCTGCGAAGCCTGTGCCGGCGGCAGCCCGAGCACACCCACGAGCAGGGTATTGGTAATCACGCCGAACGCCATGCCCAGCGCGCCGTCGACAAGCTGGGCGACGAAACCGATCGCGATGAACGGGAGTATCGCGGTCAGATCGATTCCGAACAGATCCATCGCACCTGCGCCTTTGTCCCGGCTATTTCGGGTCGGGAGGTACGGCTGATCGGATCGGCTGGCGACAGCCGAAAAGCTACGCCCCCTGAAAGAAAAGGGGATGCGTCGGCATGTCCATGTGTCGGGGGAGGGCGCGCCCGCAAGCAGGCGGCGCGGGCCGGGTCACGCGATTATGCGCAACCGGCCCTGTTGTCTGCTGGGAGCGATCAGGCCGCTTCGGCCTGGCTTTCGGGATCGCGCAGCACGTAACCGCGGCCCCATACGGTTTCGATATAATTTTCGCCGCCGCAGGCGTGGCTGAGCTTCTTGCGCAGCTTGCAGATGAAGACGTCGATGATCTTCAGTTCCGGCTCGTCCATCCCGCCGTAAAGGTGGTTGAGGAACATTTCCTTGGTCAGCGTGGTGCCCTTGCGAAGGCTGAGCAGTTCCAGCATCGCATATTCCTTGCCCGTCAGGTGGACGCGCGCACCGTCGACCTCGACCGTCTTCGCATCGAGGTTCACTGCCAGCTTGCCGGTGCGGATGATCGACTGGCTATGCCCCTTCGAACGGCGGACGACGGCGTGGATGCGGGCCACCAGCTCGTCGCGGTGGAACGGCTTGGTCACGTAATCGTCGGCACCGAAGCCGAAGCTGCGGATCTTGCTGTCCATTTCGGCAATGCCCGAAAGGATCAGAACCGGCGTCTGCACTTTGGCCACGCGCAGTTTCTTCAGCACGTCGTATCCGTGCATGTCGGGCAGGTTCAGATCGAGCAGGATGATGTCGTAATCGTAGAGCTTGCCGAGATCGAGGCCTTCTTCGCCCAGATCGGTCGAATAGACGTTGAACCCCTCGGTCGTGAGCATCAGTTCGATGGCCTTCGCGGTGGCCGGTTCATCCTCGATCAACAACACGCGCATGGGTATCCCCCCTTTGCCCCTTCGGCCCGGTCTCGGAAAAATGCGACCGCTTTGCCCCACTCCAAAACCTAGCCCAACGTTAACCACATAAGATATGAACGGGAAAGGTTAACAAGCCTTAAACACATGAAAGACGGCGAGCCGTGCGCCGTGAATGGCAGTCCGAATCGCATGGCACCTGCGCTATCCGCCGGCCGCCAGCCGTTTCTGCCGCCTGCGCTGAACCGAACTGCCGATGCCCATCGCTTCGCGATACTTGGCGACCGTGCGGCGCGCGATATCGAACCCTTCGCCCTTCAGCTTCGCGACCAGTGTGTCGTCGGACAGGATTTTCCTGGCATCTTCGGCGTCGATCAGCGCCTTGATCCGTGCCTTGACTGCCTGCGAACTGGCGCCTTCGCCGTCCGCGCTGCCGACACCGCTGGTGAAGAAATACTTCAGTTCGAAAGTGCCGCGATCGCAATGCAGATACTTGTTGCTGGTCACCCGGCTGACCGTGCTTTCGTGCATGTCGATCGCTTCGGCCACTTCGCGCAGAGTCAGCGGTCGCAGCTCCGACACTCCGCGCCGGAAGAAACCTTCCTGCTTCTTCACGATTTCGGCAGCGGTCTTCAAGATCGTCTTCTGCCGCTGGTCGAGCGCGCGGATCAGCCAGTTCGCGTCGGCCAGTTTCTCGCCCAGCCACGATTGCGCTTCCTTGCCGGCGCAGCCGCGACGCAATTCCAGATAGTAATCGCGGTTGACCACCAGGCGCGGCAAAGTTTCCTCGTTCAGGGCAATGTCCCACCCGCCATCGCGGCCCGCCGCTATCAGAACGTCCGGCACGACCGCGCTTTCGCCAGCGCCGCCGAACTGGCAGCCCGGCTTCGGATCGTAACTGCGAAGTTCGCCCAGCATCTCGGCGAAGTCTTCGTCGTCGACCTCGCACATGCGTTTCAGCCGGGCGAATTCGCCGCGCGCCACGAGGTCGAGATTGTCGATCAGGCGGGCCATGCAGGGATCGTAGCGGTCGGCCTCCCGCGCCTGCAGTGCCAGGCACTCGCTCAGGCTGCGCGCGCCGATCCCTGTGGGATCGAGCGATTGCACGACCGCCAGGGCGCGCTCCGCCTCGGCCACTGGAATACCCAGTTCCGCAGCGATATCGCCCAGGTCGGCGGTGAGATAGCCGGCTTCGTCAAGCAATCCGATCAGGTGCCGCGCGACAAACGCCTCGCGCTCATCGCCCGCCGCGGCGCCCACTTGCCCGTCGAGATGTTCGGCCAGCGTGGGCCCTTCCGCCCCGCGTTCGTCGATTCCCGGAAGATCGCCGGCAATCGCGCCGCCTTGTGCCGCGCCCCATTCACCGTCGCCGGTATCGCGGTCACGGTCGAGCGCACCGGGATCGATATCGAGCGCGCTTTCGTCGCCCGCCGCCGCATCCGCGGTCGGCTCCGGCGCGGAAAGGTCGGCGACCTCGCCGTCTTCGCGCTGCACTTCGCCCGCTTCGAGCAACGGGTTCGCTTCCAGAGCATCGCCGATGAAGGTTTCGATTTCGAGATTCGACAGCGCCAGCAGCCTGATCGCCTGCTGGAGCTGGGGCGTCATCACCAGCGATTGCGATTGCCGCAGATCGAGACGAGGCGCCAGCGCCATACCCGGCCCTAAACCTGTTCGTGCTGGGCCGGTGCCACAGGGGGGATGACCGGCGCGACCCCGGATGTCACAGCGTGAACCCTTCGCCCAGATAGAGCCGCCGGACGTTTTCATCCGCGACCAGATCCTGCGGGGTCCCGGCGAACAGGACCTGTCCGCCGTAGATGATGCAGGCGCGATCGACGATATCGAGCGTTTCGCGGACGTTGTGATCGGTGATCAGAACGCCGATCCCGCGCTCCTTCAGATCGATCACGAGATCGCGGATGTCGCTGATGGAAAGCGGGTCGATGCCGGCGAAGGGTTCGTCCAGCAGCATGATCGAAGGCTTCGCGGCGAGCGCGCGGGCGATTTCGCAGCGGCGCCGTTCACCGCCCGAAAGCGCCATCGCGGCGCTGTCGCGCAGCTGGGTCAGGCCGAATTCGTCGAGCAGCCGCTCCAGCTCGCCGGCGCGGGTCTGCGCATCGGGTTCGACCATTTCGAGCACGCAGTTGATATTCTGTTCCACCGTCATCCCGCGGAAGATGCTGGTTTCCTGCGGCAGATAGCCGAGGCCCAGGATCGCGCGGCGATACATCGGCAGATTGGTGACATCTTCGCCATCCATCAGAATGCGGCCGGCATCGGGTTTCACCAGGCCCATGATCGAATAGAAGCAGGTCGTCTTGCCGGCGCCGTTGGGGCCCAGCAGGCCGAGCACTTCGCCCTTGTCGACGGTGAGCGAGATGTCGGTCAGCACGCTGCGCTTGTCGTAGCTCTTGGCAATCGAGACGACTTCCAGCCCGCCATGGGGCATCGGGGCGGTGGCGGCGACGCTCTGGGCGTTGTCGGCGGCGGGCTCGGCGGTTTCCATTACGCGATCATGTAGCATCGCTGCGGCGGCAGGAAACCCCCGATCCGGCAATTGGTCGGCAATCTGGCAGGATTCGTGCATGGGCACCGCGGCACGTGCAGGGGCACGACATGGTTATCGCGCTTGTCTTCATGTCTCGCGTCTGAAATACTCCGATTCGGATGGGGAATACGGAGGAGAAGGCGCTATGACCGAGGCGCTTCGAAGCACAGTCGACAGCAAGGCCCGCGGGCCCATAGCGGCGGGGGGCCGCGCTCGCGACTGGCGCAAGGCAATGAGCGACAATGTCGCATACGCCCTGCTGGCCTATACTGCCTTGCAGATTTTCGTGACGGTTCATGCGATCAAGGAAGTCGGCGCGTCGATCCTTCCCTATCTCGCCCTTGTCGTTCTGGTCGCGGGTATCATCCCGGCCTGTCGCTGGTTCGAGAAGCGCTGGCGCGACCTGTCGGACGATGAAGCAGGCGATCCTGCGCTGAGGGGCGCGTTCCGCCGCGACCAGATCATGCTCTGGGTGCTGGCGATTGGCCTGCCGTTTCTGCTTACCGGCATTTTCAAGGGCATCGCTGCGATCTGAGCGCTGCCTTGCAGCCGGCCGCGCGCGCTCCTAGCAGGCGGCACATGATATTTCTGCGAGTTTCCCGATGATCGACGCGGCGACGGCACTCGATCGCTGCGCACGCCTGATCGATCTGGCCCGCCGCCATGGCGCCGATGCGGCCGATGCGGCAGCGCGGGCCCAGTCGTCCGAGAGCGTCGGCGTGCGCCTGGGCAAGCTGGAGGATGTCGAACGCTCGGAAGGCGAAGGCATCGCCTTGCGCGTCTTTGTCGGCAGGCGTTCGGCTTCGATCGAGACGAGCGACTACGCCCCGGCCGCGCTGGAGGATCTGGCCGAACGCGCCGTCGCCATGGCTCGCGCCGCACCCGAAGACCCCTATGCCGGACTGGCCCCGGCGGAGCGCCTCGATCGCGGTACTTCGCCGCCGCTGGATCTGGAAGATGCCGCCTGTCCCGACCCCGCTATGCTGCGCCGTCGCGCAGAAGCTGCCGAAGATGCGGCCCGTGCGGTGACGGGCGTGACCAATAGCGAAGGGGCGTCTGCATCGTTCGGCCGGTCGCTCTTCGCGTTGGTGACGAGCCACGGCTTCGCGCGGGCGTATGGCGCCACTTATCATGCGATCGGCGCGTCGACTATCGGGGGCAGCGGAGCGGATATGCAGCGCGACTATGCCCAGCGCAGCGCACGCCATCTGGAAGATCTGCCCGCACCCGAAGACATCGGCCGCCTCGCCGGGGAACGCACAGTGGCACGCCTCAACCCGCAAATTCCGCGCGGTGGCCGAATGCCGGTTGTTTTCGATCCGCGCGTCGGTTCATCGCTGGTCGGGCATCTGGTCGGCGCGATGGCAGGGCCGGCCATTGCCAGCCGGTCGAGCTTCCTGCTCGAACGCGAAGGCACGGCGATTTTGCCCGAGACTATCGACCTGATCGAAGACCCGCACCGCCCGCGAGGGCTGCGTTCGCGCCCGTTCGATGGCGAGGGGCTTGGCTGCGCGCCGCGCAAGCTGGTCGATCGCGGGGTTCTGGGCGGCTGGCTGCTCAATGTCGCGAGCGCGAACAAGCTGGGGCTCGCACCGACGGGCCATGCCTCTCGCGGGGCCGGTGCGCCGGGGGTTTCGGCGAGCAATCTTCACATTCCGGCGGGCAGTGTCAGCCGGGCCGATCTGATTCGCGATATCGCCGATGGCGTACTGGTGACCGAACTGGCCGGGCAGGGCGTCAATGCCGTTACCGGCGACTATAGTCGCGGTGCCAGCGGCTTTCGTATCGTCAACGGCCAGATTGCCGGCCCCATTGCCGAATTTACCGTGGCCGGCAATCTGCTGGCGATGTTCGCTGAAATGCGCGCAGCGGATGACCTCCAGATGCACCGGTCGGTCAACGTTCCCAGCCTGCGCATAGAAGGGATGACGGTGGCGGGCACATGATCGCCCGGCGCGGCCCGCACCCGGCACTATGCGGCCTGATTGCCGCGCTCCTGCTGGTGCTTTCCGCGCCTATCCTGGCCGCCCCGGTGATCCCGGATGGCAGTGCGACCCCGCCCGTCCCAGTGGCGGAAGCGGCCATTGCCGATCAGCAGGATGCCGGTGCCGACGCGCGGATTGCCGAGCGAATCCGCGCGATCTTCGGTGAGATCGAGGCGTTTTCCGACATCGAAGTATCGGTGCGCGAGGGGGTGGTGACGCTTTCGGGGACGGTCCCCGCAACCGACGATGGCGAACGCGCCGAACGCATCGCGAGCCGGGTTTCGGGCGTGGCCACGGTTGAGAGCGCCATTGTTCGCGATCTGTCGCTCGACCGAAATCTGGGCGCGCTCGGCAGCCTTTCTTCCGGCTTTGCCGCGCTTGTCGCGATGTTGCCCCTGATTGGCGTGGCGCTCGCGCTGGCGATCGGGATCGCCTTCGTCGGTCACCTGATCGCCGGCTTCGGCGCGCTGTGGCGGCGGCTTCTGCCCAATGTGTTCCTGGCCGACCTGGTGGCAAGCGCGATTCGTTTCGCGTCCATCCTGATCGGCCTCGTTGTCGCGCTCGATCTGCTGGGCGCGGGGGCGCTGATGGGCGCAGTGCTGGGCGGTGCCGGGGTCATCGGGATCGCGCTGGGTTTCGCCATGCGCGACACGATCGAGAACTATGTCGCCTCGCTGATGCTCAGCTTGCGCCAGCCGTTCCGGGCCAACGACCATGTCCTGATCGACGACAGGGAAGGGCGCGTGATGCGCCTGACCAGTCGCGCGACAGTGCTGATGACGCTGGAGGGGAACCATTTGCGAATCCCCAACTCCACCGTCTTCAAGGCGGTCATCCTGAACTATACCCGCAATCCGCAGCGCCGGTTCGAGTTTGACCTCGGGATCGACGCCGACGACGATCCCGATGCAGGCCGGCAGGTCGGGCGCGAGACGCTGGCCGCGCTGCCTTTCGTCCTGGCCGATCCGCCGCCCGACGCGGCGGTGATGGAAGTTGGTGATTCGAACATCGTCCTGCGGTTCTTCGGCTGGATCGACCAGCGCGAAAGCGATTGGCTCAAGGCGCGCAGCCGGGCGATCGCGGCGGTCAAGCGTGCGCTGGAGGAAGGCGGCTTCGCGCTGCCGGAGCCGATCTATCGCCTGCGGTTCGATCAGCGCACCATGCCGCTACCGTTCGAGAACGTGGCCGCACCCTCGCCAGGCGCATCAGCCGAAAGCGATGGAGAGCGCGACAGCGTCAAGGCGATGCCTCGCCCCGCCGCCCCGGCTTCGGATGCAGAGGACGTTGCGCCCGATGCGGAAATAGAGCGGATGGTCGATGCCGAGCGCGCTCAGGGCGAAAGCCGCGACTTGCTCGATCCCGGCAGGCCGGTGGAATAGCGGCGGCGGGGCCGGCGCCTGCCGACCCCGGCGTGTGCGCTCAGCCCTTGGCCCGCTCAATCGATTCGAGCACGATTCGCTTGGCTTCCGCTGCGTCGCCCCATTGGCCGATGCGGACCCACTTTTCCTTCTCCAGATCCTTGTAGTGGGTGAAGAAGTGTTCGATCTGCTGGAAGATGATCGAAGGCAGGTCCTTGGTTTCGGCGACGTCCGAATAGTACGGGAACGTGGTGTCGATCGGGACGCAGACGAGCTTCTCGTCGCCGCCGTGCTCGTCTTCCAGGTTCAGCACGCCGATCGGGCGCGCGCGCACGACGCAGCCGGCGATGAACGGGCTGCGCGAGATAACCAGTGCATCCAGCGGGTCGCCATCGGGGCTGAGCGTATGCGGAACGAAGCCGTAGTTCGCCGGATAGCGCATCGGTGTGTGCAGGATACGGTCGACGAACAGGGCGCCCGATTCCTTGTCGAATTCGTACTTCACCGGCTCACCGCCGGTAGGAACCTCGATAATGACGTTGAGGCTGTGCGGCGGGTTGTCGCCGACGGGAACCTTGTCGATGCGCATATTGTCTCTCTGTTGCGGTCGGCCCCTCTCCCAAAGGACTTCGCGCGGGGCCTCTAGCGGGCCGGCGATATTGCGGCAAGCCACGCTCTCGCCTAAGCGCTCGCCATGGCGAAGACATCCGGCAAGACACCCCAGGCGATCCGCGGAACGCAGGACATTTTCGGCCCCGATGCGGAAGGCTTCGCGCACGTCGTCGAAACCTTCGAACGGGTGCGCAAGCTCTACCGCTTCCGCCGGGCGGAAATGCCGGTGTTCGAGAAGACCGAGGTTTTCGCCCGCTCGATCGGCGAGACGACCGATATCGTGTCGAAGGAAATGTATTCGTTCGAGGATCGCGGCGGGGAATCGCTGACTCTCAGGCCCGAATTCACCGCCGGGATCGCGCGCGCCTGGATCACCAATGGGTGGCAGCAGCACGCACCGCTCAAGGTCGCGACGCACGGGCCGCTGTTCCGTTACGAACGCCCGCAGAAGGGCCGTTACCGCCAGTTCCACCAGATCGACGCGGAAATCATCGGCGCTGCCGAGCCGCAGGCCGACGTGGAACTGCTGGCCATGGCCGACCAGCTGCTGCGCGAACTGGGGATCGAAGGGGTCACGCTGCAGCTCAACACCCTGGGCGATGCCGACAGCCGGGAGGCCTGGCGCGCCGCGCTGGTGGACCATTTCCGTGCCGTGAAGGGTGAACTGTCGGAGGATTCGCAGGAACGGCTGGAGAAAAACCCACTGCGCATCCTCGACAGCAAGGACCCGCGCGATCGCCGGTTCGTGGCCGATGCGCCGAAGATCGACAGCTTCCTGTCGGACGAGGCGCAGGCCTTCTTCGGCAAGGTTACCGACGGGCTCGACGCCTCGGGCGTGAAATGGCGCCGCGCCGAAAGCCTCGTGCGCGGGCTGGACTATTACCGCCACACCGCGTTCGAATTCGTCCCTGACGAAGGCTCCGCCGCCGCCGCCGCGCTGGGCAGCCAGAGCACGGTGCTGGGCGGCGGGCGCTACGACGGCCTGATGGAATCGCTCGGCGGCGCGGCCACGCCCGCGGTCGGCTGGGCCGCGGGGATCGAGCGGCTGGCAATGCTGGTGGGGGAACGTCCGGCATCAAGACCCGATGTCATCGTAGTCGTGGAAGACGATCAGCTTCTGCCAGAGTGCATTGCGGCGCTTCAGAAGCTGCGGCTCGCGGGGTTGAGCGCAGAGATGATTTCGACAGGCAGCCCGCGAAAACGGTTTGATAAGGCAACAAAAATGGGCGCCAGAGGGCTGGTCTCATTTTCCCTGCGCGACGGTGCCGAGCACAGGAACATTCGCGGATACGAGACGCCCGAGGACCGCATCGAAGCAGCGCTCGATCGATGACCCGCTCCGCGAACAGCGAAATGGCTCCATCCTCCCGTCACCCTGAACTTGTTTCAGGGTCCATTTCTCCTCTCGCACCACCGGTTGGTGGGGCGCAATGGATGCCAAAGCGCGTCCAGCATGACGGTCGGGAGGGCTCGGCGCCTTGACCATCCCCGCCGAACGTCTGGATCAGATCGCGCATCGCTTCGCCGAGCTTGAGGCGCGGCTGGCGTCGGGCACGCTTGAGGGCGAGGCTTTCGTTGCCGCCAGCCGCGACTATGCCGAGCTGGAGCCGGTCGCCCGCGCGGCGCAGGACGTGCGCGCGATGCGGGCCGAGCTGGCCGATCTGGAGGCGCTCGACGACGCCGATCCCGAGATGAAGGCGCTGGCCGGGGAAGAGATTACCCGCCTGCGCGAACGGCTGCCCGAGGCCGAGCGCCAACTGGCGATCGCGATGCTGCCGCGCGATGCCGCCGATGCACGGCCCGCAATGCTGGAAATTCGCGCGGGCACCGGCGGGGACGAGGCCGCGCTGTTCGCCGCCGACCTGTTCCGCATGTACGAACGCTATGCCGCCGAAAACGGCTGGCGGGTCGAGACGATCAGCATGAACGCCTCGGATATCGGCGGCTTCAAGGAAGTGGTCGCCAACGTCAGCGGCACCGGCGTTTTCGCCAAGTTGAAGTTCGAAAGCGGCGTCCACCGGGTCCAGCGCGTTCCGGTGACGGAAAGCGGGGGGCGCATCCATACTTCTGCCGCGACGGTCGCCGTCCTGCCGGAACCGACCGAAGTCGATGTCGAGATCGACGACAGGGACCTGAAGATCGACATCTATCGCGCCAGCGGCGCCGGCGGGCAGCACGTGAACACGACCGACAGCGCAGTGCGCCTGACCCACCTGCCGACCGGCCTGGTCGTGATCCAGCAGGACGAGCGCAGTCAGCACAAGAACCGGGCCAAGGCCATGCAGGTCCTGCGCACGCGCCTCTACGACCTGAAGCGGGCGGAAGCGCAGGGCGCCGAGGCGGAGGCGCGCAAGGCCATGGTCGGCAGCGGCGACCGCTCCGAACGGATCAGGACCTACAATTTCCCGCAGGGGCGCGTCACCGACCACCGGATCGGGCTGACGCTGCACAAGCTCGACGAAGTGCTTGCCGGGCCAGGGCTGGGCGAACTGGTCGACGCGCTCATTGCCGAGGACGAAGCCAAGCGCCTCGCGGCGATGGATGGCTGATCCGCAGCAGGCCCTGACCGTGGCACGGGCGCTGCGCGATGCTGCGGAACGGCTTGCCGACAGGTCTGACACTGCCAGGCTCGATGCCGAAATCCTGATGGCGCATGTGCTGGGCGTGTCGCGGTCCGACCTGCTGCTGCGGCGGATGCACGATAGCGCGCCTGCCGCCTTCGTGCAGTTGGTCGAAAGGCGCGCGGAGCATGAGCCGGTGGCCTATATCGTGGGTGAGCAGGAGTTCTACGGGCGGCCCTTCAAGGTGTCGCCCGCCGTGCTGATCCCACGCAGCGACAGCGAAACGACGCTGGCTGCCGCGCTCGAAGGAACGGGCGATTGCGGGCGAGTTCTGGATTGCGGAGCCGGTTCGGGGGCACTGCTTCTGAGCTTCCTGGCAGAAAAGCCGGGCTGGGAGGGGGTCGGGATCGACCGTTCGCCCCCGGCGCTGGCAGTTGCGGGGGAAAACGCCGCCCGGATAGGCCTGGTCGCGCGCGCGCGGCTGATCGAAGCCGACTGGCATTGCGAGGGGTGGGCGAGCGGGCTCGGCCGTTTCGACCGGGTGATTGCCAACCCACCTTATGTCGAGGAGGCGGCTGATCTGGCGCCGTCTGTCCGCGCGTATGAGCCTGCCGGCGCTCTGTTCGCCGGGCGCGAGGGGCTGGACGACTATCGCGTGCTCATTCCCCAGATGCGCGCATTGCTGGCGCCGGGGGGCGTCGCAATCCTCGAAATCGGGGCGGCGCAGGCGCAATCGGTCGGGGCCATAGCCCGCGAAGGCGGCTTTTCCACCGAATTGCGGCATGACCTCGCCGGACGGCCACGAACACTGATTTTGCGTTAGGGGTTGGCAAAGACCCTTGCGATAGCTAACTCTTGATGCAGGCCCCCGGTTCGCGACGTGTTCGTCTCCCGGAAAGGCCTGGTTCCGACATTTGCAAACCGGCGGGGCATTGGGTCCGCGCACAGGTGCAGATGGAACATCCGCGGGCCGCAGGGAAGCGGACGCGGCGAGGGGTCATGCGATCGCACGGGCAATGGTGCCGGCAGGGCGATCACGGATGAGGAAGATCATTCCTTGAACAATCATCGTAATAATCGCCGTCGCGGTCGCGGCAATCGCCAGCAGGGCGGCGGCAACCAGTCTAATCGGATCGACAGCAGGGCGCGCGGCAACGCGCCCCAGCTGCTCGATAAATACAAGAAGCTGGCGCAGGATGCGCAGCACAACGGCGATCGGGTGCAGGCGGAATACTACCTGCAGTTCGCCGATCACTATTTCCGCGTTATCGCCGATAACAAGGCGCGGCAGGACGAACAGCGCGGCAAGCGTTCGGACGAACGCGACCAGGACGACGACGATAGCGACGAGGACGAGGGCGAAAACACTCGCCGCCGCCAGCCGCGCAACACCCGCGGCCGCCGCGAAGACGCCAATGGCCGCGACAACGGCCGCGACGATGCGAACGATCGCGACGAGGGCGAAAGCTCCGGCGACGATGATGATTTCGAACCGTCGGAAAACCCGTTCAAGCGCAAGCCGCGCGGTGAAGGTCGTCAGACCCGGGGCGAGGGGCGCCAGTCGCAGGCCGAGCCGCGCAAGCCGCGCAGCCCGCGCAAGCCGAAGAGCGAGGCGACACCCACCAGCGATGTGGGCGAGATAGACGCCGCGGCCCTGCCGCCGTCCATCGGTGCATCGGACGATGCGGAACCGCCGAAGAAAAAGCGCGCAACCCGCGCCCGCAAGAAGGCCGAACCGGCCGACGACGGCGAAACGGTGCAGGCGCTGGGCTGACGGGTCGCCGGGCGCGGGCTGGCAACCGGAAACGAGGCGCGGATGGATCGGATCGGTCGGATCGCCAGCTGGTTCCACGCGCGGCCGAAGCTATCTGCGCTGCTTTGCGGCGCATTTTCCGCGACCGGATTTCCTCCGCTCAACTTGTGGCCCATTGCATTGCTGGCAATGGGTGTCTTCGCTTGGATAGCGCTCGAAGCGCCTGACCGGCGGAGCGCTTTCCTGCGCGGCTGGCTGTTCGGGCTGGCCCACTTCACGCTCGCGAACAACTGGATCGCCACGGCGTTCACCTATCAGGCCGAAATGCCGGCCTGGCTGGGCTGGTTCGCGGTTCCTCTCGCCGCGCTCTATCTCGCGCTCTACCCGGCGCTGGCAGCGCTGGCCTTTCGCGTCCTGTTAGGCCGAATGGGGCCGGGCGCGGCGGCCTGCCTGTTCGGCGGGGTCTGGGCAGTGACCGAATGGCTGCGCAGCTGGGTGCTCACCGGCTATGCGTGGGATCCGTTCGGATTGATCTTCCTGGGCACATTCGACCGGCCCGGACTGGCGGCGATCCTGCCCTGGATGGGCACCTACGCCCTGTCGGCGCTTGCCGCATTGATCGCATTCCTCACCGTTGCGCTGTTGCGCGAACGGCGTTTCGTGCCTTTCGCGCTGGCGTTCGCATTGCTGGCGGCGGGAATGCACTGGCCTGCCCCGCCGCCCGAAGAAGGCACATTGCGTTTCACGCTGGTCCAGCCCGATATCCGGCAGGAAGATCTGGACGATCCGACGAAGTTCGAAGAGCAGTTCGCGCGCCTCGCCCGCCTGTCGGTCCCGCGCGAGCCGGGCGGGCCGCGGCTGGTGTTGTGGCCCGAATCCGGGGTGCCCGATTACCTGCGCGACGACTATCCCCAGCGCTATTACGATCAGATGACCGCCGCCGGAAATCCCGCCTATGCCCGCTGGCGCATCGGAAGGGTGATTGGGGAAGGCGCAACTCTGCTTACCGGTGCAGTCGACCTGGAAATCGGGAACGTCGATGGGCGTGAGCGGGCGACGGGTGCCTATAATGCGATCACGCCGATCATGGCCGACGGAACGCTGGGCGAACGTTACGCCAAGGCGCACCTCGTGCCTTTCGGCGAGTATCTGCCGCTACGCGACTGGCTGGCGCCCCTGGGCCTGACGCGGCTGGTTGCGGGAACGCTCGACTTCATTCCGGGACCTGGCCCGCGCACAATCGACCTGGGCCCCTGGGGGCGCGCAGGTGCGCAGATCTGTTACGAGATCGTGTTTTCGGGGCAAGTCACCGACCGGGCCGACCGGCCGGATTACATCTTCAACCCTTCCAACGATGGCTGGTTCGGCACCTGGGGGCCACCCCAGCATCTCGCCCAGGCGCGAATGCGCGCGATCGAGGAAGGGTTGCCGGTTCTGCGATCGACCACGACCGGGATCAGCGCCGTTATCGATGCGCGCGGGGTGGTGCGCGACCATATCGGAATGCGGGTGCCCGGGCGGATCGACGGCACCGTGCCTCCGGCTGCGCCCGAAACCTGGTTCGCCCGGTGGGGCAACTGGCTGGCAATGGGCTGGGCAGGGCTGCTGATCGCCGGATCTCTGGTTGCCACGCGGTTGCGACGCGGCTAGGAAGTCGGTTCAGACATAAAGCTATCTTTATATCGGAATATCACGTATGCGCAGCACGTACCTCTTTACCTCCGAAAGCGTTTCCGAAGGGCATCCCGACAAGGTTTCGGACCAGATTTCCGACGCGATTGTCGATCTGCTGCTGTCGAAAGACCCGGAAGCGCGCGTGGCCTGCGAAACACTGACCACGACGCAACGTGTCGTTCTTGCCGGCGAACTGCGCTGCAAGGGTGTGTACGAAAACGGTGCATGGGTCGATGGCGCGCTTGAGGAAATCGAGCAGACCGTTCGCCGCACCGTGCGCGAGATCGGTTACGAGCAGGACGGCTTTCACTGGGAAACGCTGACCTTCGAAAACCATCTGCACGGCCAGAGCGCGCATATCGCGCAAGGCGTCGATGCCAGCGGCAACAAGGATGAGGGCGCGGGCGACCAGGGCATCATGTTCGGTTTCGCCTGCGACGAAACGCCTGACCTGATGCCGGCCACGATCGATTACAGCCACAAGATACTCCAGCGCCTCGCCACCGACCGCAAGAGCGGCGCGGCGCCGTTCCTCGAACCCGATGCGAAGAGCCAGGTGACCCTGCGTTACCGCGATGGCAAGCCGGTCGCCGCGACCGCAATCGTCGTATCGACCCAGCACGCCCCCGGTTATGACGAGGGCGCGAAAGAAGCCGAACTGAAGGATTACGTGAAGGGTGTCGTCGCCGAAATCCTGCCCGAAGGCTTCCTGTCCGACGAAACGCGCTGGCATATCAATCCCACCGGAACGTTCGTGATCGGCGGGCCCGACGGCGATGCCGGTCTGACGGGGCGCAAGATCATCGTCGATACCTATGGCGGTGCATCGCCCCACGGTGGCGGCGCTTTCAGCGGCAAGGACCCGACGAAGGTGGACCGTTCGGCCGCCTATATCAGCCGCTATCTGGCGAAAAACATCGTCGCGGCCGGCATCGCCCGCCGGTGCACGATCCAGCTTTCCTATGCCATCGGCGTGTCGGAGCCGCTGTCGCTCTATGTCGATACGCATGGCACCGGAACGGTTGGCGACGAGCGGATCGAAGATGCCATCCGCAGCATCGACAAGCTGGGCGGCCTGACCCCGCGCGGCATCCGCACGCATCTGAAGCTCAACAAGCCGATCTATCGTCGCAGTGCGGCCTATGGCCATTTCGGGCGCGCCGCCGAAGGGGATCACTTCCCCTGGGAACGCACCGATCTGGCCGACGACCTGAAGGCCGCGCTGGCCTGATCTAATCGCGCCAGGCGATGTCGGCCCCGTGCTCCCCGTGACGGGGAGAGGGGCGGTCGAGTGCCAGATCGGCATTGGAAAACCGGATCGGGCTGCGCAGGCCGGGAATGCCCGATGGCGCGATCTTCATGCCCCGCGCGACGACCTGCGGGTCGGAAAACACCGCATCGCAATCGTTGATCGGGCCTGCAGGGACGCCGCTGTCCCGGCAGGCGGCGAGCAGGTCCGAGCGAGTCCAGCCCGCGATCTCGCGCGCGATTTCTGCTTCCAGCCAGCCGCGTTGGGCGATCCTTCCGGCATTGTCGGCCAGGCGCGGATCGTCCGCCAGATCCGCCCGGCCAAGTGCCTGCATGAGCGCACCGAACAGCCGGTCGTTGGCAGGGGCCAGCACGATATCGCCATCTTTCGCGCGGTAGACGCCGTAAGGCACGACTTGCGCGTGCGAATTGCCCATCCGCGGCGGGTTCGCCTCACTGGCGAAGAAGCTCATCGCCTGATTGGCAAGCAGCGATACCGAACAGTCGAGCAAAGCCATGTCGATATGCTGGCCGGCCCCGGTCCTTTCCCGCATCAGCAACGCGGCCTGGATCGCGATCGTGGAATAGAGGCCGCATGCAAGGTCGGAGATTGAAACCCCCATCTTCATCGGGTCCCCGTCCGGTTCCCCGGTCAGTCCCATCAAGCCGCTCATGCCCTGAATCACAAAGTCGTATCCCGGCTCTTCGCGTCGCGGGCCGTCCTGGCCGAAACCGGTGATGGAGCAATAGACGAGACGCGGATTCTCGGCCGCGAGCGTGGCATAGTCGAGGCCGTAACGGGCCAGCGTGCCCGCCTTGAAATTTTCGATCACCACGTCTGCACCGGCGCACAGGTTTGCCACCATTGCGCGGTCGTGCGGATCGGTGAAATCGGCGACGATCGATCGCTTCCCCCGATTGCAGGCATGATAATAGGCGGCGGCACGCTCCCCATCGTGCTCGATCCACGGCGGACCCCACTGGCGGGTGCCGTCGCCTTCGGGGCTTTCGACCTTGATCACGTCCGCCCCCAGGTCCGCCAGCGTCTGGCCGGCGAAGGGGCCGGCGAGCACGCGGGCCAGTTCGACCACGCGCAGGCCGGCAAGGGGGGACGGCCGATCGCTCACCGCGTCAGGCGAGGTAGTGCGCGGTCGTCTTCTCCGCGACCTCTTCCGCCGTTACGCCGGGCGCCAGCTCGACCAGGCGGAACGGGCTGTCGTGGTCGGGCCGCTGGAATACCGCAAGGTCGGTCACGATCATGTCGACCACATTGGTCCCCGTCAGCGGCAGGGTGCATTCGGGGATGAACTTGGGGCTGCCATCCTTGGCCGTGTGCTCCATCACCACGATGATCTTCTTCACCCCGGCGACCAGATCCATCGCGCCGCCCATGCCCTTGATCATCTTGCCGGGGATCATCCAGTTGGCGATGTCGCCGTTCTGCGCGACTTCCATCGCGCCCAGCACCGTCAGGTCGATATGCCCGCCGCGGATCATCGCAAAGCTGGCGGCGCTGTCGAAATAGGCGCTGTGCGGCAGCTCGCTGATCGTCTGCTTGCCGGCATTGATAAGATCGGCATCGACTTCGTCGTCATAGGGGAAGGGGCCGATGCCCAGCATTCCGTTTTCGCTTTGCAGCGTGACATGCATCCCTTCGGGAATATGGTTGGCGACCAGGGTGGGAATGCCGATCCCCAGGTTCACATAGTATCCGTCTTGCAGTTCCTGTGCCGCGCGTGCGGCCATCTGGTTGCGGTCCCAGGGCATCGGTCAATCTTCCTTGGTCTCTGGAGGTGTCGGAACGAGGAACCAGCCCCGGCCGATCAGCGCATCGAGCGCCGCGGCGGCGGAAGGGTCCTTCAGATAGGCGTATAATTCGTCGAAATCGCTGCGCTCGTCGCCGGCGATGGCCATGACGCAATGGGTCCGGGCCAGTTCCTTGCGGCGCAGCTGCTTGCGATCGCCAGGCCGGCGCATCAGCAGCAGGGTGTCGCGCCCCGCGGGATCGAGCCCGGTTTCGCGCAGGCGGTTGCGCAGCGTGCCGGCATCCCCGGCCGATGTCTCACTGATCCAGAAAACGTCCGTTTCCTGCGCGCGGAGATCTTCCAGCGCGCGCCCGAGCGGGGCGTCGGGCGTCAGCGAGGCAATGTCGAGCGTGCCACCGGCGGGATCGAGGTCGATCAGCACTGCGGGAGGGAGGATCGAGCAGTCGGTCGTGACCGGCTGAAGCGTGCCGGGGTCGGCAAGAATGGCGGAACGTCGCCGGTCGTCGGTCGGATGCCGCGCCGTTTCGGCCAGGGCGTAGCCGATAAAGGGCTCAAACGCGCTTCGCGAACCAGGCGCTTCGGCACGTCCGCTTCCAACCGCGCCGGACGTTGCCGGAGCTTCCGCGGTGGGCACAGAAGCAAGCGAGGCGTTGCCGCGCCGCGTCTGGGCATCGTGGGCGGAGAGGATGGCGCCGCCGGCGACGACCGGGATCGCCGCAGCGACGCAGCCGCCCAGCGTCATGGCAAGCGCCGATACCGCGCAGGCGGTATGGAGCCGCCGCCTGATCACGCAGCCTCGTGCTCTTTCCCGGTCCGTTCCCGGGTCGTGCGGAATTCGATCTTCTTGTCGTAGGGCGCGCCGACGATCATTCGCTGGACATAGACGCCGGGCAGATGAATGCAGTCGGGATCGAGGCTGCCCGCGGGCACGATTTCTTCCACCTCGACCACGCATACCTTGCCGCAGGTGGCAGCCGGCAGGTTGAAATTGCGCGCGGTCTTGCGAAACATCAGATTGCCGGTTTCGTCGGCCTTCCAGGCCTTCACGACCGAAAGATCGGCAAAAATACCCCGCTCAAGGATATAGTCCTCTCCGTCGAAGGTCTTCACTTCCTTGCCCTCGGCCACCTGGGTGCCGACGCCGGTCTTGGTATAGAAGCCGGGAATGCCGGCGCCGCCGGCGCGCATACGTTCCGCCAGCGTGCCCTGAGGGCAGAATTCGACCTCCAGCTCGCCCGAAAGGAATTGTCGTTCGAATTCCTTGTTCTCGCCGACGTAGGACGAGATCATCTTCTTCACCTGATGCGTGCGCAGCAACTTGCCGATGCCTTCGTTGTCGATCCCGGCATTGTTGCTGCAGAAGGTCAGCCCCTTGACGCCGCTGTCGCGGATCGCATCGAGCAGTCTTTCGGGAATTCCGCACAGGCCGAAGCCTCCGGCGGCGATAAGCATGTCATCCCTGAGCAGCCCGTCGAGGGCGCTGGCGGCATCGCGATATAGCTTCTGCATCGAACCTCCTAAAGCGGCACCAGCGTCTAAGCGCGAAGCGGCGGGCTGTCACCCCTCCACGCGGTTGCCAAGGCAGCGCCCATCAAATGCTGCAATGCAGCAAGGTGGTGAGCGCTGCGAATCTCCGGCGTTATAAAAATGTCATATTTTCAGTGCGGCGCAATTCACGGTTGCGTTTTTTGCAATGTAAAATGCGGTTTTCGCACTTGCACAAATAATTGCTGCGGTGCACATAGGGCGTGCCTTTTCAGGCATCCTCTCCCAAGACTTTCAAGGCCCGGTCCTCGTGACCGGGCCTTTTTCTTTGCCCGGTGGCTGCGCCATCGGGGTTCATCGGCACTCGTAAGCTGTTCGTTCGTTTGACTCGACGCAATCTGTCCCTAGCTAAGGGAGGATCGCCGGAACCGAAACGATACAGGGAGATACGGGCGGATGGCCGAAGTCGACGCGACGGTAGAAGATAAGGCGGTCCGGCTTCAGGTCGCGGCGGCGCGGCAGGAAGAAAGCGGACGCGGCGTGGCGCGATTGCCGCGCTCGGCCTTTCAGGCGCTCGGGATCACCGAAGGCGATGTTGTCGAAATCGCGGGCAAGCGGGCGACGGCGGCGATCGCCATGGCCGCTTATGACGAGGATCAGTCGCTCGACGTGGTCCGGCTCGACGGTTTGCAGCGCAACAATGCCGAATGCGGATCGGGCGAACATGTCCGGGTATCCGCCGGCCGCTCGCGCGCCGCATCGCGCGTGGTGTTCGCGCCCGCCAGTCGAGAGATGCGGTTGCAGGGCCCGACACAGGCGCTCAAGCGCAATTTCTTCCGCAAGCCGCTGACTGCCGGCGATCTGGTCGCGACGACTGGCCAGCAGCCGGTGCAGAACATGCCGCCCGAAGTGCAGCGGATGTTCAACGCGCCCGCATACGCCCTGACGCAGATTCGCCTTACCGTCGTTTCCACCGTGCCCAAGGGCATCGTCCATATCGACGAGAATACCGAAGTCGAACTGCGGGCCGAGTACGAGGAAGCGCCCACCGGCCGCGCCGTCGTGAATTACGACGACGTCGGCGGGATGGACGACACGATCCAGCAGCTGCGCGAAATGGTCGAGCTGCCGCTGCGCTATCCGGAACTGTTCACGCGGCTGGGTGTCGATCCGCCCAAGGGCGTGCTGCTCCACGGTCCGCCGGGCACCGGCAAGACGCGTCTGGCGCAAGCCGTCGCGAACGAGAGCGATGCGCAGTTCTTCACCATCAACGGGCCCGAAATCATGGGCTCGGGCTATGGCGAGAGCGAGAAGCGGCTGCGCGAAGTGTTCGAAGACGCGACCAAGAACGCCCCCGCCATCGTGTTCATCGACGAAATCGATTCGATTGCCCCGAAACGGGCGCAGGTTTCGGGCGAGGCGGAAAAGCGTCTGGTCGCGCAGCTTCTGACCCTGATGGACGGGCTGGAAGCGCGTTCCAACCTGGTCGTGATCGCTGCAACCAACCGCCCGGATGCAGTGGACGAGGCGCTGCGCCGTCCCGGCCGCTTCGATCGCGAAATCGTGATCGGCGTGCCCGATGAGAAGGGGCGGCGCGAGATCCTGTCGATCCACACCCGCGGGATGCCGCTGGGCGATCGGGTCGACCCGGACGAACTGGCGCGCGTCACACACGGCTTCGTCGGCGCCGATATTGCGGCTCTGGCGCGCGAGGCGGCAATCGATGCGGTGCGGCGCATCATGCCCAAGCTGGACCTCGACGAACGAACGATCCCGCCCGAAGTGCTCGACAACCTGTCGGTCACGCGCGAGGATTTCCTCTCCGCGCTCAAGCGCGTGCAGCCCAGCGCCATGCGCGAGGTGATGGTACAGGTCCCGCGTGTGGGGTGGAACGATATCGGCGGGGTGGACGATGCCATCGGCATGTTGCGCGAAGGGATCGAACTGCCGCTGAAGAACCCCGAGGCATTCCGCCGCCTGGGCATTCGCCCGGCCAAGGGCTTCCTGCTCTATGGTCCGCCGGGGACCGGCAAGACCCTGCTGGCCAAGGCAGTGGCCAAGGAAGCGGAAGCGAACTTCATTTCGATGAAGAGTTCCGACCTCCTGTCGAAGTGGTACGGCGAGAGCGAGCAGCAGATCGCCCGCATGTTCCAGCGTGCGCGCGCCGTGGCGCCCTGCGTCGTTTTCATCGACGAGATCGACAGCCTCGTTCCCGCCCGCGGCAGCGGCCAGGGGGAGCCGCAGGTGACCGGGCGCGTGGTCAACACGATCCTGGCCGAAATGGACGGATTGGAAGAATTGCAATCCGTCATCGTCATCGGGGCGACCAACCGGCCCACTCTGGTGGACCCGGCGCTGCTGCGTCCCGGGCGGTTCGACGAGCTGGTCTATGTCGGAACACCGGATCAGAAGGGGCGGGCGCAAATCCTCGGCATCCATACCGGCGACATGCCGCTGGCGCAGGATGTGGATCTGGCAGCGGTTGCGGCCCAGACGGGGCGCTTCACCGGGGCCGATCTGGAAGATGTCGTGCGCCGTGCCGGCCTGAACGCCCTTCGCCGCGTTGGCGGAGAAGTTCAGGAAGTGACAGCGGCGGATTTTGCCGAAGCGCTCGAAGATTCGCGCGCCACGGTGACTTCGCAGATGGAAGCCGAATATCGCAAGATGCGGGGCGAGCTGAAGAAGCGCGCGGCGGAAGCGACGCCGATCGGCTTCATTTCGGAAGGCATGGTGGAACCCACGCGCGACCGGAAGCACGGATAGAACGCTCGCACCCCGTTCGCATAGCGCGCGGGGTGCGGGCCCGCGCCGCTTCGGGCTTGCTGAAAGCCGGTTCTAGCTTTGCTGGACCCTGGCATTGGTGTCTTCGACGCCGAGACGATGCCGGATCAGCGCATCGGGCATATTCACCCGCAGCCAGTCGATCATGTGTTCGCGCACCGCACAGCGCAGGACCCACAGATCGCCGATGGTCGCTGCGCTGACGGCAATGCGCAATTCGATGCTTTCCGGGTGCGCTTCGGTCATCAGCAGTTCGGCGGTGCGGCCATCCCATTCCTCGCGAGTGGCCACGTAACGCAGGAATTCGGCACGCACCGGCGCGACCTCGGTCGCGGGATCGAGATGGAGGAATACCGGGCCCGACAACTGTTCGCTATCGCGCGACCAGTTTTCGAAACTGGCATCGAGGAAGCTGCTGGTGGGCACGACGACCTGGCGCTCGTCCCAGGTGCGAACGATCACGAAGCTCATGCGGATTTCCTCGACCCGCCCGCCGAAGCCGTCGACGACCACCAGATCGCCAATCCGCAAGGGTTCGGTCAGGGCCATCTGCAGCCCTGCGATCAGCGATTTGAGCGCGGGCTGGGCGGCGGCACCTACGGCCAGTGCAGCCAGCCCGGCGGAGGCCATCAGCGTTACGCCGACATCGCGCACCCCGGGGATCGCCAGCAGCATCAGGGCCACCGTCAGCAGGATGATCAGGAAAGCCGCGGTGCGCGAAAGGATCGCGATCCGTGTGCGCCGGCTGCGCGCGGCAATGGCATCGGACGACAGCTCGCTGCGGATCTGCATCGCCGCCGCAAAGGCACGGACAAGCGACAGGGCGAGCCACCCGATCAGCGCCGGGACCAGGAATGGTGCAATCCAGTGCCAGACACGACCGATATCCGAATGGGCCTGGGCAACCAGGGCGACGGCCAGGGCCACGACCGACCAGCGGATCGGGCGCGCAATCTGGTCGAACACGATCCCGTCGACCTGCGACTGGGAATTGCGGGCCAGCCGGCGCAGAATGGTGAAAACCGCCTTGTGGATCAGGAAGGCGGCGATAACGGCCAGGGCAATCGCGACCGCCATGACCGCAATCTCGCCCCAGGCGACCGTCCAGCTGCGCGGATCGAAACGTTCGGGCATCGCTGCGGGAATATGGCCTGGCGGGGGCGCTGGCAAGCGAGCTGCGGTCAGGCCCCGAGGGGGAAGGCAATCGTGACTTCGACACCATCGGTGCCGAACCGCCGGTCGATCTCGCCGCGCAGCTGGCGGGCGGCGCTGGTCATCAGCAGGCTGCCGAAACCGGTGCGTTCGGGCGGCTTGCCGTCGCCTTCGCAATGCTCGCGCCATTCGATCGTCACCTGGCCATCGGCTTCGCGCCAGGTGACTTCCAGCAGCCCGCCCTTGCTCCACGCGCCGTATTTGACCGCGTTGGTGGTCAACTCGTGCAATACCAGCCCCAGCGGCGTGACCTGTTTTGCCGGCAATTCGATCTCGTCCCCATCGACTTTGGCGGCCAGCTTCTCGGATCGGTAGGGGGCGAGCGTCGTCTCGACCAGCGTGCGCAGCGACGCGACGGGGCGCTCCAGCGTTCCCTGGCTCACGTCGTGCGCGGTCAGCAAGGCGTGGATGCGTTCGGTGATGCGGTCGATCACCGGTTTCGCTTCGGGCGAATCCTTCGCGCTCATACGAATGATCGCCAGGATCACGGCAAACAGGTTCTTCACCCGGTGGTTCAGTTCGCGGGCCAGAAGGTCTGCCCGATCGCGGGCCTCGCCCAGCGCGGTCGCCTGGGCTGCCTCCGCCTCGGCATGTGCGGTCCGCGTGACCAGCCGGTAACCGAGGACCAGCGTGACCAGCAGGATCAGCACGACCCCGGCCAGCAGGGGCAGCACGCGGCCTTCCGCCCGCGCGGTTTCGCTGGCGGCGTTGAGCAGGATGCGATTTTCGATCAGTTCCATTTCGCGCGTCGCCCGCCGCAGCCGCGCCATCGCCTCTGCCCCTTCGTCATCGAGCAGACGCCGCCGCGCCTCGATCACCTGGCGCTCGTCCACCAGGGCGACGACTTCTTCCATCTCGGCAAATTTCGATTCGGCGAGCGCCTGGATTTCGTCGAGCAGTTCCTGCTGGCGCTGCGGCGCATCGGCGCCCACCAGCCGGCGCAGGCGTTGCAAGGCGGGGCGATATTGCTCGCGCCCGACGTGATAGGGTTCGAGATAGCGGCGATCGAGCGTCAGCAGATAACCGCGCTGTCCGGTTTCGCCATTGAGCGCCGCGCGCGTCACATTGCGCAGCTCCAGCAATATCTCGCTTGTTTCGCGCACCTGCTGGCGTTCGGCGCGCTCCGCCTCGATCGTCTGGAACACCAGAAACATGCCCGCAAACAATGCGACGGCGATCAGCCCCAGCATTACGAGGTTGCCCGTGCGCGGACGCCGGAGCCGCAATCGTCCCATCAGTGGGCCTGTCCCCAGCTCAGACCGGTGCCGATTTCTATGCCCAGCGGCACGTCGAGCGTCACGGACGGAAGCGCCGCCTCGGCCATGACCCGTTCGATCACCGGCTTTGCCGCAGCAATGTCGGCTTCGGGCAATTCGAAGACAAGTTCGTCGTGGACCTGCAGGAGCATCCGCACGTGCCCGAGGCCGGCTGCGTCCAGCGCGGGCATCATCCGCACCATTGCGCGCTTGATGATATCGGCGCTTGTGCCCTGGATCGGGGCATTGATCGCGGCCCGCTCGCTCCCCTGGCGCTCGCCCTGGTTCTTTGATCCGATCCGCGGGAACCAGGTCTTGCGGCCGAACAGCGTTTCGGAATAGCCGCGCTCGCGCACCTGCTCCAGCGTATGGACGATATAGCGCTGGATGCCGGGGAAGCGCTGGAAATAGGTGTCGATCATCGCCTGCGCCTCGTCCGGCTCAACCTTCAGCCGGGCGCCCAGGCCCCAGCGGCTGATGCCATAAAGGATCGCGAAATTGATCGTCTTGGCGCGCGCGCGGGTGTCGCGCGTGACTTCGCCGAACATTTCGGTGGCGGTGCGCGCGTGAATATCCTCGCCATTGGCGAAAGCCTGCTTCAATTCGGGCACGTCGGCCATGTGCGCGGCCAGCCGCAGTTCGATCTGCGAATAGTCGGCGGCGAGCAGGACGTTGCCTTCCTCGGCCACGAAGGCGTCGCGGATCTGGCGGCCGATCTCCGTACGGATCGGGATGTTCTGCAGGTTGGGATCGGTCGAGGAAAGCCGCCCGGTCTGCGCGCCGACGAGGCTGTAACTGGTGTGGACGCGGCCGGTATCGGGATTGATCGCCGCCTGCAGCGCATCGGTATAAGTGCTCTTGAGCTTGGTCAGCTGCCGCCATTCGAGCACTTTGTCGGCAATCTCCGCGCCCTGCGCGGATAGCTTTTCCAGCATCGCCTGATCGGTCGAATACTGGCCGCTCTTGCCCTTGCGCCCGCCCTTGTATCCCATCTTGTCGAACAGCACGTCGCCCAGCTGGCGCGGGCTGCCGATGGTGAACTGGGTCCCTGCAATTTCGTGGATCTCGCCTTCCAGCCGGCCGGTTTCCGTGGCGAATTCGTCCGACAGCTTGCCCAGCTGCGCCTTGTCCACCCGAATGCCGTGCCGCTCCATCTGGGCGACGACCGGGATCAACGGGCGATCGACCCGCTCGTAAACCCGCGTTCCGCCCTCGGCCGCCAGACGCGGTTTGAGCAGGCAGTGCAGGCGCCAGGTCACATCGGCATCTTCGGCGGCATACTCAGTCGCGCGATCGAGCGGGACTTCGCCGAAAGGGATCGCTTTCTTGCCGGTGCCGCAGATGTCCTTGAAGGTCAGTGTCGTGTGGCCGAGATGCCGCTGGGACAGTTCGTCCATCCCGTGCCCGCCGCCGATCCCGTCCAGGCTGCGGCCCGCGTCGAGCGCGAAGGAAACGATCATGGTATCGTCGACCGGTGCCATCGCGATCCCGTGGCGGGCGACGACGTTGAGATCGTATTTGATGTTCTGCCCGACTTTCAGCACCGCATCGCTTTCCAGCAGCGGCCTCAGCATGGCCAGCGCGGTCTCGCGCGCGACCTGTTCCGGCCGTTCGGCGAACATGTCGCTGCCGCCGTGGGCAAGTGGGATGTAGCAGGCATCGTTTGCGCCCAGCGCAAGGCTGATCCCTGCCAGATCGGCGCGCATCGCATCGAGTGCGCTGGTTTCGGTATCGACCGCGACCAGGCCGGCGGCGAAAGCGCGCGCAATCCAGTGTTCGAGCCGTTCGGCGGTCTGCACGCACTCGTAGGCGCTGCGATCCACCGCCGGCAGATCGGGAAGGGGCTGGCGGTTTCCGTCCGGCGAACCGTCCGCCCCCTTTGTCACCGGCTTGGCCGGATTGAGATCGGTCGCCCGCGTGGGGCTGCCACTGCCCGAATCCAGCCGCCGCAGCAGACTGGTGAAGCCATGCTTGCTCAAGAATGCGGCAAGCGGATCGGGCGGGATGGTGACCAGCTTGAATTCATCGAGCGCCATGGGAAGCGCGCAATCTTCTTTCAGCTGGACCAGAACACGGCTCAATTCGGCCATTTCGCGACCTTCGAGCAGGCGTTCCTTCAGCTTGGATTTCTTCATGTCGGGCGCGGCGTCGAGCGCGGCCGTCAAACCGCCGTGTTCGACGATCAGCTTTGAAGCGGTCTTCGGCCCGATGCCGTAGATGCCGGGAATATTGTCGACCGAATCGCCCATCAGCGCGAGCACATCGCCAACCAGTTCGGGCGGAACGCCGAATTTCTCGATCACTTCGTCGGGGCCGATCCGCACATTCTTCATCGTATCGAGCATGTCGATACAACCGCCTTCGGCCACGCCATCGTCAGGTTCGGCGCATTGGCCGACGAGCTGCATCAGATCCTTGTCCGACGAAACGATCGTCACGTCCCACCCCTTGCGGGTCGCCTCGCGCGCATAGCTGGCGATCAGGTCGTCGGCTTCCAGCCCCGCTTCCTCGATGCAGGGAAGGCTGAATGCCCGCGTCGCATCGCGAATCAGCGGGAACTGGGGGACCAGATCTTCGGGCGGATCGGGGCGATTCGCCTTGTATTCGGGATAGATTTCGTTCCGAAAACTGGTCGATCCCTTGTCCAGGATGACAGCAAGGTGCGTTGGCCCCTCCGCCTTGTCGAGGTCGTCCGCCAGCTTCCACAGCATTGTGGTGTAGCCATAGACCGCGCCGACCGGGGTCCCTTCGGGGTCCGTCAGGGGCGGCAGGCGGTGATAGGCCCGGAAAATGTACGAGGACCCGTCGACGAGATAGAGGTGCTGCTTGTCTGCCATCGCAGGGTTGGTAGCAGCGCAATTTCCCCCGGTCAGCCGGTTTCGTGCGCCCGGGAACGGTTAGGCAAATACGGCCTAAAAGTGTCAAACCGCTTGCATCGCCACAAATCTGCCATTATTTGGGACATTCGAAGTCTGCTCGCTTGTGGGCTTCGCATTCCAGCCTTCTGGGCCGGAATGAAACCACTCGCTGTTCAAGGATACTGACATATGCGTAAGATCGTTCTCGCCGCTGCCGCGGCCGGCGCCGCCCTGACCCTCGCCGCTTGCTCGGAAGGCACCCAGGACGCTGCTGGCGACGCCGTTGAAGGCGCCGCTGCCGACGCCGAAGCCAATGCCGACGCCATGGGCGAAGCCGTTGAAGGCGCCGCGACCGACGCCGGTGCCGCCGTTGAAGGCGCGACCGAAGAAGCCGCTGCCGCTGCCGACGAAGCTGCCGCTGCTGCGGAAGCCGAAGTGCACGGCGAAACGGAAGCCGAAGCTCAGGCTGACTGATCTTCGCTTTCGCTTAGCGAATAAAGGGAAGGGCGGTGCCGCGAGGCGCCGCCCTTTCTCTTTGCGCGCATGTCATGGGGCAGGCCGGCGGGAATGATCGGTGCGAACTTGTGTCCGCACACCGGCCCTGCGAAACGGAATGGCGTCTAGGGGCTGGCGGCCGCGCCGTCGCGGGCGTTGGCGTAGACCGCTTCCGCCCAGGTGCCGCCACCGGGGTTGTCGTATCCGGCGTAAGCTGCGCGGGCGATCTGCGCGATGCGGCCTTCGCGCGCCAGCCGCGTGCCCTGTCCGGTGACATAAATGGCCACGGCAAAGGCGCGTCCATCGGGCGTGTTGATGATCCCGATATCGCTCGATGTGTTGTTGAGCGACCCGGTCTTGTGCGCCACGGTGGCGCCCGCCGGCAACAGCGCGGGGATGCGGCGCGTGCCTGTGCGGCAGCGCTCCATCGCACCGATGATGACCCTGCGGCTGGTGGGGGAGAGCCACTCGCCCTGATACAGGCCGGCAAGCAGCCTCGTCATCGCGCGCGGGGTGGCGCTGTCGCGCAGGTCAATCGCGGATGCGGGATCGATCTCACCGTCGTCGCGCACCAGGGTTGCGATGTCGCGGGTCAATTGGAAATCCGTGATCCCGGCACGGCGCATCCAGTCGTTGACTGCCGCCGGCCCGCCGACCGCTGCGAGCAGGGCATCGGTTGCCGGGTTGCTGGACCGCGTGATCATCAGTTCGATCAGCTCGCTGGCCGGCAGATGCTTGCCCCGCCTGACCGGCGCCTTGGCACTAGAAAACCGTTCGGACCGGACGGGGATCAGCAATGGGAACTCGCTCGACAGGCTCCAGCGTCCCTGCTCGACGCCTTCCATGAACGTCGCCGCGATCGCGATCTTGCTGGTGCTGGCCATCGGGAAACGTTGATCGCCCAGGATCGAGAATTCCTGGCCCGTCGCCAGATCGAGCACGGCCACCCCGATGCGCCCGTCCGAGCCATCGGCGGCCTGCGCAATGCGGCGTTCGAAGCCGGATTCGTACACGGCCTCGAAAGTGCGCGGTGCGCGCGCTTCCGTGCCCAGGACGCTGTCGAACACGGCTTCGAAATTTGCCGTCTGCGCTTGCGCCGGTTGAAATGCGGTGAGGGCAAGCGTCAGCGCGCCGGCCAATCCCGTCAGCGATTTCGTGATGTGCGATCCCAAAGCCATGCGGCTCTCGTAACCCTCCCTTGGTTTGCAATAACTTAACGGGCGCGAAAGCGCACCGGCAAGCGGAGTGGCGACGAGCAGTGGCGCGAAAACGATGAATGTCGGCTGAAACCGTTCAGACGGGGAAATCAGGCGACATCAGGCGGTTGAAATCGCTTCCGCGATCCGCGCGCTCGTTTCACCGGTCATGGTTTTCGGGATCTCGCCCAAAATCCGCTTCTCCAGCTCGCTGTGATAATGGCGGCGCATTTCGCCCAGCGTTTTCGGGTCGGCGACAATCAGCACCCCCTCGATCTCGCCGGCGATGGCGCGGGCGTTGAGCCATTCGGCCGCTGCCGCGCCGTGGGCCAGTTCGTTCAGGTCGGTGCGCCCCTGCTGCTGGCTTACGGGGTCCTGATGGCGCACCCCGGCGCTGAAGTTCGTGGCCGACAATTCGGGCTTGGCGACCGCTTCCAGTTCCGGCGCGAAAGGTTTGCCTGTGTTCTGCATGACGACGAAAGTGGTGCCGTCGACCAGCGCGACGTGAGCCTTGTGCGGCAGCTTCATGTATTTCCTCCTTGGTTGCCTGCCATCAACGGTTCAGCGCGGAAAATGTTGCGCCGGCCCGCCGATCGGTCGGGCCTGGCAGGGCGGGCAGGTGCGACGAACGGCCCATGTCGTTCGACGAGCGTCGTATTGACTTGAGTGCCGCGATAGTCCCCATTTTCCGCGATAGATCGCACGAGGGGATGCCAGAATGATCTTACGCAATTTTGCCCGTATGTCGCTTGTCGGGGGCCTGCTCGCCGGGACCAGCGTTCTTGCTGCGCAGGAGGCACCGATCCTCCAGCCGGGCGCGCCGGGCCAGCCGACCCGCACGCTTGCCGCCGAAGAAGCGACCCGGCTCGCCAATACGGCGTTCTCGCCCGCCGACGTGGCTTTCATGCAGGCGATGATCGTCCACCATCAGCAAGCGGTCGATATGGCCGCGCTGGTGGAGGAGCGGACGAACAATCCCGACATCGTGGCGATCGCCGGGCGCATCGACGTCAGCCAGAAGGACGAGATCGGCTTCATGACCGAATGGCTGCGTGAGCGGAGCCGCGATGTTGCGATGGCGGGGATGGGGCACGCCCACCACCACGAGGCGATGAAAGGCATGGCGACGCCCGAGCAGATGGCGCAGCTCGCCGAATCGCGCGGCACGGCCTTCGACCGGCTGTTCCTGCAATTGATGATCCCGCACCATCTGGGCGCTGTCGATATGGTGGAGGAACTGCACGATCAGCCAGGCACTGCCTACGAGCCGGTGCTGTTCGAATTCACCAACGACGTCGTCAGCGATCAGGAAGCGGAAATCGACCGGATGAACGCGGTGCTTGCCGGGCTTTCCGACGATCCGCGCGTGGCGCTGGCACCGGGTTTTCGCGATGCGGGCGAAGCGATCGCCAATTTGCGCCTGGTGGCCGCCTTGCCCAAGCCGGCGGGATTCTTCGATCCCGACAACCCTGCACAGCTACGCCCGCTCAAGCCGGAGAAAGACGCGGACGATGCCGCACATGACGGGCATGGCGGCGAAGCGCCGCGCAAGGACCGCGACGAGGAGGGTGAAGAAGAGGAGCCGCAGTTCGGTGAGCGCAGCTCCCTGCTATCGTTCGCCAATACCGACATGGCCTTCTCCGGCGATCTGCTCGTGGCCGGAAGCTATCATGGGTTCAATGCCTATCGTCTGGGCGAGGACGGCGTGCCGCAGCTCGTCAGCTCCACCGTCTGTCCGGGCGGGCAGGGCGATGTGTCGATTGTTGGCGATCTTCTGATCATGAGCGTCGAGGACAGTCGCGGACGGGTCGATTGCGGCCTGCAGGGCGTCGACGGTCGCACCAGCCCGGATCGGTTCCGCGGCTTGCGGATCTTCGACATCACCGACGTGACACGGCCGGTTCAGGTCGGCCAGGTGCAAACCTGCCGCGGCAGCCACACGCATTCGATCGTCACGGCCGATGACGAGCGGATCGTGGTGTACAATTCGGGCACGTCCTACGTTCGGGAGGAGGACGAGCTGGAGGGGTGCAGCGACACGACTGGCGACGATACCGCGCTGTTTTCCATCGACGTGATCGCAATTCCTGTGGCCAACCCGGCCGCCGCACAAATCGTCGATCGACCGCGCGTTTTCGCCAGTGAGGGGCGGATCGCCGGCCTCTGGCGCGGCGGCGATCATGGTGAAGGCACGCAGAACACCGGCCGGACCGATCAGTGCCACGACATCACCGTGTTCCCGGCGCTCGACCTGGCTGCCGGGGCCTGTTCGGGCAACGGCATCATCCTCGATATCTCCGACCCGCTGAAGCCGGTGCGGATCGACGATGTTACCGACAAGGGGTTCGCCTACTGGCATTCGGCCACGTTCAACAACGACGGGACGAAAGTGCTGTTTACCGACGAATGGGGCGGTGGCGGGCGGCCCCGTTGCCAGGCAGGCGACCCGCGCAACTGGGGTGCCAATGCGATCTACGCGATCGAAGCAGGCAAGCTGGCGTTCCGCAGCCTCTACAAGCTGCCGGCCCCGCAGACCGACAAGGAAAACTGCGTCGCGCATAACGGTTCGATCATTCCGGTTCCGGGGCGCGATATCTTCGTCCAGGCCTGGTATCAGGGGGGCATCAGCGTGATCGATTTCACGGATGCGGAAAATCCGTTCGAAATCGCGTACTTCGATCGCGGTCCGGTCGACAGGGATCAGCTGGTTACCGGCGGGTACTGGTCGGCCTACTGGTACAACGGGCGGATCTACGCGACGGAGATTACCCGCGGGCTCGACGTTTTCGCGCTGGAACCGAGCGAGTTCCTGACCGAAGCGGAGATCGCCGCGGCCGCCGCCGCGCAGTATCCGGGCGATGTCTTCAATCCGCAGACACAAACGCAGGTGACCTGGCCCGCCGAGGCCGTCGCCGCTGCGGAGGCCAGCCGCAAGGAAGGGTGAGGGGCGCGGACAGCCCGTCCGTGACTGCAAAAAAGGCCCGGCGGATCGCTCCGCCGGGCCTTGATTTTGTGCGTCGGCCCCCGCGCCGGGCGGGAAGCCGGAGCAGCGCAGTGGCTTAGAAGCCCATGCCGCCCATGCCACCCATGCCGCCCATGTCGGGCATCGGAGCAGCCGGCTTGTCGTCCGGAATTTCCGTGATGGTGGCTTCGGTCGTGATCAGCAGGCCGGCCACCGAAGCGGCATCCTGCAGCGCGGTGCGCACAACCTTGGTCGGGTCGATGACGCCGGCCTTGACCAGGTCTTCGTAAGTGTCGGTCGCCGCGTTGAAGCCGAGCGAGGTGTCGTTGGCGTCGGTCAGCTTGCCGGCAACCACCGCACCGTCATGGCCGGCGTTGGTGGCGATCTGGCGAACCGGAGCCTGCAGCGCGCGACGGATGATGTCGATGCCGCGGGTCTGGTCGTCGTTGCTGCCTTCGAGGCCGTCGAGCGCCTTGGTCGCGTAGAGCAGCGCGGTACCGCCGCCCGGGACGATGCCTTCTTCGACGGCTGCGCGGGTTGCGTGCAGCGCATCGTCGACGCGGTCCTTGCGTTCCTTCACTTCGACTTCGGTCGCACCGCCGACCTTGATCACCGCAACACCGCCGGCGAGCTTCGCCAGACGTTCCTGCAGCTTTTCACGGTCGTAATCGCTGGTGGTGTTATCGATCTGCGTGCGGATTTCCGAAACGCGGGCCTTGATGTCGTCTTCCGAACCGGCACCGTCGACAATGGTCGTGTTGTCCTTGTCGATGGTGACCTTCTTGGCCTGGCCGAGCATGTTCAGCGTCACGTTCTCGAGCTTGATGCCGAGATCTTCGCTGATCATTTCGCCCTGCGTCAGGATCGCGATGTCCTGCAGCATGGCCTTGCGGCGATCGCCGAAGCCCGGTGCCTTGACCGCCGCGACCTTCAGGCCGCCGCGCAGCTTGTTGACCACGAGGGTGGCCAGCGCTTCGCCTTCGATGTCTTCCGCGATGATCAGCAGCGGACGGCCCGACTGGACAGCCGCTTCGAGCACCGGAAGCATCGCCTGCAGATTGCTCAGCTTCTTTTCATGGATCAGGATGTACGGGTTTTCGAGTTCGACCGTCATCTTTTCCGGGTTGGTGATGAAGTAGGGCGACAGATAGCCGCGGTCGAACTGCATGCCTTCGACGGTTTCGAGCTCGAATTCGAGGCCCTTCGACTCGTCGACGGTGATCACGCCTTCCTTGCCGACCTTCTCCATCGCTTCGGCGATCTTTTCGCCGACTTCACGATCGCCATTGGCCGAAATGATGCCGACCTGCGCGATTTCGTTCGAGCCGGAGACGTCCTTCGAACGGGCCTTGAGGTCTTCGACAACCTTGGTGACGGCGAGATCGATGCCGCGCTTCAGGTCCATCGGGTTCATGCCCGCGGCGACCGACTTCATGCCTTCGGTCACGATCGACTGCGCCAGAACGGTCGCAGTGGTGGTGCCGTCACCGGCGGCGTCGTTCGCCTTCGATGCGACTTCCTTGATCATCTGCGCGCCCATGTTTTCGAACTTGTTCTTCAGTTCGATTTCCTTGGCGACGGTGACGCCGTCCTTGGTGATGCGCGGGGCGCCGAAGCTCTTGTCGATCACGACGTTGCGGCCCTTGGGGCCCAGCGTGACCTTGACGGCATTGGCGAGGGTGTCGACGCCGCGCAGGATGCCTTCGCGCGCGTCGCGGCCGAACTTTACGTCCTTGGCTGCCATTGGTGTTACTCCTGGTTTGCGATCCCCCGCGAAGGCGGGGTCTCAGTGTTCTTGGTCTAAAGCGTGGGGCCAGGCGGCCTGAGATCCCCGCCTAATGCGGGGACACAGAGGCTCAGCCAATGATCCCCATGATGTCGCTTTCCTTCATGATCAGCAGGTCTTCGCCGTCGAGCTTGACCTCCGTGCCGGACCACTTGCCGAACAGCACGCGGTCGCCGGCCTTGACGTCGAGCGGGGTGACCGTGCCGTCTTCCGCCTTGGCGCCAGAGCCCACGGAGACGATCTCGCCTTCGCTCGGCTTTTCCTTGGCGCTGTCGGGAATGATGATCCCGCCGGCGGTCTTTTCTTCGGCTTCGATGCGACGGACCAGTACACGGTCGTGCAGCGGACGAAATGCCATGGTGATGACCTCTTCAGTTAAGAGTGAATGATCGGGTCTGGCACTCTCGGGTGGAGAGTGCCAGCGAGGCGCATATGTGGATGGGGCATGCCCGAGTCAACAGGCGCCCCGCCAAAAAACATGCCCGTTTCTTGCGGACTTTCCGCCGATGTTCTGCCGAACGGTGGCGGGTCAGGCTTTCGCGGTCGCGGTGGAGCGCATCGTCAGGCCCAGGGCATCGCGCCGCCACCAGCGCCAGACGAGCAGGATCGCCGCCACGGTAAGCCCGGTGGCGAGGCCCAGCCATACGCCGCGCCCCTCCAGCGGAGTGGCGAAGCCGAGGAACAGGGAAACCCCCATGCCCGGCACCCAGTAGCTGAAGATCGCGATCCACATCGGGATGCGCGTATCCTGCAATCCGCGCAGCGCGCCGGCGGCAACCGCCTGCACCCCGTCGACCAGCTGGAAGGCGGCGGCGATCACCAGATACTGCAGGGCGAATGCGACCAGTACCGCATTTTTGGGCGCCCAGGGGTCGACGTAGATTGCCAGCAGCGGCTTGGGCAGCACGATCATCGAAGTGGCGGTGACTGCCATGAAAGCGGTGCCCATCGCGATCGCGGTCCAGCCTGCCCGCATCATCCCCGCCCGGTCGCGCGCACCGAAGAAGTAGCCGACGCGGATCGTTGCCGCCTGGCCGATGCCGAAAGGCACCTGGAAAGCCAGCGCGGCGATCTGCAGGGCGACCGTGTGCGCGGCCAGCTGCGAAGTGCCGATGTTGCCCATCAGGAAGGCTGCGCCGCCGAAGATCCCCGCTTCGGCGGTAATGGTCAGCGCGATCGGCGTGCCCAGGCGGACGATCTGCATCATCCGGTGCATGTCGACGCGCCACCAGAAGCCGAAGATGTGATAACGGTGCAGCCGGGCATCGAGCCGGATGGCGAGGATATAGATGAACATCGTGGTCACGCCGGTGATGATCGTTGCCACCGCGGCGCCGCGCAGGCCCAGCTCGGGCGCGCCCAGGTTGCCGAAAATGAAGGCGTAGTTGGCCAGCGCGTTGACCCCGATCCCCGCCGCGGTGATCGCAGTCGCGAAGACCGGGCGGCCGAGTGCCGAGACGAAGTTTCGCAGCACGTTGTTGATCACCATCGGGATCAGCGACCAGACGATCATCAGATTGTAGACAGTGGCCAGCGCGATGATGTCTTCCTGCTGCCCAGTCGCGCGCATGAGCGGTTCGAGCAGCAGGCACAGGCCCATGCCGCCCGCTCCGCTCAAGACCGCCAGCCACAGCGCCATGCGCGTTACCCGGCGCACCGGGCGAAGCGCCGGCGCCCGCGCGCCCAGCTCTTCCGCGATCAGGGGCGCCACTGCGCCGGTCAGCCCGGACAGGGCCCAAAGGACGAGGCCGAACAGGGCAACCGCAATCGCCGATGCGGCCAGCGGTGCCTCCCCCAGCCGCGCGATGAAGATCACGTCCACCGCATACGTCAGCATCTGCAGCAGGTTGGCGAGCGCCAGCGGCCAGGCCAGCTTGAAGGTGGCAGCCAGCTCGGTACGCCAGGGGCGGTGCGAAAGACCTGTCGAGATGTGTGCGTCGGACATAAAGCCGTCCCGGTTACGAGCGGTGAATCGCGGGGGAAAGCGAAATTTCCGCCGCTGCGAGGCTTCGGGCCGGGAGTGCGGCCATGGGGCCACAGCTTGCGCGTTGCGGGCCTGCGCGGCATGAGCCGTTATTATGAAAGCAGGCAGGAATTTCGCGCTGATGACACTCGCGCTCGCGCTGGCAGGTTGCGGCGCCGGGGATCGGGCGAGCGAGCAGGATACGGCAGACGGGCGCGCCGTGGCGGGTGCTGGGATGGACCGGGGCGACCGGCCGGCCGCGTTCGCGCGGTGCGCCACATGTCACCAGACCGCGCCGGGCCGGAATGGGGTCGGCCCCTCGCTCGCCGGGGTGTTCGGCGCCCCTGCCGGACACGAGCCGACTTATGCCTACAGCAAGGCGTTGCGCGCTTCGGGACTTGTCTGGGACGCCGAAACGCTCGACGCCTATCTTGCCGATCCGCGCGGTGTCGTGCCGGGGACCAAGATGGCCTTCGCCGGGGTCCGTTCGGCGGAGGAGCGGGCCGCGATCGTCGCCTATCTCGAAACGCTCTGACCTCATTCGGGCCGGCGTGCGCGCGGCGACGAGGCCGCTATCGAACAGTCATATGAAAAGGGCGGCACCTTGCGGCACCGCCCTTCGCATATACTCGGTGGCGAGAAGCCTTACTTGAGCTCGACCGTGCCGCCAGCGGCTTCGATCTTGCCCTTGATTTCTTCGGCTTCGGCCTTGTTCACGCCTTCCTTGAGCGGCTTGGGCGCGCCTTCGACCAGGGCCTTCGCTTCGGTCAGGCCCAGGCCGGTGATGGCGCGGACTTCCTTGATGACCTGGATCTTCTTGCCACCGTCGCCGGTCAGGACGACGTCGAATTCGTCCTTCTCTTCGGCTGCGGGGGCATCGCCACCGGCGGCGGGGCCGGCAACGGCGACGGCAGCGGCGGCGGAAACGCCCCACTCTTCTTCCAGCGCCTTGGCGAGTTCGGCCGCCTCGAGGACGGTCAGCTTCGAAAGTTCTTCAACCAGCTTGGCGATATCGGCCATGATGTTTCACTCCAGATAAATCTTGTCGGCTGGGGCGCATGCGCCCCGGAAAAATCGCGTTGTGCGAAAACCGCTTACGCCGCTTCCTTGGCGCCATAGGCACCGAAGACGCGGGCGAGCTTGGAAGCGGGTTCGTTGACGACCCGGGCGATCTTGGTCGCCGGGGCGTTGACGAGGCCCACCAGTGTGCCACGCAGCTCGTCGAGCGAAGGCATCGAGGCAAGCGCCCGGACACCGGCTTCGTCGAGCAACTGCCCACCCATCGAACCACCGACGATTTCGATCTTGTCGGTCGTCTTGGCGAAATCCACCGCAGCCTTGGCAGCCGCGACCGGGTCTTCCGACCAGGCCAGGGCTGTCGGACCCGAGAGATAATCCTCGAGCCCTTCGTACTGGGTTTCCTTCAGGGCGAGCTTGGCAAGACGGTTCTTCGCAACCTTGTAGGACGCACCCGCTTCGCGCATCTTCGAACGCAAGTCGGTGGACTGGGCCACCGACAGGCCGAGGTTGCGGGTGACAACCACCACGCCGACCTCGTTGAAGACCGCATTGAGCTGGGCGACCGCGTCGGTTTTCTGCGAACGATCCATGCCATACTCCTTCACATATGGCCGCACCCGCTGGCGCGAATACGACCGGCTCACATCGCCCAGCGCCGCTAACCGGCACGGGGCAGTCCGTTCGACAAGGGAAGGAGACACGCCAGGCGTGCGATGCGGGCCGGCCAGGCCGAATACCCGCGAAATCTCTTTTCCCCGCCTCGGCTGGAAATTAAGACCCGGCAATTCCGGGTCACCAACTGTCTCGGACGGATTGACCGGGCAAACGCAAAGAGGCCCGCCGGTCGGGGCGGGCCTCTAGCAGAAAGTCCGGGCGGGTCAAGCCGCCGCGGCAATCGTTCGCGCCGGCGATTACATCGTATCGGCGACCGGCTCGTCCGCGGGCTGAACCGATTCATCGGCATCGTCGACCAGAGGATCATCGACCATGGCGTCTTCACCCATGGCGGGATCGGTCATGGTTTCATCCGTCATCGCCGGGTCGGTCATTGCCGGATCGGTCATGGTATCTTCCATCATCGTGTCTTCCGGCACCGTTTCTTCGGCAGTGTTGTCGCACGCGCCAAGCGCGAAAGCGAGGGGGAGGGCGGCAATAGCAAGCTGTTTCATCGGGAATTTCCTTTCGCTACTTGCCATACAATTGCCACAATCCGCCAAAGTTCCCGAACTTCGCAACGCCCCCTCCCGGTAATCGAGGCTCTCAGCCTGTCTCGCCGGAGCGATAGACCAGCAAGTCGCCCGGCTGGCAGCCCAGTTCGCGGCAGATCGCTTCCAGCGTGGAGAAGCGGATGGCCTTGGCCTTGCCGGTCTTGAGAATCGAGAGATTGGCGAGGGTGAGGCCGACCCGTTCGGCCAGTTCGGTGAGCGTCATGCGCCGTTCGTGGAGCAGGTCGTCGAGCTTCACCACGATGGCGGTTCCGTCTTCGGCTGGCATTACACGGTCCCTTCCAGGTCTTCGCGCATCGCGGCGCCGTGGCGGAACACGCGGGCGAGGATGAACAGCACGAGGATCAGCAGCAGCCCGCCACCCCCGAAGTCGATATCGGCGTTGAAATCGACATCGTCCCCCATGTCGGCGGCAACGGTGGCGACCCGCGTGACGGCTGCGGCCACGAACAGGGCAAGGATGTTGCCGGCCACCGCAACCCAGCCCATCCGGCTGAGGCGTGCGGCATTCTCGGGCACGAACGGATCGCCCGCGCCGACCGTGCCGACGATGCGCCACAGCAGCAGCAGGAAGTAGATCAACAGCCCGAGCAGCCCCGCAATGCCGATCAGCAGGATGCTGACGAGCCAGACGAAACCTGCGGGCGGTTGGCCTTTGCCGTCGGCGATCAGTTCGGCGACGATGCTCCCTTCGAAGATTGGCGCGGCGACCGCGCCGGCGATGAGCACGACGGTGACGAACGCCAGCACGCCCATCAGGAACGCGAGCACGATCTTGGCAATCATCAGTAGCGGGTCGTTTATGGCGGACATGGCAGTGTCTCCCCTCAGGCGACCAGCGGTGCGACCGCGATCGCAGTGTCGGTGGCCGGGACAGTGATGACGGCGCCCATCGAAACGGTGACGATGAGCAGGGCGGCAACCGCCGCGACGGTATTGGTCAGAATGTTCGGCATTTATCGATCTCCTTGAATGGTGATATCGATATTCAATATGGGCAGCAATTCTTATTGTCAATTCTTATTGTCAATCGATAATATCGAAAAACGATATTTACGCGGCGTCCGGGCGGCTGGAGGCGCGGGGGTTCCGCTCGCTCGCCGCTGGTCCTCCGCGTTTGACAAAATCGCCCGGGTTTCCTACATCGCCGGGCAACCGCACGCTTCGAGCAAGGCCGTTCATGCGCGGGGACTGGCCACGGAATGGAAGCTGCGAATCCATAGTCGCGACGTTTGAGTAGCTGCAGCAGGGCCGAACAGGCTTGAATTGCTGTGGCTTTTTCGCGTCTCCGGCATGGGCATCCCACGCGCATGGGCATGAATCTCGACCGGTGGCGCAATGTCGCCGGCGCAGCACACGAAGAGGCGAATCACCTCCATGGCGACCAAGGCAAAGGCGACCGGCCCCAAGGCATCGGCCAACACCGGCACCGCGAAGAAGCGCATCCGCAAGATTTTCGGCGACATCCACGAAGTGGTGCAGATGCCGAACCTGATCGAGGTTCAGCGCGAAAGCTACGAACAGTTCCTGCGCTCCGATCCGGCCACTGGCTATGTCTCCGGCCTGGAAAAGACGCTGCGCTCGGTCTTCCCGATCCGCGATTTCGCCGGCACGGCCGAGCTGGACTTCGTTCATTACGAGCTGGAGCCGCCCAAGTACGACACGACCGAGTGCCGCCAGCGCGGCATCACGTTCGCTGCGCCGATGAAGGTGACGCTGCGCCTGATCGTGTTCGAGGTGGATCAGGAAACCGAAACCCGTTCCGTGCTCGATATCAAGGAGCAGGACGTTTACATGGGCGACATGCCGCTCATGACCGAGAACGGCACCTTCCTGATCAACGGCACCGAGCGTGTGATCGTGTCGCAGATGCACCGTTCGCCGGGTGTTTTGTTCGACCACGACCGGGGCAAGACGCATTCGTCGGGCAAGCTGCTGTTCGCTGCCCGCGTGATCCCCTATCGCGGTTCGTGGCTCGATTTCGAGTTCGACGCGAAGGATATCGTGAACGTGCGTATCGACCGCAAGCGCAAGCTGCCGGTCACCGCGCTGCTCTATGCCCTCGGCCTCGATAGCGAGGAAATCCTCCACTATTTCTACGACACCGTCGTCTGGGAACGTGTGTCTGGCAAGGCCGGCGAAGGCTGGAAAATGCCGTTCGTGCCGGAACAGTGGCGCGGCGCCAAGCCGGCGTTCCCGCTGGTCGATGCCTCCACCGGCGAAGAGATCTTCGCTGCCAATCAGAAGATTTCGCCGCGCGCCGCCAACAAGGCGCTGAAGGACGGGCTGGAACACCTCCTGATCCCGACCGAAGAGATCATCGGCCGCTACGCCGCGAACGACATGATCGACGAATCGACCGGCCGCATCTGGGTCGAAGCCGGTGACGAAATCGGTCCGGAGAACCTCGAAGTTCTCGACAAGGCGGGCGTGGATCGGATCGAGTTGCTCGACATCGATCACGTCAACACCGGCCCGTGGATCCGCAATACGCTGAAGGTCGACAAGGCCGAGAATCGCGACGAAGGGCTGGAGGCGATCTACAAGGTCATGCGCCCCGGCGAACCGCCGACGAAGGAAACGGCGGAGGCGCTGTTCGAAGGCCTGTTCTTCGATTCCGAGCGTTACGACCTTTCCGCCGTGGGCCGCGTCAAGCTGAACATGCGCCTCGGCCTCGATGCCGAAGACACCGTGACCACGCTGCGCAAGGAAGACATCCTGACCGTGGTGAAGGAACTTGTCGGCCTGAAGGACGGCAAGGGCGAAGTCGACGACATCGACAACCTCGGCAACCGCCGTGTGCGTTCGGTGGGCGAGCTGCTGGAAAACCAGTACCGCGTCGGCCTGCTGCGCATGGAGCGCGCGGTGAAGGAGCGTATGAGCTCGGTCGACGTGTCGACCGTCATGCCGAACGATCTGATCAATGCGAAGCCTGCGGTCGCCGCGGTGCGCGAATTCTTCGGCTCCAGCCAGCTTTCGCAGTTCATGGATCAGACCAATCCGCTGTCCGAAGTCACCCACAAGCGCCGCGTTTCGGCGCTCGGCCCGGGCGGTCTTACGCGTGAACGCGCCGGCTTCGAAGTGCGCGACGTTCACCCGACGCACTATGGCCGTATCTGCCCGATCGAGACGCCGGAAGGCCCGAACATCGGCCTGATCAACTCGCTGTCGACCTTCGCCCGCGTCAACAAGTACGGCTTCATCGAAACGCCTTATCGCAAGGTGGAGGATGGCAAGGTGACCGGCGACGTCATCTATCTGTCCGCGATGGAAGAACAGAAGCACGCCGTGGCGCAGGCATCGGCTGAACTCAACGACGACGGTTCGTTCGTCGAAGAGCTGGTTTCGGCCCGTCAGGAAGGCGAGTTCGTGATGCTTCCGCGTGAACAGATCACGCTGATGGACGTCAGCCCGAAACAGCTCGTTTCGGTTGCCGCATCGCTGATCCCGTTCCTCGAAAACGACGACGCCAACCGCGCGCTGATGGGGTCGAACATGCAGCGTCAGGCGGTCCCGCTGGTGCGGGCCGAGGCGCCGTTCGTCGGCACCGGCATGGAAGAGACTGTGGCCCGCGATTCGGGGGCCGCGATCGCCGCGACCCGCGGCGGCGTGGTCGATCAGGTCGATGCCACCCGCATCGTGATCCGCGCGATCGGCGATGTCGAACCGGGCCAGTCGGGCGTCGACATTTACAGCCTGCAGAAATTCCAGCGTTCGAACCAGAACACCTGCATCAACCAGCGTCCGCTGGTGAAGGTGGGCGATACGATCGAGCCGGGCGATATCATCGCCGACGGTCCTTCGACCGATCTGGGCGAGCTGGCGCTGGGCAAGAACAGCCTTGTCGCATTCATGCCCTGGAACGGCTACAACTACGAGGATAGTATCCTCATCTCCGAACGCATCGTGAAGGACGACGTCTTCACCTCGATCCATATCGAGGAATTCGAAGTCATGGCCCGCGACACCAAGCTGGGCCCGGAAGACATCACCCGCGACATTCCCAACGTCGGCGAGGAAGCGCTGCGCAACCTCGACGAGGCGGGCATCGTCTACATCGGCGCCGAAGTGCATCCGGGCGATATCCTGGCGGGCAAGATCACGCCCAAGGGCGAAAGCCCGATGACGCCGGAAGAAAAGCTTCTGCGCGCCATCTTCGGCGAAAAGGCCAGCGACGTGCGCGACACCTCGCTCCGCCTGCCGCCGGGCGTTTCCGGCACGGTCGTGGAAGTTCGCGTGTTCAACCGCCACGGGATCGAGATCGACGATCGTACCCGCGCGATCCAGAACGAGGAAATCGAGCGCCTGCGCAAGGACAGCCAGGATGAACGCGCGATCCTCAACCGCGCGACCTACAACCGGCTGCGCGACATGCTGACCGGACAGACCGCTTCGGCCGCGCCGAAGGGGATCAAGAAGGGCAGCGAGATCACCGAAGAGGTTCTCGACGGTGTCGATCGCCACGAATGGTTCAAGTTCGCGGTGGCCGACGACAATCGCCAGGCGCAGATCGAAGCCGTGAAGTCGCAGTACGACGAAGCGATCAAGGTCATCGAAGACAAGTTCGAAGACCGCAAGGAGAAGCTGGAGCGCGGTGACGAACTGGCCCCCGGCGTGCTCAAGATGGTCAAGGTCTTCGTCGCGGTGAAGCGCAAGCTTCAGACGGGCGACAAGATGGCCGGGCGTCACGGGAACAAGGGCATCATCAGCCGCGTCCTGCCGCAGGAAGACATGCCATTCATGGAAGACGGCACCCCCGTCGACATGGTGCTGAACCCGCTCGGCGTGCCTTCGCGCATGAACGTGGGGCAGATCTTCGAAACGCACCTCGGCATGGCGGCGCGCGGGCTCGGCCACCAGGTCGCCGCCGCGCTGGAGGACTGGCGCCTGGCCAATCCCGATCCGCAGGCGGGCAAGCCACCCGAGGCGATTCGCGAGAAGCTGAAGGACGTTTACGGCGACCAGTACCATGACGAGATCGACGCGCGTTCGTCGACCGAGATCGTCGAACTGGCGGGCAATCTGGTCAAGGGCGTTCCGATGGGCACTCCGGTGTTCGACGGCGCTCGCGAAGCGGACGTGACCCGGATGCTCGAACGCGCCGGCCTCGACGGTTCGGGTCAGGTCACGTTGTTCGACGGGCGCACCGGCGATGCCTTCGACCGCAAGGTGACCGTTGGGCATATGTACATGCTCAAGCTGCACCACCTGGTCGACGACAAGATCCACGCCCGTTCGATCGGTCCCTACTCGCTCGTCACCCAGCAACCGCTGGGCGGTAAGGCGCAGTTCGGCGGCCAGCGTTTCGGGGAAATGGAAGTCTGGGCGCTCCAGGCCTACGGCGCCGCTTATACGCTGCAGGAAATCCTCACCGTGAAGTCGGACGACGTGATCGGCCGGACCAAGGTCTACGAAGCGATCGTCAAGGGCGACGACACTTTCGAGGCGGGCATCCCGGAGAGCTTCAACGTGCTCGTCAAGGAAATGCGCAGCCTGGGCCTCAACGTCGAACTCAAGTCGCTGACCGAGGACGAGGACGGCGAGGATCAGTGGCCGGAGGCGGCAGAGTAAGGGGCGGGCGCAAGCCTGCTCCACCCCGCCATCGCGAATTCACCCGCTAGGGAAACGAAGTCATGAACGAACTGACCAAATTCACCAACCAACTGGCCAAGCCGGAAACCTTCGACCAGATCCAGATCGGGATCGCCTCGCCAGAGCGTATCCGTTCGTGGTCGTTCGGCGAGATCAAGAAGCCGGAAACGATCAACTACCGCACGTTCAAGCCAGAGCGTGACGGGTTGTTCTGTGCGCGCATCTTCGGCCCGGTGAAGGACTACGAGTGCCTGTGCGGCAAGTACAAGCGCATGAAGTACAAGGGCGTCGTCTGCGAAAAGTGCGGCGTCGAAGTGACCGTGACGAAGGTGCGCCGCGAGCGCATGGGCCATATCGAACTGGCCGCGCCGGTCGCGCATATCTGGTTCCTCAAGTCGCTGCCCAGCCGCATCGGCCTGCTGCTCGACATGCAGCTCAAGCAGCTTGAGCGCGTGCTGTACTTCGAAGCCTATATCGTCACCGAACCGGGCCTGACGCCGCTGGAGAAATTCCAGCTGCTGACCGAAGACGAGCTGCTCGAAGCGCAGGACGAGTATGGCGAAGACGCCTTCACCGCCGGCATCGGCGCGGAAGCGGTGAAGATCATGCTGATGGACCTCGACCTGGAACAGGAAAAGGCCGACCTGCTCGAAGAGCTGGAAACCACCAAGTCCAAGCTCAAGCCGGCCAAGATCATCAAGCGTCTGAAGGTCGTCGAAAGCTTCATCGATTCGGGCAACCGTCCCGAATGGATGATCCTTGAAGTCGTGCCCGTGATCCCGCCCGAACTGCGCCCGCTGGTGCCGCTCGACGGGGGGCGTTTCGCGACCTCGGATCTCAACGATCTCTATCGCCGCGTCATCAACCGTAACAATCGCCTCAAGCGGCTGATGGAACTGCGCGCGCCGGACATCATCGTCCGCAACGAAAAGCGCATGCTGCAGGAAGCGGTCGACGCATTGTTCGACAACGGCCGCCGCGGCCGCGTGATCACCGGCGCCAACAAGCGTCCGCTGAAATCGCTCAGCGACATGCTCAAGGGCAAGCAGGGCCGCTTCCGCCAGAACCTTCTGGGTAAGCGCGTCGACTATTCGGGCCGTTCGGTCATCGTGACCGGTCCCGAACTCAAGCTGCACCAGTGCGGCCTGCCGAAGAAGATGGCGCTCGAACTGTTCAAGCCGTTCATCTACGCCCGCCTCGACGCCAAGGGTCTGTCGATGACCCTCAAGCAGGCGAAGAAGTGGGTCGAGAAGGAGCGCAAGGAAGTCTGGGACATCCTCGACGAAGTCATTCGCGAGCACCCGGTCCTCCTGAACCGCGCGCCGACGCTTCACCGCCTTGGCATCCAGGCGTTCGAACCCGTGTTGATCGAAGGCAAGGCGATCCAGCTGCACCCGCTGGTCTGCGCCGCCTTCAACGCCGACTTCGATGGCGACCAGATGGCCGTCCACGTTCCGCTGAGCCTTGAGGCGCAGCTGGAAGCGCGCGTGTTGATGATGTCGACCAACAACATCCTCAGCCCCGCCAACGGCAAGCCGATCATCGTGCCTTCGCAGGACATGGTGCTGGGCCTCTATTACCTGTCGATGGATCGCGAAGGCGAGCCCGGCGAAGGCATGGCGCTGGCCGACATGGCCGAAGTGCATCAGGCGCTGGAAGTCGGTGCCGTCACGCTGCACACCAAGATCACCAGCCGGGTGCCGCAGGCGGACGAGAAGGGCGAAATCTCGATGAAGCGGTTCGAGACGACCCCGGGCCGCATGCTGATCGGCGAATGCCTGCCCAAGAGCCACAAGGTGCCGTTCGACATCGTCAATCACCTTCTGACCAAGAAGGAAATCGGCGACGTCATCGACCAGGTCTATCGCCACACCGGGCAGAAGGACACGGTGCTGTTCGCCGACGCGATCATGTCGCTCGGCTTCCGCCACGCGTTCAAGGCCGGCATTTCGTTCGGCAAGGATGACATGATCATCCCGGGCGAGAAGGAAAAGCTGGTCGACGAGACCAAGGCCCTCGTCGCCGATTACGAGCAGCAGTATCAGGACGGCCTGATCACCCAGCAGGAAAAGTACAACAAGGTGATCGACGCCTGGAGCCGCTGCGGCGACCAGGTGGCGGACGCCATGATGGACATGATCAAGGCCCGCCCGAAGGACGAGAATGGCCGCGAGGCGGAAATCAACTCGATCTACATGATGAGCCATTCCGGTGCGCGTGGTTCGCCCGCGCAGATGAAGCAGCTGGCGGGCATGCGCGGTCTTATGGCCAAGCCGTCGGGCGAGATCATCGAACAGCCGATCATCTCGAACTTCAAGGAAGGCCTGACCGTTCTTGAATACTTCAACTCGACCCACGGCGCCCGTAAGGGTCTGGCCGATACCGCGCTCAAGACGGCGAACTCGGGCTATCTGACCCGCCGTCTGGTCGACGTGTCGCAGGATTGCGTGATCGTCGAAGACGATTGCAAGACCGACAACAGCCTGGAAATGCGCGCCATCGTGCAGGGCGGTTCGGTCATCGCGTCGCTTGGCGAGCGTATCCTGGGCCGGACCGTGGCCGAGGATATCCTCGATGCGTCGAGCGGCGACGTCATCGTCAAGGCGGGCACCCTCCTCGACGAAGCGATGGTGAAGACGATCGAAGATGCCGAAGTGCAGGTTGCCAAGATCCGTTCCCCGCTGGTCTGCGAGGCGGAACAGGGCGTCTGTGCGCGCTGCTACGGCCGCGATCTGGCCCGCGGTACGCCGGTCAACATCGGCGAGGCGGTCGGCGTGATCGCCGCCCAGTCGATCGGCGAGCCGGGCACGCAGCTGACGATGCGGACGTTCCACATCGGCGGTGCGGCGCAGCTCAACGAAACGAGCCACCTCGAAGCGGTGTCGGACGGCAAGGTCGTGTATCGCGACATGCCGACCATCGCCGACAAGAAGGGCCGCATCCTCAGCCTCGCCCGCAATGGCGAGCTGGCGGTGATCGACGCCGAAGGGCGCGAGCGCGAGATCCACAAGGTCCCCTACGGCACCGTGCTGATGCACAAGGATGGCGCCAAGGTGAAGGAAGGCGATCGCCTGGCCGAATGGGATCCGTTCACCCTGCCGATCATCACCGAGCAATCGGGCATCGTGCGCTATCAGGATCTGATCGACAGCACGACGATGGAAGAGCGCGTGGACGAGGCCACTGGCATCGCCCAGCGTGTCGTCACCGAACTGCGTGCCAGCGGGCGCAAGAAGAAGGAAGATCTTCGTCCGCGCCTCACCCTGCTGGGCGAGGAAGGCAAGAAGGGCGAGGAAACCGAGGCAGCGCGCTACATGCTCGCGCCCGGCACATCGCTCTCGGTCGAGGATGGCCAGCGGGTCGAAGCGGGCGACATTCTCGCCCGTGCCTCGCGCGAAGCCGCCAAGACGCGCGACATCACCGGCGGTCTGCCGCGTGTTGCCGAGCTGTTCGAAGCGCGTATTCCCAAGGACAATGCGATCATTGCCAAGATTTCGGGCAAGATCGAATTCGTCCGCGAATACAAGGCGAAGCGCAAGATCGCGATCGTTCCCGAGGAGGGTAACCCGGTCGAATACCTGGTGCCCAAGACCAAGGTGATCGACGTGCAGGAAGGCGACTTCGTCAAGAAGGGCGATACGCTGATCTCGGGCTCACCCAATCCGCACGACATTCTGGAAGTGCTCGGCGTCGAGGCGCTGGCCGAATATCTCTGCACCGAGATCCAGGAAGTCTATCGACTCCAGGGCGTGAAGATCAACGACAAGCACATCGAGGTGATCGTTCGCCAGATGCTGCAGAAGGTCGAGATCACCGATGGTGGCGATACCACGCTGCTGCCGGGCGAGCAGGTCGATCTGGGTGAGATGAACGAGATCAACGGCAAGCTGGGCCGGAACAAGCAGCCGGCGCAGGGCCATCCGATCCTGCTCGGCATTACCAAGGCCAGCCTGCAGACGCGCAGCTTCATCTCTGCCGCTTCGTTCCAGGAAACCACTCGCGTGCTGACGCAGGCGGCGGTCGAAGGGAAGAAGGATACGCTGGTTGGTCTGAAGGAAAACGTGATCGTCGGCCGTCTCATCCCCGCCGGTACCGGCGCGGCGATGAACCGGGCGCGGGTCACCGCTTCCAGCCGCGATGCCGCACTGCGGGCGACGTGGAAGAAGCAGCAGGAAGCGCTGCTGGCCGCGCAGACCGCTGCCGAGGAGCGTGAGGCCGAACTGGCCCAGGGCGCCGAAGCCGCGGTGGGCGACGATCCGCTCGCACGGGTCGAGGGCGAAACCCACGGCACCGATGCCGATGCGGGCGAATACCTGCAGCAGTCGGACGAGGGTGAAACCACCAAGGCTGCCGACGAGGAATAAGCCCCTCGCGCCGCACACGAAACAGGCCCCGCCGGATCGATCCGGCGGGGCTTTTTCGTGCGCCGGATCGACGCTAGACTGGTGGTCGATAACACCGCATCTAACCGATGGAGCGCTGACATGACCCGCCATGTGCACGTTGTGGTCCCCGCGATCCTGCTCGCGGCGTGCCAGCCTGCTGGAGATTCCGCTCCATCCGGTCCAGCCACTCCGACTGACGATGCGACGCCTGCCGCAGCGCCGGCATCCCTGGTCGGTGAATATCGCGTCGCCGGGATCGATGGCGCCAAAGTGGGTGGAGATATCGGTATCGGTCTGTCGATCACCGAAACGGCCATCTTCTACCAGCCGCGCTGTGCCGGGTTCGACTGGACCTATTCCTACGAGGCCGGAGCGCTAACGACCGAGCGGCCAGCCGACACGGAAGTGTGCGCGATCGGCGTCCATCCAGAACAACAGCGTCTCGCCGAGGCGCTCGATTTGGTCGCGCGTGTCGCGCGAACGCCATCGAATGGCATAGAGCTTACCGGTGGCGGACACAGCGTCACCCTGTTCTCGCAATAAGCGCAAGCCTCGGCTATCGCGCCGGTCATGACCACGACCACCCGCTTCGCCCCTTCGCCGACCGGGCGCCTGCATGTCGGCAATATCCGCACCGCGCTCCATAACTGGATGCTGGCGCGCAAGCAGGGCGGGCGTTTCCTGCTGCGGATCGACGACACCGATGCGGAACGCAGCCGCGAGGAATATGTCGCGGCGATCCGCGCCGACCTCGCCTGGCTCGGGCTGGAGCCGGACGGGGAGGAGCGGCAGTCGGCACGCCTCGATCACTACGAGCGGGCGTTCGAGGCGCTGCGCGCCGCCGGGCGGGTCTATCGCTGTTACGAAACGGCGCAGGAACTGGAGCTGAAGCGCAAGATCCTGCTCGGTCGCGGCCTGCCGCCGATATACGACCGCGCCGCCCTGGCGCTGAACGAGGCCGATCATGCGGAAAAGGCCGCCGAAGGCATCGCGCCGCATTGGCGCTTCCGGCTGGACCACGAGGCATCGATCACGTGGGACGACGGCGTGCGCGGTGCGCAGAAGTTCGATCCGGCCCAGCTTTCCGATCCGGTGATCCGCCGGGCGGACGGATCGTGGCTCTATATGTTGCCCAGTGCGGTGGACGATCTTGCGATGGGGGTCACCGATGTGCTGCGGGGCGAAGATCATGTTTCCAACACTGCGGTTCAGATCCAGATGTTCGATGCCCTCATCGCGGCAGGCCATGCCGGGCAGAGGCCCCGCTTCGCGCACGAAGCGCTGCTGGTCGGCAGCGAAGGGAAGCTGTCCAAACGGCTCGGCTCGCTCGGCTGCGATGCCTTTCGCGAACGGGGGATCGAGCCGCAGGCGCTGATCGCGCTGCTGGCGCGGCTCGGCACTTCGCTGCCTGTCGAGCCGATTGGCGAACGAGCGGCGCTGATCGAGAGTTTCGACCTTGAGACATTCGGCCGCGCACCAGCCAAGTTCGACGATGCAGAGCTGGAACGGATCAATGCCGCGATCGTCCATCAGCTCGATTTCGATGCGGTCGCCCCGCGGCTGCCCGATGGCATGGATGCGGCCGGCTGGCACGCGATCCGCCCCAATCTGTCGCATGTCGGCGAGGCGGCGGAATGGTGGCGGCTGGTGACCGGACCGATCGATCCACCGGCATTCACCGAAGACGACCGCGCCTATCTGCGCGAAGCGGCGCGACTGCTGGCCTGGGGCGACGATCCGTGGCGCGCGCTTACCGGCGCGCTGAAGGCGGCGACGGAGCGCAAGGGCAAGGCGCTGTTCCTTCCCCTGCGCCAGGCGTTGACGGGGATGGACCACGGGCCCGATATGGCTGAACTGCTGCCGCTGATCGGTGAGGACGAGGCGCGTCGCCGGCTGGAAAACGCGGCCGGCTGAAACCCGTTCAGCGGCTTTCTGCCGGACCCATGCGCAGTTGCGGCCATGCCGCGCGCAGAACACGGATCGCCGAACGCAGGATGATGGCCGCCATCGCCAGGCCGACGAGGATGTCGGGCCAGGGCGAATCGAACAGCGCGACTGCGCCCGCGGCAAGCAGAACGCCGACATTGGACACCACGTCGTTGCGCGAACACTCGAACGTGCTGGCCATGTTCACGTCCTGATCGCGGAACTGCCACAGCAGGCGCAGGCATATGAGATTGGCACCCAGCGCAAGCGCGCCGAAAATCAGCATCAGGGTGGAAGACGGCGGAACCCCGCTGGCGATCTTGATCCCCACGTTGACCAGGATGCCCAGGCCCAGCACCAGGATGAAGATCCCCTTCATCACCGCTGCGCCCGCTTTCCATCGGTCGCTGCGATTCAGGGCATAAAGACTGACGGCATAGACCAGCGCGTCGCCCAGCATATCGGTGGCATCCGCCATCAGCGCGGCGGAGCCGGCGATCAGGCCGGCGCCGAATTCGGCCACGAACATCGCCGCGTTGATGCCGAGGACGGCGATGAGCACGCGGCGTTGCCCCGATCTGCGCGCGAGGCGTTCGAGTTCAGGACCTTTTGCAGAGCAGCAATCGTCCGCCATGCGCGCGATATGGCGCGGCGGGCGGGATGGATCAACCGCGCGGATTTCAGTCGGCGCGCTTGTTCAGTTCGTCGCCCGTCAGCGTGACGACGTGCAGCAGATTGGTGCTGCCCGGCGTTCCGAAAGGCACCCCGGCGAGCGCGATCAGCTTGCTGCCCGCCTGGCCGAAACCGTGGCGCAGGGCCATGCGCTTGCCCTTGGCGATCATTTCTTCGAAGCTGCCGATATCCTTGGTCGCGACCGCATGAGCGCCCCACAACAGGCCGACCCGGCGCGCCGTTGCCATAGAGGGGGTCAGGACAAGCATCGGCACGCTCGGCCGTTCGCGCGCCACCCGGCGGGCGGTGCTGCCCGAACCGGTGAAGACGGTGATCGCCGATATTGCCACTGTGTCCGCGATCGTCATGCAGGCGTGGGACAGCGCATCGGCCGTCGTGCGGTCGGGCGGGGTGTCGAGGAAACGAACCCGTTCCAGATAGGCATCGTCGCGTTCGACCTGGGTGGCGATCTTGTCCATGATCGTCACCGCTTCTTCCGGCCATTCGCCGGCAGCGGTTTCCGCGCTCAGCATCACCGCATCGGCGCCGTCGTAAACGGCATTGGCCACGTCCGAAACCTCGGCGCGGGTCGGTGCGGGGCTTTCGATCATCGATTCGAGCATCTGGGTCGCGACGATCACCGGCTTGCCAGCGGTGCGCGCCTTGTTGACGATCTTCTTCTGCAGCGGCGGAACTTCCTGCGGTTCCAGTTCCACGCCCAGATCGCCGCGCGCGACCATGATGCCGTCCGCCAGTTCGACGATCTCGTCGATCCGGCGCACTGCCATCGGTTTTTCGATCTTGGCGCACAGCGATCCGCGCCCGCCCATCAGCTTGCGCGCTTCGGCCAGATCCTCGGGCCGCTGGACGAAGGACAGGCCGATCCAGTCCGCGCCCTGTTCCATCGCGAAGGCAAGATCGCGCCGGTCCTTCTCCGTCAGTGCGGGGATCGGCACTTCGGCATCGGGCACGTTCACGCCCTTGCGGTTGGAAATCACGCCGCCGACTTCGGCAGAGCAGAAAATCTCGTTCTCGTCCGCCCGGATCACCCGCAGGCGGATCTTGCCGTCGTTGATCAGCAGGCGCTGCCCCTTGGCCAGCAGGCCGAACAGTTCGGGGTGCGGCAGATGGACGCGGGTATCGTCGCCCGGTTCGGGATTGCGGTCGAGCGTGAAGTGCCCCGAATGGCGGATAACGGCCTGCCCGTCCCTGAATTCGCCCACGCGCAGCTTCGGCCCCTGCAGATCGCACAGGATCGCGATCGGGCGGCCGAATTCCTTCTCAAGGGCGCGGATCGCCTGCATCGTCTGGGCGTGCGTGGCATGGTCGCCGTGGCTCATATTGACGCGGAAGGCGTCCGCCCCGGCCCGGAAAAGCTTGCGCAGCATCTCCGGTTCACGGCTGGCGGGGCCGGTGGTGGCCAGGATCTTGACCTTGCGGGCGCGCGGATCGAGCTTTTGCATGTGCGATGCGCTATGCCAGACGAGTGTTGCAAGACAAGGAAAACGCGATGACGGATACGAATTCCTCCGACCCGCTCGACCGGCTCGACGATGAAGTGGCGGCAGCGGCCTTCCGCCGCCTGGTGCGCCACTTGCGCCACCGGCACGATGCGCAGAACATCGACCTGATGGGCCTGGCCGGGTTCTGCCGCAATTGCCTGGCCGACTGGATCCGCGATGCCGGCTATCCCGAAGACAAGGCGGCGGCGCGCGAATTGATCCACGGGATGCCGCAGGATCAATGGAAGGCCCGCCACCAGACGGCCGCGAGCGAGGAACAGATCGCGCGGATGGAAGCCAGCCTGACCCGCAATCGCGCCGATCTGCGTTAAAAAGGCGCAAGCTGTGGAAAGGCGGGTTCACCGTCCCCCACGCGCCCGCTAACGGACGGGCCGAACGATTCTTGCCTTATGCGGAGAAGCACCAGATGGCCGAAACCACCGACGATCGCCTGCGCCTGTTGATCGAGCGTATCGAACGCCTCGAAGAAGAGAAGAAGGGCATCGCCGACGATATCCGCGATGTCTATGCGGAGGCGAAGGCTGTCGGTTACGACACCAAGATCATGCGCCAGATCGTCCGCCTGCGGAAGATGACGCCCGATGACCGCGCGGAAATGGAAATGGTGCTCGATACCTACAAGGCCGCGCTCGGGCTGGGCTGACGGTCCTGCCGGTCGAGCCGTGGCGCTTTCCCGGAACGGCCGGGGCGCCACGGCGGTTGGTTCTGCATGTCCCCTCCAAGACAATGCAGGACCGACCGATGACCGAACAGGATTTGAAAACGTTCGACAAGGCACATATCGACGAAACCGCGGAAGAGCCGGAAATGCCCGGCCACGAATCGGCGCTGGAGCCGAAGCCTGAATGGCAGCCGCGCTATCCCGGATCGGGGCGGCTGAAGGGCAAGGTGGCGATCGTCACCGGCGGCGACAGCGGAATCGGCCGCGCCACCGCAGTGCTTTTCGCCCGCGAAGGCGCGAATGTCGCGATCGCCTATCTCGAAGAGCATGACGACGCCAACAGGACCCGCGAGCTGTGCGAGGCGGAAGGCGCGCAAGTGCTGCTGTCCGCCGGCGACCTGGGCGATCCCAAACACGCCGATGGGTTCGTGCGCGCGGTGATAGACCGCTGGGGCCGGCTGGACGTACTGGTCAACAACGCGGGCGAGCAGCACCCTGACGACGACGTGACCGACATTACCGAGGAACAGCTTCAGCGCACGTTCCAGACCAACATCTTCTCGATGTTCTACCTCACCCAGGCCGCGCGGCCGCATCTCAAGGCCGGCGCGGCGATCGTCAATTGCACCAGCGTGACGATGTACAAGGGGTCGGGCGGGCTGCTCGATTATTCGGCGACCAAGGGGGCGATCACCGCCTTCACCCGCTCGCTGAGCGAGAACCTGGTCGGCGACGGCATTCGCGTAAACGCGGTTGCGCCCGGCCCGATCTGGTCCCCGTTGAACCCGTGCGGCGGCGCACCGCCCGAAAAGGTCGAGCATTTCGGCGAAGACACGCCGATGGGCCGCCCGGGCCAGCCCAACGAAGTGGCGCCCGCGTTCCTCTTCCTTGCCTGCGAGGATTCGTCCTATATGTCGGGGCAGGTCCTGCATCCCAACGGCGGGATCATCGTCAACGGCTGAGGAGCGAACGGCAATGGCAGGCCCCTGGAAGGATGCGCGCGGAATTATCGTCACCACCACTCACACTGTGGAAGGGCGTCCGATCCAGGATTATCTGGGTGTCGTCACCGGCGAGGTGATCGTGGGCGCCAACCTGTTCCGCGATCTTTTCGCCAATATCCGCGACATCGTGGGCGGACGGTCGGGCAGCTACGAGCGCATTCTGCGCGATGCGCGCGAACAGGCGATCGAGGAATTGCAGGCCGAATGCGGATCGCGCGGCGGCAATGCCGTGGTCGGCGTGGATCTCGATTACGAGGTGATTGGCGATACCGGATCGATGCTGATGGTCTCCGCCAGCGGAACCGCAGTGAAGATCTGACGTGGATCGCGCCTTCGGAGTTGTTCGCCTGGGGCCGGGCGACTTGCGGCGATTTCGCAGGTTGAACGATCTGTTCGGCGAAGTTTTCGACGATCGCGAAAGCTATTGCCGCCAGCCGCCCGACGATGCCTACGCCGCGCGGCTGCTGGCGCGCAAGGACACGATCCTGCTGGCGGCGGAAGCGGACGGCGCGATGGTCGGCGCGCTTGCCGGCTATGTCCTGCCCAAGTTCGAACAGGCGCGGAGCGAGATCTATATCTACGACCTGGCCGTCGTATCCGCCTGGCGTCGGCGCGGGGTCGCGACCGGGCTGATCGATGAAGTGCGCCGGATCGCCCGCGCGGTCGGGTCCTGGGTCGTTTACGTCCAGGCTGATATCGGGGAAGAGGACGCCGCAGCGATCGCGCTGTACGACAGGATCGGCACGCGCGAGGAAGTTCTGCATTTCGATATCGCACCCTGATTGCCCGGCCCTTCATGCTCCGCTAGGAGCGGCAGACGATGCGGCCCGCGCCGGACGTGGTGCCCGCATGATCCACACAGATCGTAGGTGACCATGGCAGGCCATTCCAAATTCAAGAATATCATGCACCGCAAGGGTGCGCAGGATAAGAAGCGTTCGAACCTCTTTTCCAAGCTCAGCCGCGAAATCACCGTGGCGGCGAAGATGGGCGCGCCCGATCCCGACATGAACCCGCGCCTGCGGCTGGCGGTGAACAACGCCAAGGCGCAGTCGATGCCGAAGGACAATATCCAGCGCGCGATCGACAAGGCGAGTGGCGGGGACGAGGATAATTACGAAGAAGTCCGTTACGAAGGCTATGGCCCCGGCGGGGTGGCGCTGATCGTGGAGGCGCTGACCGACAACCGCAACCGCACCGCCACTGCCGTGCGCACGGCCTTTTCCAAGAACGGCGGCAACCTGGGCACCGAAGGATCGGTCGCCCACGGGTTCGAGCGCAAGGGCCTGATTGAGTACCCGGCCAGCGTGGGTGACGAGGAAAAGGTTCTCGAAGCCGCGATCGAGGCCGGAGCCGACGATGTCGAAAGCGACGAGGGCGGCCACACGATCTGGACCGAGATGGAGGCGCTGCACGAAGTCGCCGGCGCGCTGGAAAAGACGCTGGGCGAGGCGGAAAACGTCAAGCTGGCGTGGAAGCCCAACATCACCGTGGAAATGGAAGAAGGCCCCGCCGGCACCCTGCTCAAGCTGGTCGACGCGCTCGACGATGACGACGACGTGCAGACCGTGTGGGGCAATTACGAGATTTCCGACGAAGTGATGGAGAAGCTGGAGGCGTGAGGCGGATAGGGTGGGGCGCCGTGATCGCAATCGTGATCGGGCTGCTCTACCTTATGTTCATCAGGGGCTTTTTCATGCACGGTGATCCCGTGTGAGGCTGTACATTTCCAATCCCGTCACCCTGAACTGGTTTCAGGGTCCATTCCTCCACCCGCATCGCACGAGCGGGGAGGCACAATGGATGCTGAAACGAGTTCAGCATGACGGTTCGGGCGGATTGGCATCGGCATGATCATCCTCGGCCTCGATCCCTCGCTCTCCTGCACCGGCTGGGGCGTCGTGCGGGTGGAGGGCAGCCGCATCAGCCACGTCGCCAACGGGCAGGTGAAGACCGACCCCAAGGCGCCCATCGCCGCGCGCCTCTCGCATCTGGTGACGGCGCTCGACGCGGTGCTTGCGGAACACCGGCCCGACCGCGCAGCGGCGGAGGAGATCTTCCTCAACAAGAACCCGCAATCGACCCTCAAGCTGGCGCAGGCGCGCGGTGCGGTGCTGGCCGCCTGCGGTGGGGCCGGGCTCGACGTGCGCGAACACGCCGCGCGGCTGGTGAAGAAAGCTGTGGTGGGCACCGGCGGGGCGGACAAGCAGCAGGTTCAGGCCATGCTCAAGATCCTGCTTCCCGGCACCGCCGTCACCGGGCCAGACGCGGCGGACGCACTGGCCGTGGCGATCGCCGACGCGCATCTGGGTGGGAGGTAAAAGGCCGATGTTCCTGGTCGTTTTTCGCAATCGCAAGCGGGCCGATATCGACTATGCCGCTTACGAGGCGGACGCGCAGCACATGCTGGAACTGGCGCAGGCGCAGCCCGGCTTCGTCTCGTTCAAGAGCTACACCGCCGAAGACGGCGAAGTGATCGCGCTGTCCGAATGGGCCGATGAAGCCGCCGCCCGCGCCTGGGGCCGCATGGCCGAACACCGCCTGGTCCAGACCCGCGGGCGCGGGGAATACTACGAAAGCTACACCCTCTTCGCCTGCCCCGATCCCCGCGTTCACCGGTTCGGGGGTGGGGCCGGATAACGGGCGGCGCGGCGTTGCAGCTTTTCACTGCAGCCTGCAACGCCTGCCGCTTGCCCGTCAGTCGTTCGTCGCGCTGACGAAGATCATGGTGATGGCCGATGCGATGGCATACATGAAGGCGCCCTCCATCGATCCGGTTCCGATCTGCGTCTGCCACATCTGAAAGAAAGCGGCGCCGAAGCTCATGAAAAACCCGAACCAGACCAGCAGCGCAAGGCCCGCGGCAATCACGCCGCTTCGCTTGGCCGCGTGAAATTCTTCGGCCGTTGCCGAACGTGCTGCGAAAAGGTCCCAGCCGCCCTTGATACCGAAGAACGCCACGGCAAATTCTCCGATCAGGACCACCGCGAGCCCGATCCATGCGAGCAGGGGATTGCCGGTCTTGAAGAATATAGTCGCCGGATAGACCTCGTGATCCGCGCCGCTCAGGACATAGGCCAGAGCCCCGTGCGCGGCATCGATGTTGGCCATGTTCTGCAAGGCGTAGAACAATGCATGAAGCCCGATGAAAAGAACGAGCGCCGATTTCAGAAGTCTCACCATGACAAAACCCTCCCCTTCGCGAAACCTAGCAGGGGAGGATCGCTGCGGCAAAGCGCGCAACTGGCGTTGCCCGCAGGCAGGGCGACCGGGCCGCATGGGCCCGATCCGCGCTTCCATCGTCCTTGGCACCCCGTATCGCCTTGCGGAGCGTTCCTCCGGCTTTTACGACCGGCGCCCAAGGCACGAGGTATCGAGATTCATGACCAGCATTCACTTCTACGGCATCCCCAACTGCGACACGGTGAAGAAGGCGCGCAAGTGGCTTGATGCGCGCGGGGTGGATTACGTGTTTCACGACTACAAGAAGGAAGGCGCCGATCCGGCCCGGCTGCGCGAATGGATCGCGGCCGTGGGGGTGGACACAGTGCTGAACCGGCGGGGGACGACCTATCGCAAGCTGTCCGACGCGCAGAAGGCCGATATCGATGCGGACAAGGCCGTCATGCTGCTGCAAGAACAGCCGAGCATGATCAAGCGCCCGGTGGTCGAATATCCGGGCGGCCTGCTGGTCGGTTTTGCGGAGGATGAATGGGACGCAGCCTTTTCCTGAGTGCGCCGGCGCTGATCGCCGCCGTCTTCGTCCCGTCGGCCATCCCCGCCGTCGCGCAGGATTTCGGCCAGCCGCTGGTGATCGCCCATCGCGGGGCAAGCGGCGAACGGCCCGAACATACGCTGGCGGCTTACGAACGGGCGATCGACCAGGGCGCCGACTATATCGAGCCTGACCTAGTCGCGACGCGCGACGGCGTGCTCGTGGCCCGGCACGAGACGGAAATTTCGGGCACGACCGACGTGGCCGAACGGCCCGAGTTCGCAGACCGCCGCCGCACCCGCACGATCGACGGGCACACCGTAACCGGCTGGTTTGCCGAAGATTTCACGCTCGCCGAACTGCGCCGCCTGCGCGCCAAGGAGCGCCTGCCCGCGCTACGCCCGACCAATGCGCGTCACGACGGCCTCTATCAGGTGCCCACGTTTGCCGAGATCATCGCGCTGGTCCGCGCCAGGGAAGCGGAAACCGGCCGCCGTATCGGCCTCTATCCCGAACTCAAGCATTCGGGGCACCTGCTGGCGGAAGCGGGGATCGACACGGTCGATCTGCTGCTGCGCGAGCTTGCGGCAGCGAAAATCGCGCCGGACGACCCGATCTATATCCAGAGCTTCGAGATCGCGCCGCTGCGCCGGCTCGACGCGGCCAGCGATTACCGGCTGGTGCAGCTCGTCGCGGCAGAGGGCGGGCCGGCGGACGCGCCGGATATGCGCTATGCCGACATGGTGACGATGGCCGGCACGCGGCGGATCGCCGAATATGCCGACGCGATCGGCGCGGACATCCGCCTCGTGATCGAAATCGATGGCACGCCGAGCGGGCTGGTCAGCGCCGCCCATGCCGCCGGGTTGCAGGTCCATGCCTGGACCTTGCGCAAGGAGAATGCCTTCCTCCCGCCATCGCTGCGGCAGGGAGATGGCGATGCCTTGCGCGGCTGCCCGGAGAAGCTCTGGACCCTACTCGCGCGGACGGGGGTCGATGGTGTCTTTACCGACGATCCCGCGATCGCGGTGGCTGCGCGCGCCGGGGCGACCTGCCCGGCCTAGGCGCGGCTGGCCGTAACGATGTAATTCAGCGCGAGGTCGCCCGACAGGTGCAGCCCCCTGGTGGGCGAGAACGCGATGCCGCGCGGTTCGCCCATCGTCAGGCCGGTTTCGGCCAGCATGTCGCGCAGTTCGTCGGGGGTGACGAAATCGTCCCAGTGGTGGGTCCCGCGCGGGATCGCGCCGGCCGCCTCTGCCGCGCCGACCAGCAGCACGCGCGAACGGGCGGTGCGGTTGGGGGTGGAAAGGATCATCAGCCCGCCCGGTGCCAGCCGCTCGGCCAGCGCGGCGAGGAAGGCGCGCTTGTCCGCGACATGTTCGATCACTTCCATCGCGGTGACGAGATCGAACGTGCCGAGATCGAGCGTCGTGATCTCGCCGGCGATGTAGCGGATGTCGAGCCCGGCCCCTTGCGCATGATGCGCGGCGGCGGCGGCGTTCTCGGGCGCGGCGTCCACGCCGGTGACTTCGGCGCCCAGGCGGGCCAGCGGCTCGCACAGCAGCCCGGCACCGCAGCCGACGTCGAGCGCGCTGCGCCCGGCAAGCGGCCTGGCCCCGCGCGGATCGCCCGCCCAGTGGCCGTCGATCGCATCGCGCACGAAGGCGAGGCGAACGGGGTTGAGCCGGTGCAACATGGCAGAGGACCCTTTCGGGTCCCACCAGTCGTGCGCCAGCGCGCCGAAATGCTCGGCTTCGCCGGGGCGGATGGTTTGGCCGCCCGTAGAATTGGTTTCACCCGAGATTGTTGCATCGCCCATGCGCCCCCCCTAACAGCGCGCAAGGACCGGCACCAGCGCCCGCAGGCACGGCGGGCATCAATGCAGGGGAGCGACGAGACTTGGCGCGCATAGTGATGAAATTCGGCGGCACTTCGATGGCCGGGACCGAGCGCATCCGCCGCGTCGCCAATATCGTGCGCAAGCAGCAGGCGGCCGGGCACGAAGTGGCGGTGGTCGTTTCCGCGATGGCGGGGGAAACCGATCGCCTGGTCAATTTCTGCCGCGAGGCCAATGCGCTTTACGATCCGGCCGAATACGACGTGGTCGTCGCCAGCGGCGAACAGGTGACCAGCGGCCTCCTGGCGCTGACGCTGCAGTCGCTTGGCTGCAAGGCGCGCTCGTGGCTCGGCTGGCAATTGCCGGTTCGCACGGTGGAAGCTCATGCTAAGGCGCGGATCGACGCGATCGATCCCGAGGCCCTGATGTCTTCGATGGCAGCGGGCGAGATCGCGGTCATTCCCGGCTTCCAGGGCATTGGCGACGATGGGCGGCTGACGACGCTGGGGCGCGGCGGTTCGGATACTTCCGCGGTCGCCGTCGCGGCGGCGGTCGGGGCCGACCGATGCGATATCTATACCGATGTCGACGGCGTCTATACCACCGACCCGCGGATCGTGGCCAAGGCGCGCAAGCTGAAGGCCGTGACGTACGAGGAAATGCTCGAACTCGCATCGGTCGGTGCGAAAGTGCTGCAGACCCGCTCAGTCGGCCTGGCGATGAAGGAAGATGTCCGGCTCCAGGTCCTGTCCAGCTTCATCGGTGACGATGCCGCGGCGGCGGACGATATTCCCGGCACGATGATCGTTTCCGAAGAAGAGATGAACCAACTAGTGGAGAAGGGCGACATGGAACGCCAACTCGTCACCGGCATTGCGCACGACAAGAACGAGGCCAAGGTCATTCTCACCCGCGTGCCCGACAAGCCGGGGGCGGTCGCCTTCATCTTCGAACCGCTCGCCCAGGCGTCGATCAACGTCGACATGATCATCCAGAACGTCGGCCGCGACAAGGGCGAGACCGACGTGACCTTCACCGTTCCGCAGGCCGATCTGGCGCGCGCTCAGGCGCTGCTGGAGGATCGGCGAGGCGACATCGGCTTCAACCGCATCATCACCGATTCGAAGATCGCCAAGATCTCGGTCGTCGGGGTGGGCATGAAAAGCCATGCCGGGGTCGCCGCGACGATGTTCCGCTCGCTGTCCGATCGCGGGATCAACATTCAGGCGATTTCCACCAGCGAGATCAAGGTTTCGGTGATGATCGACGAGGATGAGACCGAGCTTGCGGTGCGCGTTCTCCACACGGCCTACGGCCTCGATGTGGACGACGAGGCGGCATAGCAGACGGTTAACTGCTCGTTCGGTCACACCGGCTAACCATTCCTTAACTCGCCTGGTCGAGCCTCTCCCGAAAAGGAGCGGTGAATGGCGATTTCGGCACATCTGGAAGATGAAGGGGCGCCGGGGGGCAAACCGCGCGCACTGCGCCGGACCTTGCGTTTCGAAACGATCGGCAGCGACCAGTCGGGCGGCGGACGCCCGGTGCGGGTCCACAACGCGTCCGCAACCGGCCTGTTGCTGGAAAGCGAGACCGAACTGGCTGTCGGCGATCCGATCGACATCGACTTTCCCGAAGCGGGCATGGTCGCGGCGCGCGTGGTCTGGGCGAGCGACAATCTGTTCGGTTGCCGTTTCGACGAGCCGCTGTCGGCCGCGGCGCTGTCTGCCGCCCAGTTGAAGAGCGAAAGCGGCCTCGACCTGGGCGAACCGAGCCAGCGGCCGCAGGCGCTGGGCGAATCGTTCGGTGGCCGTCTCCAGCGCCTGCGCAAGGCGCGCGGCTTGACCCTTGCCGAGCTGGGCGATCGCCTGGGTGTCAGCAAGCCCACGGTGTGGGCGTGGGAAAAGGGCAAGGCGCGCCCGCTCGACAGCCGGATCGCGGCGATTGCCGAAGCGCTGTCGGTGCCGCCGGACGATCTCGGCGATGCGCATGAAAGCGCGGATGTGCGCGAAACGCTGGGGCGAAGCCGCGATGCGATTGCCCGCTCTTACGGCGTCGAGCCGGGCAAAGTCCGCATAATGATCGAATTGTAGGCAGTGCCTATACGCAAATCTTACAGCGTGGCGATGAATGACTCCACAAATCGCGCTCTTTGGTTAATGTAAAGACAAGGTGATTCGATAGTTAGATAACTTTAGTTAACACGATTAACGGGCTTATCTTACTTTCTGTCTTATCTTGTTGGTAATGCGCCCGCCGATCTTAATAAGGGCGCATGCCGGGTTAACTGCAAATAACAGGGCTGGGGCGCACACAATGATTCAGGACTTTACCCTCCACGAGGGGGCGGCACTTTATGGGCTGCTGGCGGAGGGGGAGCGCGACATCGTGCTCAAGCTCGACCGAGCGGGGTTCGTCGTACATGCCTCTTCGGGGATCGAGCAGCTTGGCATCGCCGGCCCCGACAGGCCGGCAAGTCCCCATCTCGCGGATCTGGCAGAACCCGGTCGGGCCGATGCGGTCCATGCCTATCTCGATACGGTCATGCACGATGGCGGCGCGCCCGGATGGTTCGAATTCGCGGCGCGGAAAGCCGACGGCGGAACCGCCTGGTTCACGCTGCAGCTCCGCCCGTTGCTCGATGGCGAGGGGGCGGTCTACGCCGCGGTCGGCATCATGCGGTCGATGGAAGAACGGCGGGCGCTGGAAGAACGCCTGTTCGCCGCTTCGATGACCGATCCGCTCACCGGCCTTGCGAACCGGCGGGCCTTCCACACCATGCTCGGCCATCTGGTGGACCGCCGCGCGGGCGGCTCGCTTGCTCTGTTCGATATCGGCCATCTGCACCCGCTATGGCTGCGCCACGGGGCAAGCGAGGGCGATCGCATCATTTCGGCCTTTGCCGATCTGCTGCGGGCGCTCCTCCACCGCGATCACATTCTGGCCCGCATCGGGGACGAGCGCTTCGCCGTTCTGATGCCCGACGATGCCGCCCCGGCTGCCGAGGCGGTTGCCACAGCGACCCTGGCGGAGCTGGACCGGGCGACCGACAAGGACGGGGTCGCCGGCGCGATCGATCTCAGGGCCAGCGTGGGGATTTCCGCCATATGTGCGGATGCGGACGAAACCCTGCGCCGGGCGGAGCTGGCGCTGGTTCATGCCCGCGCCCGTGGTCGCGGCCAGGTGGAGCGGCGCGACGCGCTGCTGGGACATCGGCGGCGCGCCTGACACGGTTGCCGGCCGCTTCGTCCCGGGGCGCACGCGGCGGCGAATCCGGCATGGTCGCGGCGCGCCATTCGCGCTAGATCGCCGGCATGGCTTTCACTACGAAAATCCTCCTGCTGGGTGCCGGAGAGCTTGGCCGCGAGTTCGCGATTTCGACAAAGCGCCTTGGCGCCTGGGTCGTGGCCTGCGATGCCTACGACAACGCCCCCGCGATGCAGGTTTCCGACGCGCGCGAGGTGTTCCCGATGCTCGACGGCGCGGCCCTGCGCGCGGCGGTGGAGAAACATCGGCCCGACTTTATCGTGCCCGAAGTCGAGGCGATCCGTACCGAGATGCTGGTCGAGCTGGAGGGCGAAGGGTTCAATGTCGTCCCTTCCGCTCGCGCGACGCAGCTGACCATGAACCGCGACCGCATTCGCGATCTCGCCGCCGGGGAACTGGGGCTGGCGACTTCGCGCTATCGCTATGCGGAAACGCTGGAGGACGTGCGCGCCGGGGCCGGGCACACCGGCTTTCCCTGCGTGATCAAGCCGGTCATGTCCTCGTCCGGCAAGGGGCAGAGCAAAGTCGACGATGCCGCCGGGCTTGAGGCCGCCTGGAACCATGCCGTCGCCAATATGCGCGGCGATCGCCGGCGCGTGATTGTCGAGCAGTTCGTCGACTTCGATTACGAGATCACGCTGCTGACCGTGCGGACGCGGGACGGGGTCCTGTTCTGCCCGCCGATCGGCCACCGGCAGGAACGCGGCGACTATCAGGAAAGCTGGCAGCCCGCCGCGATGACCGACGCCGCGATCGCCGCGGCGCAGGACATGGCGCGCAAGGTGGTGGACGATCTGGGCGGCTATGGCCTGTTCGGGGTCGAGTTCTTCGTGCGCGGGGACGAGGTGATCTTTTCCGAGCTGAGCCCGCGGCCGCACGATACCGGCATGGTGACGCTGGTGAGCCAGAACCTCAGCGAATTCGACCTTCACGCCCGTGCGATCATGGGCCTGCCGATCCCCGCGCCGATCCGCGCGCGCCCTTCGGCCAGCGCGGTGATCCTGGCCGACCGCGACAGCGCGAACCTGCGCTATTCCGGGCTGGCGGATGCTCTTGTGGTTGCGGGCGGAACGGTCGACGTGCGCCTGTTCGGCAAGCCGACCAGCCGGCCCTGGCGCCGCATGGGCGTGGCGCTCGCCAGCGCGGGGGACACCGACACCGCCCGCCGCATCGCGGGCGAGGCGGCAGGCCGGGTCCGCATCGAATACGGGTGAGGCGGGCGGGGCACCGGTCCCCGCTCGCGACGCATCATTCGCCCGCCAGTTCCGCGACCAGTGCGGGGGCGGGGTAGATCGTTTCAAGCGCTTCCTGCACTGCGGCGGTCGACACGGCGACCGTGCGGTTCAGCGTCCCATCGTAACCGTAATTGCCGCCCAGCGAGTGGATATTGCCGTCGAAGGCGGCGCCGATCACGGTGCCGGCGCGGTCGATCACCGGGGAGCCGGAATTGCCGCCGATGATGTCGTTCGTGGTCACGAAGTCGTAAGTCGTATCCTTGTCGATCCGCGCCTCGTTGGCGGCGAAGGCGGGGGGCAGGTCGAACGGCGGGTTGCCGGTCGCGCGGTCGAAGGTGCCGCCCATCGTCGTGCGGATCGGAACCGCGTTGCCGCGCTCGGTCCAGCCCTTCACCTGGCCGTAGGAAATGCGCAGGGTGAACGTCGCATCGGGGTAGAGCGCGTCGCCATAGGCGGCGAAGCGGGCATCGGCCAGGCTGGCCCCGGCTGCCGCGAGCGGGCCGGAATACTGCGCATCGGACAGCGCCTTCAGCTCACGCTGGCGCGGGGCGAGGGCGAGGGCGTAGCGGATCATCGGATCGTCCGACGCCTCGATCGCTTCCAGCCCGCCGTCCCACAGCGCCTTGCGCACCGCGGGGTCGGCCAGCTTCGTGCCGTTGACCAGCCGCGCCGCGCGCTGTTCCGGGCTTTCGCTGCCGAGCAGAAGCTTCGAATCGCTATCGTCGACGCCGAGATATTCGCGCGCCTTCGACAGGCTCCATTCCATCGTCATTTCGTCGAGCCAGGGATAGACGGGCCGTTCGTCCAGCAGCCGTTTCCCGGTCAGCGGCAGCGCGCTGTCGGTATAGCCCGGCAGGCGCTGGGCATTGGGCTTGGCCCGTTCCTGCGCTGCGAAGACCAGCGTCTGGGCATAGCCGTAGAGATCGCCCGAAGGCTGGGTGAAGCGCAGCGGCAGATAGAGCGCGCGGTAGGCAGAGACTGCTTCTTCCACCGCGCCCCAGGGATCGCCGATATCGCCGTTGTCCGCGCTCTTCGCCTTCAGATCGGCTTCGGCGGCGGCAAGCTTGCCGGTGAAGGCCGGATCGTTGAGCGCCCTGGTCCGGCCGATATAGACCTTCAGGCTGTTTTCCACGCCCGACAGCAGATCCTGCCCTTCGCGGGCATGTTCGGGGCTTTCGTCCATCGCGCGGATCAGCCGGCCGCGCAGTTCGCTCAATGTCGCGAGCGTCAGCGGCAGGCGCACTTCGCGTTCGAAGGCGAGCTGGCTCTGGGTGAACAGGCGGCTGGTCGAACCCGGGTTGCCGACGACGAAAGTGATCTCGCCTTCTTCCGGCGCGCGCGGGTTCCATTTCAGATGGGCGGGGTTCGAAACCGGCTGCCCGTCTTCATAGGCGCGCAGGAACGAGGCATCGAGCGAGTAGCGCGGGAAATTGAAGTTGTCGGGGTCGCCGCCGAACGTCGCCGCCCGCGCTTCGGGGGCCCAGGCGAGGCGCACGTCCGAATACTTGCGATAGGTATAGAGCTTGTACTGTCCGCCGCCGAACAGGGTGACGACCTGGCACCGGGTGGTTTCGGTATCGGTGCAGTTTGCCGATTCGATCTCCGCAATCTTTGCGTCGCGCGCCTTGGTCAGCGCTTCGCCTGAAAGATTGCCGATCGCGCCCATGACATCGCCGGTCACATCGGAAATCGCGGTGACCACTTCGGCCTGCTGGCCGGGGCAGGTCAGTTCGTCTTCCCGCTGGCGGGCGGTGAACCCGTCGGCGAGGTAATCCTTCGCATCGGTCGAATTGTCGTAGAGGCAGCTCGCGATGCAGTGATGGTTGGTCAGGATCAGCCCCTCGGGCGAAACGAAGCTGGCCGAACAGCCACCCGTCAACCGGACGGAGGAATTGCGCACTTCGTCCAGCCACGCCTGATCCGGGGCCCAGCCGTAAGATTCGCGGACCTGATCGGCGGGAAAGCCGTCGAATGTCCACATCCCCTCGTCAGCGGCGGCCGGGGCGGCGAGCAGGGGAATGGCCGCGAACGAGGCGGCGGCGAGCAGGGCGGTACGGGTGGTCATGAGACATTATCTCCCAAATTCGTGCTGGGGGATGTGTTCTCTTCCGCGCTCCGAAAGTCCAGCGATTTTCCCTGCATGGGCCGCTGGCGGCTCTGACAGGAAAGGGCCCCCGGCATCCGGTGCCAGGGGCCCTCACGGCGGCGACAGGGATCAGGCCGCCTTGTGGTACCGGGCGTAAGCCACGTCGCTGCGGTCGGCGTTCATCACCTTGGTCCAGGCGTTGACGAAATCGCGCACGAATTTCTCCTCGTGCCCGGTTTCCGCATAGACTTCGGCGATCGCGCGCAACTGGCTGTTCGAACCGAAGATCAGATCGGTCCGCGTCGCGCGCCATTTCTCGTCGCCGCTGGCGCGGTCGTGGCCGACGAATTCCTCGTCGCCGCTCTCGTCCACCACTTCCCAGGCGGTGTTCATATCGAGCAGGTTGACGAAGAAGTCGTTGGTCAGCTGCCCCTTGCGATCGGTGAAGACGCCGTGTTCGCTATCCTGATAATTGGCGCCCAGCACGCGCAGCCCGCCGATCAGGACGGTCATCTCTGGTGCCGACAGGCCGAGCAGCTGCGACCGGTCGATCAGCAGGTCTTCGGTCCGCACGCTCATCTTGGTTTTCAGATAATTGCGGAACCCGTCGGCCTGGGGTTCGAGCGGTTCGAAGCTTTCCACATCGGTATGCTCGTCGCCGGCATCGCCGCGCCCGCCGAGGAACGGCACCTCGACATCGAAGCCGGCATCGCGCGCCGCCTTCTCGACCGCGGCGGTCCCGGCCAGGACGATCGCGTCGGCCATCGACAGGTTGCCGCGCAGCGAATCGATCGTGCCCAGCACTTTCGCCAGCTCGTCCGGCTCGTTCACCGCCCAGCCTTTCTGCGGGGCCAGGCGGAGGCGCGCGCCGTTGGCACCGCCGCGATGGTCGGACTTGCGGAAGGTGGAGGCGGATGCCCAGGCGGTCTTGACCAGCTGGCCGACCGACAGCCCGCTATCGAGGATCTTGTCCCTGAAGGCGACGACATCGCCGTCCGACGGCATCGTCCCGGCGGGCACAGGATCCTGCCAGATCAGATCCTCTTCCGGCACGTCGGGGCCGAGATAGCGAACCTTGGGCCCCATGTCGCGGTGGGTCAGCTTGAACCAGGCGCGCGCGAAGGCATCGCGGAACGCCTCGTGATCGTTGCGGAACCGTTCGGAGATCCTGCGATATTCCGGGTCCACCTTCATCGCCATGTCGGCGGTGGTCATCATGGTCGGCACCTTCTTGGAAGGATCGTGCGCCGCCGGCGCCATGTCTTCTTCCTTCTGGTTCACCGGCTGCCACTGGTTCGCCCCGGCGGGCGACTTGACCAGTTCGTATTCGTAATCCAGCAGCAGGCGGAAGTAGTTGCCGGTCCATTCGATCGGGGTGTTGGTCCACGATCCTTCCAGCCCCGAAGTGATCGCGTGTTCGCCCACCCCGCTTTCGTAGCCGCTGGTCCAGCCGAGGCCCTGGAAGGCGATGTCGGCCCCTTCCGGGTCCGCGCCGACCAGCGAGGCATCGCCCGCGCCGTGGCACTTGCCGAAGGTGTGGCCGCCGGCGGTCAGCGCGACGGTTTCCTCGTCGTTCATTGCCATGCGGGCGAACGTTTCGCGGATGTCGCGCGCCGAACCTTCGGGGTCGGGCTCGCCGCCCGGCCCTTCGGGATTGACGTAGATCAGCCCCATCTGGATCGCGGCGAGCGGGTTTTCGAGCTTGAGTTCCTTGTCCGGGTCGATGCGGGTCTGCACGCCTTCGCTGACCCACTGTTCTTCCGTGCCCCAGAACACGTCGGTTTCGGGTTCGAACACGTCCTTGCGCCCGCCGCCGAAGCCGAAGACCGGGCCGCCCATCGATTCGATCGCGATATTGCCGGTCAGCACGAACAGGTCGGCCCACGAGATGTGCTTGCCGTATTTCTGCTTGATCGGCCACAGCAGGCGCCGCGCCTTGTCGAGGTTGGCGTTGTCGGGCCATGAATTGAGCGGGGCGAAACGCTGCTGCCCGCTGGAGGCGCCGCCGCGCCCGTCACCGGTCCGATAGGTCCCCGCCGCGTGCCAGGCCATGCGGATGAAGAACGGGCCGTAATGGCCATAGTCCGCCGGCCACCAGGGCTTGCTGTCGGTCATCAGTGCCCGCAGGTCGCGCTTGATCCCTTCGTAATCGAGCGCGTTGAAGGCTTCGCAGTAATCGAAATCGTCTCCCAGCGGATCGGCGCTGAGCGATCCCTGGTGCAGAATTTCGAGCTGGAGCGCATCGGGCCACCAGTCGCGGTTGGTGCGGCCCAGCAGGCTGCGTACGCCGCCATCGCCGCTGAAGGGGCAGCCGCCCCCGGGAATCGATCCAGTTGCTACGTCCATCTTGGCATCCTCCGGTTCTGTGGGCCGTCCAGCGGCCGTGCGAGTCGATACAGTCGGGAGGCTACGCCTGCGTAACAATCGAGCAAAGCAATTAACTCCTGTCAGGCTAATCGACGAATCCGATTGAATATCGCGCGATCTTCCCCCTCTTGAACAAGGGCCAAGGCGCGCGACGGTTCCCGGCAGGCTGTCTGGGCACTTGCCGCTCCGCCGTACGCGCCCTAAGCGCGCGGCGATGACAGACTATCCCAAGACAGGCCGCCTGATGCAGCGCGGCACCGATTTCCTCGGCTGCGAGACCGCGATCCTGTGCGGCGCGATGAGCTGGGTGTCCGAACGCAACCTGGTTTCCGCGATCAGCAACGCGGGCGGTTTCGGCGTGATCGCCTGCGGCGCGATGACGCCCGAGCTGCTCGATGCCGAAATCGCCGCGACGAAGGCGATGACGGACAGGCCCTTCGGCGTGAACCTGATCACGATGCACCCGCAGCTGTTCGACCTGATCGAAGTCTGCTCGCGCCACGGGGTCGGGCACGTCGTCCTGGCCGGCGGCATTCCGCCCAAGGGCAGTGTCGAGGCGATCAAGGGCGGGGCGAATCCGGCCCGGGTGATCTGCTTCGCGCCGACGCTGGCGCTGGCGAAGAAGCTGCTGCGTTCGGGCGTCGATGCGCTGGTGATCGAGGGGATGGAGGCGGGCGGCCATATCGGCCCGGTGTCCACCAGCGTCCTGGCGCAGGAAATTCTGCCTGCGCTGGCGGAAGAGCATCTGATCTTCGTCGCCGGCGGGATCGGCAAGGGGCAGGCGATTGCCGGCTATCTGGAAATGGGCGCCGCCGGGGTTCAGCTGGGCACCCGCTTTGCCTGTGCCACCGAGTCCATCGCCCATCCCGATTTCAAGAAGGCGTTCTTCCGCGCCAGCGCGCGTGATGCAATCACCAGCGTGCAGGTCGATCCCCGCCTGCCGGTGATCCCGGTCCGCGCGCTGCGCAACAAGGGCACCGAAACTTTCACCGCCAAGCAGATCGAGGTTGCCGGCAGGCTCGACCGCGAGGAAATCGCGATGGGCGAGGCGCAATTGCAGATCGAGCATTACTGGGCCGGCGCGCTGCGCCGCGCGGTGATCGATGGCGACGTGGAAGGCGGCAGCCTGATGGCCGGCCAGTCGGTCGGCATGGTGCGCGAGGAAGAGCCGGTCGCGCAGATCGTCGCCACCCTGATGGCCGAATGCGAAGAGGCGCTGGGACGCCGCTGACGATGGCCGAGCCGCTGATCCTGACCCTGAGCTGCGCCGACCGGCCCGGCATCACCGCGCAGGTCACCGGCCTGCTGTTCGAACGCGGCGCCAATATTCTGGAGGCGCAGCAGTTCAACGACCGGGCGAGCGATGCCTTCTTCATGCGGATTGCCTTCGATCCCGGCCAATCCGATGCGGAAAGCTTCCGCGCGGCGTTCGCGCCTTTCGCCGAAGAATGCGCAATGCGCTGGAAGCTGGTCCGGCGCGACCGGGCGCGGCGGGTGCTGATCATGGTCAGCAAGTTCGATCACTGCCTCGCCGACCTGCTCTATCGCTGGCGCATCGGGGAATTGCCGATCGACCCGGTGGCGATCGTTTCCAACCACCCGCGCGAGGCGATCAGCCACACCAATATCGGCGATATTCCCTTCCACCACCTGCCGGTGACCGCCGCGACCAAGGCGGAGCAGGAAGCGCAAGTGCGCCGGATCGCGGAAGACAGCGATGCCGAACTGGTGATCCTGGCGCGTTACATGCAGATCCTGTCCGATGGGCAGGCGGCCCATTTCGCCGGGCGCTGCATCAACATCCACCATTCGTTCCTGCCGGGGTTCAAGGGGGCCAGGCCCTATCATCAGGCGCACGCGCGCGGGGTGAAGATGATCGGCGCGACCGCGCACTATGTCACCGCCGACCTCGACGAAGGGCCAATCATCCACCAGGACGTGGAACCGATCACCCATGCCGACAGCCCGGACGAACTCGTCCGCAAGGGGCGCGAGATCGAAAGCCGCGTTCTGGCGGAGGCGGTGCGCCTGCATGTGGAAGAGCGCGTCGTGCTGAACGGCGCGCGTACGGTCGTCTTCCGCAACTGATTCCCGCCCGGCCGGAAACGGATCGCGTTCTCGTGCCTTCTATCAGGCAGGAGGACTATCATGGAATTCGATCCCGGCCTCTGGGCTGAACGTTCCCGCCTGGCAGAGGTGGCGGTGCTGTCGCTCGCCTTCTACCTCACCGTCGTCATCCTCACGCGTCTTTCGGGCAAGCGCACGACGGGCCAGATGAACAATTTCGACTGGATCATCACCGTTGCGGTGGGGAGCCTGGCGGCCAGCGGAATCCTGCTGCGCGACGTATCCTATGCCGAAGCGACCGTGGCGATCATCGCGCTGGGCCTGTGCCAGTATGTCGTGACATTCGTGCTGGTCCGCTCCTCCACCGTCACCAAGGCGATCAAGGCGCAGCCGACCCTGCTGCTGCACAAGGGCGTGTTCCTCGAAGACGCGATGAAGCAGACCCGGATCACCCGCGCCGAGATCGAATCCGCGCTCAGAAGCGAAGGGATCGTCGATCCGGCGGAGGCGAACTGGGTGATCCTGGAGACCGACGGTACTTTCGCGGTCGTGCCCCGCGGCGACATCGCGATCGACAAGGCGGAGGCGATGGACCACGTCGAAAAGCCGGAGAGCCTGCCCGGCGGCGCCGCTAGAGCTGAAGGATGACGGTCTTCAGCTCGGTATAGGCCTTCACCCCTTCGCTGCCGAGTTCGCGCCCGATCCCCGACTGCTTGTAGCCGCCGAAGGGCAGCGCGCTGTCGAGCATCGAGTGGCAATTGCCCCAGACGGTGCCCGACTTGATCTTCGCAGCGAGCGTGTGGAACGCGCCGACGTCGCGGGTCCAGACCCCGGCACCGAGGCCGTAGAGCGTGTCGTTCGCCTGCTTCGCCACATCGTCGAGGTCGTCGAACCGCTGGGCGACGACGACCGGGCCGAAAATCTCTTCCTGTACCACGCTCATCGAAGGGTTCACGTCGACCATCACGGTCGGGTTGACGTAATATCCGCCGTTCGACGGCGCGGCATCGCCGCCCATCGCGACGCTCGCCCCGTCTTTCTTGCCCGCTTCGATATAGCCCATGACGCGTTCGAACTGTTCGTGGCTCACCAGCGGACCCATCCGAGCCTGGGGGTCGAGGCTGGGGCGCGGGGCCCAGGCGGGGGCGGTTTCGGCGATCCCTTCGATCAGGCGGTCGAACACGTCGCGATGGGCATAGAGGCGGCTGCCCGCGACGCAGACCTGGCCCGAATTGAAGAAGATCGCGTTCGCCGCGCCGCCGGCGGCGACCGCCGGGTCCATGTCGGGCAGCACGATCACCGGGCTCTTGCCGCCCAGTTCCAGCGTTACCCGCTTCATGCTGTCGGTCGCGGTGCGGTTGATGATCTTGCCCACTTCGGTCGATCCGGTGAAGGCGACCTTGTCCACATCCGGGTGGCGCACCAGGCGGTCGCCCGCGGTTTCGCCCAGCCCGGTGACGATGTTCACCGTGCCGGCGGGGAAGCCCGCCTCGGCAATCAGGTCGGCCAGCTTCAGCGCGGTCACGCTGGTCTGCTCCGCCGGCTTGAGCACCAGGGTGCACCCGGCGGCGAGGGCGGGGGCGATCTTCTGCACCGCCATCAGCAGGGGGAAGTTCCACGGCACGATCTGCGCCGCCACGCCAACCGGCTCGCGCCGGGTATAGCTGTGGAACACCCCGCGCGGGGCATTGGCCGGCTCGATCATTTCGCCGCTCAGCTTGCTTGCCCAGCCGGCGTGGTAATGCAGCATCGAAATCGCGCCGTTGACGTCGACCGCATGGGCCATCGTCTTGGGCTTGCCGTTGTCGATCGCCTCCAGTTCGGCCAGCAGCTCGCCATCGCGCTGGATCAGGTCGGCGAGCCGGTGGATCGTCGCCTCGCGCTTCATGGGCGGCAGGTTGGACCAGCGCCCGTCGTCGAAGGCGGTGCGCGCCGCGGCAACCGCGCGGTCGACATCCTCGGTGGAAGCATCGACGATCCGCGCCACTTCGCGCCCGCACGACGGGTCTTCGACCGGCAGCGTCCTGTCATGCGTGCTGTCGACCCATTCGCCGCCGACGAACAGCTGCGGCTTGCGCGCGAGGAAATCCTTGGCCCCTTGCGAATATTCGAGCTGTTCGCGGCTGATGGCGGTCTGTTCGTTCACGTTTCTCTCTCCCGGTCAGAATCGGTCTTTCGCCGCAACCTACCATGCCTGCCGCCCATGCCAATCGCGTTCCGCTTGCATCGGTGCACGCGAGGGCACACGATGCCGCGACGGCGAGATGGAGACGGACGATGTGCGACGAAGACAAGCTGGCCCGCTGGGCGCGCGAGGGGCTTAGCCGGCGGCAGTTCGGTGCGCTGGGCGGAATGGCCGCAATGGCCGCCTGCGCCCCGGTCGGGGCCGGCGGCGCGGACGAAGCGGTGCTGGCGGAACTGCGGGAGGAGACGCTGGGCTTCTCCACCCGCGACGGGATGATGGACGGGTTTTTCGTCCACCCGGTGTCCGGCCCGGCGCCCGCGATCCTGTTCTGGCCGGATATCGCGGGCCTGCGCGAGGCGAAGCGCATGATGGCCCGGCGGCTGGCGCGCCAGGGCTATGCCGTCTTCGTCGCCAATCCTTATTACCGCGACGTCTCCGGCCAGCAGTTCGAGGATTTTGCCGATTTTGCCGGCAGCGGCGGCTTCAGCAAAGTGGCGCCGTGGCGCGCGAAGCTCGATATGGGGGCGATCCTGCGCGATGCCGTGGCCGCGATCACCTGGCTGGATGGGCAGGAGGCGGTGGACAGCACGCGCGGGGTCGGCACCCAGGGATATTGCATGGGCGGACCGTTCGCGATGTGGTCCGCCGTCGCGGTGCCTTCGCGGGTGCGAGCGGCGGCGAGCTTCCACGGTGGCGGGCTGGTGCGCGAGGCGGAGGCGGCAAGTCCCCACGCGCTGTTCGACGAGGCGAAGGCCGATCTGCTGATCGCGATCGCGCAGGACGACGATGCCGATGCGCCCGAACACAAGACTATCCTGCGCCAAGCGGCCCAGGCCGCCGGCCGCGCCGCGAAAGTCGAAGTCTACGCCGGCGATCACGGCTGGACCGTCCCCGACGCCCCCGCTTACGCCGAAGCCGAAGCCGAACGCGCCTGGGCCGACCTGCTGACCCTCTACCGCCGCGCGCTGGCGTGAGGGCGGGGTAGGTCGAACGTCACCCGGTCCCCCGCGCAGGCGGGGGCCTCAGGCCGCAGGCGCTGTGCCCGATAGCATGAGGCCCCCGCCTGCGCGGGGACGGCGGGGGGAAACGGACAGTCTTCGCGGGCGGTGATCCCCTGCGAAAGCAGGGGCCCAGGACGGCGGGCGTTGCGGCTGTGTCTGGGTTCCTGCTTTCGCAGGAACTCACGGGGGGCGGTCAGGGCCAGCCCACACCCGATCATCCGCTGGCGAGTGCGGACGGTTGCGCCGGGAAAGGCAAGCGGACGGAATCGGCCGGTGCCGCCTGGGCATCACAGGATTGCCACCTGGGCGTCACAGGGTTGCCTTGGTAACATCGTCGCGAGTGGCGGAAGGGGTTACGCACAACCTGCCGCTCAGCCCTAAGAGGGGTGCAAGGCACGGACAGGGCCAGGGCTCGCGCTCACCCAATCCGTCTGGAACTCGGGTCCCTGTCGTTCACGGCGTTGAGGGCCACCGCGAAGAACGAACCTGCCGTTCCAAACTCCTCGCATCCCGGCACAGGGTGCTTTCTCTAGAAGGTCACTAGCCCCCCGAGGCACCGGCCGTATGGACGAAGCGGCCAGACGTGACGCGTACACGCTTCGCCCCCGTCGCTTGTGCCAGCGTGGACTGGCCCTCACTGCATAACCAAAACGGTTATAAATGTCAAGTTAAATGTGCCAACATCCGCCCATAGCCGATCCCCCGCCTGCGCGGGAGCGCGGCGGCCATTGGTTCTAGTTCAATCCGATGGCGTGCAGTTTGGCCTGCAGCGTTGCCCGGTCGAACGGCTTGATCACATATTCGTCCGCGCCGGCCTCGATCCCCTTGTGAACGTCGACCGTATCCGAATTGGACGTGCAGAACACCACGCGCGGCGGGCGCTGGGCGGGGAGGGCGCGCAGGCGGGTGACGAATTCGATCCCGCTCATCACCGGCATGTTCCAGTCCAGCAGGACCAGATCGGGCATGGCCGCCCGGCACCGTGCCAGCGCCTCTTCACCATTTTCGGCTTCGGCGGTTTCGAACCCCAACTCCTCGACAATGCGGCGCGCCACTTTGCGGATCATGCGCGAATCGTCGACCACCAAGCATCGCCGCGTTTGTGGCGACGGTGCGGGCGGCGGCGGCGCGCCGTCCTCGCGCGGGGCCGGGGCGGCCGGCGCGGCGGCGCGTTTGATCAGCCCGTGAATGGCGGCACCTCCTCCTCGCCCCAGACCGGGGTGCGGGGCTGGTCGCCGCGCGGGCTGGCGAGCGGCGAACGATCCGCCGCACCGTGCAGGGGCGAATGGCCGCCCGGAACCGGCGGCACGGTTGCGTTGCCGGGGGCAGGGGCAGGCGCCGCGGGCTGTTCGTCCGGGGTGATGCAGACATGGAGGTACGGCATCCAGACGTCGCCGAACTCCGCCTTCTGATACCAGACGTCGATCACGTCGTACGATGCCCAGCACCCGTCGGGCTCGCGCAGCCGGATGCCTTCGCCGATGCGGGGCACCGATGCGAATCGCAGCCGATCCTGCGTCTGGTGGGTCTCGTTCTGAACCTCGACTTCGATCACGCGCGCCCCCGGTGGTCGTTTTGCGGCGACGCTAGCGACCAATCCTTGCCGAATGGTAACGCTTTGCGCGGGTCCCGGGCCGCCACCGGTTTCGCTTGCCCCCCACCCCCGCTGCGCTACGATGCGGGCAGGCGGATGGAGGAGAATGTCGATGGGTCTCGTGCTGATAATGTTGCTGGTGCTGGCGGTGATGTTCCTCCTGATGGCGGTGCGCGTGGTCAAACAGGGTTACGTCTATACGATCGAACGGCTGGGCAAATACACGCTCGCCGCGGAACCCGGGCTGCATCTGATCATCCCGTTCATCGATCGCGTCGGGCAGAAAGTGAACGTGATGGAACAGGTGCTCGACATTCCGGGCCAGGAAATCATCACGAAAGACAATGCCATGGTCGGTGTCGACGCAGTGGTGTTCTTCCAGGTGCTCGATGCGGGCAAGGCCGCTTACGAAGTCGCCAATCTCTACAACGCGATCATGGCGCTCACGACCACCAACCTGCGGACCGTGATGGGATCGATGGATCTCGACGAAACGCTGTCCAAGCGGGACGAGATCAACGCCCGGTTGCTGAGCGTGGTCGACCATGCGACCTCGCCCTGGGGGGTCAAGATCACCCGCGTCGAGATCAAGGATATCCGCCCGCCGATCGACATTTCCGAGGCCATGGCGCGGCAGATGAAGGCCGAACGGCTCAAGCGCGCCGAAATCCTGGAGGCGGAAGGCGATCGCGCGTCCAACATCCTGCGCGCCGAAGGGGATAAGCAGAGCGCGATCCTGAAGGCCGAGGGCAAGCGCGAAGCGGCCTTCCGCGATGCCGAGGCCCGCGAACGCGCGGCGGAGGCGGAAGCGAAGGCGACGCAGATGGTGTCGGACGCAATCGCGCAAAGCGGCAATGCCGCGATCAATTACTTCGTCGCGCAGGAATATACCAAGGCGGTGAGCCAGTTCGCCACCAGCCCCAATGCCAAGACGATCCTGTTCCCGGTCGAAGCGACCCAGTTGATCGGCTCGCTCGGCGGAATTGGCGAACTGGTGCGCGATGCGGTCGCCCCGGTCGAAGGCGCAGTGACCACCAAGACCGGCGATCGCGGCACGCCCCTGCCGCAGCAGCGCGAACGCGCACCGCGCGCCAGCGTGCCGCGTTCCGGCGATACGGGATAGCCGGTGGACGGGCTCGACAACTTCGATCCGCACTGGATCTGGATCGCCATCGGGCTGGCGCTGGCCGCGCTCGAACTGGTGGTGCCCGGCGTATATCTGATCTGGCTCGCGGCGGCGGCGCTCGCCACGGGGTTTCTGACATTCGTTCTCGACCTCGGCCTGGCGGTGCAGATCAGCAACTTCGTCTTCCTCGCGCTGATTCTGGCGTTTTCGGCGCGCCGGTTCCTGCGCGACAAGCCGATCGTCGGCGCCGATCCGCTGCTCAACAAGCGGGGCAGCCGGCTGATCGGGGAAACCGCGCTCGTCACTCAGGCGTTCGAAGGCGGCACGGGGCGCATTCGCCATGGCGACAGCGAATGGCTGGCGCGCGGGGCCGATGTCGCCACCGGCGAACGGGTGCGGATTATCGGGCACGAAGGCGCGGTTCTGCTGGTCGAGCCGCTCACCCTGCTTGCCGATGAAGGCACGGCGCCGCCCGCCAGCGGCTAGAAGTTGTCTTCTTGTGCGCGGCAGCACCAGGCGCGCTGCCGCGCCTTAATCAGAACGACAATCAGGCCGCGTCGCGCGTGCGTTCGGCAAAGCGGCCGTGCTTGCGATAGCGGGTCATCCACCGGTCAAGAAACAGCCCCAGCGGCCGCGGCTGCACGCCCAGCTTGTCGAGCCCGGGCAGCGCGCCCGATGCCGTGTTGCCCTGGCGCAGCATGGTCCACTGGTCGGTGTTCATCGGCGTTCCCGGCAGCGCCGCGAACAGAGACGACAGTGCATCGGGCATCGCAATCAGATGCCGCTCGCGCTCCTGCGCATCGGCGATGCGCTCGTGCAGTTCCATCATGCCGATCGCCTCAGGGCCGGCGATCTCGTAAGTCTTGCCGCCATGCCGCCCCGGATCGGCGAGCGCGGCGGTAACCGCATCGGCGGCATCGTCCACGAACAGCGGCTGTACCTTCGCCTGCGGGGCGAACACCGGGACCACCGGGAATGTCGCGATGACATCGGCGAGCATGTTCACGAACCCGCCGTTTTCGGCGAACAGCAGCGAAGGGCGCAGGATCGTCGCAGCGGGGAAGGCGTGCAGCACCTCTTCCTCGCTGCGGGCCTTGGCCTCGGCATAGCCTGCCGGGGACCCCGCATCGGCGCCGATTGCGCTGACGTGGACCATCGCCGCCGCGCCGGCATCGCGCGCGGCCACCGCGACATTGCGCGCGCCGCCGCAAATCAGCTTCATCAGGTCGCCTTCGAACGATCCGACCAGATTGACTATGGCATCGGCGCCGCGCACGGCCGCCGCCGCCTGCGCCGGATCGCGCACGTCGCAGGGCATGAAGGCGATCTGGCCCAGATTGGCGAGCGGTTTGAGCGAATAGGCCTTGCCCGGTTCGCGGCTGGCGATCCTGAGCCGCGCACCGCGCTCTAGCAGCGCCTGGGCGACATGACGCCCGAAAAAGCCGCTTCCGCCAGTCAGCGTCACCAGCTTGCCGTTCAGAGGATCGTTTGCTGCCATGGGCCCTTGCCGTTTATCGTGCTGTCCGCTCGCGCACATGTTCGCGAATCTGCCGCCGCATTGCCCCAATGCGGCGCAAGCCGCAACCGCTCGTACAAAGCGTTGACAAGGTCCCCCCCGCTTCGCTAGTGGCCCGCCCCTACCCGCGAGCCGGACTTCGACGATCCGACCGCATCCGGTGCCCAGATGGCGGAATTGGTAGACGCACCAGCTTCAGGTGCTGGCGCTCGCAAGGGCGTGGAGGTTCGAGTCCTCTTCTGGGCACCATTTGTTCTTCTCACGTTCTCCCAAATAATCTATAAAACCCGCAGAAATCCTGGGGATTTGGCCCTTGGATCGTTCCGGAGCGTCCTGCGAAACCTCGGGGGCTCCTGAGATTTTGTTGGCCTTTTGCGGGCCTTTGCGAAAACCGCATTGGGAAAAGGCCCGCACATGCCTCTGGCCGAAACGCGGCTCCGTGCGCTGAAGACCAAAGACAAGCCTTACACGGTCGCTGACCAGCGCGGTCTCTATATCGGCTGATGAAGCGCGCTCGGCGATCGCATCGAGAACCGACCCATGAATGAAATCGAGCCGTTCGAAACCCCGGCTCCACTCAAGCGGCAGGAAGCCCCCGGTTACCGGAGCCCTAGCAGCGGCAACCCCTGATCCGCTCCCGGTGCGGTGGCGAGCCACCGGACCCAGCCGTTCCGGGATCGTCTTTGGATCGTCATCGCGCTTTCATCACACTGACCCGTTTCCATCCTAGCGGGTGCCCGTCTTGGAAATAAGAACAGGGTGGCTTTAGATGCAGCGTCTAACCGGTATTTCTCTTCTGGCTCTCGCGCTTGCCAGCGCCACCGGCGCGCGGGCGCAGGACAGTGGCACCAGCGCCCGGCCGCGCGCAGATAACGAGGTGATTATCGTCACCGGCACACGCGAAGTAGGGCGCACGCCTTTCGATACCCTGGCACCGGTAGATGTGCTTTCGCAAGAAGTGCTTCAATCGGTTACGTCGGACGACGTGGCGGATGTCCTGGCGCGGCAATTGCCGTCCTTCAACGTACAGCGCCTGCCAGCCGCAGACGGTCTCGCCTTCGTGCGGCCGGCGACGCTTCGCGGTCTTTCGCCCGACCAAACGCTCGTGCTCGTCAATGGCAAGCGCTACCACCGTTCGGCATTGCTCGGTTCGCGCGGCTCGCAGGCGCCCGACCTCAACACCTTCCCCGGATTCTCGGTCAAACGGGTAGAGGTTCTTCGCGACGGTGCCTCGGCACAATACGGTTCCGATGCGATCGCTGGGGTCATCAACTTCATCCTTGAGGACGAGCCGGGTGCCGATGCTTACGCGCAATTCTCGCAATATTACGAGGATGACGGCGATTCCTACCAGATTGGCCTGCAGGGCGGATTGCCGCTCGGCGACCGCGGCTCGGCCATCTTTACCTGGGAGTATGCCGACAGCGCCGCTACCTCGCGCACACGCCAGCGCCCCGATGCCATCGAGCTGCAGGCAGCCCGCCCTGATCTCGACATTCCCAATCCCGTCCAGCGGTGGGGGCAGCCGGAGGCGAATACTATCCGCGCGGCAAGCAACCTGAATTATGCCTTTGCCGATGCGTTCGAACTTTACGCTTTTGGGACCCTGGCGGACGGCGATGCGGTAACGGATTTCAACTGGCGCAACCCGGCCACCACGGGCAGCGTTTTCAACAGCGCCGCAGCGTTTCCCGATTTCAGCTTCACTTCGATCTATCCCACCGGCTTCACGCCTCGCTTCGGGACCGAATTTCTCGACCTGCAAGGTGCAGCGGGCGCGCGCGGCGATATCACCGATGCACTGAGCTACGATATCAGCGCTTCGGCTGGCAGCAGCCGGATCGATTACAACATGCAGGAATCGCTCAACGCCTCGCTCGGTCCGGCCAGCCCTACAGCGTTCTATCTCGGACGGCTCGAGCAGGGCGAATTCAACCTTAATGCCGATTTCGTGTACCGGCTCGATCTTGCCGGCGGACCCGTCAATCTGGCGTTTGGCGCCGAACGCCGCGAAGAAACCTATTCGGTCGCGCCGGGTGATCCAGCTTCTTACGCAATCGGACCGGGCGCGGTCGACGGGCTGGCACCCAATTCCAACGGCTTCCCCGGCTTCAGCCCCACCCAGGCGGGCAAATGGGACCAGACCAGCTATGCCGGATATCTGGACCTTGAGTGGACGCTGGGCGAGATCGTGACAGTAGGTGCCGCGGGCCGCTACGAGGATTTCTCCGAGTTCGGTGACACTTTCAATTACAAGTTCTCCGGCCGCGTCGAACCAGTCGACGGGCTGGCCATGCGCGCTACCTATTCCACCGGCTTTCGCGCTCCGACTCCGGGCCAGCTCAACACTTCGAGCACCTCGCAGGGCCTCGATACGGTGACGCTGGAAGTATTCACGGCCGGCCGCCTTTCACCCAACGACCCTATCGCGCTGGCGCTGGGCGCAGAACCGCTGGAGCCCGAGGAATCGGAGAACATCACCGCCGGTCTTGCGTTTCAGCGCGGACCGGTCACCGCCAGCGTCGATTTCTACCAGATCGAGATTGAAGGGCGTTTCGGGCAGTCAGCCGCCTTCACCGTGCCTGCAGACATACCCAACCCGCTGCGCTTTACCCGTGTGAACTTCTTCACCAACGACTTCGATACCCGGACACGGGGCATAGACGCTGTCGTCGCCTATCGGGACTATGTCGGCTCGGGGAAGCTGAATGCCAGCCTCGCCTACAATTACAACGACACCAAGGTGACCAGCGAGGATAGTGCCACCGTCGGCAATGACACGCAGCGTCGTATCTTCGAAGAGCGACTGCCTCAGCACAACGCCGTTGCAACCCTGGGCTACGAGATTGGTGCCTTCACGGTCGATCTGCATGGTCGCTATTACGGACCGTGGACGGATAGCAGCGGAAACGCCTCGGGCGACATATTCCAGCGTTTCGATTCGATCGTGCTGTTCGATGCGTCCGTGACAGCGAATCTAGGCGAGCATTTCGATCTGACTGTGGGTGCAGAAAACCTGTTCGATACCTACCCGGACGAAGCCACCTTCCAGGCGAACCGCGGCCTCGTTTACTCGCGTAATGCGCCGTACGATACCGATGGCGGCCTTTATTACATCCGTCTGGGCCTGGATTTCTGATGCCCGCCTCGCTCAGCCGCCGCACGGTGCTCGCCGGTGCGGCGGCAGGTCTGGCCGCGCAGGCGCTGCCGCTGCGCGCGACTTTCGCCACTACGCCGGGCGATGACGAAGCCTATTGGGCGCGTATCGCGGCCCAATACGACGGAACCGACGAGGTCATCCAGCTCGAGAACGGCAATTGGGGGATGATGGCGCGCCCGGTGCTGGAGGCTTATCAGGGGCACGTCGCCCGGGTGAACCGCGACACCAGCTATTACGCGCGTCGCGGGATGGGCGCCGACCTCGCTCGTGTGCGCGATGAGGTGGCCGACTTCCTGAAGGTGGATGTCGAAGAGATCGTGTTTACCCGCAACGCGACCGAGGCTTTGAAGACACTGATCGGCGGCTACAACCGGATCGGGCCCGGCGAAGCGGCGCTGTTTACCGATCTCGACTATGACAGCATGCAGGACGGCATGGTCTCCGCCATGGCGCGGCGTGGTGCCGAGGTGATCCGTATCGCCCTTCCAGAACCGGCAAGCTACGAAAACGTGCTCGACACTTATCGGCGTGCGTTTGATGCGCATCCTCATCTGCGGCTGGTGCTCCTCACGCATGTCAGCCATCGCACAGGGCTGCAGATTCCGGTGCGCGAGATCGTGGCAATGGCGCGGGAGCGGGGGATCGACGCGATTGTCGATGCCGCACACAGTCTGGGCCAGGTCGATTTCACTTTGCCCGATCTCAATGCCGATTTCGTGGGCCTCAACCTGCACAAGTGGATCGGCGCGCCGCTGGGCGTTGGAGCAGCGTATATCCGGCGGGACCGTATCGCGGCAATTGACCCGGACATGGCAGACGCCAATCGACAGTCGGGCGATATCAGGTCGCGCGTACATACAGGCACCGTCGATTTCGCCGCTCTGTTGAGCGTGCCCGATGCACTGGGCTTCCAGGCTTCAATTACGGCCCCTCGCCGGGCGGCGAGACTGCGTGCGCTGCGCGACCGCTGGGTCGAGGCAGTGAAAACAAATGACGCGATTCAAGTTCTGACGCCGAACGACCCGCGCATGTATGCCGGAATAACCTCATTCCGGCTGCGGGGCCTGACCTCTTTCGCGGACAATCGCGCGCTCGCTGAGCGCCTGCTCGAGAGGCATGGCATATTCACTGTGTTGCGCACCGGACTGGCGAGTGGCTCGTGTATTCGGATTACTCCGGCGCTCTTCAATTCCATGGCTGATATGGATTCGCTGGCCAGAGCCCTCGGTGAAATTGCAGAGCGACACGCTTAGCTGTGTGAACCATATCCCGGGCGCCGGCCTCCCCCGGGATATGGTTCCATCATGACTCCTCGGTGAGATGGAGGTCCGGCCTTGAAGCTGATTTAAGTCTCGAGTCCTCAGAAAATCATCAAATCAACAGCTTAAAGGAAAGGCGGCCAGTCGAACAATGATCGCGAACGGAACGGCTGCGCAGTTTGGTGCGTTGGGCCGGCATGCCGAGCATTGTGCACGCTTGCAGGTTTCGCCTTGTTGCCCTTGCCGGGGCGATCACCGCGCTTGCTGCTTGCGCTGATATTCCCCAGGATCCGGAGCGGACCGAAGCCCTTGTTCGGGAAACCGGGGTTATCCGGCTCGGCTGGGTGGGCGGGGCCGAACCCGCCGATGCGGGCACCGAAGCGCTGCGGAAACTTTCTTCACGCACCGATGCCCGCATCGAGCGCCACGACGGCGAAAGTGATAGAATCCTGCATGATCTCGCCGATGGCAAGCTCGATCTGGTGTACGGTCATTTCCCCAAAAAGAGCCCATGGGCGAGGGAAGTCCATTTCGGCTCCGCGCTAGGCTGGCGCGCGGAGCCTCCAGACGAAAAGTTCGCCCCGCGCTTCGCCATGCGTAACGGTGAAAACGGCTGGATCATGATGGTGGAAGCGGCATCGCAACCATGAATGAGCTTCCGCAAGATATTCAGCCGGCCATGGCGAAAGCCAGGAAACTCGAATGGTGGACGCTGCTGGGCATGGGATCTGTCGTCGTGGTGATGTATTTCGCCATGGGTTCCAGCCAGGCGATGAAGACCGCCTTCCTCGAAGACATGCTGGGGCTGGTGCCCGCCGCTACTTTCCTGATTTCCGCCAGTCTCGAGCGCCGTAAGCCCACCGAGTTCTATCCGCATGGCTTTGTGAGGGTGAACAGCCTTGCCTTCCTGACGAGCGCGGTAGTGCTCTGTGCGATGGGCCTGTGGCTGCTTTACGATGGTCTTACGGGTCTGATGAAACAGGAACACCCGACGATCGGGCCGGTGACCCTGTTCGGCCAGACCTTCTGGATGGGCTGGCTGATGATCGCGGCGCTTGCCTATTCGGTTGTGATCCCGGTTGTCCTGGGCCGTCTCAAAACGCCCGTCGCGAAGCAGCTGCGCGACAAAGTTCTCCATACCGATGCCGACATGCAGAAGGCCGACTGGCACACCGGCGTTGCGGGCATAGCCGGAATCGTCGGCGTGGGGCTGGGCTTCTGGTGGGCGGACTCGGCCGCCGCAGCCGCGATTTCGGTTTCGATCCTCTACGATGGTATCAAGAATGTTCGGACAGCTGGCGCGGAACTGCTCGACGGTGCGCCTCGTGCGCTCGCGAGTGCGAAGCTTTCGCCCGAAGCGGAGCGACTGTGCCGGCGTCTTGCCGAACGCTGGCCCGGCGCCGATATCCGCTTGCGCGAATCCGGTCGCTACATCCTCGCCGATGTGCGCGGGGTGCACCCGCCGCCGCAGCTGCCGAGCCTCGACGAGCTCATGGCGGACGATCCGGCCTGGCGCCTGGCCCAGTTAAGCTTCACCCCGCCCGGTTGCGCGAGAGGCCTTGTCGAAGACTAGGTGAAGGAAGCCTTTCGCATTCAGGGCGGCAAGCAACAGCGCAAGCCCCTCTGGACACATACGCCAGAAAGCACGTCGGGGCGCCGTTTCACGCTTCAGCGATCATCGGGTTCGGCCATGCGGCGATGCATCTGGGCAAGCACCGTGTCGGGGATCACGCCGGCGAACATATCCTGGATCTTGTTCATGAAGCCGCTGACCGTGTGCGCGTCGCCTTCGAGAAGGGCCTTGTAGCCCGCCTCGGCGACCATGGCGGGATCATCTTTGCTGTCCGATTTGCCGACATCGGTGTTCTCGAGCCCGGCGCGGTCGAAGAACTGGGTATCCGTCGGCCCCGGCATCAGGCACGAGACGACCACGTCGGTATCCTTGAGCTCGTTGCGCAGCCCGAAGCAGAAGTAATCGATGTAGCTCTTGGTGCTGTTGTAAACGAGCTGGAAAGCGCCCGGGATGTGCCCCGCGATCGAACCGGTCACGAGGATGCGGCCGGCGTTTTTCGCGCGCATCTTCTGCCCGACATGGTGCAGCAGCCAGGTCGTGCCGGTGACATTGGTGTGGATCACATGGGCGATGTCCTTCCACTCCTGATCGAGGAACGCTTCGCCCAGCCCGTGGCCGGCATTGGCGAGCAGGACATCGGGCGTACGGTCGCCGAGCGCCGTCACGAGGGCCTGGAGGCCGTCGCGGGTGGCGAGATCGGCTTCGACCGTCTCGACGCCAGCGGCACCGCACTGCCGCGCGGCGGCTTCGGCCGCGCCAAGATCGCGGTCGGCGGCGAGGATCAGGTCGCAGCCATCGCGGGCCGCCAGCTTCGTGAACTCAAGCCCGATGCCGCTCGAAGCACCGGTGATCACGCATAGCCCGGACAGCTTGTCGATTTTCCCGGCCATGATCAGTTCTCCATCCCGGGCTTCAGAATGACCTTGGTCCATTCATTCTGCTGCTCCTTGAAGTTCTTGTAGCCCTCGGCTGCCTGTTCGAGCGGCAGCCGGTGGCTGATCAGGAATGTGGTATCGAGCGTGCCATCCTCGATCTTCTCGAGCAGCTGCTTGGTATATTTCTGCACATGGGTCTGGCCGCCGCGGATCTGCAGGCCCTTCTCCATCATCGCCCCGAGCGGCCACTTGTCGGTCATCCCGCCATAAACGCCGGGGATCGAGACCTTGCCGCCGAACCGGACCGCGAGAATCGCCTGCTTCAGCGCGCTCGCGCGGTCGGCGCCCATGCCGACCTTCTGCTTCACGACGTCGAACATGTTGTCGATCGCGAAGCCGTGCGATTCCATGCCGACCGCGTCGATCACTGCATCCACGCCGATCCCGCCGGACATTTCCATCAGGGCCTCGCGCACATCGGTCTCGCGGAAGTCGATGATCTCCGCGCCCAGCTGCTTCGCCAGCTCCAGGCGGTTCGGATAGCGGTCGATCGCGATCACCTTGGATGCGCCCATCACGATGGCCGACTGGATCGCGAACAATCCGACCGGGCCGCAGCCCCACACCGCAACCGTATCATCGGGCTGGATGTCGGCATTTTCCGCCGCCATCCAGCCGGTCGGGAGGATGTCCGAAAGGAACAGCACCTTATCGTCCTCCAGATGGTCGGGAACGACGATCGGGCCGACATCGGAAAAGGGCACGCGGGCGTATTCGGCCTGTCCGCCCGAGTAGCCGCCGGTCAGGTGCGAATAGCCGAACAGCGCGGCCATCGGCTGGCCGTAGAGCGTCGCCGACATATCCTGCTTTTCAGCCGGGTTGGAATTGTCGCAGGCCGAATATTGCTGCTGCTTGCAATGGAAACAGCCGCCGCAGCTGATCGTGAAGGGCACGACGACGCGCTGCCCTTTCTCCAGATCGCTCGCAGACCCCGTCTCGACGACTTCGCCCATGAATTCATGGCCCAGCACATCGCCCGGCGCCACGCCGGGAATGACGCCATCGTATAGGTGAAGGTCGGACCCGCAGATGGCCGTGCTGGTGATCTTGATGATCGCATCGCGGGGATTGATGATTTCCGGATCGCTGACCGTGTCCACGCGAACGTCGTTGGTTCCATGCCAGGTAAGTGCTCGCATCATCCGTTCTCCTGCTTGGCTGCACGGGTTTCGTCCCGCGTTCGCGCCGATGTCGCTATTTCCCCGGTTTCCATGAGCATTTTGAAACGCTTCAGATCGTGCCGGGCCTGGACCTGCGGCTCGCGCAGGAACAGCTTCGCCACCGCTCGGCCGAGCGCGCCTGCGGGCGGGTCGTAGGCCATCACCAGGCTGACCCTGGTTCCGCGCTCGCCCGGTGCATCCTCGAAGCGAACCTCGCCGCTGGTTTCGATCTCGGAATCCTCGACCGAGCGCCAGGCGATCAACTCGTCCTGCTTCTTGCTGGCGATTTCGGTTTTCACCGCGACCGTCTGGCCCGGGGGGGCCTTGATCCGCCAGGTCGATGCCCCGTCTGCGCCGGCTTCGATCGCTTCCACATTCTCCATGAATTGCGGCAGGTTGGAAAAGTCCGACCAGAAGGCGAACAGTTCGGCACGCGGCTTGCGGATCGTTACCGATCGGCCGACCTGCGCGTTACTGCCTTCAGGCTGGCGTTTGGTATGGTTGGCGGCATCGTCATATCCGCGATTCTGGTGCCTGTTGGACAGGAACGCTCCGAACGCGATCGCTCCAGCGGTAAGAACGACGCCGCCCAATCCGGCGCCGATTTTGGAATTTTGAGACATAGATTTTCTCCGCGACATGATGACGCAGCGAATTCCCGCTCAAACCGTTCCGGACATTTGCGGCGAGGTATCTTCGGACAATCGACCCAGATTTCATCAAATACGTGCGGCATGTAACGGTTCGATGCATCAAGGACGGGGCGTGAGCTTGCATAAGTCGGTGATCGCAAGAAGCGATCTCCGCGCTCTCGCATGAGTTCGGATAGCGGCGCGCCCGCGATGTGATCGCGCTTTTCCCGGGAACCCATGCGGCAGGCCGTTCGTTATGCGGGATAGATGGAGGGGAAATCCAGTCTCATGGAGGAAAAGCCATGTCGAGCCAGTCTTTCCGCAGTAGCCGCCCCGACGGGTGGACCCAGCCTCGTCCCTATCGGGATGCCACGCTGCGCCTGATGACGCACGGGCCGATCCAGCCGATGGAGGAAGAGCCGGGGTTCCTGGCCCGTCTGTTCGGCCTGCGTTGACGTTTCAGACAAGTTGACGTTCCAGAAAAACGGGCCGGTCGCCGCGTGGCAACCGGCCCGTTTTCTGTTTTCGGCTAGCGCCGTCAGTACTCTTCGGGTTCTTCTGGCGTTTCCTGCTTGAAGTCCCGCCCGGCGTTGCGTTCCCCCCGGGCCAGCTTGAATACCACGCCCGACAGGAGCATCAGCGCGAGCAGGTTGGGAAGCACCATCGTCGCGTTCGAGATGTCGCCCAGCCGCCAGACGAGCTGTGAAGGCTGGGTCGCGCCGATGAAGATGGCGATGCACCAGATCACCCGCCAGCCGATGTGCAGCGCCTTTTCCCCGCCGCGGGTCGAACCCGGGAACCGGTCGTAGATGAAGGTGATCGCGCGCTCACCGTAATACGACCATGTCAGCAGCGTGGTGAAGACGAACAGGATCAGCGCCGTGCTGGCAACCAGCGTGCCCAGCGGGATCGAGGCGATTTCAAACGGGAAGGCCGCGGCAAATGCGCCCGACGTCGTGACGAAGCCCGACATGGCCGTGGTGCCCAGGTCCGATTGCCAGACGTGATCGACCGGCTGGCCCTGATAGGTGAAGTCGCCCTGTACCGTCAGGATAACCAGCGCGGTCATCGTGCAGATGACGATCGTGTCGATAAATGTGCCCAGCATGGCCATGCGGCCCTGCTGTTCGGGATCGTCGGTCTGCGCCACGGCGTGGGCGATCGGGGTCGAGCCCTGGCCCGCCTCGTTCGAGAACAGCCCGCGCGCCACCCCGGCGCGGATCGCCAGGATGATCGCCGCGCCCGCAAAGCCGCCACTGGCGCTCTGGAAGTTGAACGCGCCGGCAAAGATGCGGCTGAACGTTTCGGGCAGATCGCCGAAGTTCAGGATCAGCGCGGTGACCGCCATTACGAGATAGGTGGCGGCCATGAACGGCACGACCTTTTCCGCCACGTTCCCGATCGACTTGATCCCGCCGATGATCACGATGAACACCGCGACCGCGACGATCAGGCCGCCCAGCCAGCGTTCGAACCCGAACAGTTCGTTGAGCCCGCTGGCGACTTCATTGGCCTGGATCGAATTGCCCGTCACCAGTGCGGAAAACAGCGTGCCGAGGCAGAAGACGATGGCGAGCCAGGTCCACTTGGGGCCGAGGCCGAGCATGATGTAGCTCATCGGTCCACCGCGCGAGACGCCGTCGGACGTGGTTTCGCGATAGCGGATCGCCAGGCTTCCTTCGGCAAAGGCCAACGCCATGCCGAACAGTGCGGTGATCCACATCCAGAACACTGCGCCGGGGCCGCCGAGAGCGATGGCCGTCGCCACCCCGGCGAGATTGCCGGTGCCGACCTGGCCCGAAAGTGCGGTGGAGAGGGCGGCGAAGGGGCTGATCTCGCCCTTTCCGGCGCTCTTCCGGCCGGCAAACAGGCCGCGGATCGCCGCGCCGAGCTTTACGATCGGATAGAACCGCAGGCCGATCATGATCCACAGGCCAATGCCCAGCAGGATCACCGCCAGTGGCGGGATGGGAATCAGCTGTTCGCCGTTCCAGGTGCCCCCCCAGATGAAATCCGAGATATTGGTGACCGGTTGCACCAGTCGTTCGCCCAGCGTGAGTGCCTGGCCAGTCGCCATTCGCGATATTCCCCTCAAACGTCCCTCGTATGACAAGCCACGCTAGAGCCGTGGCGCGCGCAACGCCAGCCTTAAGTTTCGTTTGCAACCGTTTGCGCGATGGCGCGTGCCGCCTTGCTTTTGTGCCGTGCGACGCCTAAATGCGACCGCGCTTTCCGACATCGGAGCTTTCGCCAGCCCCTCCCGGACTTGATCCGGGGCGGCGATGGCCCCATCCCGGAAGGCGAGACAGGTTTTACCAGGCAGGGAACGAGCGCAGATGGCCAAGACGAACCCCGGAGAATTCATCCGTCAGGTCCGCAGCGAAGGCAGCAAGGTCGTATGGCCGACGCGCGAGGAGACCGTTCGCACGGCGATTTTCGTCGGCATCATGGTCGTAATCCTCTCGCTGTTCTTCCTGGGGATCGATTCGGCTTTCGGCGCTGTCGTGCGCTGGCTGCTTACGCTGGCCTGATTCGGGCACCAAAGACTAGACTAAGGATCACAATGGCTCGCTGGTACATCATTCACGCCTATTCCGGGTTCGAGAACAAGGTGCGCGACGCGATCATCGCCGAAGCCGAACGGCTCGGCCTGTCGGAAGCTGTCGAAGAGGTGGAAGTTCCGACCGAAACCGTGACCGAGCTGAAGCGGGGCAAGAAAGTCCAGGTCGAACGCAAGTTCATGCCCGGCTACGTCCTCGCCAAGCTGAAGATGACCGACGATGTCTATCACCTTGTGAAGAACACGCCGAAGGTGACCGGATTCCTCGGCTCGAACAACAAGCCGCAGCCGATTTCGGAGAAAGAGGCCGCGCGCTATTTCGGCGGGGTCGAGGAAGCGAAATCCGCGCCCAAGAAGGACATCAGCGTCGATTACGAGATCGGCGACCAGGTCAAGGTGCTCGACGGTCCTTTCGCCAGCTTCAACGGCGTGGTGGAAGAGCTGGATTTCGACAAGCAGAAGGTCAAGGTCAGCGTTTCGATCTTCGGCCGTGCGACCCCGGTGGAACTCGATTTCGAGCAGGTCGAACTGGTCAAGTGACCGGGCGCGGGGCCGCCCCCGCGCCGGCCATGCATCGATGAGTTGAATTTCGAAGCGTTTGCGCCTATCGGCGCGCCTTCCTGCCCATCCCGATTCTTGGGGGAGGGGAGGAAATCCATGCGGAAGGCCTGCATTTCCAGCGATCTGGGCAGGCTGCTTGACCGCTTACCATGAGGCGCCGCGTTCGCGCGGTGCCGACAGTGAGAAAGGAGGCCACCCGTGGCCAAGAAAATCGACGGCTATATCAAGCTGCAGGTGCCGGCTGGCGTTGCCAACCCCAGCCCGCCGATCGGCCCCGCGCTGGGCCAGCGCGGCGTCAACATCATGGAATTCTGCAAGGCGTTCAACGCCGCGACGCAGGATCTCGAAAAGTCCATGCCGATCCCGACCATCATCACGGTCTATGCGGATCGCTCGTTCAGCTTCGTCACCAAGACCCCGCCCGCCAGCTTCCTGATCAAGCGCGCGGCCAAGCTCAAGTCGGGTTCGAAGGAACCGGGCAAGGTTTCGGCCGGGACGATCAAGCGCTCGCAGCTCGCCGAGATTGCCGAGACGAAGATGAAGGACCTGAACGCGAACGACATCGATCAGGCGACCAAGATCATCGAAGGCTCCGCGCGTTCGATGGGCCTCGAAGTGGTGGAGGGCTGATCCGATGACCAAGCTGACCAAGAAGCAGAAGACGATCGCCGAACTCGATACGGAAAAGCTCTATGGCGTTGACGAGGCCCTGACCACGCTGCGCCAGTTCGCGAGCAAGAAGTTCGACGAAACGGTCGAAGTCGCGATGAACCTGGGTGTCGATCCGCGCCACGCCGACCAGATGGTCCGCGGCATGGTTTCGCTGCCTTCGGGCACGGGCAAGGACGTCAAGGTCGCGGTTTTCGCGCGCGGCGACAATGCCGAGAAGGCGACCGCCGCCGGGGCCGACAAGGTCGGTGCCGAAGACCTGATGGAAGACATGCAGAACGGCAACCTCGATTATGACCGCGTGATCGCCACGCCGGACATGATGGGCGTCGTCGGCCGGCTCGGCAAGCTGCTCGGCCCCAAGGGCCTGATGCCGAACCCGAAGCTGGGCACCGTCACCCCGAACGTGGAACAGGCCGTGAAGGACGCCAAGGGCGGCCAGGTCGAATTCCGCGTGGAGAAGCAGGGCATCATCCATTCGGGCATCGGCAAGCTGTCGTTCAAGGACGAAGATCTGAAGACGAACTTCAAGGCGCTGACCGAAGCGATCGTGAAGGCCAAGCCGAGCGGCGCCAAGGGCAAGTACGTGCGCAAGGTCTCGCTGACCAGCACGATGGGCCCGGGCCTCAAGCTCGACCTGAGCGAGATCGAAGGCGCCTGATTCTGAATTGACCGAACCGAGGGCAGGGGCCGGGAGGAGCGATCTTCCCGGCCCCTTCCTTTTGCGCCCATCAGGAAAGATCGCCGCGCTCGGGCGTTGCCGGGGGTATGACCTTCAAGGAGCATACCAATGGGTGATTTCTGGGCCGTGGCCCTGATCCTGGGGCCGATCCTGCTGCTCGCGACGGCGATTTACGTCTGGGCCAGGAACCGGCAGGCAAGCCGGGCATCGATCGATCGTTCCGAACGCGGCGCGCGCGAATTGCGCGACGATCTCGAAGACAGGCAGGATCGCACCGTCGATCTCTGACGGCGGCCCAGCCGCCGCGCGCTAGGCCTTGAGCAGGCGCCGCGCGCTGGCGACCGCGCCGCTACGCTGGGCGAGGCGTTTGCCGGCGGCGACCGAATCGTCGAACATGCGCAGCGCCCCCAGCAGGGCGCGGTTGGCTGCGCGCCGCCGCAGGAGCAGGACGCTGGCGGCCTCTACGCTGGCCGTGCCGAACAGCGCCTTGTGCGGGCCTTCGCCCTCGGTGAAATCGAAGAAATCGAACCGCTCTTCCGCAAAAAGGCGCTCCAGCGCGGCCAGTTGCAGGACCGTTCCGGCCGATAGATGGGCGGTTTCGGGATCGTATCCCAGCCAGGCATAGACCAGCGTCCGCCCTTCGACCGGCAGGCACAGATAGCTTGCCGGCTCGCCAGCCAGATAGAGCATGAAGCACCGCAGGCGGTCCTCGCTCGCCGCCGCGCGCAGGGCGTTCAGTTCCTCCGCCCCTTCGGGCAATCCGGCGTCCAGATACTTGCCCTGGTAGGTCCGGCGCGACAGCGGCAGGGCGGCTTCCAGAAACGCATCGAGGCCCGCCGTGCCGCGATATTCGCGAATGTCGAGCTGCCCGCCGTCCGCTTGCGCAAACTTGCGCTGCTTGCGCCGCAGGGTGGAACGGGTCTTGCCTGAAAAGCCGGCCATGTACTGGTCGAAGCCGCCGTCCATCGCGATGTAATGGCGGCGATAATGCTGAAGCCCGCCGGGGACCAGATCGGGCCGGCTTTCGAGCATCGGGCCGATAGCGCCCGCCGGGGCGGAGAGAACCCGATAGCCATCGGCATCGGGCGGCAGGTCCGGCAGCGGAGCCGGCTGCCCGGCGACGAGGCGATCGAGCGAGTGGCTCACCGCCAGCAGGCGGCGGGGCACCGCGAACAGTTGACGCGATCCGACGACGAAGCGGACGGGCGTGTCGCGCAGCATTATCGCGCGCCGTACAGGCCGTTGGACACGATCTGCTCCGCCAGGCGCAGCCCGGTTCGCAGGCGGTCGGTCGGCAGGATCGGGCGCGCCGTGCGCACGACGGAGGGGCGGGGCGGGTGGCTGACGTAAGTGCCGCTCTCCACCCCGTCCATCGCCGCAATCCCGTGGCAAAGGCGTTCGAACCGGTGGCGGACCACCCGATTGATCCTCTCCCGCGCGCGGCACAGCAGTTCGAAGCTGTGCGAAACGAGGGTGAAGCCCGACAATCCGTGGTCGCGCGCGTGCCGGATCGCGGCAAGCATCTCGCGCGCGGAAATCGCCGTCACTTGCGCATGGCGCAGACCGCCGCCGAACGCGCGAATGCAGCCAACGGGCACTTCGACCACCCCGCAGTGCCGCATCGGCCTGCGATCCTTGCGGCTCAGCGAAATGCGGCAGGCGCCGTCGGCGATGCCCGGTGTGTGGCTGGTGTCGTACTGCAGCCCGATCGCTGCCAGCGCCCGCAGGGTGTCGTCGCTGGCGCCGTAATTGCCGGCGCGGAAGGCGACCGGTGCCGGTGCGCCCGCCGCGATCAGCGTTTCGCGCGCCCAGTCCAGGATCGCGCATTGATCGTCGAACGCGAAGTCGGCGATGTTCTGTCCGGTTCGGCCGCCGAAGGGATTGGCGGCCCCGGCCAGGGCAAGCCATTCGGTATGGCAGTGCAACTGGACATCGTGCCCGGCTTCGACAATCGGGCCGACGACATCCGCGATCGCTTCCCGCCCCCACAGCAGCGCGGGCATGGGATCGACGAAGAACACGCCCTTCAACCCATAGCGATCCATCAGTTGCATCTTGTAGAACAGGCCGACCGGCCCGGCGGGCGTTTCGCACGCGATCGAGCGCGCGAAGTTTTCCGCACGTCCGCGCGCGGCCAGGCTGGCCGCATATTCGGTGTCGATGGTGATATAGACCGCCGTCATGCGCGGTGGCTTAGGGGAACAGGGTTAAGACCCGGTTAGATGCCGCCCGGGGTAAAATCGAACCCCAGTTCGCCCAGCCCTTCGCACAATGTGTGCATGCAGCTTTGCAGCGCATCGGCATCGGTCGAACGGATCACGAAATTCGCCCCGACCCGTCCTTCGCGGAAGAAGGGATAGCTGCCGATCTGGCAGTTTTCGTGCGCCTGTTCGACTTCGCGCAGCAGCACGGCGACTTCGCTTTCCGGGATATAGCCGCCGACCGTTTCACTGAGCAGCGGGGCGCCGCCTTCCAGCGTGCCGGTCAGCGAATCGAGCATCTGCGCGGCGATGTGCGGCACGCCTGCCATCATGCGAATATTGGCGATTGCAATGCCCGGCGCGCCCGACATGCGGTTGGGGATCAGCTCCGCCCCTTCGGGCACGCGGGCCATGCGCAGGCGCCCTTCGGTCAGCCCGCCCTTGTCGGCGTAATAGCGTTCGAGGATCGCGCGCGCCTGCGGATGGATTACCACCGGCACGCCCAGCGCGGCGGCAATCGCATCGACGGTGATGTCGTCGTGCGTCGGGCCGATTCCGCCAGTGGTGAAGAGATAGTCGTTAGCCGTCCGCAGCGCATTGACCGCCTCGACGATCCGGTCGATCACGTCGGGCACCACGCGCACTTCCGCCAGCCTGATGCCCTGGACCTGCAGCCACGAGGCGACTTGTGCGATGTTGCGGTCGTGGGTGCGACCGGAAAGGATCTCGTCGCCGATCACGACGAGGCCGGCGGTGTAGATGCGATCGGTTGCGCTCATGCCCATGGATTAGGGGAGTGCCGGCGATGGCGCCAGCCCTCTCCCGATCAGCGGCAGGACCGGTGCGAAACGGTCATTCCGCGGCTTCGCGCTGCTCTTCGGCAAAGGCCGCATCGCCTGCGCCACCGAACACCATGATGCCATCGTCCACCGGGTCCTGAGCCATGCGTTTGCGATCGCTGACGTATTCCTGGTTCAGCCGCCAGGGATAGGCGACTGCGTTGCGCGGCATGATATGCTTCGAACGCTTGATATAGCCGGAGGAGAAATCGAAGATGTCGTCTTCCTCCAGCGCGGCCTCCTCCGCCGGGCTGAGCGCGGGAACAGCGATATCCGCGCCGCGCCGTTCCATTTCGTTGAGCAGGCGGCAGACATAGTCGGAATTGAGATCCGCCCGCAGCGTCCAGCTGGCATTGAGATATCCGAACACCACCGCCAGGTTCGGCAGGTTCGAAAACATGCACCCCTTGTAATAGAACCGCTGGGCGAAATCGACCGGCACACCGTCCTGGCTGAAGGCGATCTTGCCCGCGATTGCCAGGCGCAGTCCGGTCGCGGTCACGATCACGTCGGCGGGCAAGGCCTCACCGTCTTCCAGTTCCACCCCGTCTTTGGTGAAGCGCGCGATGCGGCCGGTGCGGATTGCCGCATCGCCCCGCTTCATCGCTTCGAACAGGTCGTTGTCGGGAACCAGGCACAACCGTTGGTCCCACGGATTATAGGGCGGGGTGAAGTCGGCGGGGTCGTAGGGCGCATCGCCGAAGACCTTGTCGATCCGCTTGTGCAGGAACTGCTTGACCTTTTCAGGCCGCGTGCGCGCGCGGCGAAAGCCGATGTCCTGCAGCTTGATATTCTTCCACCGGGTGATGCGATAGGCCAGCTCTTCGGGCAGGACCCGGCGCAGGAAATTGGCCAGCCGATCTTTCGCCGGACGCGAGAACATCCAGGTCGGCGTGCGCTGCAACATGGTGACGTGCCCGGCGCGCTTCGCCATCGCCGGGACCAGGGTGACCGCGGTCGCGCCCGAACCGATCACGACCACGCGCTTGCCCTCGTAATCGAGATCGTCGGGCCAGAACTGGGGGTGCACGACCTGGCCTTCGAAGTCCCCGAAATCGAAGCCGGGATCGTAAGGCTCGTCGTAATCGTAATAGCCCGAACCGAGGTAGAGGAAGCGCGCCGTCATCCGCGTGGTCGTGCCGTCGTCCAGCGCGATTTCGACGTGCCAGCGCGCCTCGTCCCCGCGCCAGTCGGCCGATACGACGCGGTGGCCGAAGCGGATGTGCTTGCGAATACCGCGCTCGTCCACGATCCGGTTCAGGTAATCAAGGATCGCCGGGGCATCGGCGATCGACTTCTCATGCTTCCACGGTTCGAAGTTGAAGCCCAGCGTATGCATGTCGCTGTCGGACCGGATGCCGGGATAACGGAACAGGTCCCAGGTGCCGCCCAGGTTCTCGCGCCGCTCGACAATGGCGTAGCTGCGGCCGGGGCAGAGCTTTTCCATGTGGGCGGCCATGCCGATGCCGGAAATGCCGGCACCGACGATCAGAACCTCGTGATCCGGCGGTGTTGCTAGCATGTGTCTTCCCTCTCCTCTTGACGCGAACGTAAATCATCGTGCCACGGTTGGCGAGTCCCGATAGCGAAATGCAACTGACTGGAGCGGAACGATGGGTTAGGGGCGTGCCCATGCTTCTTCGCACTGCAGCCCCCGTCGCCCTGTCGTTGGTCGTTTTCGCATCGCCCGCTGCGGCCCAGGATGATGCCCGGGGCGACCCGCGCCCGATCATCGTGGTCCGGGGCACCGGCCTCGATCCCACGCCCGCCGCGCCGGCTTACGACAGTATCGAGATCTCGCGCGAGCAGATCGTCGCCGCGCCTTCGGGCCGGATCGAGGACGTGCTGGGCGCGGTTGCGGGTTTCCAGCAATATCGCCGGTCGGACAGCCGATCCTCCAACCCCTCGGCCCAAGGGGTGACCCTGCGCGCGCTGGGGGGCAACGCCACCAGCCGCGCGCTCGTCACGCTCGACGGGGTGCCGATGGCCGATCCGTTCTTCGGCTATATCCCGCTCAGCGCGATTGCGCCCGATCGCCTCGGCGCGGTGCGCGTCGCGCGCGGCGGCGGGTCCGGCCCGTTCGGCGCGGGCGCGCTGGCCGGGCGGATCGCGCTCGAAAGCGCCGACCCGCGCGCGCTCGCGCCGCTATCCGCCTCGCTGCTCGCCAACGATCGCGGAGAGACGGAGGCGAGCCTCGGCCTCGCGCGCGAGCTGGGCGCGGGCTTCGTCGCCGCCGATGCGCGGTGGGACCGGGGCAAGGGATTCTACACCACGCCGGCCGACCAGCGCGTTCCCGCATCGGCCCGCGCGGCGTTCGATTCGTGGTCAGCCGCGCTGCGCGGGGGCGCGCCGCTGGGCGAGGCGGTCGAGCTGCAGGCGCGGATGCTGGTCTTCCGCGACGATCGCACGCTTCGTTTCGACGGGGCCGATTCGTCGAGCGAGGGGCAGGACGCGAGCCTGCGGATCGTGGGCCGGGGCGACTGGCAGTTCGAGGCGCTCGGTTATGTCCAAGCGCGCAATTTCTCCAATGTCGTGATCAGTTCCAGCCGCTTCACCCGCGTGCTGGACCAGCGCAACACCCCGTCCACCGGGATCGGCGGCAAGCTGGAACTGCGCCCGCCGGTGGGGCGGGATCATGTCCTGCGGCTGGGGCTCGACTATCGCCGCGCCTCGGGCGGATTGCAGGAAGAAGCCTATAGCGCCTTCTCCGGCGCGCTGACCGAACGGCGCCGCGCGGGCGGGACCAACAGCGATCTCGGCCTGTTTGCGGAAAACGACTGGACCGCGGCCCCCGGCCTCGTGCTGACCGGCGGCCTGCGGCTCGACCGGACGACGGTGGCCGACGGTTTCTACCGCGCGCGCGACGCGGCCGGCGCGGTGGTGGAAGAAACGATCGCGCCCGATCGCGCGGACTGGACCCTGGGCTGGCGCGCCGGCGCGACGTATGCGGCCGATCCGCGTCTGCGCCTGCGCGCGGCGGCCTATACCGGCCTGCGCCAGCCGACGCTGAACGAACTGTACCGCCCCTTCGTGGTCTTCCCGGTTGTGACGCAGGCCAATGCCGCGCTCGACAACGAGCGGCTGGAGGGGTTCGAAGCGGGGATCGACCTGACCCCGGCCGAAGGGATCGAGATTGCGCTGACCGCCTTCGACAACCGGGTCGAAGGGGCGATCGCCAATGTCACCCTGGCCCCCGACCTGCGCCAGCGGCGCAACCTGCCCGCGATCGAGGCGCGCGGGATCGAGGGCGCCCTGGCGGTCACGCGCGGCGACCTGCGGCTGGATGCGACGGTGGCCTATACCGATGCCGCAGTCGAAGGGCGCGGCCCCTCGGCCGATCTGGACGGCAATCGCCCGGCGCAGACCCCGCGCTGGGCCGCCGGTGCCTCGCTCGCCTGGGCCCCGTCGCCCGGCTGGCTGCTTGCCGCCTCGCTGCGCCATGTCGGCGCGCAGTTCGAAGACGATCTGGAAAGCGATGTCCTGCCCGCGGCGACCACGCTGGGCGCCTATGCCCAGATGCCGCTGACCGGGCGGCTGGCGCTGGTCCTGCGGGGAGAGAACCTGACCGGCGAAACGGTGGTGACGCGCAATTCGGGCGGCAATATCGACCTGGGCGCGCCGCGCACGCTATGGGCGGGCCTGCGCTGGGGTTACTGACCGGCGGCGAGCGGGCGCTGCTCGGCAAGGCCCATCGACACCAGCAGGGGCTCTTCCCCCTGCCGTGCCTTGAACGCGGCCTTGTCGCCCATGCCGCGCCAGCCGGCGAGCACCAGCGACTGCGCCACTGCGCCGCCCAGCGTTGTGCCCGGGCCGGTGACGATGAACATGTCGGGCGCGAATTCGCGCGCGGCGACGGTGATCGCGCGGGTGAAGTCGTAACTGCGCGTGACCTGATGGCCCAGGGTATAGTCGCGCAGCACCCCCGCATCGGTTGCGCCGGGCCACCAGATCGCGCCGCGCCCGTCGATCATCGGCAGTGCGGGCTGGGCGAACAGGCCGGGGCCCAGCGCCTCGCGCCCGCGCGCCGCCACCGGGTCCTGCAAGGCGGTGTGGAAGGCCGCGTGATTGCCCAGCCGCATCGGGAAACGGCCATCGACCGGCTCGACCGCGCCCTCGAACGCCTCCAGCCCGGCGGTATTGCCGGCCAGGACCAGCATTCCGCCCAGATCGATCGACAGCGCCAGTGCATGGCCCGCCCGCGCGTCGATCTCCGCCACCAGCGCCAGCAACTGCGCCTTGCGCGCCGGATCGGGCCGCCAGTCCTCGCCCAGGAAGGGGTGGACCAGCTGGCCGCCGATCAGCGCCTCCTGCATCAGCGTGCCCATCGTGTTGGCGATGGCAAAGCCGTCTTCGGGCGAAGTTGCCCCGGCGCAGGTGAGCGCGGAATACCAGCCCATCGAATTGCCGGTGACGGCGACGATCTCCACCCGGTCGCGGTCGATGGCGAGGAAATCGCCCAGCGTCGCGACGTAGATCAGGGCCGAGGCATTGTCGCCGCGGGTATGACGCGCGAGGCTGAACCGCTCCGCCCCGTCGAGCGCGCTCAGGCTGTCCTGCCCCGCCGCCTCGCGCCGGGCATCGAAGGCCGCCAGCAGGCGCGCATCGGGGAAATGGCGGGCGAGATAGCCCAGTTCCGCCTTGTTGTAGGTGCCCCGGCCCGGGCACACGACCACGGCGGTCCTGCGCCCGCTCATGCCGCGTCCCCCGCCAGCGCCTGCGCGGCGGCGACGATCCCCTCCACGCCCGGCATCGTCGCGGCATAGGCCGGGCCGGTGGGGATGAAGCTGTCCTCCGCGCAATAGCGCGCGAGCGGCCTGTCGCTGCGTTCGGCCATCAGCGCCATGAGCGCTTCGGCCAGGCCGCCGGTGCGCCGCGTCTCGTCCACCACCAGGACCCGCGCGGCATCGCCGATCGCGTCGATCAGGGCATCGGCGGGCAGGGGATTGAGCCAGTGCAGGTCGATCACGCGGCTGGCGATTCCCGCATCCGCCAGCCGCTTCTGCGCCTGGAGCGAGAGGTGCAGGCCATTGGCGTAGCTGACGATGGCGAGATCGCGCCCCTCGCCGTGGGTGGTCACTTCGCCCAGCGCGATCCGTTCGTCCGGGGCGGGATAGCGGCGCAGCCACAGGCCGTCGCCCGCCTCGTGCAGGTCGCGCATCGGGTAGAGCGCGATCGGTTCGAGGAACACGACCAGCCGCTGTTCCTCCCGCGCCAGCCGCACGCATTCGCGCAGCAGCCTCGCCGCGTCGGCCCCGTTGGAGGGGCAGCACAGGATCACGCCCGGCACGTCGCGCAGCGCGGCGAAGGAATTGTCGTTGTGGAAGTGCCCGCCGAACCCCTTCTGGTACCCGAGGCCCGCGATCCGCACGACCATGGGGTTGGTATATTGCCCGTCCGAAAAGAACGGCAGGGTCGCCCCTTCGCCGCGGATCTGGTCTTCGGCGTTGTGGTAATAGGCGAGGAACTGGATTTCCGGGATCGGCAGGAAGCCGTTGTGCGCCATGCCGAGGCCGAGGCCGAGGATCGACTGTTCATCCAGCAGGGTATCGATCACCCGCGCCCGGCCGAAGCGCTGGCCCAGTTTCTGCGTCACGCCATAGACGCCGCCCTTGGCGCAGATGTCTTCCCCCATCAGCGCGATTTCGCGGTGTTCCAGCATCAGGTCGGTCAGCGCCCAGTTGATCAGGCGGCTCATGATCTGGGGGCTTTCCATCGCCTTCAGGTCGGCCCCGAAGGCGGCCGCGCGCGCTTCGGCCGAAGGGCCATTGCCCGGCGCATGGGCGCGCGCGGGCGGGATCAAGCTGGCCATGACTTCGCCCGCCGTTTTCAGCCGCGGGCGAGTGACCGCCTCGGCCCGCACGCGCTCGACGCGCTCCAGCGTCTGCTCGTAAATCGCCAGCGCTTCGGGCGGGGACAGGGCGCCCGCCTCGTCCAGCAGGCGGACCGAATGCAGCAGCGGGTCGTTCGCCTCTTCCGCCTCCACCTCGTGCCGGGCCATGTAGGTCGTCGGCATGTCCGCCCCCGCATGGCCGTATAGCCGCACCGTGCGGACATGGAGGAAGGCGGGCTTGCGCCGCGTGCGGACATATTCCGCCGCCGCGCGGGCGGTGGCATATGTGTCGTAGATGTCGAGCCCGTCGCAGGCGAAATAGCCGAGGCCGGGGCGGTTCGCGAAGCTGGCGGCGATCCAGCCCGTCGGGGTCCTGGTCGAAATGCCGATCCCGTTATCCTCGCACACCCACAGCAGCGGCATCGGCACTTTCTGGAACGCGGTCCAGCAACTGGTGTTGATCGCGCCCTGTGCGGTCGAGTGGTTGGCGCTGGCATCGCCGAAACTGCACATGACGATGGCGTCGTCGGGCAGAACCTGATGTTCGGGCCGGACGCGGCGGGCCGGGCCGATCGAATAGGCCGCGCCGACCGCCTTGGGCAGGTGGCTGGCAATGGTCGACGTCTGCGGCGGGATGTTCAGCGCCTTCGAGCCCAGGACCTTGTGCCGCCCGCCCGAAATCGGGTCTTCGCGCGAACAGGCGAAGCTTAGCAGCATGTCCCACAGGATCGACTGGCCGGGCACCTGGCTGGCCCGCTCGATCTGGAACGCGGCATCGCGGTAATGGAGGAAGGCCATGTCGCTCGGCCGCAGCGCCGCGGCGACCGCCGCCATCCCTTCGTGGCCGGAAGAACCGATGGTATAGAACCCTTCGCCCGCCGCCTGCATTCGCCGGCTGACGATATCGAGCGCGCGCGTCAGACACCCCGAACGATAGAGCTGCACCGCCGCCGCCGCGGCAAGCGGCCCCTGCGGAGCATCGCCCCGGGGAAAGTCCCCCTGCGCCACCCGGCGAAGGAAGTTCTCATGCACAACGGAAGCGCGATCCATGCCCGCGGTGCTAGCCATTTCGGCGCAAAAGGGAAGGGGAGCGTTAAGGATCGACCGGTGATATGGACCTGACGTGGAGACTTGTTACAAAACATTGGTTCTAGAGGGGATCACATGAAGTTCAGCGTCGCATCCGTCATTGCTGTTTTTCTGTTCGCCAATTCGTTGAGCGCGCAGCAGGCGGGACAGCAGCCCTCGCCCAATCCGGTGGAGGAATTCGAGGTCGATGCCTCGCAGGGCGATGGAGATCTGCCCGCCGAAGGCAGTGGCCAGCCGGTCGCCGCCAGCCCGCTGGACTCGGTGGAGGACACCGGGGACAAGGCCGAATGGGACGTTACCGCACCCCCGGGTTCAACGATCCGCCAAGTGCCCATTCGTACCGACGAAGGCACGTGGATGGACGTCGACGTCAGTCCCGATGGCCGTACGCTGGCTTTTGCCCTGTTGGGCGACATCTACACTATGCCGCTTGCCGGCGGGCAGCCGCGGCGCGTCGCCGAAGGGCTGGCCTGGGAAGTGCAGCCGCACTTTTCCCCCGACGGCAGCCGGATCGCCTTCACCTCCGATCGCGGCGGGGGCGACAATATCTGGGTGATGAACGCCGACGGGTCCGACAAGCGCCAAGTCACCACGGAAAAGTTCCGCTTGCTCAATCACCCGAGCTGGAGCCCGGACGGGCGCTTCATCGCGGCGAAGAAGCATTTCACCACCGGCCGCTCGCTCGGCACCGGCGAAGTGTGGATCTACCACGTTTCGGGCGGTGCGGGGGTCGCGCTGGTCGAACGCGCGAGCGAGCAGTTGCAGAAGGAACTGGGCGAGCCGGTCTATGCCCCCGACGGCGGCTCGATCTACTATACGCGCAACGTTACCCCCGGCCCGATCTTCGAATATGCCCAGGATTCGACCCAGAGCATGTTCGAAATCGAACGCTACGATCTGACTACGGGCGAGGTGACGACTGCCGTATCGGGCTATGGCGGGTCAGTGCGCCCCACGCCTTCCCCCGATGGCAGGCGGATGGCCTTTGTTCGCCGCGACAAGGACCAGTCGCAGCTGTGGGTCAAGGATCTGGGCAGCGGCGCGGAGCGGATGATTTATGGCGCTCTTGATCGCGACATGCAGGAAACCTGGGCCGTCTATGGTGTCTATCCGAATATGGACTGGACGCCCGACAGCCGCAGCGTGGTGTTTTGGGCCGGGGGCAAGCTTCGCCGGGTGAATGCCGACGGCGGCGGTCTGGTAGAAATTCCCTTCGTGATCGACGACACGCGCGGGGTGGCCGATGCCCCGCATCCGCAGATTGCGGTGGCGCCGGACAGCTTCGTCACCCGGATGCCCAAGTTCGCCGCGCTGTCACCCGATGGCCGCAGGATCGTGTTCGAAAGCTTGGGCAAGCTCTACCTCAAGGATGTCGCTGGCGGTGAACCTCGGCGCTTGACGAAGAACAGCGATGCGCTGGAGCTGTGGCCCACTTGGTCGCGCGACGGGCGCAGGCTGGCCTGGGTACGCTGGACCGATGCCGGGCTGGGCGAGATTGTGGTTGCCGATGCGAACGGACGCAATGCGCGCGTGGTCACGCGCCGGCCCGGTCACTACGCCGTGCCCCGCTTTTCGCCCGACGGTACCACGCTGGTTTTCGAACGGCGGGGCGGCGGCGGCATGACCGCTCCCGAGCATTCGGAGAACCCTGGCGTGTACCGCATGACGGCCGCTGGCGGCGAGGCGGTATTGGTGGCGCGCGATCTCGGTGAACCGCAGTTCGGCGCAGATCCGGACCGGGTGTTCATGCTCGGTCGCGAAGGGGGCAAGCTTCAGCTCATATCCGCCGATCTGGACGGCGAGGCGCGTCGGGTTCATGCGCAGGGCGAGTTGGTCAACGACTTTCGCGTTTCGCCCGATGGCCGCCATTTCGCGTTCCGCCAGAATTACGAGGCATTTGCTATGCCGCTGATGCCTGGCGGGCAGGCAGTCGAAGTGGGCGAGGACGCCAAGACGTTGCCGGTGGTGCAGGCGAGCAAGGGGGGCGCCGAATACATCGGCTGGTCGGCACCGGGCGACACGTTGTACTGGTCGATGGGCCCGACAGTCTATCGCGCGTCCACCGCCGCACTGTTTTCCGCCGCGCCGCAGACTGAGGACGCACTTACTTTCGCCCCGCCCGACACCGGCATTTCGATTGCGCGCACGGTCCGTGCCGAGCGACCGGCAGGGGTCGTCGCAATCACGAATGCCCGCATCCTGACCATGCGCGGTGAGGGGGCGGGCGTTATCCCCGTGGGCACGATCGTGATCGAAGGGGATCGCATTGCCGCGGTCGGGCCGGCCGAGGCGGTCGCGGTGCCGCCGGGCGCAAGGGCGATCGACGCTGCCGGCAAGACGATCATGCCTGGTCTGGTCGATGCCCATGCCCATGGGCCGCAGGGCGCCGGCGATTTGGTGCCCCAGCAGAACTGGGCACTGATCCAGGCGCTGGCGATGGGAGTGACGACGATCCACGACCCTTCATCGAGTGCGAGCATGATCTTCGCCGCCGCCGAACGTCAGCGGGCGGGCGACCTGCTGGCACCGCGGATCTTCTCGACCGGGGAAATCGTCTATGGCGCGAAGGCGCCCGGCGTCTATGCCCGGATCGACGGCTATGAGGATGCTCTGGCGCACGTTCGGCGGATCAAGGCGCAGGGCGGGATCTCGATCAAGAACTACAACCAGCCGCGCCGTGAACAGCGCCAGCAGGTCGCGGTCGCCAGCCGTGCCGAAAATATGCTGGTCGTGGCCGAAGGCGGTTCGCTGTTTGGAATGGACATGAACCTGATTGCCGATGGCAACTCGACGATCGAGCACAACGTGCCGGGCGAGGTGTTCTACGAGGACGTGCTGCAGTTCTTCAGCCAGAGCCAGAGCAATTATACCCCGACCCTGGTGGTCACCTATGGCGGCCTCGCGGCCGACCCCTACTGGCGCCAGGCGACCGATGTGTTCGAGAACCCCCTGCTGGTGCATACGCCACCGCGCGAGTTGCTGGCGGCAACCGCGCGGCGAACGAAGGCGCCCGAATGGGCTTTCGTCGATGACGATGCCGCGCGCGAGGCTCGCAAACTGGCCGCGCGCGGGGTGGAGGTTGCGATCGGCGCCCATGGTCAGCAAGCCGGGATTGCCGCGCACTGGGAACTGTGGAGCTTCGTGCGCGGGGGGATGAGCCCGGTCGAGGCGCTGCGCGCCGGCACGATCGCCGCGGCCCGTTCGCTGGGAATGGATCGCGACATCGGCAGTATCGAACCGGGCAAGCTGGCCGACCTGGTGATGCTTTCCGCAGATCCGTCGCAGGACATCATGGCCAGCGACGACATTGAACGGGTAATGCTGGGCGGCCGCCTCTACGACACACGAACCATGAACGAGGTCGAAACCGGCAACGCCCGGCGCCTGCCTTACTGGTGGGAGGATTAAGCGGCGGTCCCGCGCAGCGTCACCGGGGCGATCACTGATACATTAGGGGGCTCGCTTCTAGCGGCTTTCGCGAGAGTGTCAGGTAGCTGGGGATGATTTGACGTTCCATCTTGCCGTGGCCGGCAGCTCTTGATGATGTGCATGCGGAATCGGCGAATCGCGGGGGCATGAGATGGGGGCTGACCGGGCCTTGAGCCTGATGAACGACATGCTGTGGAATGCCGCGTTGATCGCCGGTCCGGTGCTTCTGATTACATTGGTGGTCGGGTTGCTCGTCTCGGTGCTACAAGTGGCCACGCAGATACAGGAAATCACTCTCAGCTATGTCCCGAAAACCATCGCCGCGGGGCTGGCGCTGATCGTTCTCGGTCCGTGGATGGTGGCCAAGCTGAGCGATTTCTCGCGCTCACTCTATCTGCTTATCCCCTCACTCGGCAGTTGAGGGGGCGTCCGTGCAGGAACTCGTCCTGACTTTCGAGGCGATCCTGCTGGTGTCGCTGCGCGTCGTTCCAACGCTGGCTTTTGCAGCGCCGTTTACGCTGCTGCGCATTCCGCCTCTGATACGGATTCTCGTGGGGCTCGCGCTCGCGCTCGTGCTCGTCGGCGGGCGGCAAGGAGAGATATTGGCGGCGCTTGCCGCCGGAAGCTCGCTCGTAACGATCGCCGCCGGGGAATTGCTTATTGGAGGGGCGATCGCGCTTTGCCTGCAGCTCGCTTTTGGTGCAATTCTGTGGGCCGGCGGTGCCGTCGACATCCAGGCCGGCTTCGGGCTGGCCATGGTCGCCGATCCGACGACGCAGGCGCAGATGCCGCTCGCGGGCACAATTTTCGTCTACGCCGCCGCAGCGGTGTTCTGCGGGATGGGGGGGATGTTCGACCTGCTGGCTTTGTGGTCCGCATCACTGGATATACTTCCGTTTGCAGCCAGCACTGGTTCGCTCAATCCGGTCGCTCTGGCTATGTTGTTGAGTGCCGTCTTTTTGATCGCGACCGGACTGTTCGGGCTCGTCATGCTGGTTATTTTTCTGCTCGATGTGGCGATTGCGTTCATGTCGCGCACGCTGCCGCAGATGAATGTCCTGCTGCTCGGCTTCCAGATTAAATCCATGGCGATGCTCGTGACACTTCCGATCACTGTGGCAATTTCAGGCGCTCTCATCTTGCGGCTATTGCGGATTGCGCTCGAAACTGCGCCAGGTCTCGTGGTCTCGGGAAGCGCCTGACGATGGAGCAACAAGAGCAAAATCGCACAGAGGAAGCGACGCCGTTCAAGCTCCAGCGCGCACGCAAAAAGGGTCAGGTCGCGCGCGGGATGGACCTCGGTTTCGTAGGCAGTCTCCTCGCATTGACGTGTTTTGCGCTGCTCGCCGGTCCGACGTTCGTCGCCCGGCTCGGCGAACTCATGCGAGGCATTCTTATCACAGGCGTGGGAAGAGCGGCCGAGTCGGGCGACGTGTTTGCTACGGTCCGGTCGGTCTACTGGTCGGCTTTCCAGCCGCTTCTTTTGCTCGGCGCGATCGTGATGGTGGTTCTGATCGCGCTCGAACTTGTGCAGCTGCGCGGGTTCATCTTCACGACTGCGCCGCTCAAACCCAATTTCAAACGGCTCGATCCCGCCCAAGGACTGAAGCGCCTGTTTTCGATGCGGCTGCTCAAGGAGACACTCAAAAACATCGTCAAAATGGCTGTCTATGCGAGTTTGGCCTGGCTGATGATCGTCAGCGCAATCGAGATTTTCGGCGATAGCCTCGCCGATGCTGCTGCGTTAGCGAGAGCGATGGAGGGAGGGGCGAAGCGCCTGCTCTTCGCATTTATTCTGGCGGCGGTGTTTTTCGCAGCGGTGGATCAGATCATCGTACGCGGCGAGTTTCGCAAGCAAATGCGGATGGGCCGCAGCGAAGTGAAGCGTGAAACGAAGGAGCGGGAAGGAGAGCCGCGTCTCAAACAAAAGCGCCGCGACCTGCACATACAACTACGCCAGCAGACCGAGGGGCTTGCCGGTCTGGGCGATGCCGACATACTGATCGTGAACCCCGAGCACTTTGCGGTTGCCCTGCGCTACAGGCAAGGCGAGATGGAAGCACCCGAGGTCCGCGCGAAGGGGCGCAATCATCTTGCGCAGTTGCTCAAGCGCAAGGCCCGACTTCTGGGCATGACCATCGTCGCGGACGCGCCGCTCGCTCGCGAGCTTTATCGGAGTACGCCGCGGGGCGCCCCGATCGCCTCTCGGCATTTTCGTGCGGTGGCCCAGCACTACAGCAGATTTCTGGATCGCCGCGAAGGCGAGGACCCGCGAGGTCGAGGCGATGGGTAAACTGTTCGATCATAACAAGGATCTTCTGCTTGTGCTTGGCACGATCCTGATCCTGCTGATCCTGTTTTCACCAGTTCCGCCGGCGCTGCTCGACCTCGCGATCATCGTGAACTTCGGCTTTGCGCTGACCATCATGTTGCTGACGTTCTACGTCAGGAAGCCCGTCGAGTTTTCGACCTTTCCATCGCTTCTGTTGGTCGCCACGCTCTTTCGTCTTTCGCTAAACGTCGCGGCGACCCGACTGATCCTCACCGATGCGAACGCGGGCCATGTGATCGAATCGATTGGCGATTACGCAGTGCAGGGCAACTTCGTGATCGGCCTTGTCGTCTTCGCCATTCTGATCATCGTTCAGTATGTGGTCGTCACCTCTGGGGCGCAGCGTGTGTCGGAAGTCGCCGCTAGGTTCATGCTCGATTCGATGCCGGGCCACCAAATGAGCATTGATGCCGACCTCAATCTTGGACTGATCGACCAGAAGCAGGCGCTCGCGCGGCGCGAGGAACTGGAGAAGGAAGCGTCCTTCTACGGCGCGATGGATGGTGCCAGCAAATTCGTCAAGGGCGATGCGGTTGCCGGAATCCTGATCCTGCTGATCGATATCATCGCCGGATTGGCAATAGGTGTTGCGCAGATGGGAATGAGCTGGGGTGAAGCGATTCAGCGCTTCACGCTGCTGACGATCGGCGACGGGATCGCGACCCAGTTGCCCGCGCTTATCATCGCGATCGCAACCGGTATAATCGTTACCCGATCTTCGGCCGACCGGCAGTTGAGCACCGAAATCTTCCGCCAGCTCGCGAGTGAGCCCCGCATTCCCCTGATCGTCATGGCTGTAATCGGCGCGCTGATGCTGTTGCCGGGTATGCCGAAGTGGCCGATTGTGATCCTGCTCGCGATCGCCCTGGTCGCCTGGATCCGCATTCGTCGCGCCCGGCAGGTTCACGAGGAAGTCGGAGAGGGGGCGAAATCGGATGACCAGGCGAATTCTTTCGCTCGCGGCACGGCGGAGATTGAGATCGCGCTGGGTTCGAAGCTTGCTGAACGCTGGGCCGCCAGCCGCACTGTATTGCTGGAACGGATCGCGATGAGCCGCGACCAGCACGAAAAGCGCTATGGGTTGCCGTTTCCACCGGTCAAGTTTGTCGATTCGGCGGATCTCGGCAAGCTCGACTACGCCATCAATCTTCACGGCGTACCGCATGCCATCGGCACGATATATCCCGACAGGATGCTGGCCGTCGCACATCGCGACTCGCTGCCGAAGATCGAGGGCATTGCAGGAACTGATCCGGCGTTCGGAATTCCCGCGGTGTGGATCGAACCTGAGCATGCCGATCCTGCGGAGAGTGCGGGTTACAAGGTTGTCGACCCTGAAACCGTGCTTATTGCTCACTTCACCGAAATCGTGCGTAGCGACGTGACCAATCTGTTGACCCGCTCCGCCACTGCGGAAATGCTCGAAGCTTTGCGCGAACGCCAGCCGGGGCTTATCGAGGAACTGATCCCGAATATCATGACGATTTCGGACGTTCAGCGTATCCTGCAGAACCTTCTTGCCGAGCGCGTTTCGATCGCCAATCTCGATTTGATCGTCGAAACGCTGGTCGACCTGGGGCGTTCGGTCAAAGAACCGGATGAATTGACCGAGCACGTGCGAAGAACCTTGGGTTCTGCGATATGCAACGGCCTGCGCGGCCATCATCGCCAGTTGTCGGTTCTCAGCATTGATCCCGCGATCGAGAACCGGATCATCCAGGGCATGCAGGCCCCGGAGGCAAGCACCCTGGGGATGGATCCGCGGCTGGCCGATCGCCTTCTGCGCAAACTGGCCCAAATGTCCGATACGATGATGAGGCAGGGCAGGTCGCCTGTCCTGCTTTGCTCGGGTTCGGTCCGCAGGGTTTTGGCCAAGCTGTCGCGTCGGTCGATTCCCCAGCTTTCGGTGCTTGCGGTCGAGGAGGTGCCGATGCGGATAACACTGCAATCGTTTGACGTGGTCAAACTTGAGGATCCCGCCGGGACGCGGCCGCTGGAGAACGTATGACCGATCGAAACGCCGCCAACAGAGTGGAAACGCTACTGGGCTATCTGGAGCACGACCCGGGCAATGCCGAGCTGCGTCGCGATGCCGCCCATGCGGCGCTGGCCGCGTCCCGGTTCGATAGGGCTCTCGAACTGCTCGATGGGCTCGACGAGCAAGCGGTATCGCGCGAGGATCGCAATCTGCGCGGCCTCGCCTTGATGCGTGGTGGGCAGCCTGAGAAAGCCGCTGCCTTGTTCGAGGAGCTTCTGGCGGCCGCGGGCGGCGACCCGGCCTTGCAATTCAATCTTGCATGGTCGCGCGCGCTCGCGGAGGATTTTGCGGGTGCGCGCGCGGCGTTGACCGCCGAGACGATCGAAGCCCTGCCACAGGCGGCTCTGCTGGACGTGCAACTGCTTCACGAAGGGCATGAGTTCGAACAGGCTGCCGAGCGCGCCAAGCAACATCTCGCTCGATTTCCAGCGTATCGGCCTTTGCTCGCCGCGACTTCTGTCCTTGCGCTTGATTTGGATGACGAGCCACTGGCGCGGCGTTGCGCAGAGGAAGCCGGCGCGCATCCCGACGCGCTCACGACTTTGGCGATGCTGAATCTTGCCGCGTCGGAACAGTCACGATCGCGAGCGATGTTTGAGCAGGCGCTGGCGATCAATGAACGAAATCCGCGTGCCTGGGTAGGATTAGGGCTAGCGAATCTTGCGGCCGGAGACGCGCAGAAAGCAGGGCCACTGATCGACAAGGGCGCCGGCCAGTTCGGCGATCATCTCGGAAGCTGGATCGGTGCGGGCTGGGCATACTTGGTGGCCGGCAACCGAGGCGCCGCGCGTGAGCGCTTCCATCATGCGCTCGCGCTGGACGACACTTTCGCGGAATCGCATGGTTCGCTGGCAGCATTGGCTGCGATGGAAGGCAATACGGCCGAAGCGAGAAAAAGGGCCGAAGTCGCCCTACGTCTTGATCGTCACTGCTATTCCGCCATGCTGGCTAAAGTCCTCATTGCGCGCAGTAGCGGCGATGAAATGTCGGCGGCGCAAATCGTCGAGCGTGTCTTGCGCGAACCAATCGGGCCAAACGGACGTACGCTGTTCGATTCGATTGCCCGCATCGCGCGCTGAACAGGTTCAGTTGCTCTGTTGCGAACGCGCCTGATCTATCGCAGCGGTGAGGAGCGATCGCGCCTGGCCATCCGACTGAATAATCCGGTGAACTTCGCTTGCGACGCGTTCGAACCGGCGATCTTCCGCGATCGAAGCGCCGAACTCGTCGGTAAGCAGGGCACGTATCAAAGCGCGCTCCAGCTCTTGCTCATCGAGATCTTCCAGTTTGGCGAGCGGAGCAATGCGATCGATTGCGCTGCGGTGCGCGACATGCGGTGCGGCGCCGGGTCTTGTACCGTGTACTTTGCCGTTCACTTTCCCCATGCGCTGGAGCTGCTGTCGTAACAGCACCATGATGTGGTCGACATTGCCGATGCGCGTCATCCGTTCATCTCCTCAATGCTGGGTGCGGCTTGCGCCGAACTGTCCCAACAGCACCGATGTCGCTGACTGATCCGTGTCGCCTTTATCACCTTCGTCAGCCATATTGGTCGGGGCGTGAGTTTGCGCCAGCTTTTCCACTTGCGATACGAGAAGTCGGATATCGTCGTTGACGGCTTCGTTCTCTCGGTTGAGCGCAACGCCTTCACGCAACTTAACCACGGCCGCGGGAAACTCGTCGCGGATCAGGAACGTGAAACCCTCGACGAACTTGCGCAGATAGTTCTCGTCCGAGAGCCGCAGAAGCGGCCCCCAAGTCGACAGGGCCCGATCCGCTTCTCCAGAAGTCAGCTCGAAAAATCCGAGCTGGTAGCGTGCGATATGAAACTCAGGTGCCAGCACGACGGCGCGTTCGAGCGCGCCGTGAGCCGCTATCGCATCGCCCTGTTCGACGAGCACCGAACCAAGCATGAAGTGCAGGCGCGGATCGTCGGGGTGGGACGAGAGGTATGTCTCGATCGCATCACGGTCACCATCGCCGCGCTCCAGCTTCGCGATGAGATTGCGCATTTCGTTTTCACTGCATAGCGTCATGTCCGAATGTCCTATCCAACCTCGCCGAGAATCTGACGCAATCGATCGAGCGCCGCGCGATGAATTTGTGAGACCCTTCCCTTTGTCACGCCGAGCAACCCGGCGATCTGCACGAAGTTGACCGCATGGTGATAGTGCTGCCGAAGCACATAGGCTTCGCGATCGCTGAGTTGTTCCAGCGCCCTGGTTAGCCGTTCCTGCATATCGCGCCAAGCGAGGCTCTGGTACGCATCCGGCGCCGGCGTGGGAATCGTATCCGGTTCGACCGGCTCGCGATTCTCCAGCATCAGGCCGAGGGCGATACGCGATGCAAGGCCAGCCAAAGCGGAGATTGGACTGGAGGTTTCCGCCGGCGACGGTTCTAGCGAACGCAGGCGATCGCGTTCCACCCGGCGTGCGTATGCATATTGTGCGCTGGCTTCGGACATTGATGCAAGCCCATTGGCGATGTTTCCCGTAATGCGCATTCGGGCAAAGGCGCTAAAGGGAACCGCCCTGGTCGGATCGAACCGGGTAATCGCCTGAATCAGGCCCTCGTAGGCAAGTTGCCGAACATCGCCGAGGTCGTGGGTGCCGGGGGGACGCTTTCCGTGCTGCGCCAGAGCGATCGAATCTGCGAGCTTTCGGTGATGGTCAAACAGCTTGCGGCGCGCTTCCTCGCAGGCGTCCTGCGTCCATGCCCGCCACCATGCCGCCTCCATCCGATCGGGTCGAACGAGAAGGGCGAGCCCGCTGGTATCCCGCCTGCTCTCGGCCATTGCTAGGCAAAGCTTCCGAGAAGACCTTCCACCACCAGACTCCAGCCGTCGATCAGCACGAACATCAGGACTTTTATAGGCAAAGAAATCGTCGTCGGCGGGACCATCATCATGCCGAGCGAGAGAAGGATGCTGGCGACGACGAGATCGATAAGGAGGAACGGCAGAAGGATGACGAACCCTATGGTGAAGGCAACCCGCAGTTCGTTGAGCATGAACGCGGGCGTTAGCTTGAGCAGGTCGACCTCTTTGGCGGTGGCGGGCAAGGGCGAGTCCGAGATGCGGTAGACCATCTCCAGGTCTGCATCGCGGGTGTGGCGAAGCATGAATCGCTTGAGTGGCTGCGCGCCGTTTTCCATTGCTTCGGAAATTTCCGTGCGTCCCTCGATAAAGGGTTGCACGGCGTCTTGGTTGAGGTCGGTCAGCGTCGGCCCCATGACGAAGGCAGTCAGGAAGAGGGCGAGGCTGGTCAATACCGCGTTAGGCGGCGTCTGAGGCATCCCGAAGGCGTGGCGGATCATTGCGAGCACAACCACGATCCGAATGAAGCTGGTCGTGCTGATCAGCAGCGCAGGAATGATTGCTAGCACGGTGAGCATAACCCCGACGCGAACCGCCTCCGTGGCGGCGGGGTCGGTCGATGCGGCGATTGCGGGGACCGGCAGCACAAGGCCTGCTAGCGCCAGAACACGCAATTGACTCCGCAGAGAGCGTTTCACGCGTCGTCTCCCACCTTGGTGGCACATGGAACGGCGCGCTTTTCCAGCACTTCGACCCGGTGCGCAGTTGCAGCGAGAAGCAATTGCTGATTGTCGAACTCGATCAGGCAAAGATCGGCATGCATTCCGATCTGGCGCATTTCGAGCAGACGTATGGTCGGCTTTACGCGCGCGGAATCGCGGCCAAGCATTCTTGCAAAGCGATTGCCGCGCGTTGTTCGCTGAAATTTCCTGAGTGCCACAATCACACCAAAGGCAACGACGATGCACACCGCAAAGCTGAGCACGAGGCGCAGCCACGGAATGTCGGGCGAGGAACCGCCTGCAAGCCGTGCAGCTGCTCTGGCAGGTTCGGCCAGAAAACCGGTCAGGATCGCTGCAAGCGTACGCATCGTCTGCGGTCTCATTCCCCGATCTGCGTGACCCGCACGCCGAATTTGTCTCCGATTGTGACGATCTCTCCGCGACCGATTACCTTCCCGTTGACGCGAATGTCGACCGCCTCGCTGATCAGCCGATCGACTTCGAGCACCGAACCCTCGGCGAGAGCGGTCATTTCGGCAATGGTCAGGCGGGCGCCGCCGAGAAACACGTCCACCTCGACGTTAACATGGTCGACAAAGCGGCGCGCGCTCGATGTGGAAATGTTTTGGGGTGATTGGTCGTCTACCATTCGTTTACCGCCCTTTCGATTATTAGTGAGAGACGACCGTCGTTGGCGGCGATTTCGACACAGGCTTTCGCGCACAATCGCCCGCCAGCGAAAAGATCGCGTGGCCGGTTCGCCTGGTCGTCGAGTGCGATGACGTCTCCGGTCTCCAGTTCCTGGAGGTCGTGAAAGCTGAGAGAGGTGTGCCCGACAAGGGCGGATAGTTCGACGGCCTGCGTTTCGATCGCGCGAGCTCTTGAATGTATTGGATTACGCGCGCGAGGGCGCGCTGCGCGACGTCGCGCGACTTCGATCAGGACACTCTTGCTGGTTACAAGATGGACCACATCAAGTCCGTTGCCGGTTCGCAGGGCGGCCCGGAAGATTGAGTCCGGGCGCATTGCCGGCTGGGTCAGTTTCGAGCTTGTGAAGCTCAGACTTTGGCGAATCCGATCGGTGAGGTCGGCGAGCGCGCGGTCCACGAGCTTGTCGAGAAGCGCCCGATCATATTCGGTCCGCAAGTGCCTGGCCTCCAGGGTTCGGCCAAGCAGCGCCGACGCTAGCCGAAGCCTGCGCTCGGGGGTCGCGAATAGGGCAAATCCGTTCACCGTCGCCTGCGGGGTGAATGCTGCATCAATGCCTCCTCGGTTCCAGTTGAGATCAGGTTCGAGCGTCTCGTTCGCGAGCCAGGCCGCGCTCCATTCGGCTGAACAGGAAGCAAGCGGCGCAAGAGTTGTCTGTCCCGTGAATGCGCAGTCAGGCAACCAGGGCTCCGGTTCGGCCGTCATCCTTGCCCCCGGATACCAAAGAGTTGCTGGATCATGTCGTTGCTGACGCTGATGATCTGCGATGATGCCTGATAGCCCCGCTGAACCAGGATCAAATCGCCGAACTGCGCGCCGAGATCGACGTTGGACGCTTCCAGTCTGCGCGAGAGGATCGAACCGACCCGGTCGTCCTCCGCAGACAGATATTGGACCTGGCCGTAGCCATCATGGGCGAAGAGCCCGTTGCCTCGTTGCTCCAACGCCTGTGGGTCGCGGAAATCCGCCAGCGCCACGGCGCCAAGGCCAAGCGTTTCCTGGTTGGAATAAGCGATCTCCAGCTCGCCGATCGCGTTGATAGAGATGGAGGTGATGGAGCCGACCGCATGGCCATCGATATCCGCCGCGCGCAGCGATGAAACCGTGCCAGACGAAAACGACGTGACGTTCGAAAAATCGAACGTGACCGGAAAATCCTCACCATCCTTGGCGAAGACAAGCTCTGTACTGTCCGATGCGACTGCGCCGGCTGCGAAGCGCAGCGTCTGGGTACCGATTTCGCCGGTAGCGGCGGTGACGGTTACCGTCCAGCTATCAAACTCGGTTTCCGTACGCGTAAAGTCGACCGTCCATTCGTGCCGCTCGCCGCGCGCATCGAATATTTCCAGATCAGGGATTGTATAGCTGGTTGCGGTCGAGGAAAGGTTGTCGGCAAAGGCGATTCTGGTCGTTTGGACCGGCGGGTCGGTCCGCTTGTCGTCGATGCTGACCGCGACCGGACGACCGCTGTCGTCGATAACAGCAAGCCGCATGTCGGTCTCGCCGAGCACGATATAGCCTTCCTGGTCGACGGCGAAGTTGCCGGTGCGGGCGTAGTAGGTCCGGTCACCGTCGATCAGGACGAGGAAGCCCGAACCTTCCACCGCTAGGTCGAGATCGCGATCGGTTTGGCGCAGTTCGCCCTGCGAAAAATCTATCGAAAGGGCGTTGAGGCCCACGCCGTATCCCTCGCCGCTGCGTTCGCGGTTGAGCGCAAGGCCGCCGTGGCTTCCCAGTCCGAAAAGATCGGAGAAGGATATATCAGCGGCTTTGAAGCCGGTCGTGTTGAGATTGCTGACGTTGTTGCTCACGGCCCTCAGACCATCCGAATAGGCGTTGAGGCCGCTCAGGCCGATGTAGATTGCACCGAACATGTCAGCTGCTCTCCCTGATTTGCATGATCGCGCTGAGTGGCAAATTGCTGATCGTCTGATTCTCACCGGTCTCGATGGTCACGGTGGGGCCGGCCTGGCCGAAAGTGACTGCGACCACCTCTCCGCTCAGCGCGGCGGTGCCCGAACCCACATCGACCGTCTTGCCAAGCAGGCTTGCCGCCTGCGAACTCGCCTGTGCTGTCACGAGCGTCTGCAAGGCGTTGTTGGTTTCCTGCGCCTGCTGGATCTGTGAGAATTGTGCGAGCTGCGATACGAACTCGAAATTCTCCATCGGTTTCAGCGGATCCTGGTACGTCAGCTGAGTGAGTACGATCTTCAGCAGATCTTCGAACCCGAGTCCGAACGCATCCGTGGCCGCCACGGATTGTTCGGGGGTCTGCGTTTGAGCGGCAGCAACCTGATTCGTCGCGACCATGGTGTCGATTGGGCCAGCCTGCATCGTCAATCTCCCTCGCTGGACATGGCGGAACGGTGGATCACGAGTTCGGGCGGCGTTTCGCCCATTTGCGCGAAAAGTTCCGTCAGGCGTTTGGACAGCTCGACCTGCTCTTCGTCGCTCAGGCTCGGAAGGCGCACGATCAACCGGAAACCATCGTCCATGGCGACAAGCGCGGCCTGAATGGGAATCGATCCGGCGGTGTGGTTGCTTGCGACGCGTCCAGCCGCGCTGCCGGCTGGTGCGGACAGATCGCCGGTTTGCCGGTTTGCGGCGGCGCTGGCGGCCTGCATTGTGAAGCGGCCCGTCGATACCCCCTCGGTATCCACAATTGCGTTCGGCTTGGGGAGAGCTGGCGACGATGTCTTTGTCACGCCTGATGCCGATCCAGACGTCGATGGCGGCCGCTTTTTTGTTATAAGGGGCGCACTTGCATTACGAACCTCCGCCGTGCCGAAATCGTGACTTCCTCGTATGAGCGCCCGCGCGACCGCGGCGACCTGTCGCGCAATTCCTTCGACTGCGTGGTTTCTTCCCGACGTGCTTTCGTGCGAACCGGGCGGGACCGTCAGCAGGATGACCGGCCTTTCTCCGAACCCGACAGCGGTATCGCCGATCTCTGGCGCCGTGTTCGATCGCGCTGCGCCGCGTTCGGGCTGGCTCGCGGCCGAGACGCCGAGTTGCGCGAGGATATCATCGAACGACACTGTCTTTCGCGCGACGGCTCTGCCAAGCATTCCGGTCTGCCGTTCGACCGGGAGCAACGGGGATGCAATCTTCACTATCGTTCCTCCGCCGATGTGGCTGCGAGATGTTCGATCACCGCCAGCGTCGCGCGGGTATCGCGCGCCTCGGCCTCCTTCTTCTTCAGCCTTGCATGGCGCTTGTGCAGCTGGTCGCGCTGTCTGTCGGCGGCGTGCCAATCGCGGCGGGCGGCATCTTCGCGACGGGCGGCGCGAAGGACGTCGTGCCGCGCTTGCTGATGCGCCTGGTCGCAAAGCCGAAGAATCGCATTGAGACGGACCATGCGTTCGGGGTCGAGCAGATTCAACGACAAGGCCTGTGCGGCCTCGTCACTTGCGGTTCGGTGCCTCTGCTCCGCATTCTTCATCGCATCCTGGAGCTTGCGATGCGCTGCGGTTGCATCTTCGAGCTTACGCTGCTCGCGTGCCGTCCGCAGCGCCTGCAACCGGGTAAGTTGTTTCAGGTCCTGCGATCCGGCCCGGCTACGCGACATGGTGCGCTCCTGCTGTCACCGCCGTGAGTTCGGCCTCCGTTTCGTCTATCGAGCATGTTTCGCGCCGACCTTGCCGTAGGAAGCGCATGAGATGGGGGTGGGCTTCAATCGCGCGATCGATTTCAGAACTGCTCCCGGCAACGTAGAGACCGCTTTCGATCATCGGTCGTGCTTCCTCGTACGTCGCATGGAGACGGAAAACATTGGCCGCCGCCTCGGCTTGCTCTTCGCTCAAGAGTTCATCTGAGAGGCGGCTGACGCTTCGGGCGATATCGATCGCCGGATAATGCCGACGCTCGGCCAAACTGCGAGACAACACGATGTGCCCGTCGAGAACCGATTTCATCAGTTCGACAATCGGGTCGTCGACGTCGTCGGTTTCGCTCAACACCGACAGGATGGCTGTAACGGCACCTCCGCCGCGCACTGCGCCGCAGCGCTCGACCAGGCGCGGCACGGCCGAGAACACATTGGCGGTATAGCCCCGAGCGGCTGGTGGCTCGCCCGCGGCAAGGCCGATTTCGCGCAGCGCGGTTGCGACGCGCGAGATGGAGTCGACCAGTAGCAGCACATCCTTGCCTTCCGCGCGCCAGTGCTCGGCCAGTGCGAGTGCCTGTTCGATTGCGCGCACACGCAAGGCTGGGCTTTCATCAGCAGTAGCAGCAACCAGAGCAACGCGGCTCCCCCGATCCCCGCGTGTCACCGCATCCCAGACCTTGGCGACTTCGCGACCGCGTTCACCAACCAGGCAGATGACCGCGCGATCGAATTGCGCTTGCTCCAGCAATTGCTCGATCAGGCTCGTCTTGCCGACGCCGCTGGCGGCAAAAATGCCGACGCGCTGTCCCTGAGCCATTGGAAGCAAGCCGTCGATCGCCCGAATGCCGGTTGTGAAACGGGCGGCCCCAACCGCCCGGTCGAGCGCTTCGACCCGCGTCGCGCTCGCCGCAGCCGCCTGGCTTGAGCATCCAATGTCACCCAAGCCGTCGATGGGCCGCCCCAACGCATCGATAGCTCGGCCGGCGAATGCGTCGCCTGCCGGAAAATCGCGTCCGCCAGGCATCCGCACCACTTTCGCACCCAAGGAAATCGCCCGGGTGGGCGCCAGTGGTGACAAGCGAAGGCCTGTCCGGGAGACCGAGACGACTTCGGCTAGGATGGTGCCCGTCCCAGCGGCATCGATGCTGCAGTAATCACCAACACCGGCGGCTGGACCGTCTGCAGCAACAAAGCCCTGGCCCAGCGCGGTGACCGATCCGCAAGGCGGCGCGTAATCCGCTTCAAGAATGCGAGAGACAATCGCGTCGCTCACCGAATTTGACCCCCGCCTTCGGCTAGTGTGGCCAGATGAGCATCGGCCTTCTCCCATTGCCGCACTGGCGAAGGGTCGATCCTTCCCAAATCAAGTTCGATCAAGCTTTCCCCTGCTGCAAGGTTGCGATCGCGATGCACAATCAGATCGGGGAACCTCCCGGCGATACGTTCCAGTTCGGATGCGTCGGGGAAATCAGACGCCGAAACGCGGACCGCGCGCACTTCGGCCGGATCGATCTGCTCCAGTCGATGGGCCACAGTGGCTTCGATCCGACGTGCGTCCAGTGTATCATCGCCGAAGATCCTGGCGAGGACCGCGCGTGCAATTATAATTGCAAGTGCTTCGACATCGGCGGTCTTGCAATTGAAATCCTGCCGTGCACGATGCAAAGCTTGCTCAAGTAGAGCGAGCCGTTTGTTGTCCCCCTCCCGCGCTTCCGCGAGGCCTGCGTCGCGCCCATTGTCGAACGCTTCCGCGATCTGCCGCTCGACGCTCGCTTCCATGTCTTCGATCTGCTGCCGCAACCTTTCGATTTCCTGTTCGAACGCCGTGCGTCCGGCCGCCGAATTTTCGCCGGTCACCTGCACGACATTCGGCTGTAAATGCGACGGATCAGAAGAATCGTTCGCGATTGGCCCGGCGTCCTCGCTCGCCCGTTGCAGGCGAGGGATGCTCCCTGTGAAGGGCTCGATCGCGTTCTGATGCCGGCGGTCGCCATGCTTGAGAATGCTAATCATGTCGCCAGGCCCCACGCGTGGAGAAGCGATCGGATACGATCAGCAAGACCCCATCCCTTTCGCGAAAAATCGGGTCGATCACGCAGCTCTGCATGAATGTCGACCAGGGTCGATGACACGAGCGGCGTCACCGGCAACTTCTCCGCGCGTTGACCGGTTCCATCCTGCTCGGTGCAATCCGTGAGAATCCGTGCGGCCCATGCCGAATAGTTTCGGAACTCGCCTTTGCGATTATCGGCGGAGTCATTCGCCTCTTCGACAAGCATCTGTTCGAAAATCTCGCGTTGCCCCAGAGGCAGTGCAAGCAGTATCGCCTCCCGATCGGCTGGGTGCATTGTCCGCCATCGCGCTAGAACCGGATTGTCGCTTGTTGTCGTGTCAGACATGGGCCTGGTCCCGACGCGCCTCGATATGTTCGTCGAGAAGTTGTGCGAAGCTTTGCCGCTCTTCCTCCGACATGCGCCGCGACCGCCTGACCAGGGGCACTGCGACAGCTGCGACGGCAAGCGCGCCGAGCCAGAACCATCGGTTCGAAAGCAAGCCGAACACCCACGCGATCCAATCAGTGCCTGGCGTGTTTGGAGGTAAGACCTGCTGCCTGGTCGCGGCCGGTGCAGGGGCGGGTAGCGCGGCGGGAGCGAACGTTTCCAGCGGTGCGACTTCGAACCGCAAGTTGTCCCCCCTTCCGGCATCCAATCCCACTGCGTCAGCAATAGTCCGTTCGATTTCGACGCGATCGTCCGCATCGATTCGCACCTCGGTGCGCACGGCAATTCGCAGGCTGAAGTTGCGTCCCTGCGGGCCGGATGCCGAAGAAGCTGTATCACTTGCCGGATCGAGGTCGACAGCGGTCACCCGAATGGCATGGTCCAGCCCCTCAAGGAATGGCTTGGCAGCTTTGCGGGCCCTGGCGCTGAAGTAGTCTTCTAGGGCAGCTCGTTCGTCTCGGGGTTCGGCGCCCTCTCCGATCGCCAGGGGTGTTGCGCTGATCAGTTCGCCCCGCTCATCGAGCACCGAGACATCCTGCGACGAAAGATTATTCACCGCGGATGCCACTAGCTCTTGAATCCCCTCGACACGTTCGCCGCCGATCTGCCGCCCGGCTGTCGGTTGCACGCTAACGGCGGCCTTGGCGGCAGGCGCGTCGCCGCGAAACAGGGTTCGTTCGGACAGCGACAGGTGAACGCGGGCGAAGGACACCCCTTCCATCATCATGATTGTCCGCGCGAGTTCCCCCTGGAGGGCGCGCTGATAGTTGACCTTCTGGGCAAATTCGGTGAGGCCCATGTCCGCTTCGTTGAACAACTCGAAGCCGACGGTGCCGCCCGCCACCAGTTCGGTTCCGGCAATAGCAATCCGGGCCTCGCCGACCTGATCCTCCGGAACCATGATCCGGTTCCCGCCGTCTGCCAGTTCGTAGGGAATCGCATGGCTTTCCAGCTCACCGACGATCGTAGCGGCATCTTCGGACCGCACGTCCTGCACAAGCAAGACGTTGTCCGGGCGCAGCAACAGAACGTATGCGGCAAGGAGCATGGCCATAACGCCTGCAAACAGACCGCCGGCCAGAATGAGTTGCTTGTGCTGCATGTGTAGGCCCTTTTCCCTCTTCCCGCTGCTAGACCTGCATGTTCATCAGCTCGCGATAGGTTTCGAGCATGCGGGTGCGCACTTCCAGTGCGAGCTCTACCGACATGCGGGCCTGTTCGAGCGCAAGCGTCACTTGATGAATCGGAATATCGTCGTCGACCGCGAACTGACGGACGAGGTTGTCGGCTGACGCGATCTTCCGATCGACTGTTTCCAGGCCGGTCGTCAAAATTGCGTGGAAGCTCGCAGCATTGTCAGCAACGTTTTGAGAAGAGGGGGCCAGACCCAGCCGGTTGATGGCCGGTGTCGTGCCATCGAGTGCAATTGCGCTGTTTATCGCTGTTACCTCGGTCATGCCGGGCGCCCGAGTTGGAGTGCGCTGGAATACATCTGCCGTGCGCTCGACATCGCGACCAGGTTCGCTTCGTAGGCCCGGGCTGTCTCGATCATCAGCGTCATCTCTCGTGCGTGACTGATATCGGGATAGGAGACGAATCCCTCGGGATCGGCATGCGGGTGGCCCGGTTCGTACACTTTACGCACCCCGCCGTCTTCGCGCTCGACGCCATAGACGCGCACGCCGGTTGGCCGCGGTTCGGCTCCTTCGCGGCGGGCGGCGACAAGACTTTCGGCGAACGTTCGATCCGGTCCTGAGACCAGCCGAAGCGGTGTGAAGGGATCGCCGCTGGCGGTGCGCGAAGTGTTCATGTTCGCGATGTTTTGCGCGATGATCTCCATCCGCCGCCATTCGACGTCGAGACCCGTGCGGCTGATTTCCAAGGCGTTCACTGCCGTCCTCCTCGCACGATCGCATGGCCGATCTGCAACTGGCGATTGAGCACCTCGACGAGAGCGGAATATCGCAGAGAGGTCCGCGATGCTTCGGCCATTTCGAGGTCGAGGCGTATACTGCCGCCGATGTCGCCTTGCGGAGTGCGAGCCATTTCCGGGCGGACCTTGCCGATGGCATCGATTCCCATGCGCGAGGCCTCACGCAGGCTTTCCTCGAAGGAAACCCCGACTGGGCTGTAGCCTTCGGAGTTGACGTTGGCGATATTCTGCGCGGTCGCCGCGGCGCGCAGACTCAGTCCGTCGAGCGCCTTGGAAACCAATGCTATGGATAGCGTGTCCATCCTCACCTCCTCATTGAATCACGATTTCTGCGTGCAGCGCACCTGCGGCCTTGATTGCCTGCAGAATTCCGATCGTGCGGCGCGTATCGACTTTTGCCTGGGCGAGCGTGCGGAACAGCGCGGCGACATTGGTGTCGGGCAGTGACAGCACCGCGTCGTCGCCTCCTTGTTCTACAGCCAGTTCGGTATTGGTCACCACCAGGCTGGAAATGTCGCTGGCGAAACCGGCGATAAAGCTTGGTTGGGAGGCGTGGCTTTCGCTTTTGACGGAAACCTTGATGTCGCCTTGCGAAATGACGACGCTCGAAATCTGCACGTCGCCACCCGCTACGATCGTGCCGGTCCGTTCATTGATCACGATTCGCGGTGTTCGATCGGGCCTGACCGGAAGGTTCTCGATGGTCGAAAGGAACGTAGCCAGCTGGCTGACAGGCTGATCGAAGCGGATCAGCACCTCGTCGGCGTTTCGCACTGTGGCCGTGCCGTAGCCCAGCCGCAAGTTGATCGCATCGCTGATCGATTGCGCTGTCGTAAAGCCCGGCTCGGCAAGGAGGAACGAGATGTACCCGTTTTTCAGGACCGAGGCCTCGACCGCATTCTCAATCGTTGCCCCGCCGGGTAGCACGGCGCTGGTCGGATAATTGCGCTGCTGTCGGTTCAGGTTGGCTTCGAAATCGTATCCACCGACCGTGAGCGACCCTTGCGCCAGGGCGTAGGGTTTTTGATCGGGCCCGAGCAACGGGGTCATCAGGAGAGTGCCGCCTGCAAGCGAGCGAGCGTCTCCGATCGATGAAACGATGGCATCGATGCGGTCGCCGGGGTTGGCGGATGCGGGGAGCCTGGCAGTGACGATCACAACAGCCACATTGCGGCTATTGATCTGGTCTTCGCCAACGACGCTGCCGAGACGCGAGAGCACGTTGCGCAGTGCCTGACGAGTGATTTCGTTGCGACGCGAGTCGCCCGATCCGGCCAACCCGGTAACGATTCCGTAGCCGATGAGCGCGTTTTCGCGCCAACCGTCGAATCTGCCGAGTCCTTTGATCGGAACTTCCTGTGCCGATACGGGGACGGCGGGCAGCATCATGATGCCAAGCAGCGCGGCCAGCAGGGTCCGGCACAAGCGGGAACGAAGCATTGTCACAGCCCGAGAAAATTGAAGATGCGGTTGATGAGACCGGGCCTGGCGCTTCGCGTCACAAACCCCTTGCCGTCATAGTCGATCTCGGCCCGCGCGATGCGCGCAGAGAGGACGTAATTGCCCGGCTGAATGTCTTGCTTGCGGACCTGCCCGCGCACGGCGACGCGCGTCTCTTCGCCGTTTATTTGCATGAATTGCGAGCCTTCTATCGCCAGATCGCCGTTCGGGAGGACTGCCACGACGAGAGCGGACATCTGTGTCGCGAAACGTTCGTTGCGAACGATTTCGCCGCGTCCATTGTGGTTGTTGCCGAAATCGAGCGATGCGGATTCGTCGATCGGTCCGGCGCCGAACGATCCACCCAGGCTGGTACTGCGCGAGGAATTCTGTTGCAGTCGGCTCGATGAGCTTGCCGATTCCGATATAAGGACCGTCAGGATGTCACCCACTTCGGAAGCGCGTTCGTCGCTTGCGACAGAGGCCCAGCGATCCCCGCTGTAGAGTTGGTCGGCGGCAGCGTATGTGGGCCACGCTGTGCATGCCAGGAACGCCGCGCATACCGCTGCCTTGCGACTAGGGTACGGCTTCATTGCCGTTCCTCCCCGCCCGAGAGCGGGACGGGAAAGACTTCGCCATCGCCGGTCTGGACGAAAGCAGCCCGGCCCGGTCGGCCGGGCTGCAGCAGCCGGACCTCCCGATTCAACTCGACGGATCCTGAACGAGCCACGAGCGTCAACCCAATTCCGGCAGCGAGCGGTCGGTGGTCGCGAACGGCGAGCGATCCAAGATAGGTGCCGCGCTCGAGATCCGTCCCGGCCCGCACGGCATGTGCATCGCGATCGTATCGGACGGCGGCCATGGCGACTTCCTCTTTGCAAGGAGCTGTTTCGACATGTTCGCCAACGATATATTCGCCGGCCCGCACCGCCTGGCGCAACATCAGACAACGGCGACGGGGGGGCGAACTATCGGTAGACGGCGTATGAAATGATACCGTGCCCGTGTGGCGAAGCGCCGGTTGCACCAGTGGAAAGTGACGGCGAAGAAGTTGGCGACGCCGGGCCTCGGATAGTATGGCAACGTTGGTCTCCGCGGGAACGATTGCGACCGGGCGATCGCACAGGGTGCGGCCGTCGGAGCATTCCAGATCCGCGATATCCACGATCCGGATCACCCGTTCTTCGAGATCGACTTGTGGCTGTGCGTTCTGCGCCAGGGCAGCCACGCCTGCACATAAAGCTACCGGCAGGGGCAGGAGTGTAGGGAAGCGCATCCGTCTATTGCCGCAAGTTGTTGGTAATGGCGGCAAGCTGATCGGCCACCTGCACGGCTTGCGCGTTGGCCGCGTAGGCACGTTGAACGATCATCATCTGAACCATTTCTTCGGTAAGCGCGACATTCGATTCCTCGATACCGCCCTGAACCAGGCGGCCGCTGCCGTCCTCTCCGGCGACCGTGTCGACCGGTCGCGCGTCTTCGACAAGCCGCAGAAACCCGTCTTCCAGGCGTTCGAGTTCGGCTTCGCGTTCGACCCGGATCAGCCCAATCTGCCCGAGCTCGAGCCGCTCGCCACTTGCCGTCTCGGCCGAAACTATTCCATCCGTTGAAATCGTCAGAGCGGACAAATCCATCGGAACATTGATCGTCGCGCGCAAGGGGATGCCAGCCGCCGTAGCCAGGAGGCCATCCTCATTGACTCTCAGGCGGCCGCCGCGCCAGAGGAGCGATTGGCCATTTGGCCCCATCAGCTCGATGAAACCCTGGCCGTCGATCGCAATATCAAGCGGATTACCCGTCGGCCGTATTGCCCCCTGGGAAAGTTGGGTCCCCCGCGCCGTAACCCGTACACCGCCGGCCGCAGGTGAAATGTCGCCGGTCGCGATCGGCTCGGCGATCTCCGCATCCACTCGTTGCGCCAGAATTTCGGAAAACTGCGCATCGGAGCGCTTGAATCCGGCAGTGTTTATATTGGCGATATTGTTCGCGAGAATTTCCAATGCCTTCTGCTCGGCGCGTAATCCCGCCGCGCCTACCTCGAATGCTCCGTTCATTGCGTTCCCCTGCCGAAGGTCGTGATCGCCTGCCCGATCAACTGATCGTAAACCTGAGAAATGCGTGCGCCGCTTTCGGCCTGGCGCGATGCCGTCATCATGGCGACGAGTTCGTCGCTGAGCACCACGTTGGCACTCTCCAGGTAGCCCTGGCGCAGCGAAGAGACTTCGGCCTCGATAATCGCATCGAGCGGCACGCCGTAGAGGCTGCCGCCCAGCGCTTCGACGGCCCCGGGCGCGGATGTTTCGAAGATCCCAACGGCGGCTACGGGCATGCCGTTCGCAAGAACGGTGCCGTCGGAAACAATTTCCACCTGCTCACCGGCCGCGACCAGGTCTCCCCCGCCGGCTTGTTGAAGGACGCGCCCCCGTTCGTCGGCAATTGTGCCATCCGGACCGCGGACGAAGCTTCCGCCGCGCGAATAGATTAGGGATTCGCCATCGCGCATTTGCAACAGGCCCGGGCCGACTATCGCCAGATCAAGATCGCGGCCGGTATGCGTGAGCCTGCCCTGGACGAACTGGGTGGCGAACCGAGTGGCCGGTAGACCATCGCGCTCGCCCTCTTCGAGAATCTGGGCAAAGGATATCTGCTGTTTGTAGGCGGCAGTCGACGAATTTGCGATATCCTGCGCAGAGGATCGCGCCCTTAGCTCGCTGGACACAAGTATAGCGCGTGCGGACTCGATTAAATCCGGCATTCGCGACCCCCAAATTCGATCCCGTTAGTCGACTAGTTAAAATGCATAAAGCATGAGTCAAACAAGAGCCGGTCGACCTCTGTGGATATCTGAGGAACTGCGTGTCATCGGCACTGTCGAGGGCGCCTCGCGCGCATCGGAGAGTTCCGGCATTCCGAGTTAAGCATCTAATTTTGCAATAGAATTGATGATCGACCTTCACTTGCCGAAAAACTTGCACCAGTTCGGAGCTAAACTTTCCCCCAATCCGTCGGATTGACCGTTCGAAGCGCCTGCCTGCGCCAGAGTTCGCATGCGGTAAGATGTCGAAGGAGTTATCCGAATGGTTGCGATTTTTAGCGGCAGCGGTGAAGGCTTGATACGCAGTTCGGCCAATATCCTCGGCGCTGCGGGGCAAATCGGCGGGGCTTCCCTGGGGCGTGGCGGGGAGAATGTTTCCGTAAACGCCGCAACGGGCAATCTGGTCATCGCGCGGCGGGATGAGTTCCTGGCCGGTCGCGGGCCCGACGCGACGGTCGAGCGGACATACAATAGCCTGACTCTGGCGACCGATGGCGACAATGGCGACCAGTGGCATCAATCGACTGTGCGACGGCTGTTCGGCCTGACAGGGACGCTCAATACCGCGGGAAGCACGATCAAGCGGCAGGCGGGGGACGGCTCCATAATCGTCCATACATGGAACGCGGCGCAGGCAGCGTATGTAGCGACCGACGGCGACGGCGCGCATGATACGATCGTCAAATCCGGGTCGACCTGGATCTGGACCGACGGATCGAGCCGAGTGACCGAGACTTACGAGGCCTATGTCGCGGATCCTTCGGTATTCCGGATCAAAGAGCAGAAGGACAGCGACGGCTACAGGGTGAGTTTCGCCTATGTGTCGGGCACCAACAAGCTCGATCGGATCACGACGCACAACCATGGCTATGCCAATGCGGACACCGGCATCGCCGAGCAAAGTTATATCCAGTATGTCTGGTCCGGGAACAATATCGCCCGGATCGTGACCGGCTATACCGACTATGGCGATTCATCGACGGCGGCCGACAATGTCAACCGCACGTTGACGCGTACGCGCTATGCTTACGATGCGCAGAACCGGCTGATCGAGGTGACGGTCGATCTTAGCCCCGAGGACAACAGCGTCTCCGACGGCAGGATATACGTCACCAGCTATACCTACGACGGCAACAGCAATCGTGTTGCCTCGATCACCCAGACTGACGGATCGAGTCTTGCGATCGCGTACGACGAAGCGGGCCGCGTCGCGACATTGACCCAGCATGTGGCGATGGGCGACGTGCGGGTGACCCGCATCGGCTATGGCGTGAACGTCACCAGCATTACTGGCCCCGATGGCGGGGTTACGCGGCTGTGGTACGACAACAAACAGCAACTGGTTCAGGTGATGGGCCCGCCTGCGACCCAGGGCGGGATCTCACAGGTCGTTCAATATGAATACGATGCCGCCGGCAATCTGATCCGCACGATTGAGACCGATAGCGCCAACGCCTCGATCCCGAACAATTTGGTCGACGCATCTGCCTGGGCCGACGGCGAGGCGGCGGGGCGCGGCGAAAATCTAGTTGACGATGGCGGCTGGCCCCAAGATGTCGATGGCGCGTTGCCGGCCAACGGCACCGTCGGACAAGGGTGGACCGGCAGCTACCTCAGCGAGACCGAATGGACGGTAACAACTGGTCCGTACGGAAAGCAGGTCGTGTCGCTTCACACCGGACAAGACGATGCCGACGATCCAGGCGGCGGTGCGTATAGCGAAAGCTTTCCGATCAACAAATCGAAGGCTTATGAATTTACACTCTACTTCAAGGTCGACGCCTTGGATAAGCATCGAGTCTACTTTGGCCTGGGTAGCGGCACAGTCAAGGATGGTGCCAGCGGCGCCTATAATGGGAACCCATATTTCACGTGGGATCACCCGTCTTCAGCGACCGGTGAAGAAGCGGGAAAATGGTACAAGATTGTTGGATATGTCCTGCCGGAATCGACGCCGCTTGAAGCCGACGGTAGTTACGGTGGCATCTATGATCTTGAAACTGGTGAGCGGATAAAGACCGTTAAACATTTTATCTGGGACGATACTCAAACACACGGCAGCACTCTCGCGCGATTCTTCAACTACTACAATCAGGATCGGCAAGGGAAGTTCACCCACTTCTTCAAGCCGGAAGTGCGCGAGGTGTCCGACACCGCGATCCTGCGTAGTGGCGATGCGCTGGATACTGACCGCGATCGCAATCTTCTGGAAGTTCCATATCCCAGCGGATGGTCGAATGTGCAAACGATTGCTGGCGACAACGAAGCGCGTTGGGGCGAAGTCGTCGGCCCCGATGGTGCATGGCAAATCGGGCTCGAAACCGGTCAGTTCGATAGTGTTGCCAACGGGGGTGGGGGCTTCACCAATCGCTTCACAGTCGATCCGAGCAAAACTTATCGCTTCACCCAGTACGTCCGCAAATCGGACCTTGCGAAGCACAACATCTATTTCGGGTTGAGCACTTCAAGCACGCCCTATGTCAGGAGCGCAACCAACGGCGCTGATAACTCCAACCCGTATTTTCTCTCATGGGCACCAAGCACTCAACAGGCTTACATGGAGGAAGATGGCTGGTACAAGATCATTGGCTATGTTTTGCCAAAAGGCTCGGCCAACGTGGCAGTTGGTAGCTTAGGCGGTGTTTACGATGCCGCAACAGGGGAACGGGTAGCCAGCGTTGGTACGTTCCGCTGGCACGAATCGATGCCCAACGATCAGGTCTACGCACGCTTTTTCACATACTACGATGAAACCCAGCATGGATGGTCGACCGACTGGCTGGCCCCTGAAGTCGTTGCGATCGAAGCTGGCGACCTAGCCACCGACAATGCCGATCCCTTTGGCATTGTCTACGATGAGGGCGGTCGGACCACGCGCTATACCTACGATGCCAACGGCAATGTGCTGACCCGTACCGATGCCAACGGCAATGTCGTTACGCGCACCTACGGGTCGAAGAGCGAACTGCTCACCGAAACACGCGCCGGATCGGATGCAGCCGGGGCGAACGTCAGTCATACGACGCGCTATGTCTACGACAGCGAGAATCACCTGCGCTACGTCGTAAGTGCCGAAGGGCGAGTCACGGAATATAGCTATACCTATTGGGGTGCCCCCTACTACACCATTGAATACCCCGAGCACAGCTATGCGATCGGCTCAGGCGCGTTGACCGAGGCGACGATGAATGCCTGGCGCGACGGACTTGTCGACCGTTCATCGGTAAAGCTTCGCCGCTATGTCTACGATGCGCGGGATAACCTCACTTCGACGCTCGAGTATGGCACGGCCACGGCAGCGGGGGCCGCGACGACGGCGGAAGGCTACAGCCGGACGTACTACAACTACGATCAGGCCGGGCAGTTGCTCAGCCGATACGTTCCGGGGCAGAACACCGAAAGTTTTATCTACGACGGCCTCGGGAGGCACACGGCCTCGACCGATCTGGCGGGGGGGACGACCAGGATAATCTACGACGATGCAGCCAGCACGACCATCGTCGCGCTCGGTACGGGCAAAGTAACCACCTCGGTGTTCAACAGGGCGGGAGATCTGATCAGCGAGATCGAGACAGAGAATTTCAATGATACTGCGACCAGCAATCTCATTGCTGCACAGGATCTCGATAATTGGTCGCTGGGACGGAATACCGCATCATCCGCTGGAACGATCAACGGTGAGCCTGCCGTACGCTACACCGTCGCCGGGTCTCAAAGCGGGCAATCGCAACACATCACAGCGCCTAGCGCGGGCGCTGTTGGCGCCAACGATGTCATAACTGCCACCATAGCCCTCCAGGCGACGACAAGCTCAAATTCCGCTGCTTTCGGTGTTCATGGCAGCGCTACGGGTTGGGGATATGGCGATCCCACCTTGGGTGTCGCCCGGATCGTGTCGGGCCCTGGAACGGTTGCAAAGGCATGGAGTTCGGAAGGGTTCTTCTACGTCACCGGGCTTTCCACAACGGAGCCCACGGTGATCGAAATCCAAAGGCGTTTCGATCGGGAGCAGACGGCATCGGTCATGCTTTATCCCGATTTTCCCGGCGGCTCTGTCCTCGGCAATGCGATTATCGCATCTGCGCCAAGCATGTCGAAATCGCACGTCAGCGAATCCAGCAACCTCTACGATCGGAACGGTCGGCTGCGCGTCGCGACCGACGCGACGGGGCGCAAGAGCTACTATCTCTACGACAAGGCCGGGCGGAAGATCGCCGATATCAATCACTACGGCCACGTCGCCGAATACCGCCACGACTCCGCGGGCAGGGTGATTGCAACGGCAAACTACACTTATGCGTTGACGGCGGCGCAGATTGCGGCGCTCGGTGATCCGGACAACACGCTCGAGATGGCCGATATCCGGCCCTCTGCGCACAGCTACGATATCTGGACCTGGTCGATCTATGACGATGCGGGCCGGTTGATCGAGAGTATCGATGGCAAGGGCGGGGTTGCGGCTTTCAGCTACGACGCCTCCGATCGCCTGATCAAGACGGTCAGCTATGCGGGTAAGCTCAGTACCGCCCAGCTTGCGGCTTTCAAGGCGGAGCCGCCGACGGCCCTGGTGTTGCCGGCGGCCAACACCGCGAAGGACGCGGTAAGCCGCAGCTTCTACGATCGCGAGGGTCAGCTGATCGGCAAGCTCGACGGTGAAGGCTACCTGACCGAGATCGTCTACGACGAGGCTGGGCAGAAGGTCGAAGAGGTCGCCTATGCCAAGAAGATCTCGTCGAGCTACTGGGCATCGGGAAGCTTCAACCAGCTTCGTGCGAACGCCGCACCGACGGCGAGCGCTAATCGGCGCACGCACTATGTCTACGATGGTCAGGGGCTGCTGCGCCACACCATTGATAATGGCGGCTACGTTACGAGCCATGCCTATAACTATGCGCGCAAGCTGACGACGACGATCGTCCATGCCGCACCGATCAGCACCGGCGATTTCACCTATGACAATGTGAAGGCGCTGGTGAATGCAATCGCGAGCGAGGCCGACGATCGCGAGAGCTACAACGTCTACAATGGCGAAGGCCAGGTCGCCTTTACGATCGGTGCCGGCAATGTGGTGAACGGCTTCAGCTATGACCTGGCCGGCAATGTGACCGAGGCGGTGCGCTATGCCGCACTGCGCAACACGCCGAGCCTGCCGAGCCTCGTGACGATGAACAATTGGGCGGCGGCACAGGCAGGCAACGGCGGCAATCGCACCACGCGCAGCTGGTATACCGCAGGCGGTGAGCTACGCTTCACAGTCGATGCTGAAGGCTATGTGAAACGCTTCGACTACGATGCTGAAGGGCGGCTTACGCGCGAGGTAAGTTGGGCCAACGCGGTGGCAGCCACCCAGACGACGACGATTGCGCAGATCGACGCCCTGACCGGTAGCGCCGGCAGCTGGGCCGAGCTGACGTATACTTATGACGCTGCTGGCCGCCGCAACAGTGTCAACGACGGTGAGGGGAATCGTACACTCTACGGCTGGCGTGCGAACGGTACGCGGGCGTCTGTTTATCGTGCCTACGGCACTGCAGATCAGAGCGTGACCGTTTTCGTCAATGATGGTGCTGGCCGCATTATCAGGGAGTACCGCGCCTATGGCGAGGCTGAACGTGCGAACGTGGCCTATACCTACGACGGGTTAGGCAACCGCACGAGCATGACCGATGCCAATGGCAAGGTCACACACTATACCTACGACGAGCGCGGCCAGTTGCTGACGACGACCGATGCGGAAGGCGGGGTCACGCACTACGAATACAATGCATTTGGTGAAGTGGTGAAAACGATCGACCCGGGCGGCGGCGTAACCTACCACTATTATGATACATTCGGTCAGGAAGTCAGGACGCGCGATGCCGAAAACTATGTGACCGTGACGAGCTATACGGTTTTCGGAGAGGTTGAGAGTGTCAGGCGCTACTATAACAAGACCGCGAGCACGCCGAGCACCACTACGTTGCCTCTGGTAGCGGCACACGCGAAGGATGCCATAACTCGCTTCGAATACGACAAGCGCGGCCTCGTTTCCAAGACGACCGATGCCGAAAGCTTCTCCGAAAGCTACATTTACGACGCTTTCGGAAACCGCACGAGCATGACGAACAAGCTCGGGGGTGTCACGACCTATGTTTATGACAAGCGCGGCTTGCTCGTAAGAGAAACGCTCCCGATCACCTCCTACAATACCGACGGCACCGCGCAGGCAACGAGCGTCGCCAACAGCTATAGCTACGACGCGCGCGGCAACCGCACGCAGATGATCGAAGCCGTCGGACTCGCCGAGGCGCGGACCACGAGCTATGTTTACGACAAGGCCGACCGGCTTGTCGAAACGCGCGGCGAGGCGCGTGCAGTGCTCAGCCAGGCCGATCATAAGACGATCATCGCGAATTTCGTGCCCAGGGAAACCCGTAGCTACGACGGTCGCGGCAATGTGACGAGCGTGACCGATGCCGCGGGCAATCGAACAGTCTATTATTACGACGATCTTGACCGCAAGGTGGTGGAGATCGACCCGGCCGGCACATATACTGCGTACGGCTATGACAAGAACGGCAATGTCACCGCGACGCGCGTCTATGAAACCCTGGTAGCGGTTCCGATCGACGGCGGCTCGCAGGGAGAGGCGCCCACTGCGCCTTCGGGCTCATCGCGCGCGACGAGCTTTACATACGACAATCTGGGTCGTCTGCTGACCAGCAGTGTGGCGGGTGTGGAGACGGGACATTGGAACGGATCGGGCTGGGTCGCGGCGACCGGCACGATCACTACCAGCTATCAATACGATGCGCTCGGCAATGTTGTGAGGGTGACCGACCCCAATGGTCATGCGACCTACACCTATTACGATAACCTCGGGCGCAAGACGGCCTCAGTCGATGCTGAGGGGTACAAGACGATCTGGACCTACGACGGCGAGGGCAATGTGCTGACTGAGCGTCGTTATGCCAACCGCTATACCGGCACACCGTCACTCGCTGCACCGCCGAGCGTCTCGACGAACGGCGCTGACCGGGTGACGACTTTTACCTACGATCGGACCGGCAATCGGCTTTCCGAGGCGCGCAGCGGCGTCATCGTCCACAACGGCTCGGGTGGCACCTCGACGGTGACCGCCACGGTATCTTGGCTCTACAACGGGCTTGGGCAAGTCACCCGCAAGACCGAAGCGACGGGTGATCAGATCAATTATATTCATGATGAGGGCGGCCGCCTGCTTCAGGAACGGCGCGCGGCGTTCACCAGTCACCAAGGAGGGAGTGTCACGCCAACGCTCCATTATCGCTACAACGGGCTCGGCGATCTTGTACGTACCGTCGCGGCGGGTGCCGGCGATGCCGTGTCGCGTGGGACCGCCTACAGCTATGGCGCGGGCGGGTTACTCGCCTCTATGACCGATGCGGAAGGGGTGACCCACAGCTACGCTTACGACAAGCGCGGGATCCTGATCCGCGACCAATACTATCGCGCCGGGTCGGCGGGCGGCACCGGCACGCTTAACGCCGTTCTGACGAAGGTGGATGAACTGGGCCGCATGATCGAACGGACAGTGGCTGTGTGGAACGGTTCGGCCTGGACGCCGGGTGAAGTCGTAACCACTGATTACAATGCATTCGGCGAGGTGAGCCGTAGTGGTATCAATGGCGGTGCGATCGCCGAAGGCAGCCGGCTGTGGCAGACCCAAAACAAGTACGACGCTGCCGGACGCCTGTGGGCGACCAATGCGGGCGACGGGGTGTGGAAATACTTCGGTTATGACAAAAGCGGCAACCAGACGGTCGCCATCACCAGCGCGGGCACCAACCTTGCCGGCAAGACCTTCGACCAGGCACGCGCGCTGGTGTCGGGTAGCGGGGTCAACGCAACCTACACGGTTTACGACAAGCGCGGTCTTGCGAAGAGTGTGGTGGAAGAGGGGCGTCAACTAAGCAATAGCACGACCGCGACCCTGACCATGGGCCGAACCTACAATGGTTTCGGTGAAGTGGTGAGCGAGACGGATGCCGGCGGTGCGGTCACGTCTTACATCTACAATACCGCCGGACGTATGATTCGCTCCGAAGGGCCGACGGTCTGGATGACCAACGAAGACGGTCGGGTCCAGTGGATCAAGCCTTCTCAGGATTATTACTATGACGCATCGGGCCGTCTCGTTGCAATGCGTGATGCGAACGGGGACTACCCTATCGGCAGCATGGGCAATCCGGACCCCGCATTCTATGATCAAAAGGAAGCGAACACAGGCAATCTCACGCGCCTGACGCTGCTTGCAGGCACCGGCTATGGCGGCAGCGAAGCACTTGTCACCGCCGAAACCCACGCGGACGGGGGCATCAAACGCACCGCGTACGACGTCCACGGTGACGCGCGCAAGATCACCGACGAGATCGGCCGCGTGATCACGCAACGTTTCGACAAGGTGGGGCGCGTCACCCAGGTGAACAGCGCCGGCGGCCTCATCGACTACTATGCCTATGACAGTCTTGGACAGCAGGTCAGTCGCTGGAACAACGTCTACGGCGCGGCCGATCGGGAGACGACCGATTATGACGTTCAGGGCCGGGTGGTCTCGAAGCGTGCCTATGGCGGCGATGAAGTGCATACGACCTACGCTTGGCAGGCTGGCTCCGCCACCAACGCGATTGGAAACTTCGGCGGCTGGGTGAAGACGGTCAGCACCGATGCCGATCGCGCCAGCAGCAGCGACAATATCAAGGCAAGCGTTACGAAAGCCGACGTGTTCGGCCGAACCGTATCTCGCACGGATGCCAGCGGCGAGGAATACGCCTACACCTATGACATCGCCGGGCGATTGACGCACGAACGGACGGTTGTCGCGTCGAACGGTCTCATCCTCAATAAGGAATACGATTACTACAACTCCGGGTTGGTGCGGAGCGTCCTGTCGGGCGAGAGCGAGGTGGCGAACACCAATTGGAAGAACAAGATCGCCACTTATGGATACGACAAACTCGGTCGCTTGACTTTCGAGCGGCTCGAAAGCGCGCAGGGCACGTTCATTCCCGGCCATATGGAGTACATCCCACCCGAAAACGGTGAGCCCGGTTTCCCCGGCGGGGACACACCGATAATCATACCGGACGATCCGGAGCAAGGCGAATGGGTCTGGGTTCCCGAGAGCTATACCGTAAACCGGACGGTGCTGCAGGACGGGACGGCGCAGTACGACGCTCTCGGGCGAATGACCCGATATCTCGACCGCGATGCGAACGGGAGCACGCTGGTCGACAAGAGTTGGGCTTTCGATGCCAATAGCAACGTTCGCTCCATCACCACGACCTATCGTCCGATGAACCTGAACAAGACGCTGGGGAGCGCGGTAACGACCAGCTACCACTACCGATACGACGCGCTCGACCGGGTGGTGGTGTCGAAGGGTATCCGTTCGGGCAGCACGATCGTCGCGGGGGGCAGCGGGGTTGCGCTGACTTATGATGCTGCCGGGCGCCGGACGACGTCGAAGACGGGCTACGCCGCGCAGGAAATCTACGGCTACGACGCGAACGACCGGATCACTTCGGTACGCGTCGGTTCGGTGACGCGGATGAGCGCGAGCTACGATGCGCTCGGGCGGCTAACGGGTCATATCGAACGCAATGCAAGCGGTAGCCTCGTCTACGAGCGTCACAGCTTCGTCTACAACTCGCGCGATCAGGTTCTGTCGGAAAAGGGGCGGCGCAAGCTCGACAACGGCGACTGGAACTACACGCACACGGCCAATTACTACAGCGATACGGGCGCGGGGAGCAATCCGGGGGTCATCCGATACAGCTCGGATACGGGCAGTTCGAGCGGCGAACTGCTATACCGTTCGGAAACAAAGAACTGGCTGAACGGGCCATATCCCCCGCACTATAACGTCAATCCCAACGGCACGACTTCGCCCGGCACACCCGATGCGAACTGGGCCGATGAGTATTCGACTTATACCTACGACTGGCGCGCTGCGAGCGGCGGTGGCGGTGCGCGGCAGGCGACGCACAAGCTGATCAACCGCGACGGGACGACGCAGACGACCAACGTCTACGGTGCGGACGGTGCGATCGAGCGTGCGTCGTCGAGCACGCTGTCGGGGTCCGCTCCGGTGCAGACGCACTATTACCGGACCGATATCGACGGGCGCATTCTGGCGCGCGACCTCTATCGCAGCGGGACGACCTACGATCCATCGGCGCGGTACTATACCTTCGGTGGCCGGGCGATGGGGGAGATCGGGACCGACGGGAGCGACAACGTCGACTTTGCGACCGCGATCGCGCGGCGTGACGATACGGGTAATGGCTCGTTCCGCGGTGGGGCGACGAGCGGCCAGCTCCATGCCGACTTCGATCTCAACCACCGCACGCTGGCGGCGACATCGCAGATCAATGGGTCAGGCTATGTTGCGCGCGGGGGCGAGAGCCTGCAGCAGGTCGCCGCCGCGGTCTGGGGCGATGCCTCGCTGTGGTACAAGCTGGCCGAAGCCAACAGCCTTGGCGCAGGCGCGATCCTGGGTGCCGGGCAGAGCCTGCGCATTCCGGCAGGGGTGCAGGTCAATACCCATAACGCAGACACGGTCCGGCCTTACGATCCGTCTGCCGCGCTGGGCGATATCTCGCCCGCGACGCCGCAGCCGAAGAAGCAGAAGGGCGATGACTGCGGCGTATTGGGCGCGATGCTGCTCACGGTGGTCGCGGTTGCGGTGACGACGATTGCCACAGCGGGTGCTGCGGCGGCCATCTCGGGCAAGGCATTCGGGACGGTGCTGGGTGCGATGACCGGCGGCGCGACGGCGAGCGGTGTGGGTGCGGGCGCGTGGATGGCGGGCGGCGCGATCGGCGGTGCTGCGGGTTCGATCGCCAGCCAGGGAGTGGGCGTCGCAACCGGTCTGCAGGACAGGTTCAACTGGAAGGGCGTGGGCCTTGCTGCATTGTCTGGCGGGATCGGCGGCGGCCTCGGCCCGAACTTCGGTGCCGGCTGGCAAGGGGCGGCAGTGCGCGGTGCAGTCGGCAACGCGCTCACGCAAGGTGTCGGGGTTGCGACAGGCCTGCAAAGCAAGTTCGACTTCGCCGGCGTTGCAGCGGCGGGCGTGGGCGCAGCGACGGGCCGCGCCATCGCAGGCAGGGTGGGAACCGGGTTCGGCGCCAGCCTTGCCACGCACACCGCCGGCGGCATAGCCAACGCCGCCACCCGCTCGGCGCTCAACGGCGAGAGCTTCGGCAGGAACCTCACCACCGCGATCCCCGATATCGTCGGGCAGGCCGTGGGCGGGGCGATCGGCAAGGCGCTGGCGCCCGCCGAACACGCCACCGACACCCCCGGGGTGCGCGAGACCACCGGCGAGCAACTGAGCGGCGCGATCGTCAACCTGTCGAGTGCGGGCTATATTGGCGATGCGGGGCTCGACTCCCTGCTTGCCCCGGTCCTGTCGCTTGGCGATGGTCTTGCGGTCGGTACGACGCTTCTCGAAGCGCGGGAGGCGGCCAAGCTCGACATCATCCTGGCCGAACATGCCCGCAGGGGCGGGCCGTTCGGGCACGGGGCGGCGTCCGGCACGCCCTATATTGAAACGAAGCGTGTGGAGATGCAGACGGCGATTGACGACTGGGCTGTTACCCAGTTTGGGCACCGCGCGCATCTTGCCAACTTCGCAGCGCTCGTAAGCGGTCTCGGAAGCGATATCACGCCTGCTGAGCAGAAGGATGTCGACCGAATAGCAGCGTCGCTGCGTGCAGAGGGGGAGTACGTCAGGGCGCTCGATGCCCATGCCGAGCAAGTCGTGCTAGAAACTGGCAAGGCGATCGGCGGTATCTGGGTCGATGTGGCGGGGTCGGTGATCACTCCAATCGGAGTGGCGGACTCGCTGATCGACTACCGCAATGGTCAGATTAGTGCCGTCGAGCTGACGATAGGCCTACTTCCTGGCAGCAAGCTACTCAAGAGTGGGAGAGTTGCAGAGAGGGGAGCGTTCAGCGGGGCCTACGCGACCAACGGTGAGTTGGTTCAAAACATTGCCACGCGGGCTGACAGGATAGGGTCGCTGCGACGGGGGCTTGGGAATGGTCCTGTCGCTGGAACGGCAAAGCACGATATAGCCGATGTCATGCTGACACGTTACCAGCGCATGTTTGGTGACCGCGGCCTATCGACAGAGGTTCGTTATGTCGGTGGTCAGCTTTGGGAACAAGGTATGCCAACTAAGGGTTCGATCCGACTTGATGTTGTCGAGGGATCAGTCTTCAATCCTACGAAGGTTTGGGATTACAAGTTCGGGAATGCGACGCTATCGCAGTCACGAATTACTCAGATTCAGAACGGCATTCTTAATGGTGCCAATGTTCCCGTGTTAGAGATCAAGCCATGAAGCCCAACCGTTATCAGAAAATGACCAAGAAGCAGATCAAGGAAATCGTGGCTGAGTATGCCGCACATTTTCCGGAATGGACTCCGTATGCGGACGGCGCAGCCTTTGTGCGAGAGTCTGGGCCGGTTCGACAGATGATCTGGTTCCAAGCTTTACGCACTGGCGACTATCGCCCTACGCATGGGATTAGCTCGCTTGTACTGCCTGAAGCATACATCCGCATGCTTCCCCAGATGCTGGATGTTCGGAACCGCGAATCCAATTTAAAGCAGCACGCATCACGCATGCCGGGGATGCTTGCGGCGATGGAGCAGCAGTTCCGGCCCGATGTTCGCAAGCCGCTCGACATTACCGATGTTTTAGCGCTGTGTGAGGCGGAAGCTGGCACGATGCAGGACACGACCAACAACATGACGATGCTGGCGATCCTGTCGACATGGCTAGGTCGCGATGCGGAAGCGCTCGGATATTGTGAACGAATGCAGCACTGCTCACCTCCGATGCTTGCCCCTATGCCCGAATGGGAAGATGCCATGCGAACCTTCGGTCGTGAACTGGCAGGAGCCATCGAATCTGGGCACGGAAAAGCGTTCTTGGAAGATGCGATTGCAGGCAATCCTTCTGAATAGGTTGCCCTTGGAGACGTGCGTAGCGCGCCCCGGTCATAAGTTTGCTCCATCCCTTCATTGTTCTCCTTGCCTTTAACACCGGTCCCCAAACAGCAACTCGTGAGCGGGTAAGATACCCGGCACACCCTACCCCGCGCTTTCGGGATGCATGTTGTTGAAGTGTAGCCATCCGGTGAGGACCGCAGTCTAGGTTGGATCAGACGGCGTTGGCGATCTGTCGGTTCTGCCAGTTCTAGGGAAGTAGTTCATCGAGCTGACTGGCGGGATGCTCGGCGTTGCGAGCGGCGGTGGCGGTGCGCGGCAGGCGACGCACAAGCTGATCAACCGCGACGGGACGACGCAGACGACCAACGTCTATGGCGCGGACGTGCGATCGAGCGTGCGTCGTCGAGCGCGCTGTCGGGGTCCGCTCCGGCGCAGACGCAGCACTACCGGACCGATATCGACGGGCGCGTTCTGGCGCGCGATCTCTATCGCAGCGGGACGACCTACGATCCATCGGCGCGGTACTATACCTTCGGTGGCCGGGCGATGGGGGAGATCGGGACCGACGGGAGCGACAACGTCGACTTCGCGACCGCGATCGCGCGGCGTGACGATACCGGCAATGGCTCGTTCCGCGGTGGGGCGACGACGGGTCAGACCCATGCCGACTTCGATCTCAACCACCGCACGCTGGCGGCGACCTCGCAGGTCAATGGGTCAGGCTATGTCGCGCGCGGGGGCGAGAGCCTGCAGCAGGTCGCCGCCGCGGTCTGGGGCGATGCCTCGCTGTGGTACAAGCTGGCCGAAGCCAACAGCCTTGGCGCAGGCGCGATCCTGGGTGCCGGGCAGAGCCTGCGCATTCCGGCAGGGGTGCAGGTCAACACCCATAACGCAGACACGGTCCGGCCTTACGATCCGTCTGCCGCGCTGGGCGATATCTCGCCCACGACGCCGCAGCCGAAGAAGCAGAAGGGCGATGACTGCGGCGTGGTCGGTGCGGTGCTGCTCACGGTGGTCGCGGTTGCGGTGACGACGATTGCCACAGTGGGTGCTGCGGCGGCCATCTCGGGCAAGGCATTCGGCACGGTGCTGGGTGCGATGACCGGCGGCGCGACGGCGAGCGGTGTGGGTGCGGGCGCGTGGATGGCGGGCGGCGCGATCGGCGGTGCTGCGGGTTCGATCGCCAGCCAGGGAGTGGGTGTCGCAACCGGCCTGCAGGACAGGTTCAACTGGAAGGGCGTGGGCCTTGCGGCCTTGTCTGGCGGGATCGGCGGCGGCCTCGGCCCGAACTTCGGTGCCGGCTGGCAAGGGGCGGCAGTGCGCGGTGCAGTCGGCAACGCGCTCACGCAAGGTGTCGGGGTTGCGACAGGCCTGCAGAGCAAGTTCGACTTCGCCGGCGTTGCAGCGGCGGGCGTGGGCGCAGCGACGGGCCGCGCCATCGCAGGCAGGGTGGGAACCGGGTTCGGCGCCAGCCTTGCCACGCACACCGCCGGCGGCATAGCCGACGCCGCCACCCGCTCGGCGCTCAACGGCGAGAGCTTCGGCAGGAACCTCACCACCGCGATCCCCGATATCGTCGGGCAGGCCGTGGGCGGGACGATCGGCAAGGCGCTGCTGCCAAGGCCTGGGAATGCACCTCCAGTCGAGGTCAGGCTCGCTTCGGCAGCAGACGCGCCGGCAGGCAGCGTGCCAAATGGGCCGTATCGGCTTGAAAACGGTGCCGATTACACGCCTGAAGAGATGCGCGGCTTTGCGCAAGAATGGCGGCGTCTACGGGGTGATGAACGTTATCAGGAAACCGAAGCCGCATATTGGGCCAGCTACTGGGACCGGCAAGCTCAAGCGGTATTGGCCGGAAGGGGGGGCATGCAAGTCGCAGCCACCGATCCGGGGCGGCTTGATGATATTGCCACAACGACAATCGATATCGGCACTCTGGCGATAGCCGGCTTGAGAGACGGTCTGGCTTGGCTCTCGGACGCATCGTTGGCGGAGATTGCCGAGTTCCGTACCGACTATGCGGTGAGTAGCGCGTCTTACAAGGAGGCCTATTCCTATGACCCGCTTGTCTATGGTCGGGACATCGGCGTTGGCTTCCTAACCAGCGCCGCGAGCGCTCTGGCGAGCGTCCCGGGTATGCTTGCGCATCCGATTGACCGGGGCCTTGCGCCGATAGCCCGCGGTCTCGACAGCGTGTTCCTTGACAATCGTTCAGCGATGCAGGTTGTCTCCGACACGCGAATGGCGCTGGGCCGGGCCAGCAGCACCCAAATCGCGCTGGGCACTGGTGATGTGGCGTTCGGCGTTGCTTCCATCGCGACCCCTGCCAGGGGTGCCGCGCTGGCGCGTGCGGGAAGCTATCGTTCGCCATGGATCGACGCGTTTGAGGTTCGTGCGGCGAGCATGGCCGAGGTGCGCAGTCTGGGTATTGCCGGAGAGCGGGCAGTGGGCGATATCGGGCAGAAAGTGCGTCTCAATGTACCCGGCACGGATCGGTATCGGGTAGTCGATGGGTTTGATGACTTGTTGAACACGATTTCCGAGGTGAAGAACGTCAAGAGCTTGAGCTATACTCAGCAGTTGCGCGACAATGTGACGATCGCGCGGAGCCAGGGGGCGAGGTTTGATCTCTATTTGAGAAGCAATACCAGAGTAACCGGGCCTTTGGAGGCTGCATTTCAACGAGGTGAAATTGTCCCTCGTTACATTCCGGGAACCTGAATATGAGCAAGGACGAGGGGCGCACGCTAGCGGAGATCATGGCAGACTTGCACGCCGACCCCGAATGGGTTGCGCGCGAAGAACAGCGCGAGCGTGAACAGCAGAAGCTCGCCGAAGAGTATGATCGCGATGTCGCGCCAGTGGTGGCGGACCTGGCCAAGCGCGGGATACATGTTCGAAGTCTCGGCGAGTTCATCAACACATCGGAATCCTATCCCGACGCCATTCCGGTGCTGCTTGAGCATCTGCAACGCGACTATCCCTTGCGAATTCGCGAGAGCATAATCCGCTCGCTTACCGTTCGCGAAGCACGCGGCGAGGGTGCCCGGATCATGCTCGCCGAGTTTCGCAATTCGGGCAACGAACACCACCGGATTCGCTGGGCGATGGCCAATGCTTTCGATGTGATCGCCGATGCCGAAATGATCCCCGAACTGGAAGAGCTCGCGGCCAGAGAACGCGACGACAGCGTCGCACGCATGTTGGAGATGGCGATAAAGAGCGCAAAGAAGCGCAAGCCGGCGTAGCCACCCGCTCGGCGCTCAACGGCGAGAGCTTCGGCAGGAACCTCACCACCGCGATCCCCGATATCGTCGGGCAGGCCGTGGGCGGGACGATCGGCAAGGCGCTGGCCCCCGCCGAACACGCCACCGCCACCCCCGGGGTGCGCGAGACCACCGGCGAGCAACTGAGCGGGGCGATCGTCAACCTGTCGAGTGCGGGCTATATTGGCGATGCCGGGATCGACTCCCTGCTTGCCCCGGTTCTGTCGCTTGGCGATGGTCTTGCGATCGGTACGACGCTTCTCGAAGCGCGGGAGGCGGCCAAGCTCGACATCATCCTGGCCGAACATGCCCGCAGGGGCGGGCCGTTCGGGCACGGTGCGGTCGATGTCGATCATGATCCTTACCGGACGGATATCGGACGGGGGGCGTTCTCTGATGGCGGCCATGCGATTTTCGGGTTTGAGATGCGTCAGCGGTGGGGTGCTTTCAATGCCTGGAGGTCGGACGTGCTTGAGAACATTCTCCCGTCCCTTGCCGCACCTGAGCAAGCAGCCTTGCGCGCCGATATCGACCAGCGCTACCACAATTTGCAAGTGAACCAGGTGTATGTCGATGAACTGGGCAACTATGCGACTGGCGAGGTGAACAAGCTGCTGTTCGTCGGGATAGGGGCGCCGGCGTTGATCGCTGGCGGTATGGTCGCGGCACCGGCGGCTGCCGGCTATGCCGGGAGCTTCTATGTCGGTGGTACGGCCAGCACGATCGCATCGGGCAGCGCCGGTTTTGCAACAGGTGGCCTGTTTGGGGCCGGGTTCGAGTTCTCGAAGAATGAGGCCTTCGGGCTCGAGCATACGGCGGGCGGATACACGACCGCTATTCTTGCCGGCGGCGTCGGTGGGTCGGGCTTGCGGCTCCTGCCGAATACCGTGCTGGGACGAGCGGTTAGCACTCGCGCGCAGACGATTGGCTTGGGGGGAGCCTCAGGCTTTACCGGGGACTTTGCCGGTCAGTTGGTCACCAACGGGGGTAACCGTTCGCAGATCAGCTACACGCAACTCGGCCTGGCGACTGTGCAAGGCGGTGGTCTGGGCGCTGTGATGCCATTGGACGTGCGCATTAGCGGCTTCACGTCGGGCAGGAACAGCAGCCTCAGCATCTACCAAGGTTTGAACACTAAGCTGAACAGCGGCAATATAGTCCAGACGCGCTTGCGCTATCCTGTTAACGCGGGCGCAGCCAATGCCGTGGTGGGCTCCGGTCGACAGGCTGTCGGAACTTTGATTGACGGCATGAAGCAGAGGGGAGGTAGATAATGGCGCGAGCCGATTTCAACTACCCCTCCCCTGAGGCCATATGGTTGCACGAAAAGATACCGGGGCCTTTGTTGTTCATATCAGTCATAATGCTGCCTCTTATCCTCTATGGGGGGCTCGGAGGACTCTATGATGGTAATTATCCTCTAGCTGCTACAGTGTTCCTATGCGGCGGTCTCCCATGGCTGTTCCTTTACACCAACGGCACTGGGCTGAAGCTCGCCTGGGACGAGCATCGGATTTACATGCGTCCGCAAAGCTTCCGGCCGCCGAGCTGGCGCAGGCCATGGCTGGCGCGCCTGCCATGGCGCAGCTTGGCCTATGACGAGATTTCCAGCCTTGATGCCATCACCGTGAACGATCCCGGGGCGAGGTCCTTCCTGCTCCCGTTCCAGCTGCTCCGCCTGACCGCCAAGGGTGCGACTGAGGAATACGACGAGCGGCATATCTGGCTCTACTCGCTGGCGCTGCGCGACAAGGAACTGGCGCCGCTGTTGCGACAGCTCGACACGAAGTGCCCCGGCATGCTGCCGGACGTCGTGCAGCAGCGCCTTGGCCAATGGGCCGCCCGGGGTTCGGGTGGTGACGCGGGCGATTGAGGTGGTGTTGCCACCCGCATACGCGGGTGGCCAAAGCGCTTTCCTACAGGCCTGCGAGCTTGCTAGCCTTTGCGGAATCGTTCTTTCGCATTGTTGGCTATCTGCTTTGTCTTCCGCCCGGCCCGGAAGGTCACACGCGGGCCGCCGGCTCCGGTCCGGTGTCGGCCCGAAGGTCACATCGGTTCGCGCCGGGGGCTGTGTAACCTGCGGGAAAGGCGAGCTCTTTCCCGCAAGGTCACGCTTTCGATACGTGCGTTATGCGTCACGCCCCGCCAGCCGTTCGCTTCCCGCGCCAGGCGGTCATGGCGCGGTCGAGCACCAGCACGGCGAGGAGCGAGAGGCCGAACAGCGGCAGGAGGATCGCGAGGGCGATCACCAGTGCCCACAGGCCCACGCCCGCGCGGTGTTCGACCCTCGGCGGCGGGGCGAGCCGGCCGCGTGGGCGGCGCTTCCACCACATCACCGCGCCGAGCAGGCTGACCGCCATCAGCGCGAGCGCGGTGGCAAGGCCGAGCAACTGGTTGGCGAGGCCGAACAGCTGCCCTTCGTGCCAGGCGATCCCATAGCCGACCGCGCGGTCGATCGGATGCTTGTCGGCAAAGCCGCTGCGCCCGGTTTCGGCGCCGGTCTGCGGGTCGTAAGTCACCGTCAGTGCCAGGGGTCGGTTCTGCGTCATCGAGCGCGCCGTCCATTCGTTGCCCGTCGGCGGGCCGAAGGGCTGCGCTGCATGGGGCGGCAGGACGAGCGCGGGGAAGGCCAGCCGCTCCGCCTGCGCCTTCGCGACGAAGGTGGACAGCGGCAGGCCCGCGGTCGGCGCGGGGGCCGCGTGGGGTGCCGGCGGCCCGGCGGCGGGGGTGTGGTCGTGCGCGTGGGTGTCAGCCTGGGCGGGAGCGGCCCCGCTGCCGATCTTCCAGTCCTGCGGCCCCTCGATCAGGCCCAGCTCGGTCCGTGCCCACTTGAACGCGCTGCCCCATACGCCGGCCCAGGGCAGCCCGCTGGCGAGCATGACCAGCACCAGCCCCGCGATCCAGAAGCCGGTGACCCGGTGTATGTCGCGCAGCAGCGGCCTGCCGCGCAGCGAAAGGCGCGGCCAGACCGTGCCCGCGGCGCGGAAGGGGCGCGGCCACCACAGGTAGAGGCCGCTCACGATCATCACGATCGTCCAGCTCGCGACCAGTTCGACCAGGCGATCGCCCCAGTCACCCAGCAGCAGCGAACCGTGAACCCGCGCCACGGTGGGCGAAATGCGCGCCTCGGGCGAGAGGGTGCCCAGAACCTCGCCCGCCGGCGAAACATAGACTTCGGCCGCCTTGCCCGAAGGCAGCGTCAGCTTCAGCATCGCGGCATCGCCGGGCTGTTCGGGCAGGCGATAGTGGTCGAACCGGCTGCCCGGGTGGGCGGCCAGCGCGGCCTGCAACTGCCGGTCGGCCGATACGGTGCCCGCGCTCGAAAGCGCGCGGTAATCGCGTTCCTCCCACCGGTCGATCTGCGGCTTGAACAGGTAGATCGCGCCGGTGACCGAAAGGATCAGGATGAAAGGCAGGACGAACAGCCCGGCATAGAAATGCCACCGCCATACCCTGCGATAGAGTGCCGTATCGGCCATCGCTCCCGCTCCCCCCTAGAACCGCGCGCGAACGCCGCCGAAGACGGCGCGCCGCTCGACCGGATAGAAGATCGCGGATTCGGGCGTTGCGGTAATCGCCGCGCTGATGTCGCCCACCGCCGTCTCGCCCAGCAGGTTGCGCGCGTCGAGGAACAGGTCGATCCCCTCGGTCACGGTCGCGCCGGCGGTCAGGCCGACGAGGGCATAGCTCGCCACTCGCAGGCTGTTGGCATAGTCGGCCCAGGCCCCGCGCGGGACCCATTCGACGCTGGGTGCCAGATGCAGGGCATCGGTGCCCAGGCGCAGCTCCGCGCGGTAGAGATGCTCGGGCACGACCGGCAGGCGATTGTCGCCGTACTGCGCATCGGCGATGAAGCGGAAATCGCTGTACTGGTAGATCTGCCGCAGCCGGGCCCAGGACGCGAGATCGAGCGACAGCGCCGCCTCGATCCCCTGGTGCCGCGTCTCGCCCGCGTTGAAGGTGGCGGCGGGGATGTCGGGCCCGACGTCGAACTGCAGCAGCTCGCCCTTCAGATCGGCGCGGTAGGCGGCAATGTCCCATTCGGCGATCCCGCTCCGCCCGCGCGTCCCCGCCTCCAGCGTCCAGGCGCGCTGCGGGTCGAGATCGACGAAGCCGGCGATCTGCGCCAGCTCGATGAAGCCGGGAAATTCGACCGAGCGGCTGTAGTTGGCGAAGACCTGGATACCCGCCGCCGGTTCGAACAGCACGCCGAACCTGGGCGAAAAGGCGTGGTAGTCCGCCCGCCCGGTCACATCGACCGCGCCGCCCATGAACGAATTGTAGCGCAAGTGCTGCTCGCGATGGCCGTCGGCATAGATCCCGCCGGCGATCAGCTGCAGCGGTGCGACCGGGCGGAAACGGACTTCGCCGTAGAGGCTGGCGCTGTGCGCGTCCTGATCGGCATCGAACGTCAGATCGCCGCGCTCGCCCTCAATATTGACGAAGCGTTTGGAACGCGTGTCGCCGAAGCGCGCCTCGCCGCCCATCGTCAGTTCGAACGGGCCGTCGGCATAGTTGAACCGGGCATAGACCCCGCGGTCGAGCGATTCCTGGTCCACCACCTGGAAGATCGGGTGGTAAAGCGCCTTGGCGTTCACGAACACACCGGCGTCGATCTGGCCGCGATCGAAGCGGAAGCTGGTGCGGTTCTGCAGGCGCAGCGAATCGATATCGCGCGCCATGTCTCCGGCGAAATTGCCGGTCTTCGGCGCCGCGCGCACGGTTTCCAGATCCAGCGCGCCGGGCAGGTCCTGGTTGATGGTGTTGGCGCTGGCATAGAAGCGCGTCTCCACCCTGTCGGACAGCGCGATCCCGGCATTGCCGTGGAAGCGGAACGATCGGCGCGCGGCATGGTCGCGGTCGCCGTCCGACCGGTCGAAGGCAACCGCGCCCCAGGCATCGCCCGGCCCGGCAGCGACCCCGGCGGAGGCGAGGCCGCGAACGGTGTCGAAGCTGCCGGCGTCGGCGCGCAGGTAGATGCCGCTGGCCGTCCTGCCCGTCGGCGTCACCCCGTTGATCGCGCCGCCCAGCGTGCCCGAGCCGAAGCGCAGCGCATTCGCCCCGCGATAGACCTCCAGATGATCGAAGAAGATCGGGTCGAGTTCCTGGAAATCGCCGTTGTCGTCGGCGAGGTTGATCGGCACCCCGTCCTGCAACAGCGTGATCCCGCGCATGTGGTAGCCGCGCGACAGGCCCGATCCGCGAATCGAAATGCGCACTTCCTGGCCGTAGCGCGGCTGGAGATAGACGCCGGGCGAGAAGGCGAGGGCGTCGCGCAGCGACACCGGCGACTTGTCGGCATAGTCTTCGTGCGTGACGACATCGGTGCCGCCGGGGGTGGCGGCGGCGCGTTCTTCCGCCTCGTCGGCCGCGCGGGCACCGGTGACGATAATGGTGCGCCCGCCGTCGCGGGCGGTTTCGGCAGCCGTTTCGGCATGCGCGGGAAGGGCGACGGCCGCCAGGGCCGCCGCAAGGGCGATACGTGAAATGGTCATGATCGGACTTTCCGTAAATCGGGTCTGCAGGATGTCAGGCGACGAGCTGCTCAAGCTTGGCGAGCGCGTTGTCCGCATCCTCGTGATGATCGATGATCGACTGGAGCCTGCCGTCGCTGTCCATCAGGAAGACGGAGGCCGAATGGTCGATGGTATATCCGCCGCCGTCGATCGGCACCTTCTCGTAGAACACGTGATAGGCGCCGGTGATCTGTGCCAGCTGATCGGGCGTGCCCGTCAGCCCCACGATCGGCGTGTCGAACAGCGCGACATAGTTCCCGATATCCTCCGGACTGTCGGATTCGGGATCGACCGAAACGAACACGATCTCGAACCTGTCGCCATCCTCGCCCAGTCGTTTGCGAAGCTGGGCCAGGCGGGCGAGTGTCGTCGGGCAGACATCGGGGCAGCGGGTGAAGCCGAAGAAGATCGCGAAAGGCTTGCCGGCCAGGTCCCGCTCGGTAACGGTCGAACCGTCTGCGGCGGTGAGCGTGAACGGCCCGCCGACACTGTCGGCATAGCCGCCGGATTCGGGCGGATCGCCCGGTCTGTTGGTTACGGCATAGAGCGCGAAGCCGGCTGCAACCAGAACGACGAACCAGAGCGCGAGGCGAAGCGACTTCATGCTGCTCCGGGGGGTGGGGGTTTGATCAGTCATCTTGCCCCTCCGCCGGTCCTTCGGCTCCGATTGGCTGGACATCCAGCGTCACGGCGATGGTACCGGCGCGCTCGAACTCCAGCGTCAGGGGAACACCTGCGCCGCGCGCCAGAGGTTCGCGAAGGCCCATCAGCATGATGTGATATCCGCCGGGCGCCAGCGTCACCGTCTCGCCGGCGGGGATATCCAGCCCCTCGGCCAGCTCGCGCATGCGCATCACCCCGCCTTCCATATCGACCGTGTGGATCTGGACATCGCCGGCGATCGGCGTGGCTCCGCCTGTCAGACGGTCGGCTTCGTCCCCGGCGTTGTGGATGGTCAGGAAGCCGCCGCCGGCATCCTGACCGGCCGCGGTTTCACGGGACCAGGGCCGCTCGACGGAAATACCCGTCGCGGCAGGGCGGGTTTCGGTCGCGGTGTCGGTGCCCGGCGCCCCGTCGCAAGCGGCAAGCGGAACGGCGAGTGTGAACGCGGCGGCAATGGCGCGCGCCATCGGGTGGAGACCGGAAAGAACGCCGGTCGCCCCATACCGCCCGTGCGGGCGGTGAATGTACTGTGTCATGAAATGTATCTCCGACAGCCCGGATGCGCCCAGGCGGGCGCGGCCGGGTGGCCAAACAGGATCGGTTCAGATCGTCAGGCTGCTGCCGGGGGTGCGCGCAGGGGCGGGCGGAGATAGGGAATGCGCGCCAGCGGCGCGAGCGTGCGCGGCGCAAGGCCGAGCACGAGAATGAAGGCGAACGCGGCGGCCAGAAGGATCGGGTCCGCGCCGCCCAGAGCCGCCTTGGCCAGGCCGGCGAAGGCGCAGTGATCGGCCTTGGCTGCATCGCCGGGATGGGCGGGTCCGTGATCGCGAGAACCGGGCACGAGGATATCGACCGTCTCGGTTTCGTTCACGCCGCCGGTACAGATCGTAACGGTCAGCAGCCGGTCGGGCGTCGCCGAGACCATCATCCCGGCAGGCACCACGATCTTGAAGCAGAACGCGAGTACGAGCAGCGCGATCGCCAGGTGGCGATGCCGTCGAATCAAGGCGCGCAACTGCGTCATCGACCGCGCCCCTATCGCCGCGGACCGCGATTGTCATCCGGTTGGTGCGACTTCGACATTCGTGGCGGGCAGGCGGGGCGCCAATCCGGCGCGGTGATCGAACAGCCCGGTGCCGATGGCCCGCACAGTGTCGAGAGGATCGGGGCCGCCATCTTCCACAATCCCGAACAGAAAGTCGTGCCGGATGACGGGGGCACCACAATAGTCGAAGATGCCATGGTCGATCTGGGTCGTCATGGCATCGCGGTAGCCGCGGCGAAGATAGGTTCGCTCCGACGCGCCCGGAAGTGCGATGAGGTGGACCGGCAGGTGGCCCAGCTTCTTGATGAGCCGCGACTCATCGCCTTCCTCGTAAGCCCAGCCGTTGGAGAAGACCCGATCGATCCAGCCTTTCATGAGGCCGGGCATCGACCACCAATAGACCGGATAGACCAGCACCAGTGCATCTGCGCGTTCGAGCCGCCGGTGTTCGGCCAGGACGTCGGCGGGCGGGGGCGACTGGCGCAGATGCGCCGTGAGATCCGCTTTCCCAAAACGCGGATCGAACTCTTCTGCCGCCAGATCGGCGATTTCGGCGCTATGGCCAGAGCGTTCGATACTGTCCGCAAGGGTCCGGGCGACGGAGGAGGTCAACGACTGGGGATCGGGGTGGGAGACGACAATCAATGCGTGCATGATCAGGCTCTTCCTGTACATCGGGAGGGTAGGAGAATAGGGAGGGCAAGGCTAACTTACTCATAGTAGGTTACAGATAGTAGGTTGTTCATGTCAACACCGGATATGCCATCGCCCAGTCGCCGGCTTTCGCGCGACGAACGTCGCCGGCAGCTATTGGCTGTCGCCCGCGAAATTGTGCGCGACGAAGGGAGCGAGGCGTTGACCCTGGGGCACCTGGCCCAGAGGGCGGGCGTTTCCAAACCGATCCCTTACGATCACTTCGGGTCGCGGACTGGCCTTCTGGCCGCGCTCTACCGCGCCTACGACGACCGGCAGAATGCGCGAATGGCGGAGGCGATGGCAGCGGCGCCGCCCGAACTGGAGAGTCAGGCCGCCGTCATCGCCGGTTCGTATGTCGAATGTGTCGTCACGCAAGCCAGCGAGATTCCCGGCGTTTCGGCCGCCCTGTCGGGGTCGGCCGAACTGGAAGCCATTCGTCTGAACTACGAAAGCGGGTTTATGGAGCGGGTGCGGATGGCGCTGGCCCGCTTCAGCCCGACCGGAGAGATCGGCCTGCCTGCGCTGCGTTCGATACTCGGGGCAGCGGAGGCACTGTCGTTCGCAGCCGTTCGAAACGAGATCTCGCAAACGGAGGCCGCGTCGGAACTGTCCGCAGCAATAGCCGATGCCGTGCGACGGATGCCGGGCGGCAGCAACGCCTGAAGCCACGCGTGCACTGCCGGTTGGCGTCCGATCGCGCATCATTTTGCATGCGCGAGGCGTGCATTCATCGTTCTGCAATCGAACCGCCGTCGGCGCGTCATATGCCGGACCTAGCTGCGCCTCGTATCTCAACATCGGGAGCCCGGTATGAACGTTCGGTATGCAAGCGCGCGCGCGATTCTTCTTTCCACGGCATTGATGGCCTTCCCGGCCCTGGCGCAGGAGGCGGAAGGAGAAGACGGCGGCGAAGCAGTCGCGCAGTCGGGCAACCAGATCGTCGTCACGGCGCAGAAATTCGAACAGCGCGCGCAGGATGTGCCGATTACCATTTCGGCGCTGCGGGGCGAGCGGATGAAGGAACTGGGCGTCAGCGATCTTGACGAACTGTCCAACTATATCCCCGGCCTCAACGTGCAGGAACAGAGCGCCAATAATCCGGGTATCGTGATCCGCGGGGTCACGTCCGATTCCGGCTCCGCCCAACAGGGGCCGCGCGTCACGCTTTATTACAATGGCGTCGACATCTCGCGTTCGCGCGGCAGCTATCAGTCGATCTACGATCTCGACCGGGTCGAGGTGATCAAGGGCCCGCAGGCCACGCTGTTCGGCACCGCATCGGCCGTGGGCGCGATCAGCATCGTGCCCGCGCGGCCCGAACCGGGCCTGTCGGCGGAAATGACCGGTGTCTACGGCAATTACGACTATACTATGCTCACCGGCTACCTGAACGCGGGCAGCGACCAGGTGGCGGGCCGCATCGCTTTCGAATGGAAGCGGCGCGATGGCTATGTCGAGAACCTGAACCCCTCGCAGGAGGAGGAGCTCTACGCGCTCGACAACCTCGGCCTGCGCGGCTCGCTGCGGGTGACCCCCAGTGCCGATCTCACGATCGACCTGGTCGGCACTTTCGATCGCCAGCGCAACGGCGGCACGCCGTTCATTTCGGGCAACTTCCCGACCGAGGCCGGCCCGGCCAATCCGTTCGGCCCGGCGAACCTGGGCGGATCGCCGTTTTCCAAGGAAGTCCTGGGCAAGGACCAGCTCGGCCTCGACCGTGAGATCTACGACGTGAACCTCACGGCCGAATACGAGTTTGCCGATGGCTGGACTTTCACCACGGTCAACGGATATCGCGAGTTCGACAGCCTCGAGACGTTCGACGCGGATGGTTCGGCGGCCTGGTTCCTCGAATTCGCCGAAATCGCCGAAGGCTGGCAGTTCAGCCATGAAGGGCGCTTCGCCTATTCCGGCCTGGACCTGCGCGGATCGTTCGGCTGGAACGTCTTTACCGAAGATGGCCGGCAGAACGTCCCGTTCTCTTCGGAAGAAGGGATCTTCCTGCAATGCGCGGCCGGGGTCGTACCCGATATCCCCTGCGTCGCGCCGGATGGCAGTGTCCCTGCGGAACAGGTGACCGGCCTGCTCACCGGGGGGCAGGTGAGCCAGCTTCCCTACCAGTCGATGTTCGAGAACCAGGGCCAGAACGACAGCTATTCCGTCTTCGCCGATGCGACCTGGATCGCGACCCAGGCGCTGGAGCTGACCGCCGGCGTCCGCCTGCTGTGGGAAGATCGCCAGTCGGGCTATTTCGCCGAAGTCGCGCCTTCGGTGCTGACCGGCGGCCTCTCCCTGATACCGGGGCAAACCGATACCGGCGGAAAGACTTTCACCGCGCAGGACAGCTTCTTCGACGTTCTGCCGCGCGTCAACGCGCTTTACCGCGCGACGCCGGATCTGAACTTCTATGCCACCGTGTCGAAGGGCCGCCGCTCCGCCGTCGTGCAATTGGGCGCGACGCGTGACGAGAACGGAACGGCGGTGCCCAACTACCAGCTCGTGCCGGAGGAAGTCGTCTGGAACTACGAATTGGGCGCGAAGCTGAGCAGCGGCCCGGTTTCGGCCTCGCTGGGTGCCTATTACCTTGACTATTCGGGCTTTCAGGTCAGCGTGCAGCAGGATGACGGCACGACCCGCACCGAAAGCGCCGGATCGGCTTCCAACCTCGGGATCGAGGCGGAGCTGGCCGTCCAGGCGGCGCCGTGGCTGAACCTGTTTGCCAACGGCGCCTATATCGACGCCAAGGTGGACGAGGACTCGGCGCTGGCGGAAGCCTATTCAGGCGCGCGGTTCCGCCTGCAGCCCAAATGGCAGGCCGCGGCCGGCTTTACGATCGACGCGCCGATCGGCGAGGGGATGCGGTTCTTCGCAACGCCCAGCGTGACCCACCGCAGCCAGATCTATTTCGAGCTGCCGAACAACCCGGTCACTTCGCAAGGGGCGGTCACTCTGCTGAACGCCCGCGCAGGGATCGCCTTCGCGCAGGACCGGTTCGAGATCGCGGGCTTCGTCCGCAACGCCACGAACGAGGATTACCTGCTGGATGCCGGCAATACCGGCGGTGCCTTCGGCTATCCGACGTTCATTCCGGCGGAACCGCGCTTCTATGGCGTGGAACTGACGGCACGACTGTTCTGAAGGGGGGCTGAGCGATGACGATGAACCGCCGCAACGTTTTGAGGTTGATGGGCACCAGCGGTGCCCTGACCCTGCCTTCCGTCGCCATCGCCCGGCAGGAACCGGCGCAGGTGCGTTTCGTGCACGGGGTTGCCAGCGGCGACCCTGCGCAGGATGGTGCGGTGATCTGGACCCGCGCAACGGCAGAGGAAGGCTTTGCCGGCGATATTGCCCTGCGCTGGTACGTCGCGATTGCACCTGATGCCTCCCCTGTCGCCAGCGGAGAGGTCTGGGCACGCGCCGCAGCCGACCACACGGCGAAAGTGGAGGTCGCTTCGCTGCGGTCCGGGGCCGAATATCACTACTGGTTCGAGGCGGCGGATGGCACACGCTCGCCCACGGGGCGTTTCCGCACCCTGCCGGCGGGCGCGGTGGACCAGGTCGTTCTCGCGGTCGCTTCGTGCCAGCTCTATCCCGGCGGCCTGTTCAACGCCTATGCCGACATGGCCGCGCTGCCGCGGCTCGACGCGGTCGTGCACCTGGGCGATTACATCTACGAATACGGCGAAGCGGGCTACGGCGCCGAGATCGGCGAGCGGCTGGGCCGCCTGCCCGATCCCCCGCACGAGATCGTGACCCTGGCCGACTATCGCCGGCGCCATGCCCAGGTGAAGTCCGACCCCGATCTCCAGGCGGCGCACGCGCGGGCGGCGTTCATCTGCGTGTGGGACGATCACGAAGTCACCAACGATGGATGGATCGGCGGCGCGCAGAACCACCAGCCGGAAACCGAAGGCGACTGGGCCGGGCGCAAGGCGGTGGCCATGCAGGCCTATTTCGAATGGATGCCGATCCGCGATCCCGACCCGCTGCGCGCGCACGAGGCGATCTTCCGCAGCTTCGAGTTCGGCGATCTCGCCACGCTGGCAATGGTCGAAACCCGGCTGCTGGCGCGTGACGAGCAGGTCATGCCGAAAGGCGAACTGCCGCAGGCCGACCGCGTCGAAGCCCTGCTGGCCGAACGCGATCGAGCGGAGCGCGGGCTGCTGGGCCAGGGGCAGAGCGAATGGCTGGAAGGTGTGCTGAGCGCCTCGGTCCGGGCCGGCAAGCCCTGGCAGGTGATCGGCAACCAGGTGGTGATGGCGCGCGTCGCCGGGCCGGATCTGGAGGCGAGCCTGGGTGCGGAAGCCTTCGCCGCCATGCGGGCGAAAATGCCCGAACAGTTTCGCGATCGTATCGACGAAGCGCTGGCCGGCTATCGCGCCGGCGTACCGTTCAACCTCGATAGTTGGGACGGCTACCCCCATGCGCGCGAACGGCTGTACGGCCTGTTCGCACGTGCCGGATCGCGCCCGATGGTTCTGTCTGGCGACAGCCATGCTGCGTGGAGCAACAATCTTCACGACAGCGCGGGCCGTCTTGCCGGGATCGAGATCGGCTGCACCGCGATTTCCAGCCCATCGTACGGGTCGATCCTTCCCGGAATCGGGCGCGCACTTGCCGAAGCGAACGAAGAAGTGGCGTTCTGCGATCAGGACAACAAGGGCTATGCCCTCGTGACATTGACGCCCGAACAGGCGCAGGCCGAACACGTCGCTGTCTCGACGATATTCGCCAAGCCGTTCGAACGTCGCGTCACCGCCAGCTTCCGCGCTTCGGCGAACGGTGGCCCGTTGGGGCCGACGTCTGACTGATCCACTCGTCCGCCCGGATCATGTCCGGGCCGATCAGTTGCCGGCACCGTCGCGGTTAGCGGCGTGCATTGTCGAGCCTTGAGCACACGCGACGCACGCCGTCGAATTATTTCGAGAATACTGGAAATGTCTTGACGCTCGCCGTCAGGCCCCATATTTCGATTGTTATGGAAATGACGTCTTCGACCGCGGTGGATGCGCTCGGCGCGCTGGCGCAGGAGCACCGTCTGGCCCTGTTTCGCCTGCTTGTTCAGGCGGGCGATCGGGGCATGGCAGCAGGGGGCATCGCCGATGCGCTCGGCGTGCCGAATTCATCGCTCTCGTTCCATCTTTCACATCTGACGCGGGCCGGGCTGATCGCGCAACGTCGGGAAGGGCGCTCGATCATCTATACGGCCGATTATGCCGCGATGGACGCGCTGATGGGCTATCTTCTGGAGAACTGCTGTGGCGGTGCTCCCTGCACGCCCCTGCCTGCCGGCACGGGCCCCATCGCAAGCACCAGCAAGGAGGCGGAAGAACCCGCATGAGCAGCGACGTCATCATCTATCACAACCCGGAATGCGGCACCTCACGCAATACGCTGGCGATGATCCGCAATGCCGGCATCGAACCGCATGTGATCGAATATCGCAAAACGCCGCCAAGCCGGGCCATGCTCGAAAGCCTGATCGCAAGGGCGGGGCTCGAACCGCGCGCGCTGCTGCGGGAGAAAGGCACGCCCTATGCCGAACTGGGCCTGGGTGATCCGACGCTCAGCGATACGCAGATCGTGGATGCGATGATGGAGCATCCGATCCTGATCAATCGTCCGCTGGTGGCCTCCCCGCTCGGGGTCAGGCTGTGTCGGCCTTCGGAAGAGGTTCTGGATATCCTCCCCGCGCCGCAGGCCGGCGCCTTCGTGAAAGAGGACGGAGAGCAAGTCATCGGCGCCGATGGCGAGCGCATTCGTTGAGCGAAACCCAAGGAACCGCCATGTCTCGTGAAACCGCGACCCCGGCGGCGGTGCAGTCGCCGCTGGGCTCTTTCGAACGCTTCCTGTCGGTCTGGGTGGCCGTGGCAATCGCTGCGGGCATCGCCCTCGGCCTGGTCGCTCCCGGCGTGGTGGGCATACTGTCCAGCCTCGAGTTTGCTTCGGTCAATCTCGTCGTCGCGATCCTGATCTGGGCGATGATCTATCCGATGATGGTCAGCGTGGATTTCACCAGCATCCGCGACGTCGGCAAACGTCCCAAGGGCCTCGTCATCACCCTGGTCGTGAACTGGTTGATCAAACCGTTCACGATGGCGGCGCTCGCGGTGCTGTTCTTCGACTATCTCTATACGGGTCTGATCAGCGAAGGGGCTGCCGATCAGTATATCGCCGGGCTCATCCTACTGGGGGCTGCGCCATGCACTGCGATGGTCTTCGTGTGGTCGCAGCTCACCCGCGGCGATCCCGCCTACACGCTGGTCCAGGTATCGGTGAACGATCTCATCATGATCGTCGCCTTCGCCCCCATCGTCGCCTTGCTTCTCGGAGTGACGGAGATCGAGGTGCCGTGGCAGACCCTGCTGCTTTCGGTCGGGCTCTATGTCGTGATTCCTCTGGCCGCTGGCGCCTTTACGCGGCACCGGCTGGTCGCGAGCCACGGCGGCGATGAAGCGGCCGTCGAACCGTTCATTGCCCGCCTCAAGCCATGGTCGATCGTCGGTCTTCTGGCGACCGTAGTGCTGCTGTTCGCCTTTCAGGCGGAAACGATCGTTTCCAATCCCTTGCTGATCGTGCTGATCGCGGTCCCGATCGTGATCCAGTCCTACGGCATTTTCGCCCTGGCCTATGCGGCTGCCAAGGCGTGGAAGGTGCCCCACAACATCGCCGCCCCTTGCGCGATGATCGGCACCTCGAACTTCTTCGAACTTGCCGTGGCCGTGGCCATCGGCCTGTTCGGTCTTTCCAGCGGGGCAGCGCTGGCGACCGTCGTTGGGGTGCTGGTGGAAGTGCCGGTCATGCTCTCCCTGGTCGCCTATGCAAACCGCACACGCGACCGCTTTCCCGAATCCTGAGTGAGCATCGCAATGGAGCGTCTCCGCACACTACCCGATCCCGACAACCTGCCCGCTCTTCGCCGGGACTATGTCCGGCAGAACCCGGCGCTGGGGCTGGGGAAACTGGACCCGCCGCCGCGCATTCTGCTGCTTTACGGATCATTGCGTGCGCGATCCTATTCCCGGCTGGCGGTAGAGGAGGCGGCGCGGCTGTTGCGCCTGTTCGGCTGCGAGACGCGAATATTCGATCCGTCCGATCTGCCGCTGCCGGATCAGGTGGAGGACGATGATCATCCGGCGGTGCACGAGCTTCGCGAACACTCGCTCTGGTCCGAAGGGCAGGTCTGGTGCAGCCCCGAACGCCACGGCCAGATCACCGGAATCATGAAGGCGCAGATCGATCATCTGCCGCTTGCCTACAAGGGACTGCGCCCCACCCAGGGCAGAACCCTGGCGGTGATGCAGGTTTGCGCCGGATCGCAGTCGTTCAACACGATCAACACGCTTCGCGTTCTTGGCCGGTGGATGCGCATGGTCACGATTCCCAATCAGTCGAGCGTCGCCAAGGCGTTTCAGGAATTCGACGAGCACGGGCGGATGAAGCCATCGAGCTATTACGACCGGATCGTGGACGTGATGGAAGAACTGGTCCGCTTTACCGTTCTGCTGCGCCCGCATGCCCAGCAAATGGTCGATCGCTATTCCGAGCGTAAGGAGCGGGACGAACCTGTCGAGACATACGTCGAACAGGCGAAGCTTGTGAAAGACTGATCCGCGGACGCACCGGTTGCCCGTCCGGCGGGATCGGGCCGAGAGCGGGTTGCGTTGCTACTGCACTTCCAGCGGCACCGATGCATAATGGATCGTGTCGCCGAAGGGGGAGGCATCGTCGTTCGCGGCATTTGCGGCAATCAACAGCGTGACGGGGCCCTGCCTGTCCGGCGCGGTCCAGTCGAACGTCCAGGCCGTGCTGCCTTGCGCCAGCGTCTTGACCGCTGTCGAACGGACCGCCGCGCCTTTGCTTTCCAGGCCGTCTGCGGCAATCACCGCACCCGCCCCGTCATCCTCGCTATCGAAGGAGGCGAGGAACCCCGCGACAGCCCCGTCGTCAGGGGAAAAGCGCAGGTGGACAGTATATGTCCGGCCGACCTGCAATGGCCCGTCCAGCCCTTCGACACTGAACGCAGTGGAACTTTCCACCGGCGCTGCGCCGAAATGGCAACTGGCGCAGGCATCGCTTCGGTGCTGGGCCGTCGGCCAGGGCGCGCCATCGGGCAAAGCGGCGGCAGCGACGGGAAGAAGTGCCGCCGCCGCCAGCGGAACCAGGGCCAGTCTAGTCAAGGGCCAGACGACCGATCGTGTTGGTATCGGCGCCGAACCAGATCGCGTTGGTCGGTTCGTGATAGTGCATGTGCCGGATCGTCCCACCGCCCGATGGCACGGCGTCGACGGCAAAGTACTCGCGCTTCGCCGGATCGAAGCCGACGAAACGATTGGGCTCCACCCCGGTTTCGACGAACCAGATCCGGTCGTCGCCGTCGATTGCCATTCCGTAAGGGCGCGATGCTTCGCCCGCAGGGGCGTCCCATTCCTCGAACGTGCCTGAAGTGGGCGAATAGGCGCCGAGCTTGCCCTTGGCATAATCGACATACCAGATCCGCCCGTCCCCGGTTATGCCCATGCGGCGCGGGCGTGCTTCGGCACGGGGTAGATCGTATTCGGTCAGCTCCATCGTTTTCGGATCGATGGAAGCAAGCTTGTTCGTGCCGAGAAGAACCGCCCATACCGTGCCGTCAGCCGCGACCTCTATGCCGTAAGGGCGTGCGCGCGGTGTCGGCACTTCGATCAGCTGCACATCGTGCGTCGCCGTGTCGAGCTTGCCCATGAAGTTGCCGCCCTGGACGGTGAACCAGATGTCGCCGGCTTCGTCGAACACCAGCGTGTGCGGATCGCGGGCAGCCTCGTCGGGCATGGCAATCTTTTCGATTGTCCCGGTCGCCGGATCGATCCGGCCGATGTGCGCGGCCCGATTGCCCGCGTACCAGATCGTGCCGTCGTCGGCGACAATCAGGTTGTGCGGCCCGGCGCCTGCTTCGAGATCTATCCGCGAGAATTCTTCGGTGCGGGGATTGAACCTGGCCGCATAATCGCCGCGCTGACCGACGAACCACACTTCTTCTGCCGATATCGCATAGGGATCGCGCGGCCGTGTCTCGTCCCACGGGACCTGCCATTCCCGAATATCGAGATCGGCCTGTGGGGCCGAGATTGTCGACGACGTATCGCTGTCGGAAGCGATCGCGGCAGCGGGCATCGACAGGGCAATTGCCAGGACCGGGATCGCGCATCTGTTCAGTATCTTCAACATCGGTGGGATCTCCTGCTCTCTCGCCCGCCCGATACACTATTGCAGGGGCGGAAAACAGACGTTCGCCGGCTTGTAGGACTGCTGTCGTGCAGCCGCTCTTCGTGGTTCGAGCGCGCCCCAGTCCTTCAAAAGGCCAGGCTGACTGCAAACTGTCACCTCCGGCACCTATCCGGCGCGGGCACACTTGTTTGGGGTATCCATGTCCTGGCTTCGTCCGATAGATCAATGGTTCGTGGACCGGGTCTTCGTCTATCAGGCCAGGCACCGGGCTTATGCGGCGCGGCTGGCAGGGGACCAGGACGCGGCAGAGGACCTCGTGCAGGAAGCGTATGCCCGGCTGTTCCGGCTGGAGAACTGGGCCGAGATTGCCAATCCGCATGCTTTCACCATGCGCATCATCCACAACGAAGCGGTTGAACGCTTTCGCAAGGCGCGACTGGTGCAGCTCGATCAATCCCTCTCGCTGCAGGCGCTCGAACCGGTGGACGATCAGCCTTTGCCGGATCGCGTCGCCATTGCGCGTGACGACCTGCGCCGCCTGGCCGGATGTTTTGACAGCCTGCCAGCGCGCTGTCGCGAAGCTGTCAAACTACGAAAAATCGACAATCTTCCACCACGCGAAGTAGCGGCAAAGATGGACATTTCCGTCTCGACCTTGGAGAAACATTTGTCCAAGGGTCTCCGCCTGCTTGCCAAATGGCATTCCGCCACCGGCCCGGGCATTGACGAAACAGGCGCAACGGAATCCGCTCGCGAATGCCGCAAGATGCGAAAGCTCGGGATGAAATAGCGGCAAGAGCCGCAGACTGGCTGGTTCGGCTGGATGCCGGTTCGGTCGATCCTGCCGAATTCGAAGCATGGCGAAGCAGCGATCCGCGTCACGCGTCCGCATTCGCGCAACTCGCGGGAACATGGAAACGCTCGGGCGAATTGCGCTGGGTTTCGGCAGAAGCGCCGACAGATGGCGATCAGGACATTGCCCCGGCGGAAGAACGGCAACGTTCCGGCATGAACCGGCGGGTGGCCGTGACAGGCCTTGCTGCCGGTCTTGCGGCCATAGTCGCCGGTGGGGGGGTATGGCTGCACACGCGGCGCGAAACTGCCGCGACCGGCATTGGCGAGCGACGCCTAGTGCGCTTGCCGGGCGGTGCGCTCGCCAACCTCAACACCGATACCGAGATCGCCTGGCACATGGGCGATATTCTGGAAATCTGGGTCGAGAAAGGCGAAGCGGCATTTCGCCTCTCCGGTGGGGAGGCAGGACGCGCCATATTGCATGCCGCCACGATCCGCGCCGAACTTGTTGCCGGCAGCTACAACTTGCGGTTGTTCGACAGGGGGCCGCGCCTGGCGGTGATGACCGGTGTCGCCATTGTCAGCGGTGCGGGCGAACTCGCCCAAACGCTGCGGGCGAACGAGGTGTTGATCGGCAATGCATCGGGGTTCGCCAAAACGGCATTGAGCAGCGAAGACCGCGAGCAGGCCGATGCTTGGCAACGCGGCGAGATCATCTTCGATGGCATGGAGCTGGCCGCTGCGCTGGACGAGTTCAATCGCTATCTGACACGGCCGATCCGGCTGGCCGATCCTTCGATTGGCGCGGTCCGGCTGGGTGGACGGTTCCATGTCGACGATCCTGCGGGTTTTCTGCAAAGTCTGAACGACGGTTTCGGCATCCGAAGTCGCCGCGAGGATGCGGCTATCTTACTCTATCAACAGTAGAAATTTCGCTGAAACAGCGCCCTTCAGGCGTCGCCGCCACGGCCTGAAAAATTTTTCCCGGATACGATAGCGGAATTTCCGTCCGCCCCCGTCTTGGACGCAGGGTGTTCAAAACGCAGGCCCGGCAGTGCCGTCATCCGGCGCGCGCGCAAGCACAGGCGCAGCGCGATTCCGGACTGGGGGAAGCTGTGCCTGGCGCAAGGACACCCGCGAACGGATTTCACCTCATGGGGGTTTTATGAAAACGCAGTTGATCGCAGTGTCTGCCATTTCCCTGGCTACCGCTTTGGCCACGCCAGCTTGGGCGCAAGATGGCGCCCCTGTCGCCGATGCTCGGGAAGAACCAGAGGCCGAAGGGCAGCGCGGTAGCGAGTTTGACGAGATCATCGTGACCGGCCGCGCCGGCACCTCCGATCTGCGCAAGGCCGAAGCGAGCTACGCCGTGACGACACTGAGCGACGAGGCATTGCGGATCACGAATCCATCGTCGGCAGCGGAAACCTTCAAGATGGTGCCCGGCTTCTGGGTGGAATCGTCCGGCGGCGAAGGGTCGAACAATGTGCGCGCCCGCGGCATCCCGACCGATGGCTATTCCTCGGTCGCGCTGCAGGAAAACGGCATCTCGGTGCAATACGATGGCGGTCTCGGCTATCTCAACGCCGACCAGTCCTTTCGCTTCGACGAGACCATTGCCCGCGTCGAGGCGGTGCGTGGTGGCCCGGCATCGATCTATGCACCGAATGCGCCGGGCGGTGTGGTCAATTTCATTACCCGCAAGGGAAGCGAGAATCCCGGCGGGCTGGTGAAGTACACCTGGGGCAATTACGGCCTCAACCGTCTCGACGCCTATTACGGGACCAGTCTTGGCGACAACTGGGGCGTGTTCGTTGGCGGTTTCTACCGCCAGAGCGACGGGATGCGCGACATGGGCTTCAAGGCCGAGAAGGGCGGCCAGATCCGGGGCACGATCGACTACAACGATGGCCGCAACAGTTTCGCGCTCGACATCAAGCACATCGACGACAAGGTGCCGTTCTACCTGCCTGTGCCGCTGACTTACGATGCCGATGGTGACATCGCCGATGTACCGGGTTTCGATTCTCGCTCGGACACGCTTGCGGGGGGCGATACGAGGCGCGTCGACATCCTCAACGTTGGCCAGCCTTACGATTTCGATCTGTCGGAAGGCACGCATACTCAATTGACCCAGGTCACCCTGACCGGGTCGCTGGCATTGAGCGACACTCTGACGCTGGAATCGCGGACTCGCTACAAGGATGCGGATATCCTGCGCAACGCCGTGTTCCCCACCGGCAACGTCACGCCCCTGGATGAATACCTTGCCTCGCTGTCCGGCGCGCTGGCGGCATTCCCCGGCGCGACCGAGTTGCGGGCCCAGTATGCCAGCGACGGTTCGGTCCTGACGTCCACGACCAACGGCAATGGCCTGCTGATCGGCGGCAATCTGCTGTCGGTCTCGGTCCCGATCGAGGAGATCATCACCGACAACCGCCTCGTCGCCGAAATCGAAGCGGGCGGGATACATAACCTGGCGCTGGGCTTCACCTATGGCAGCGCGGATTTCCGCTTCGACCGCTACATGGGCACGTCGCTGCTCGATGTGCAGGGCAACGCCCGGTTCGTCGATGTCGTGGCGCTCGATGCGAACGGCGATGTTGTCGGATCGGTCACCGACAACGGCTTCCTGCGCTATGGTTCGATCTACGACAATGTCTCGATGGGAGCCGAAAACATCGCGATCTATGGCGGTGACGAATGGCAGATCACCCCGGAACTGCGCCTCGATGCCGCTGCGCGCTGGGAAAGGACGAATATCAACGGCGTCGTTGCGCAGAAGACGACGGTGAGCCTCGGCGACGATACCAATCTGGCAGACGATAACGTGCTGACGGGGAGCGGCGCCTTCACTCCGGTCGACCGCTCTTTCGACGACTGGGGCTGGACGATCGGCGCGAACTATCAGTTTACCCGCTATGCCGGCGTTTTCGCACGCTACACCGACACGTTCCGCCTACCGAGTGCGGGCGAGTACAATGGCAATCCCGAGCGGACCGATCAGCGTTCCATTCCGATCAAGATGGCGGAACTCGGTTTCAAGTACGGTAGCCCGGTTTTCGATCTGTTTGCGACCGCGTTCTATTCGAAGTTCGAAGGCGTTCGCTTCACCAACTACCGCTTCAACGAAGAGACCAATCAGTATGACGATCCGCAGGTCGTGATCGCCGATACCGAAACCCTGGGCATCGAACTGGAAGCCTTGGTGAAGCCGGCCGATTTCTTCGATTTCGCCGTGCAGGCCACGTGGCAGGATCCGCAGTACAAGGGGTTCACCTATACCGACCAGGCCGGCAACCTGATCGACTACGACGGCAACCAGCTGATCCGCGTGCCCAAGCTGGCCCTGCGCGCGGTCCCGGGCGTCAACCTGTTCGACGGCCGGCTGCGCGCCGAGCTTGAGGTCGAGCACTATTCGGACCGCTATCCCGATATCGCCAATAACCAGACGCTGCCGTCCTACACGCAGTTGAACATCAATGTGCGCGGCGAATTGACGGAGAATCTCGTGCTTGGTCTGAACGTCACGAACCTGACCGACGAGCTGGGCCTGACCGAAGGCAATCCGCGTGCCGGATCGTTCGACTCAGGCGATGCCAACGCGGATTACTTCCTGGCTCGCCCCGTGTTCGGCCGCACGATCCGGGCATCGCTGGGCTTCAAGTTCTGATGGTAATGCGTTCCGGGAATAGAGTGCCGGCCTTCGGGCCGGCACTCATGCTCGCGGTGCTGGCTGCGCCGGTGCTGGTGGGTATGCCTGCACCTGCCTTCGCGGAAGATCAGCCTGCCGCGCGGGACAGGGGCCTGCCTTCGCGCGATGTCGATCTGCGCCTGACCGGCACGATCACTGGCGCCGATCACCAGAGTTACAAGCGCGTCCCGTTCCCGGTCCCGGAAGGGGTGGATCGCCTGGTCGTCGCCTTCGATTACGATGGGCGGGAGGACAAGACCGTCATCGATCTCGGCATAGAGGATATGCATGGTTTTCGCGGCGCGAGTGGAGGCAACAAGCCGCATTTCACCATCGCGCGCAGCGATGCGACCCCGTCCTATCTCGCAGGTCCGATCGATGGTGGCGAATGGGCCCTCGCACTCGCGATACCCAATATCCGGCAGGGTGTGACATCCCGATGGCGTGCGCGCATCTGGTTCCTGCACGGTGCCGAGGCGCAGATGCCACCGCCACCCACCGAGGGGCGCGGCCCCGGCTGGTATCGCGGTGATCTGCATATGCACACCGGCCATAGCGATGCCTCTTGCGACAGCGACGCCGGCCGTCGGGTGCCGTGCCCGTTGTTCCGCACGGTCGAAGCAGCGAAAGCTCGCGGGCTGGATTTCATCGCCGTCACCGAACACAATACCTCCAGCCACGCCAATGCACTGTTCGAAGTGCAGGACTATTTCGATCGCATGTTGCTGATCCCGGGCCGCGAGATCACCACATTCTTCGGCCATTTCAACGTCTTCGGAATCACCAGCCCGATCGATTACCGTATCACCAGGGGCGGTCCGGTCACGTTCGACACGATTGCCGATAGAGTTCATGATCTGGGCGGTATCGTATCGATCAACCATCCAGGTCTTCCCAGCGGAGAAATCTGCATGGGCTGCGGCTGGACGATGGATGGCGTCGATTATGCCAAAGCCGATGCGATCGAGCTGGTGAACGGGGCGTCGCTGGCATCGGCAGACCGGGATGCCGAAGGGATCGTATCTGCCATCCCCTTCTGGACCCAACGGCTTTCCGATGGCTACACGATGGCGCCGCTGGGCGGCAGCGACAATCACGATCCCGATGGAGAGGGGCTTCGCGCAGTCGGTACGCCGCTGACCGTGATCGAGGCGGCTGACCTCACGCCGCAGGCCCTGTTCCAGGGGATTCGCGAGGGCCGCAGTTTCATCGTCGTCGACCCTTCGATCGCGCCGCTCCATGTCGACTTTGTCGCTGTTGCCGATGGGCAGACGGCCCAGATGGGCGGGGCTCTGCGATCGACGAATCCGACGGTAAGATTGAACCCCGATGTCACGGCGCCTGCCGGCAGCGTGATCCAGTTCTACCGCGGCGAGCAGCGAATTGCGGAACTGGCGCTGGCGGACGCGGAGAAGGGGGTTGATGTCGATCTGGGCGCCGGCTTTCATCCCGTGCATCTGCGGATCAGATCGGCGGCCGGCGCTCTGCTGGCCATCGGCAACGCGGTGCAGATCGAGATCGAGGCGCGTCCGGATGAGGCACCGCTGACACGATAGTGACCCATAGGTGGGATAAGGGCACGCGATGCTTGGCCCAGTACGCAATGCGTCACGTGCCCTTTCCCCTGCCTGCGCGCTTGTCCTTGGCCTGCAGCTGTGCACAGGCGCAGGCCTGATCGTCCTGCCCGCACCGGCTCAGGCACAGGAACAGCAGCGCGAATTCGATATTCCTGCGGGCGAACTGTCTCAGGCGCTCCAACGGTTCGCGAGACAGGCTGGCGTGCAGATCCTGTTCCCCTACGATCAGGCGCAGGGAAAGCCCAGCCGCGCAGTGAAAGGACGCATGACGATATCCGCAGCGCTGCAACGACTGCTGGCCGGGCAGCGGCTGGTCGTGGTGAAGAGTGACAGGCAGCGGATTACATTGCGAGCGGCCCCGGCCGGGCATGATCCCCGGACCCGGCAGCGGCGGGCCACCAGGCGGCAATCGGTGCCGCGGCCGCCGCCACCTGAACCAGCACCACCACCGCAACCGATAGAGATCGTGGTGACAGGGCGCGCCGTGTCGGCGCCCCTTACGGTCAGTGAAACGAGCTATTCCCTGACAGCCCTTTCCCGCAGCGATCTCGATCTATCAGCACCGCTGTCATCCTCCGCACTTTTCCGGCAGATCCCCGGCTTCTGGGTCGAATCGTCGGGCGGGGAAGCGGGGAACAATGTTCGCTCGCGCGGGATACCGACCGACGGATTTTCGGCGGTTGCATTCGCGGAAAACGGCATTCCGGTGCAATACGACGGCGCGCTCGGCTATCTTAACACCGATCAATCCTTTCGCATCGACGATACGGTGGCGCGGGTAGAGGCCGTTCGGGGAGGACCGGCCAGCCTGTTCATGCCCAACGCTCCCGGCGGGGTCGCCAACTTCATCACCCGATCGGGCCTGGATGAGCAGGGCGGGCGGATCACGCTGACAGGGGGCGACAACGGATACCGCCGCATCGATGCCTGGCAGGCACTGCGCCTGTCGGAAGAATGGGGGGTGGTTGCCGGGGGCTTCTATCGCCGCGATGGGGGCCGTCGTCCGCCGTCCTATACGGCCGACAGCGGCGGGCAGTTTCGCCTGTCCCTCGATCATCGCAGCGCCGGGAACAGTCTATTGCTGGACCTGCGGCATATGGACGACAGGGTCACTTTCTATCTGCCCGTGCCGTTGCGGCTGGATGAAGAGGGGGAGCCAGAAGCCATCGCCGGGTTCGATCCCCTTCGAGATTCCCTGGCGGGACCGGAAACGCTCAAGCTGCCGCTTTACAACGGCCGGATGCCGACGGAGTTCGACACGTCGGAAGGCACGCATACGCGGCTGACGGCGCTCACAATGCGCGGCATGCTGAGCCTGGGCGGCGGGAGCGAATGGCATGGTGGGCTGCGCTGGCGCACAAGCGAAACCATCCGCAACGCGCTGTTCCCAACCGGGACTCCGATGACGGGCCAGTCCTACCTGGCCTCGATCGAAGATCGCATGAAGGCGGCCTTTCCCGATACGGCAAGTCTTGCGCTGCGCTATGCCCTCGATGGCACCGAATTTCCCGCCGAAGCTGGCGCGAACGGGCTGGTCACCGGCGGAAATTTGCTGGCTGTCTCTGTCCCGCTGGACGAAGTGCTGGCCGAAACGAAGCTGACCACGACGCTTGAGGCAGCAGGGCGGCACGACATCGCGCTGGGCATCAGCGGGGCGCATTATGCCTATCGTTTCGATCGCTACATGGGCACCGTGCTGCTGGAAGTGGCGGACAGTGCGCGCCTGATCGACGCTGTGGCGCTGGATGCGCAAGGCGGGATCGCGGGACGTTATACCGATGGCGGAGTTCAGCGGTACGGGTCGATATTCGATTCCGCCCGCATGACGGTCGATGCCCTGGCGGTGCATGCGTCCGACGAATGGCGAATGTCGCCGCGCTTGCGAATTGATTTCGGCGCGCGCTGGGAAGTGAACCGTATCGATGGCCAGGTGGCGGGCCAGACCACACTGGATCTGGGCGATCCGTCGACCCTTGCCGACGACCAGATTCTGGCGCCCGATGGCACGATCATTCCCGTTCGGCGCAGCGACAGCGGGTTCGGTTGGTCGATTGGCGGCAGCTACGAAATGTCGCCCGATCTGGCGCTGTTCGCGCGGTATACGCGCAGCTTCCGGCTGCCCAGTGCCAGCAACTTCAACACTACGCCGCTCCGCACCGACCAGAAGACCGTGCCGATCACAATGGCCGAACTGGGGGCGAATTATACCGGCGACACGTTTGACCTTTCGGCCACGGCCTTCGCCACCCATTTCCAGCGCTTGCCATTCAGCGATTTCCGATTCGATTTCGCGACCAACGCCTATGTCGAACAGACCGAGATTGCCGATACGCGAACGTTCGGGGCGGAACTGGAAGCGTTCTGGAACCCGGCCGGGCCGTTCGAAGTCACGGTCCAGGCGACTTTGCAGGACGGGCGATATCGCAATTTCAGTTTCACCCAGGTGATGGATGGTGAGCCGGTGCACCGCGTATTTTCAGGCAATCGCCTGATCCGTGTGCCGCGAATGGCGGTGCGCGCGGTGCCGGCAATTGCGTTGATCGAAGATCGGCTGCGGATCGAGCTGACGGGTGAGTATTTCTCGCGACGCTTCGGCGATATCGCGAATGAACAGGCACTGCCTGCTTACCTGCTCGTCGGCCTGAATTTGCGGGCATTGCTGTCCGACAGGATCAGCTTGCGCGCCCATGTCACCAACCTGACCGACACACTCGGCCTGACCGAAGGCAATCCGCGCAACGGGTCGTTCGATGCCGGTTCATCGACGGGCGAATACTTCTTTGCCCGGCCGGAATTTGCACGGACGGTTCGCCTGGAAATGGCGTTCGAATTCTAGACCGTGAGCCTATGAATCCGGTCGCGTCTACGGCGATGATGCCGTTCCGTCGCCGCGAGGGACCGGGTGCTCTGTAGGGATACTGCGCGTCATCCATCTGGCGCGGGCACCGTAGCTGGAGAGCTTCGTCTTCAGTTCGCCTGACACGGGTGGTTCCAGAAAGCCCAGCCGGTGCCAGTATTCATGCGCACCTTCCACCGCCACCAGTTGCGCTTCGTGCAGCTTGTCGCGCGCCGCAGCGGCGAGGGCGTGGTCGACAAGCAGCTTGCCGATGCCGAGGCCCCGCCCGGTCTCCGATACGGCGAGATCGTGGATGAACAGCACTTCGCCAGGATCATTGCCTTCGACGATCGCCCCAATGGGCGGCGGCGAGCCGTCGCGCCATCCATACGCGAGCAGGTAGCCCACGGCCTCGCCCGCTATCCTGGCGGACAGACAATAGGAACAGGGCAGGGCCAGGCGGTTGAGGAATACCGCTTCGTCTTCGATGAGCGAGGGTGGATATGTACGCGACTGGATAGCAAGCACCGCGGACATATCCGCAAGGTTCATCGTTTCAATCGACGGTTGTGCGCTTGCATCGGCCATTGCGCTTCTTCTCCCAGCCTTCCGAATACTGCAACCGGTTCGTCGCCAGGCGGGGACGGCCATCCTTGTGGTCGAAGAGAACGGGACAAGGCAACCGGTGACGGCGCCGCAACAGGTCTTTCCCCTTTCGCACCGGTCAGCGATGCATGTTGTATTTTACCTGTCACAAGGTGGAAGATTTGGCCTTGGCCGAAGATGGGGGGACGGAATGGCATTGGGTGCTAACCGGAAGAATCTGTTTGGAAGCGTTTCGCTGCTTGTCGCCCTGGCAAGCGCTCAGCCGGCGATCGCCGCGCCCGAGATACTGGAAACGCCCACACGCGAGGTGACGCTCACCCTCAGCGAAGGCACCTGGATGAGCACCGACGTCAGCCCCGATGGGCAAACGATCGTTTTCGATCTGCTCAACGACATCTATGCGATACCGGCGGCCGGCGGCGAAGCCCGGGTGATCCTTTCCGGCCCTGCGACCCAGCGCAGCCCGCAAATCAGCCCGGATGGCCGCAAGATCCTCTACCTCAGCGATGCAAGCGGCGCGGACAATATCTGGATTGCCAATCTGGACGGTTCCGAGCCGCGCCAGATCAGTCACGAAACGGCGGACATGATCACGGCGCCTTCGTGGTCGCCCGACGGAAGCGCCATCGTTGCGACCAAGACGAGCACCTCGGTGTTCGATATGCGCACCTCGGAACTGGTCGCATTCGACCTGCAGGGTGAGCAGCAGCGGCAACTGGTCGCGCCGCCGGAAAGCGGCAAGGATGTGCAGGAACCGCGCTATTCCCCCGATGGCCGCTATCTCTATTATACGGAACGGGTTGGGGGGATCCACTATGTCCACCTCAATCCCAACCTCAGCAATTTTGTCATCCGCCGGCGCGACTTGCAGAGCGGCGAGGCGGTCGATCTGATTTCCGGCTTCGGGAGCGCAACGTCCCCCCAGGTTTCGCCCGACGGATCGGCGATAGCCTTCGTCCGGCGGGTGGGGGCAAAAACCGTGCTGTTCCGTTACGACATTGCGACCGGCCGACAGAACGCGGTCTACGACGAACTCGCCCGCGATCTCCAGGCCGACTATCTGGCGCAGGAGCACTATTATCCCGCGTTCGACTGGTTTCCCGACAATCGGCACGTGGCCGTCTGGGCCAAGGGTGAATTGGTCAAAGTCGACATGCGAACCGGCGAAGCCGCCGACATTCCCTTCCGCGCGAATGCCCGGCACGAGATTCATCGGGCCGTGCGTACCGAACTGGACCTGGCGCCCGACCGCGTTGACGTAAAGGTCGTCCGCCAGATCGCTCCGTCGCCTGGCGGCAACGAGATTCTTTTTCGCGCGCTGGGGCGCATCTGGCGCCAGGACATGGCTGGCGATGCTCCGCCGCGCCCCCTGACCGATAGCGATGCCGCCCAGACCGATCCGCGATGGTCTGCCGATGGTCGCTGGATTGCTTACGTCGAATGGGATGACGAGTCGGGCAGCACGCTTCGCCTGCGCAGCGCCGAAGGGGATGAGGAAAAAGTCCTGGTGCGCAGCGGCGGGATCATTGCCGAGCCGGTGTTTGCCAACAGCGGCCGACAGATCGCCTACCGCATTCTCGACCCCGATACCCAGATGGGCGGCGCGCACGACGTTGCGGGGCTCTACGTCGTTGGCGTCGATGGCAGGCAGCCGCGCTATCTGGCGCCGGCCAGGGGGGTGGCGCGCTTCTCCCCCGATGATCAGCGGATCTATTTCATGGGGCTGCCGGACTTCGATGCCCGGCGCGCCGTAATCCTGCGCAGCGTCGCGGCGCAAGGCGGCGACATACGCGACCACGCATATGCCGAAACCGCCGATACCGGGGATTTCACGCTGAGCCCCGATCTTGAATGGATCGCATTCAAGGAATTCCAGGAACTGAACGTGATGCCGTTTCGGCCCGCCGGCGAGCCGATCGCGATCACCGCGCGGAACAACCCGGCGGCCCGCCTGCTGACTCGCTCGGGCGGTTTCGAACTGGCATGGAGTGACGTTTCCGGTCAGCTTTTCTGGACGCTCGGCCCGGATGTCTTCGCAACGCGTCCCGATGCGGGCGGGGTTGTGGAGAAGCCGGCACACTCGGTCGCGCTAAGCGCGCCGGCCGACGTGCCGCAAGGCAGCATAGCCTTCGTCAACGCGCGCATTCTGCCGATGACGGGCGACGACACGATCATCGAAAACGGGGCCGTGGTGGTCGAAGGCAATCGCATCACTGCGGTGGGGCCGGCGGGTGAGGTGGCGATACCGGATGCGGCCAAAATATACGACCTGACGGGCAAGACGCTGATGCCCGGCTTCTTCGATGCGCACGGTCACATCGATTGCTGTTACGGAACCGGCGCCATGCCGCAGAAGCACGCCGTCCGCTACGCGGCGCTGGCTTATGGTGTGACGACCAACTTCGATCCTTATGCGAACGAGCTGCCGAGTTACGAAACCGGCGAAATGACCATCGCCGGCCTGATGGTCAGCCCGCGCTGGCTGACGACGGGGCATGTCATCTACGGGCGGTCGGGGAAGCCCGATCGCGTCTTCAACCGGATCCGCAATCTCGATGATGCCCGCGCCGTAATTCGCCGCAAGGCCGCCATCGGTGGCACGGTGCTGAAAAGCTACAAGCTGACCACGCGCGAGCAGAAGCAATGGCTGCTGCAGGCTGCCGCGGAAGAAGGGCTGATGGTCGACGCAGAAGGGGCGGGCCACTTCTACGACAACGTGTCGATGATCCTCGATGGGTACACCAACCTGGAACACAATCTGCCGGTCGCGACGTATTATGACGACCTGCTGCAGCTGTTCAGAAATTCGCAAATGTCCACGACGCCCACGCTCGTGGTGACGTTCGGTGAACTGTTCGGCGAGAACTATATCTACCAGAACCAGGAACCGTGGAAGGCGCCGAAGGTCCGCACCTTCATTCCCGGGATCAACAATGCCTACAACCCGATCCAGGGGCCTTCGGACGCGCCGCTCTATGTGCGGGCGATGCAATCGGTCCATCAGGCGGATGAACTGTACGACGTCGGTTTCCGTTCGGTCGCGCGTTCGATCAAGCGGCTCGACGATGCAGGCGTGGTCGTAAATGTCGGGTCCCACGGACAGGCGGCAGGCATTGCGCTCCATTGGGAAATGCAGTTGCTGGCGGAAGGCGGAATGGCACCGATGCGCATCCTGCGTGCCGCCACGATCAACGGCGCGAAGACCTGGGGCCTCGATCATCAGCTCGGATCGATAGAGCCCGGGAAGCTCGCGGACCTTATCGTTCTGGAACGGGACCCGCTGGCCGATATCCAGAACTCCGACAGCGTTATCTACACGATGGTCAATGGGCGGCTCTACGATTCCGCGACGATGAACGAAATCGGCAATTACGACCGGCCACGAACCAAGTTCTATTGGGAGATGAGCGATCAGCACGGAATCGACTGGAACCCGGCCTGGGCCGGCAGCGCGCGCCAGCGCTAAACGGCTTGCGGCGGGTGTCGCCGCTGCGTCTATCCTGCTGGTGGCGGCTTCGCCTCAGGGTGAGGCGCGGTATCAGGAGGCAGTGCCGGAAATGGTCGCTGTTCCCGGCGGGACTTTCGCCATGGGCGCGACGGTCGATCGCGGATATGGCCCGATCGACGGCCCGACACGCCAGGTCACCGTCGCTCCGTTCCACCTTGCTGCGCACGAAGTGACCCTGGACGCCTTCCGCCGATTTACTGAGGAAACCGGCTATGTCTCGGCCGGAAAGTGCAACGTCTATACCGACGATACCAGCTGGCACATCGACCCGGATCGCAACTGGCAGACACCGGGATTTGTCCAGGCCGCCGATCATCCTGTGGTCTGCGTGAGCTGGCGCGATACCCAGGCGTTCATCGGCTGGCTGAATGCCGCGACCGGCAGGCAATATCGCCTGCCGAGCGAAGCGGAGTGGGAATACGTCGCGACCCTGGCCGATCTCGGCGACACGCGGGGCGGCGGTCCCGGCGTGACGCACGAACTCGCCAATATTGGTAAGGTGAAATGTTGCGGCGGCAAGGCCGAAGGGCGCGATGTGTGGATCGAAACCGCGCCGGTCGGCAGCTTTCCCGCCGATCGGCTGGGTCTCTACGATATTCGCGGCAACGTGTGGGAATGGCAGGCCGACTGCTATCACGACGATTACGTTGGCGCGCCCGCTGATGGCTCGGCCAGGGGCGAATGCCCCACTGGGGGATACCATTCGATACGTGGCGGTTCCTACGGCGATGCGGGCGAATTTCTGGAAGAACGTTTTCGGCTTCGCGGACCGGAAGACCAGGGCTTTTTCACCGTCGGCTTCCGGCTCGCGCATTCTGCCGAAGGGGCGAATAAGGGACGCTGAGTTGCCGCGCCCTCTGCCGGTTTACGTTGCTTACCCCGGCAGTTGGGTGGCCAGCCATTCGGCGAAGTCCACTGCGGCTGGCTTGTCGCCCGCTTCCGGCAGCACGATGTAATATGCACTGCCCGTGCGCAGTTCCAGATCGAACAGCGTAACCAGTTTGCCATCCTCGATCTGCTCCGCCGCGAACAGTTCGGGGAGGAGCGCCACGCCCAGACCCGCCGCCGCGCCGGATACGGCCATGCCGAACTGGTCGTAAACGGGGCCGCGATAGGCGCCGTCCCCGCGCAGCCCGGCCGCGGCATGCCATTCGGCCCAGGCCGCGGGTCTGGTCCTGAGATGGATCAGCGTTGCCCGCCCCAGGTCGGAAGGAGCTTCGATTGCTTTGGCCTCCCGATATTCAGGGCTGCACATTGGCACCATCGTCTCGTCGACAATGCGCCGCAGGGTCCCACCGGGCCAGGCATCCTCTCCATGATGGATCGCCAGGTCGAAGCCTTCGGCCTCGAACGAAAACGGGCGTGTCCGCGATGCCAGGTTGACCGTTACGTGCGGGTGCAGGGCCAGGAACTGCGGCAGGCGCGGTGTCAGCCAGTGTATGCCGAATGTCGGTAGCGTCGCGATATGGAGCGTCTGTTCCACCGTCCCTGCCGACATGGCCTGCCGCGTCGCGGTGTTGAGCTGCCCCAACAGGGCGCGCACCTGATCCTGATAGTCGCGGCCCACAGGGGTCAGGCTCACGCGCTGGCGGACGCGTTTGAACAGCGGCGTGCGCAACCGCTGTTCCAGCGCAGCGACTGCCCGGCTGATCGCCCCTTGCGTCAGGTTCAGTTCCACCGCCGCGCCGGTGAAGCTGCGATGGCGCGCGGCGGCTTCGAACGCGACGAGTTCGTGCATTCGGGGCATTTGCCGGCGCGGTGGGATCTCTATCGGTTGCACCCCCATATCATTACCAGCACGCATGAATTCATGGCAAGTGTTCGCTTTCGCTTTCACCCGCCTTCCGCTTTCCTGCCCCCAATCGTTGAACGGCAGGAGCAGGAAATTGGCGGAACGGACGGCATTCAAATGGGACGATCCCTTCGATCTGGAATCGCAGATCACGCAAGAGGAGCGCCTGATCCGCGATATGGCACGCGATTACTGTCAGTCATCACTGATGTCGCGTGTCCTGCTGGCTGGCCGGCACGAGCAGTTTGATCGGGAAATCATGACCGAGATGGGCGCGCTTGGCCTTCTCGGCGCGACGCTGCCCGAAGCATACGGCGGGGCCGATGCCGGCCATGTCGCCTATGGACTGATCGCGCGCGAGGTGGAGCGCGTCGATTCAGGATACCGTTCCGCGATGAGCGTCCAGTCGTCGCTCGTCATGCATCCCATCTTTGCTTACGGCGACGATGCGCAGCGCGCCATGTATCTGCCCGAACTCGCTGCCGGGCGGATGATAGGATGCTTCGGCCTGACCGAACCCGATCACGGTTCCGACCCCGACGGGATGCGCACCCGCGCGGACCGTGTCGAGGGTGGCTATCGCCTCAATGGCAACAAGATGTGGATCACCAACAGCCCGATTGCCGACATTGCGATCGTCTGGGCGAAGCTGGACGGTGTGATCCGTGCCTTCATCGTGGAGGCAGGTGCGGCCGGCTACTCCGCCCCGAAGATCGAAGGCAAGCTGGCGCTGCGGGCTTCCGTTACCGGAGAGATCGTGCTGGACGATGTGTTCGTGCCCGAAAGCGCGCTTCTGCCCGGGGCCCGCGGTTTGGGCGGGCCGTTCGGTTGCCTGAACAAGGCCCGGTACGGGATTGCCTGGGGTGCGCTTGGTGCCGCCGAATTCTGCTGGCAGGCGGCGCATCAGTACGCGCTCGACCGGATACAGTTCGGCCGCCCGATCGCGGCGACCCAGCTCGTCCAGCGCAAGCTGGTGGAAATGCAGGTGGAAATCACGCTGGGTCTGCAGGCCTGTCTGCGGGTGGGGCGCTTGCTCGACGAAAGCCGCTGCCCGGTAGAGAATATCTCGATCGTCAAGCGCAACAGCTGCGGGAAGGCGCTGGCCATCGCCCGCGAGGCGCGCGACATTCACGGCGGAAATGGAATTTCGGACGAATTCCACGTCATGCGGCACCTGTGCAATCTGGAAGCGGTCAATACTTACGAAGGGACGCACGACATTCATGCGCTGATCCTGGGCCGCGCGCAGACGGGGCTGGCGGCTTTTGGCTGAGGAAACGATGCCGGGGCAGAACAGGGCGGCGCGGGCGCTCGAAGGGGTGCGGGTGCTCGATCTCAGTCGGGTCCTCGCCGGCCCGTGGGCCACTCAACTTCTCGCCGATCTCGGCGCGGAGGTAATCAAGATCGAGCGGCCCGGCACGGGCGATGACACGCGCGGATGGGGACCGCCCTGGTTCACCGCGCCCGACGGCAGCCGCGAAGCCGCCTATTTCACCTGCGCCAATCGGGGCAAGCGGTCGCTGGCCGTCGACATCGGTACGCCCGAAGGCGCAGCGCTCGTCGCGTCGCTGGCCGACGAAGCGGATGTGCTGGTGGAAAACTTCAAGGTTGGCGGGCTCGCCCGTTATGGTCTCGACCAGGCAACCTTGCGTGCACGCAATCCACGGCTGATCTATTGCTCGATCTCCGGCTTCGGGCAGGACGGACCTTATGCCAGCCTGCCCGGATACGATTTCATCGTGCAGGCCATGGGCGGCCTGATGAGCCTGACTGGCGAACCCGATGGCCAGCCGATGAAGGCCGGCGTTGCCCTGACCGACATCCTGACCGGCCTCTATGCCTGCAACGGCATTCTGGCCGCGCTCCACCAGCGAGAGAGCACAGGCCTGGGCCAGTGGGTGGAGACGTCGCTGCTCGACGTGCAGATCGCGTCGCTGGCCAACCAGGCTGCGGCCTATCTCGCCGAGGGGCGCGATCCGCCAAGGCATGGCAACGCCCACCCCAGCATCGTGCCCTATCAAGCCTTCGCGACATCCACCCGCACGATTGCGCTCGCAGTCGGCAACGATGCACAGTTCCGGCAGCTTTGCGTGCTGCTGGAGCGGGAGGATCTGAGCCGCGATCCCAACCTTGTGACCAACGCCGGACGCGTTGCCAACCGCGATCGCTTGATCCCGGCTCTGGAGGAAGAGTTCCTGCGCCGCAGCGCCGCCGAATGGCTAGACGCTCTGCGCGCCGCCGGCATCCCGGCGGGGCCGGTCAACGCGATGGGCGATGTCTTCGCCGATCCGCATGTGCAGGCACGGGGCGTTCGCAGGGTCATGCAGCACCGGGCGCTGGGCGAGCTGCCGGGCGTGGCCTGTCCGGTGCGCCTTTCCGCATCCGCGCCGCGCGACGATCTGGGTCCGCCAGTTCTGGACGAGCACGGCGATGCCCTGCGCGCCGACGGTTGGGCTGGCGTCAGCCCACGCGGTTAAAAGGTTACGAGCGCGTTCAGGCGGAACCTTGAGAGCCAGTCGCCGGGATCGTTGGCCCCCGCGTGAAGCGGTTCGTCCGGCCGGTAGAGGTAGAGCGTCGCGTTGAACATCAGATCGTCGCGATAGGCGTAATCGGCGCTCAGCGCGTGCAGGCGATAGTTCGTCGCGATATTGATGTTGTCGTGGGAAAACGCGGCGAAGACCGCGTCGGCTTCGGCCTGCGAGTAGGCATAGCCGAAGCGCAAATCCCCCGCTTCTTCCGCCCGCCCGATTGCCAGGGCCGCGCTATATCCGCTGTCGGCCCCGGTCGCGGCGCCGAAGTTCTTCACGTAGTCCGCCTTAAGAGAAATCGGCCAGCGGGCATCCCACGGCTGCACCCGGACTTCGGCGATCACGTCGACAAGATCGAAGTCGGAGAGATAGCGCCCATCGGGGCGTAGCAGGTTGCCGCGAAAATCGCCGGCGTCGGCACTGGCGACGCTTCCCAGGCGATAATCGTAGTATGCGGCGGCGATGGCCGCGGACCATGCCGCACCGTCGGCAGCCAGTTCCACCTGGCCGCCCGTCATTGTGCTGTCAGGTCCGGCCACCGAACGATCGATGGGGAAATAGATCCCGGTCGCGCCGAGCGAGAGCCCTTCGGCCAGGGGAACGCGGTAGCGGGCGGCAAGCCCTTGCGGGCTGACGTCCCCGTCCCAGACCAGATCGGTTCGCCGGAACACTTGCGGGAACTTCCCACCCCAGACATCCAGGCCGCCGCGCGAAACATGGGCGTAAGCCTGATCGAGGCTGACTTCCAGATCGTCGTTGAAGTTGCCCAGGGTGACGTCGGTCGTGTTGGGATCGTCCTGGCTGCCGGTCGCCAGCTGCGCGCCGAGCTGGAGCCAATCGTTGACTTGGTAACCTGCGCGAATCCGGGCGCGGATTACGCCGCGCCCGTCGTCAGGCGCATCGTTGTCGCTCCCATTATGTTCGTAGCGCAGGCGCAGGTCCCCCGAAACGCTCAATGCCGGAGCGGACGGGGAGGCCGGGGCGGCCGTCGCCATGGCGGGCATTGGGCTGGGTGAGGGGCTTCCGGCTACCCTCACGCTTCCGGCTTGCCCATCCACCTGCGTCCGGGGGGGCGACACGGGTGCCGCGGTCGCCGCCAGCAACTGACGCTCGAGCTGGAGAATGCGCGCTTCCTGCGCTTCCAGCCGGGCTTCCAGCTCGGCCATGCGGGAATCCTGCTCCGCTCCGTCACCGGCCAGTGCGGGGACGGTTGCGAATGTCGTCGCGAGCAGGGCGGCGGCGATCTTCCGTTGCATCAGCGTTCCCCTTCGTCGTTCACGCAGCGCTGCGCACGAGATCGGGGAAGACTTCGGATACCGCAGGGTGCGTGATCTCGCCCCCGGCCACATTCAATCCGTTCCTGAGGTGGGGATCGGCGGCCAGTGCCGCCTCGACACCGCGGTCCGCCAGATTGAGCACGAAGGGCAGCGTCGTGTTGTTGAGCGCCAGCGTGCTGGTGCGGGCAACCGCGCCGGGAATATTGGCGACACAGTAATGGACGATGCCATCGACTTCGAAAACGGGATCCTGATGGGTCGTCGCGCGCGAGGTTTCGAAGCAGCCTCCCTGATCGATCGCGACGTCGACGAGGACCGAGCCACGCTTCATCGTCTTGAGCATCTCGCGCGTGACGAGTTTGGGCGCCGCGCCGCCGGGGACGAGGACCGCACCGATGACCAGGTGTGCCTCTGCAACGGCTTCCGCAATGGCGGCGCGCGATGCGAAAGCCGTTTTTACCTTGCCGTCGAAAAACCCGTCCAGTTCCGCCAGGCGGACCGTGGAAATATCGAAGATCGTGACGTCCGCTCTCATGCCCAGGGCGATCTGCGCAGCGTTGAGGCCGGAGACACCGCCACCGAGCACGACGACCCGGGCCGGTTCCACGCCTGGAACACCGCCCAGCAACACACCGCGTCCGCCTTGCTCCTTCTCCAGGAACCGCGCGCCGACCTGCACGCTCATCCGGCCGGCGACTTCGGACATCGGCCGCAGAAGGGGCAGGGCGCCCCGTGCATCGGTGACCGTTTCATAGGCGATGCAGGTCGCGCCCGATTGCAGGAGCGCTTCGGTCTGCGGCCGGTCGGCAGCGAGGTGCAGGTATGTGAAAAGCGTATGCCGCGGCGTCAGCAGCGCGCATTCGGGCAATTGCGGTTCCTTCACCTTGACGATCAGGTCGGCGCTTTCGAACACCGCCTCTGCTGCGGGCACGATCCGGGCACCGGCTTCCTGATAGTCCGCATCCGTGAAATCGATCCCTTCGCCGGCGCTGGACTGGACGACCACCTCATGCCCGCGCGCGGTGAGTTCCGCAGTCGCGGCGGGAGTCAGGCCGACCCTGTATTCATTGCTCTTGATCTCTTTGGGAACGCCGACGCGCATCGATTGTCTCCTGGATGTTCAGGCCCCGGGGGGCGGCCTGGCGCCGCAGTCCCCCTGCCATGTCGTGGATCGGCGAAACCCAAGGCGGCTTCGCCGTCGGGTGCTTCAGGCGGAAAGGCCGCCCATCGTGAAATATTTCAGCTCGAGGAATTCATCCAAACCGTACTTCGACCCTTCGCGGCCGATGCCCGATTCCTTCACTCCGCCGAACGGTGCGGCCTCGCTGGATATGAAGCCTTCGTTGAGGCCGATCATCCCGTATTCGAGCTGTTCGGCCACGCGCCATGCCCGCCCGAGGTCGCGCGTCCAGAAATAGGCCGCGAGCCCGTAAGGGGTGTCGTTGGCGCGGGCGATCACTTCATCTTCGGTCTCGAATGTCAGTATCGGTGCCACGGGGCCGAAGATTTCCGCGTCGGCAATCTCCATCGAAGGGTCGACGCCCGTGAGGATCGTCGGTGCATAGAAATTGCCCCCCAGATCGTGCGCCCCGCCGCCCAGCGTGCAGCGCGCCCCTTTCGACACGGCATCGCGTACCAGGCCATCGACTTTCGCGGTGGCCGCCGCGTTGATCAGCGGTCCGATCGCAGTGCCCGTTTCCATGCCGTCGCCCACCGACAGTGCCTCCACCGCAGCGGCGAAGCGGGCGGCGAATTCTTCCGCGACCCCGGCCTGGACGAACAGGCGGTTGGCGCAGACGCAGGTCTGCCCGGCATTGCGGAATTTCGACTGGATCGCGCCGGTAACCGCGGCATCGAGGTCTGCATCGTCGAACACGATAAACGGCGCGTTGCCGCCCAGTTCCAGCGAGAGCTTCTTCACCGTGTCGGCGCATTGGGCCATCAGCAGCTTGCCCACTCTGGTGGACCCGGTGAAGGACAGCTTGCGCACATCCGGGCTGTCGGTCAGGACGCGGGCGATCGGTTCGGCCCGTGCCGCCGTGACGACTTCCAGCACGCCATCGGGTATCCCGGCATCGCGTGCGAGCTGGGCCAGGGCCAGGGCGCAGAGCGGCGTATCTTCAGCCGGCTTGAGAACGATGGTGCAACCGGCTGCAAGCGCGGGTGCGACCTTGCGCGTCACCATGCCGACCGGGAAGTTCCAGGGCGTGATCGCGCCCACCACGCCGACGGGCTGGCGCAGCACGAGTAGCCGACGACCCGCGGCGTTGGTCGGGATGATGTCGCCGTAGGCCCGTTTCCCTTCCTCGGCGAACCATTCGACGAAGCTCGCGCCGTAGGCGACTTCGCCCATCGCTTCGATCAGGGGCTTGCCCTGTTCGCGCGTGAGCAGGACTGCGAGCGCTTCCTGATTGGCCAGGATCAGATCGTGCCAGTGGCGCAGGATCGCGGCGCGTTCCCTGGCCGTCTTCGCCGCCCATGCCGGCAGCGCAGCCGCGGCGCGGGCGATGGCCTGACGGGCGTCTTCCGCGCCCATATCGGCGACTTCGGCAATCTGGTCCCCGGTGGCGGGATTGCTCACCGGAAAACGGTCCGTCGCCTCGGGTCCGGGCGCGATCCGGGCCAGGATTTGCGCATCCTTCGCGCGATCGATGTCGGTCATAGCGTTCATCGGCCGGCTCCCGTTACAAAAGGCCGTAAGCCGCAGCGGTCTTGTCGAGGGCGGCTTTCGTCTTCTCGATCATCTCATCGATTTCGGCGCGGCTGATCGTGAGCGGCGGACATGCGACCATCGTATGGCCGACGGCGCGCAGGATCAGATTTTCCTCGATGCAATGCTCACGGCATTGAATGGCCGGCTGCTCTTCGGCTGGGAAGAATTCGCGGTTCGCCTTGTCGCGCACCAGTTGCAGGCCGGCGATCAGGCCGACCCCGCGCAGCTCCCCGACGATCGGATGCGCATCCGCCAGTTGCTGAAGAGCCTGGCGGAAATAGGGGCCGGTTTCCTCGCGGACTTTCTCCACCAGACCTTCGCGTTCGATAATGTCGATATTGGCGAGGGCGACGGCGCAGGCCACCGGGTGGCCCGAATATGTATAGCCGTGCGAGATCACTCCGCCGCCGTTCACGACATCGCTGACGCGCTTGTTCATGGCGACGGCGGCGATCGGGAGATAGCCGGACGACAGCCCCTTAGCCATCGGCATCAGATCGGGTTCTATCCCGTAGGTATCCGACCCGAACCAGTGTCCCGTGCGGCCGAATCCGCAGATGACCTCGTCAGCGATCAGCAGAATATCGTACTTGCGGCAAATGCGCTGGATCTCGGGCCAGTACGTGGAAGGCGGATCGATTACGCCGCCAGCACCCTGCACAGGTTCGCCAATGAATGCCGCGACATTTTCCGCACCCAGTTCCAGGATTTTCGTTTCGAGAGCGCGGGCGGCTTCCAATCCGAATTCTTCGGCTGTCTTGCCCTGGCCATGGCGGTACCAGTGCGGTTCCATGATATGTTCGAACCCGGGGAGGAGAGACTGGCCCATGGCGTGCATGGGGGCCATGCCGCCGAGGCTGGTCGCGGCCAGGGTGCTGCCGTGATAGCCGAGGGTGCGGCCGATGAAGACGTTCTTGCTCGGCTGGTCCTGAAGCTCCCAGAAATGGCGCACGAGCCGGATGATCGTGTCGTTCGCTTCGGACCCCGAATTGGCGAAAAAGATGTAGTCGAGCCCCGCCGGCGTCACTTCCGAAAGGCGGCGCGCCAGCTGAATCTGGGTCGGCGTAGAGCTGGAAAAGAACGTGTTGTAATACGGCAGCGTTTCCATCTGCTTCGATGCCGCATCGACCAGTTCCTGGCGGCCATAGCCGACATTCACGCACCACAGCCCGGCCATGGTATCGAGGATCTTGTTGCCTTCGCTGTCCCAGATGTAGCAGCCATCGGCATGGGTGAAGACGCGAACGCCCTGTTCGCCCAGCACTTTGGGATCGGTGAACGGATGCAGGTGATGTTCACGGTCCAGCGCCTGCCATTCGGCGGTGGTGGTGGTAATCTGCTGCATCTCGAACTCCCATTCCATTGGTTCCGGGCCGGGGTATGCTGCCGGGGCGGGAGGCATCAGATGATTAAATCGCCAGCCCCGGTGCGCAATGCGCACCATCGGGGCAGGCCTCGCTTCAACTCGGTTCGCCAGACCGTTCGTTGGCACGCATGAGGGCCGCGATTTCCCGATCGCCGAACTGTCCGCGGGTCTCCAGCGCATCGATCACCCTTGCGCGGTCGCCCGCGGGATGGGTTTGGCTCAACTTGGTGACCCCTTCGATGCTGTCGATCTCGATACGAAACGAACGGATATGGGGGAGCAGGGCATCCACCTTGCCTTCGGGCGCCTGCGCCATGGTCCAGGCGGGATCGCGATCTTGCTCGACCATGTCGGTTACCCGTTCGAGCAGCTGCAACTGGGTCGCGTCGTCATCGAACGGCTCCAGCGTGCCGCGCACGTGCGCGGTGACGTAGTCCCAGGTCGGCACCGTGGGCCGTTCGCGATACCATCCGGCCGAGATGTAGGCGTGGGGGCCGGCAAACACCGCCAGCGCGCGGTCGCCCGTTTGCAGGGCCTGCGCGTGCGGGTTCTTGCGGGCCATGTGACCGATCAACCGCGTTTCGGCAGGATCGTCGGTTTCGAAATAGATCGGCACGGATGTCGCCAGCGGTCCGTCCGCTCCATTCGTGAAAAGCAGCGCGAACGGATAATCGCGCACGATCTGGCGCGGCTCGCGCGCGGCATAGGCTTCGGGGGCATAGAGCCGGCGTTCGTGGTTCATGGTCGTGTCTCTCCCAAAATACAGCTCCATCTTGTTCGTCCTGCCGGGCGCCGACAGATGCCGAATCCGCGCGCGCCGGTGCGAAAGGGGCACCGAGTGCGACGCGGTAACGGTGGTGACCGGGCCTCACCGGGTGCGGATGGCTTTCGCACCGGATCATCCGCCGGCGGCCCGATAGACATTGCAGGCATGGATCAAGAAAGCAGGAAGGACGATGCCGTGGGGGAAACAAACGCGAGCGCCGATGAAAGCCGGCAGCCACTGGCATCGATAGAGCAGGCCTATGCAGGCAAGCTGATGCCTGGCGAACAGGTGCACCTGTTCCGCAATACCCATCGCGCCTTTCCCTGCCGGCGTATCTCGCGCGGGGATGGGCCGGTCGCCGACTTGCCGCAGAGCGCGAGCATGATCGAGGATCTCCCGATCCGGGCGGACGGCCAGGAATTCGATCTTTACGACTATGTGTCGCGCAATCGGCTTGTCGGACTGCTGATGATGAAAGACGGCAAGGTCGTTCACGAGCGTTACGAGCTGGGGATCGACGCCTCCACCCGCTGGATGTCCATGTCGATGGCGAAGTCGGTCAGCACCCTGTTGATCGGCATCGCGATCCGCGATGGCTTCATCGGCGGGGTTGACGATATGTTGACCGATTATCTGCCCGGCCTGCGCGGCAGCGGATATGACGGGGTCTCTATCCGCCACCTGATGCAGATGACATCCGGCGTAGAATGGGACGACACGCATACCGACTCCAGGTCGCACAGGCGCCACATGCTCGATCTGCAGATCGGGCAGGAGCCGGACAGGATCATGACCTACATGGCCAGTCTGCCGCGCATCGCGGAACCGGGAACGCTGTGGAACTACAGCACGGGCGAGACGCATGTTGTGGGCGCATTGGTGAAAGCGGCAACCGGGCACTGGCTGGCCGACTATGCATCGGACAAGATCTGGTCGCGGCTCGGGATGGAAGCGGATGCCGCCTGGTGGCTGGAATCACCCGATGGGCTGGAAGTGGCAGGCAGCGGCATCTGCGCCACGCTCCGCGATTATGCGCGCCTTGGTCTGTTCGCGATGAACGATGGCCGGATCGAGGGTGAGCAGGTCCTGCCGGCGGGCTGGATCGAAGAATCGACCGTTCCGCGAGAGGCAGGCGGCAATCCGCTGAATTATGGATACATGTGGTGGCCCGTTCCCGATGCCGCAGGGTCTTTCGCCGACGGCGCTTTCAGCGCGCGCGGGATCTTCGGGCAATATATCTACGTCAATCCCGCCGAACGCGTGGTGCTCACGGTTTTGAGCGCGCGGTCCAAGCCGAAGTTCGCCGAGGCGATACTGGACAACCACTTCTTCAATTCGGCGGTCGAAGCGCTGCGGTGACCGGCAACCCGCCGGTCAGGTGGCGGATTTCAGCGCGGGGTAATCGGCAAGCACGGCGGAGGTCACCCACTTCCTGAACCGCCGCAGCAGCGGATCATTCCACCGATCGCGGCGGGCATAGAGCGTGTAGCGGCCCAGACGCGGCGCGAATTCGGGATTGTCCCTGCCGATATCGATCAGCGATCCCGATTCCAGATCCGCGCCGGCGGTCACCGGATTGGCGAGGGCAATGCCCCGGCCATGCCGTGCAGCGTCGAGCGTGAGGTGCCCTTCCCACAAGCGCGCGCCGGACAGGCGTGAGGCATCGTCGACGCCGTAGGAAGCGAGCCACTTGGCCCAGGTCTTGAAGCTGTCTTCGTGCAGCAGGCGGTGCTGGAGGAGGTCGTCGGGCGTTTGCGGTGTTCCGGTGCTGCCCAGGTAATCCGGGCTTGCGACTGCTATGATCGGAGCCTCCACCAGAACCTGCCGCTTGAGCAGCGGCGGCAATTCGGGTTCCGGTTCGTAGGTGGCGTGAAAACGGACATCGATATCGGCCTCGTGCGCGGCGAAGTCCGGGCTGTGATCGTTTGGGCGAAGGACGATGTCGGCATCGCTATTGCGCCGCTCGAACTCCTCGAGCCGGCTCGACAGCCAGTGCAGGGCGAAGCCCGACGTGCTCCAGATATGGAGCCGGCGATGGTGGCCCTCGCTCATGAGGTCGAGCGTTGCGTGGGCCAGCATGTCCATCGCGAAGGAAACCCGTTCGTGATAGCCGCGCCCGCGTTCGGTCAAGGCAATGCCGTAGGGGGTGCGTTCGACCAGTTGCACACCGGCCCAGGTTTCAATCGCGCGAAGGTGGCGGCTGATGACGGCATGATCGCGGTCCAGCCATTGTGCCGCCCGCCGCACCCCGCCCAGCCGGGCCACGGCATCGAAAGCACGCAGGGCCTCGAACGGCGGCAGCGATTTCCGGGATGGCGGATTTTCCGATCTTGCAGGGGGCTGGGGCTGGTCGTCCGTCAATTGAATTCCTTCAATGGTTTGCGAAAGCTGGTTTGCCTATCGACGCCGCGGCTGACCGGTCAAGGGCCGCCGTCGATCGGGTGCGGTGCGGCATCTGCACCATCTCATCCGACCTTGGCATCTGGTTGGGCACAGATGCCGGTGTTTCATTGCACCCCTGATGAGAGACACGCAAGACACAGCCGCCCAGCGGCGCTTTCGATTTCCGACCTCGGCCCATGCCATGCTCGGTTCCGTGCTCACCGCCACGGGAATGGCGATGCCGCCATCCGCCGCAGCTTCGGAAAAGACGGAGACGTTTGTCGAGGGCAGCATTACCATCGACACCCTGAGCAATACATCCGGCGGCGATGGGCAGGATACCCGCATGCTGGGGCTGGCCACGATGTCCGCCGGCGCGAACGATCTGGGCGATGGACCGGTGGAGGTTTCCGGCTATGCCGAACTGCAGCTTGTCGAAGGCAGCGGCTTTTCGGACGGCGTGGTGGGCGACGGCCAGGGCGTCAGCAATATCGAGGCTGACTCGGGGTTCCGCGCGCTGGAAGCCTGGCTGCAGCTCAGTCTGGATGGCGAAGGCCATCGCATCAAGGCGGGGCTCATCGATCTCAATCGCGAGTTCGATATGCAAGAAGTGGGGAGCATGTTTCTCAACAGCTCGCACGGCATTGGCCCCGAGCTTGCGCAATCGGGCGCCAATGGCCCATCGATCTTTCCGACCACCACGACTGCCCTCGTCTATGGCCATCAGGCCGGTCGCTGGGGTGTGCGGGTGGGGGCGTTCAATGCCGTCGCGGGCGATCCCGAGAACCCCGGCAAGACGGTCGTGCCTGTGCCGGGAGAAGATGGCCTGTTGCTGATCGCGGAGGCGGAGCGGTCTTTCGAAATCGGCCGGGTCTATGCCGGTGCCTGGGGCTATAGCGCAGCGACCCCGTTCCTGTCGGAGCCGGAGGATGCGCCCGGCGATCGGTGGCGCAGCCGGGGCGCATACGCCGCGGTCGAGGCGACACTGGCGAATGGCCCCAATGGGGAGGCGCTCGATTCCTGGGTTCGCATCGGCGTTGCCAATGCCCGGGCTCTGCCGATTGCAACGTATCTGGGCGGCGGCCTGCGCTACGGCACGGATGATCGCGCGATCGGCTTCGCTATCGCCCATGCCCGGCTGGGCGACACCGCGATCGAGATTGCGGAAGCTGCCGGCGACCGGGCAGAACGGGCGGAAACCAATTTCGAACTCAGCTATCTCCACGCGCTGACTCCGATGATTTCGGTTCAGCCCGATCTTCAATACGTACGCAATCCTGGTTGGGACCCTGCGCTCGACGATGCGCTGGTCATTGGCCTGCGGCTGAGCGTCGGCTTTCGCTGACCCGGCGCGCCCGGCGCTGCCAGCTGAGCAGGCCGAGGACGATCATCGTCACCAGCCAGCACCCGATCGCGAAGTTCAGCAAGCGACCGGGCACTGCGCCGATCTGCCCGGTGTGAATGGGATAAAGCCATTCCATCAGACGGCGTGCGGGGCGGCTGGACCGGGCATCGTGATCGGCCAGGACGCTGCCGTCGACCGCCGATATCCACACCGTGGTCGCACCGAACTGGCGAGGGATTTCGCCATCCGCGCGCAATCTTATCCGGTACCAGGGCGCATCCTCGCCGGGCATCGACAGCGCAGTGAGTTCGCCCCCGGGATAGCGCGCGAGCGCTTGTGCCATCGCATCGCCCGGGTCCAGTCGGTAAGGTCCGGCGGGGGCGCTTGTCGGTTCGGCCAGCCCGCCGTCGACGGTCGCCTCGATCGTGTCCGCGAAGGCGAGCTGAATCCCTGCCGTCACCAGGATCGCAGCGGGTACTGCCATCCACAATCCCAGCAATCGGTGCCAGCCCACAATCCGGGCCGCCGCCGGGCCGCGGGGCTTGGTGGTCAAGGCCCGCCAGCGGTTGCGTGCCGGCCATGCCGTCGTGAACCCGAGCGCGATGTTGGTCAGGAGCAGGATACCGCTGATGCCGATCAGCACACTGCCCGTGCTCCCCAGCAGAAGCGACTTGTGGAACGTCGTCAGGGTTTCGAAAACGGCACCGTCGGAGAATTTCTCCCGATCCGACCTGTCACGGAGCACCTGGCCCGCGCCGTCGACGCGGAAGGTCCGGTCCCCCTCGGGCGAGGAGACATAGATGTCGTACTGGCCGGGAATGCCCCCGGTCGCCCACATGCCGCTGACGTGCAGACCATCGCGCTCCGCCTGCTCGATCCTTTCGCCCAGTGCCTCTACGCTGGTGCCCGTGGACACCCCGGTCAACAGCCAGTCGTCGATTTCCGCGCGGAACGAGATCGCAATGCCGCTGAGTGCCTGCAGCAGCCAGAAGGCCGCTGCGGCGAGGCTGAGGTACTTGTGTATGCGTCGAGCATCGGTGCGGACAGTCGCCATGGTGTTTTCTTCCCCTTGGCCCGAGAGGTACCGAGACGGTGCAAGCCCGCGCCAGATGCATACGAGGGCGCCTGTGGTGACCTGACCGCAACAGGGGATGCTTCGAACGCGCCTGTCTAGGCTGGCGGCGCTGTGGTGCATTTATAGTTCAACCATTGGGCAGAGGGGCGGGTGCTTGTGGGCATGGGATCAAGGCAGATAGTCCGACTGGGGCTGGCGATGGCCTTCGCCCTGGCACCCTGGGCTTCGAATGCCTCTGCGCCTGCTGAACATTCTGCCTCCGCCGGGCCGCCTCATCAGGACGCTAGGATCACGGTATCCGAAGGAACCTGGATGAGCGTGGATGTCAGCCCCGACGGGAAGACGATCGCCTTCGATCTCCTGAACGATATCTACGTCATGCCTGCGGACGGAGGCGAGGCAAGGTTGATCCACGGCGGTTCGGCGATGCAGCGCAGCCCGCGATTCAATCGCGACGGCAGCCGCCTGCTCTATCTGAGCGACGAAGATGGCGCGGACAACGTCTGGACATCGCGCATCGACGGATCGGATGCCCGGCAGGTTTCGCGGGAGACGACGCTCGCCGTGACCGGGCCGGCCTGGGCGCCGGAGGGCAAGAGCATTGCCGCTGCGCGGATGTTCGACAGCGCCGACAAGCTCCATGCATCGCAGATCCGCCTCTACGACCTCGATTCAGGTGACAGCAGGCAACTCGTTGCCCCCCCTGCGAATGGCGAGAATGTGCACGAGCCGGCCTTCGGCAATGACGGCCGCTGGCTGTATTATACCGAGAAGGTATCCCCGCCGACGGCATCCGTCGTTTACGTCGATGCGAACCACATCAATTATGCGGTCAAGCGACGCGACTTGCGCACGGGCGCGGTAGAGGAACTGGCCAAGGGGTTCGGCAGCGCGACCAGCCCGGTGCTGTCTCCCGATGGCAGCAAGTTCGCTTTCCTGCGGCGGGTCAAGACGGACACGGTGCTGTTTCTCTACGATCTCGAAACGCGAGAGCAGTGGCCGGTGTTTGCGGGGCTCGACCGTGATGATCAGGCCGATTTTCTGGGGCAGGGGATTTATTACTCGCAGTACGACTGGTTCCCCGATAACCGCCACCTTGCAATCTGGGCGGGCGGGAAGATCCTGCGGCTCGACACCGAAACTGGCGAGGCGGCGGAAATTCCGTTCACGGCCTCGGCCACGCATCGCCTCTTCACGCCCCCGCGGGTGGCGCAGGATCTGGCGCCGGAGGAATTTCGCGCGAGAATCATCCGCCAGCTCGCCTGGGCGCCCGGCGGCGATCGGGTAAGCTTCAATGCGCTCGGCCGGGTCTGGAGCCAGTCGGCCAGCGATGCGCCGGCCCGTCTCACGGCGGGGGATCTGCCCGAATTCGATCCGGCCTATTCACCTGATGGTGCGCACGTTGCCTTCGTCGACTGGAAGGATGATCGCGGCGGTACGCTCAAGGTCAGAAGCACCGGCGGCAAAGTTCGCACGCTGGTGGAAAACAATGGAATCCTGCGCGCACCGGCATTCTCGCCGGACGGAAGGCGCATCCTCTATATCGTGGCCGAGGGCGATCGCTGCCTTGGCGGACATCGGGCCCGGCCAGGGATATACTGGATCGACGCGAAAGGGGGCGAGGCGAACTACGTGGGCCCGCCCGCCCTCGAAGCTGCCTTCTCGCCCGATGGTGAGCGTATCTGGTTCAGCACGGAAAGTTACGAAGGGCACGATCTGGTTTCGCAAGTCGAAAGCATGCGGCTCGACGGCAGCGACCGCCAGGTTCGTGCCCGCGCGTCGCACGCAGACCTGAACGAGCTGAAGATCAGCCCCGACCTTGCCTGGATCGCCTTCCGCCATGAGCAGCAGTATCATCTGAAACCCTTCGCCGCTGGCGCGGACCCGGTCGAGATCACTCTGGACGGGGCGAGACCGCTTGGCCGCCTGGGTGGATACGAGCTGACCTGGGCGCCGGATTCGAGCGCGGTGCTCTGGGCGGTGGGCCCGACACTCTATCGCAGCGCGGTGGGGGACACTTCGCCCGAAGTCTATGCCGAGGTCGCGCTGACGGCCAGGGCGGACGTGCCGGATGGCGCGCTGGCGTTCGTCAACGGCCGCATCATCACCATGCGCGGCGACGAGGTGATCGAAGGCGGCACGGTTATCGTGCGCGGCAATCGCATCCAGGCCGTCGGGCCTGCCGCGGCAATCGATGTCCCGGCCGATGCCAAAGTGATCGATATCAGCGGCAAGACGGTGATGCCGGGCCTGGTCGACATGCATGGCCATGTCGACAATTGCTACTACAGCTCCTCCGGCCTCACGCCGCAGAAGCAGCCGACCCAGTATGCCGATCTCGCATATGGCGTCACGACCAATTACGATCCCTATACGTCCGAACTGCCCACCTACGCCACGCGCGAGATGACGATGGCGGGGATCATGACTGGGCCACGCGCGATCGATTCAGGGATGGTCGTCTATGGCCGCACCGGAAAAGTCGACAAAGTCTACATTCCGATCGAAAGCGAGGCCGATGCCGACGCGCTGATGGCGCGCAAACAGGCGCTAGGGGGCACGATCGTCAAGAGCTATCGCCAGACGATGCGGCAGCAGCGCCAGCATATTTTGGCCGCCGGGCGTCGCGCCGGGATCATGGTGGACGTGGAAGGCGAAAGCCATTTCTACAACAACATCACCATGATTCTGGACGGGCACACGAACCTGCAACACAACATGCCGCTGGAAAATATCTACGACGATGTCGTCCAGTTGATGTCGGCTTCGCGGGTTTCCCATACACCGACGCTGATCGTCCTGTTCGGCGAACTGATGGGGGAGAACTACCTTTTCCAGCATACCCGCGCCTGGGAGGACCCGAAGGCCCGGCGTTTCGTTCAGTTGACGACGAGCGGATACAGTCCGCTGGGCGCCCCCTACGGCGCGCCGCCACACGTGCGCGGGATGACCACGATCCACGCTGCGGACGAGCTGTACGACATCGGGTTTCGTGCCGCGGCGCGATCGATGAAATCGCTGGACGACGCCGGGGTCGTGATCAACGCAGGATCGCACGGGCAGGTCACCGGCCTGGCGCTTCACTGGGAGATGTGGCTGCTTGCCGAAGGGGGCATGTCGAACCACCGCGTTCTTCGCACGGCCACGATCAATGGCGCCAGAACGTTGGGCGTCGATGGGCAGATCGGTACTATCGCCCCGGGGAAGCTGGCGGACTTGCTGGTGCTTGACCGCAACCCGCTCGACGATATCCGCAATTCCAACAGCGTTCGATACACGGTCGCGAACGGGCGGCTCTACGACTCGGTCACGATGAACGAGATCGGCAATTATTCGCGCAAGCGCGGGCCGTTCTTCTGGGAAACGGGGCGGGACTTCAACGGAATCGATTGGGAACCGGCATGGGCGCATCAATGACGATGCCCCTTGCCGTGCCGAGGGGAGATCAAGGGTGCAAGCAGCAGACGGCGTGAACGCGCAGACGAACGCGCATTCAAGTGCGGACGGCGATGGAGGCGAGCGGGCGGAAAAGCTCTTCCTCGGCCACCCCAGGGGGCTCGCCTTCATCGTCTTTACCGAAGCCTGGGAACGCTTCTCGTTCTACGGGATGCAGGCGCTGCTCGTGCTCTACATGGCGACTTACCTGTTCCAGCCGGAGAATATCGGCGGGGTAGCGGGGTTCGCCGGCTTCCGCATGGGGGTGGAAGCGGTTTTCGGGCCGCTCAGCATCCAGGCGCTCGCGACCCAGGTTTTCGGTCTCTATGTCGGGCTGATCTACTTCATGCCGGTTCTCGGCGGCTTGATGGGCGATCGCTGGATCGGCCGGCGGCGCGCCGTTCTGCTCGGCGGGGGGCTGATGGCCATCGGGCATTTCCTGATGGCGTTCGAGAACCTGTTTCTTCCCGCGCTCTCCCTCCTGATCCTGGGGGCCGGCCTGCTGAAGGGCAATCTGGCGGCGCAAGTCGGCGATCTCTATTCGAAGGATGATCCGCGCCGCGATACGGCGTTCTCCCTCTATGTGCTCGCGATCAATATCGGCGCCTTCATCGCGCCGCTCATCTGCGGCACGCTGGGTGAACTGTACGGCTGGCATTACGGGTTCGGTGCGGCAGGCATCGGTATGCTGGTCGGGATCGTCATCTACGTGCGCGGTCTGCACCATCTTCCCGCGGATAATGTCGGGCCGACCGCAAGCGAGCGGCCACGGCTCGCGCGCGGTGACTGGCGGATCATCGCCGCGATTCTGCTGATGCTGGCGATCACGGCGCTTTTCTGGACCGCGCAAAGCCAGGTCTGGAACACATATCCGCTCTGGATCAGGGCTCGCGTCGATCGCGAGATCCTGGGACTGTTGGTGCCCGTCACGTGGTTCCAGTCGCTCGATTCGCTGGCTGTTCTGATGCTGGCGCCGGCGGTTCTGTGGTTCTGGCGTTTGCAGGCCCGGCGTTCGGCCGAGCCTGACGATCTTCCCAAGATCGCGATCGGCTGCCTGGTTTTCGCAGTCGCGATGGTCTGGCTGTCGGTTGGCGAACTGCTTTCGGGCGACAGTGCCGTCGCGCTCTGGTGGCCGGTCATGTTTCACTTCATCTGCGCATGGTCGTTCCTTTACGTCGGCCCGATTGCGCTGGCGTTGACGTCGCGTGCGGCCCCTCCCGCAGTCAACGCGATGATGGTGGGTTCTTATTATCTGGCGATCTTCGCCGGCGGCATCGCGAGCGGCTGGCTTGGACGGTTCTATGAAACGGTGTCGCCGTCTGTCTTCTGGCTGATCCACGCTGCAGTGGTGGGCGCGGGCGCAGTGCTGCTGTTCGTGTTCAAGGCTCCGCTGCTCCGGGCGATGAAGCTTAATCCGCGCCAGCCGGGCTGATCCAGAAGCAGCGCTGACCGCGCTAGCGCGGCGGCCTTCGACGCCCCGTCTCCCGCAGTGGAGCCGGGGCGTTTCTCGTCGTCCGGTGATGACTCCCCGCATTTGCGACGGTCTCTGCGGTCATCGAGCGACACCGCTGGGCCAGCGAAGGCGGGAGGAGTGCCTGGAGGCGACACAAAAAATGGGCCGGAACCCGAAGGTCCCGGCCCAGACTGCCTGACTGGCAGAGGACTTCAGAAGGAGTAGCCGACCTCTACACCCACCACCCGCGGACGGGTGCGGTTCGAGTTGGCCCAGCCCTGATAGGGGTCGATTGCCTTGTTCTCGTTCGTGATATTCTGCGCGAACAACGCCACGTCGAATCCACTCACGGTCCCGCCGAAGCGCGCATTGAGCAAGCCGACGCTGTCGGATCGTTGCGGCAGAGCGCTGGGCAGGAAGCTCGAACGGTCGATATAGGTTACCGCATCGCGATAGTTGTAATCGACCCGCACGAAGCCCGGAACGCCTTCGGCCCAGTCGAAATCGTAATTGGCGCCAAGGGTGAAGCTGATTTCCGGGGTGTAGTCGGTGGGATCGCCCGGAATGTTGACCTGATCGGTCGCCGCGGTTTCGACGATTTCGCTGTCGATATAGGCACCGGTCGCCGACAGGGTGAAACCCGTGACCGGCCGGGCCGCTATGCCCAGTTCCACACCTTTGACTTCGACTTTGCCGATGTTGCTGGATTCGCCAAGGAAAGCGCCGTCCACTTCGGTCAGCCGGCGACGGATCATGTCCTTGTATTCGGTATAGAACGCCGCCAGCTCGAACTGGAGCCGCCCGTCGAGCGCGGCGCCCTTGGTCCCGATTTCGTAAGTGTAGATCTTTTCAGGATCGTAGGGGTCGAACGGCTCCGAATTGAAGCCGCCGCTGCGGAACCCCTTGGCGAAGCTGGCGTAGAAGTTCGCCTGATCGGCATAGCGGTAGCTCAGATAAACACGCGGATCGATCGAATCGAACGTGGCCTCCAGCGTGGTGCCTGTATCCGGGACGTAAGTGATGAGGCTGGTCTGTTCATCGCGGAAATAGCGAATGCCCGCGCCGAGTGTCAGACGATCCGTGATGTCATACGCGGCGTCGGCAAAGAGCGACACCGTTTCGGAGGATGAAGCGCTGAGATAATAGAGGTCTTCGACCAGAAACCCGCCGCCGGAATAGAGATCGCCGTTGGGCGCGTAAGCATACTCGTACTCGGCGACCATTGTCCGGTCGCTGGTGGTATAGAACCCGCCCAGCGTCCACTGGAACGGCCCCTCGCTGGAGGAAAGGCGCAGTTCCTGACTGAACTGGTCGGCATCGACCCAGCGATCGTCGTTCCCCTCGACGATGCCGTACGAATAATTGCCCGGCCGGGGGATGTAGGTGAAGGGATACTGGTGATCGTGTTCGACATATGTCGATGCGCTGACCAGTTCGGCGAAGCCGAAGTCGTAGCGCAGCTCCAGATTGTACAGCGTGAAGTCGAATTCCTTTGGAATCATCACCTTGCTGCGATCCGGGCCAATATCCACGGTACGATCGGGTTCTTCGAAGCCCAGGCCCAGGGCCGTCTCCGCACGGTGGACCTGCACCATGCCGGTCGCTTCGAAAGCCGCGCTGGGCGTCCAGCGCAGCTTGGCGCGCAGGTTGAACAGTTCGGTGCCGTTCCCGTCCTTGATCCCGGCTTCGGGCTGGTCGATCCAGCCACCGCCGGTTTCGTACTTGCCCGCGACACGCAGCGCGAGCTGGTCGCGCACCAGAGGCAGGTTGATAACGCCGGTCACGCTGCCGCCCGTCTCGCCCTGTGCGACGGAATAGAGCTGGCCTTCGGCGCGGCCTTCGAACTGCGTCGCGTCGGGGGCGTTCGTGATGTAGCGAATGGTCCCGCCGGCAGAGCCTTGCCCGTACAGCGTGCCCTGCGGCCCCTTCAGAACTTCGACCCGCTGAAGATCGAGGGGGATGGGGCTGAGCTGATCGTAGCCGCTCAGCGAAAGCGGTGCCTCATCGAGATACTGGGTAACTAGCGCACCCGAACCCGACTGGTTGGCCAGGCCGCGCAGGAAGATGGTGTAGCTGCCCGGGCCGTCTTCCCGCATGGTGAGGCCGGGGACGGCGAAGGACAGGTCCTGAACGTTCTCGATCCCGCGCTCGCCCAGTTCTTCGCCGCCGACCACCGAAATGGCCATCGGCACTTCGATGAGCGTCTGTTCGCGTTTTTGCGCCGTGACGACGATTTCGTTCAGCGCGTCACGGCTTTCTCCCGACTGGGCGAGCGCCGGCCCAGCCTGTGCAAGCGCCAGTATCGACGCCGTGCAGATGAATCCGTACTTCCCTACCATAAATTCCCCCGTCCTCGCAGTGTATGACATTGCGAGAATATGACAGCGCAGGGTCTGTTGCAGATGCGAAAAGAGGGTAAGGTGGTGCCTCATTTGCACCGCCGGTCTTCCGTTCTTCCGCGCAGATATGCTGCGGATGGAATCCGCGCAAGGAATCTCGCAGGCTGCGCTCGGCTATGCCCGCAAGGTGCGTGCCGTGCCGATCGTCTGACGAAGAAGGCGCCCTCGGTGCGACGCTACTTGCGGGTGCCGACCTGTTGCCATCGGCCGGGATTGACGACGACCTCGTCCCCTTCGAACCGAATGCTGAAGGGATAGCGGCCAGGCACGACGAACACGTTCGATCCGGCGGGGCGGAGCTCAGTCGGGCCGTCCTTGCGTATGGCGAAGACGTCCCGCTCACCGGTTGCACGGCCGTAGAGACGGCCCTTTTCGGCAGTCACTTCCAGCGACGCGAGTGGGCCGAAGGTATAAGTGCCCGCGAATTCCTGCAGGTCGGATCCGTCCGCGGAGCGTCGCGGCTGCGGTGCGACGGGCTGTTGCGGGACGCTGCTCAGGATAGCGTCCCACATAAGCTCCGACGCGACGGCGCCGATTTCTGCGGTGACGAGGCCGTCACCCGGCCCCGCCTCGACCTCGTCCGTGGAAACGGCATAGAGCACATCCCCGTCGAGTTCGGTTGCGAACGGCTGAATCCCCCGTGCCATCGACGTGTGGACCTGAACCGCCAGACGCTTCAGTTCGGCGCTCGACATCGACCGGTTGGTGACGACCAGGCTGATGGTGGTGTTCTTGCGGTCGGGCTCCGCCGCCTGCTGACCGTCCCAATCGGGACTGAGGCTGGCGGGGGAAGCGTTCAGCAGGTCGTGGGCGCGCAGGTCGCGTGGCCAGCTCTGGCCCGCATGACACGCCACGACCTTCCCTTCGCGATCGGTAACGACGCCAAGTGCATTGACGACGGTGAACACCGCGATCTTGACCTCGCCGATCTGCCGGAATGCCGCGCCCTGTCCCGATCGGGCGTTGCAGCCGAACAGTCCGCCGGTCATTGCCGAACGTCCCGCACCATAAGGGCCAATGGGGAAGGTCCCGGGCCGGGCGGCGCGATAGGCGGCCTGCGCCAGGCGCTTGTCCGGATAGATTTCGTTCAACCGGCGTCCGCCGAAATCGTAGATGATGGAGCCGACGGCGAGGCCGACGTTGTTCCAGTGGCCGCCGCGATATCCATCGTCCTTCATTGCGGTGTTGACCGCAGTGACCGCTTCAAGGCCGTACCAGGACCCCCCGGCGAGCACGACCGCGTCGAGTTCCGGCTGAACATAGCCAAGATCGAGATAGGGCGCATTGACCGTGCCGGGGCCGCCCCCGCGGGCATCGACTGCGCCGTGCACCTTGCGCCCGAACCGGATGACGGTGACCCCGGTCGGCCCGTCTTCGTACTGGCCGGTGCCAATCGAGAGCATGGGCCAATCGAAATTCAGGGCATCGTCATCGTCGAACCCGTCGTTGAGCGTGACAGCAAGGTCGCCCTGAACGCTCGGCCCGTCATTGTTCTGCGCGGTTGCAGGTGCAGCGATTGCGCAGAGGAGGAGTGCCGGGGCCAGTGTGCGGGTGCCGAACGTCATCGTGTGTCTCTCTTTCTTGTCCAACCGTGGATCACGGCGCAGTGTCGGTGATCTGGAAGAACCGGCAGTATTCGCCGATCTTGCCCTGATCGTCGGCTTTGACAACGACTGGGCGACCATGTTCGAACGCCGCCTTGGCCATGAGGAGAAGGGCGGTGTCGTCTGCCCGCGCGAGCAGGCCCGGCATCTGGCGGCAGGTTTCCGGAAGCCATTCGCGATCTTCCACGCCGATGTAGATCACATCGCTGTAATGCGGATAATCGAGATCCTGGGCGACGGCGCCGATCTGCACGATCCGCGTCGTGGTCCAGTACTGTTCCGCCTGCGCCGGCGTCGCCAGCAGCAGGCTCAGCAGCGCGAGTGGGGTGCACCAGCACTTCATGGCTGCTCACCGGTCGGGCCGATCGGCATTTGCGCCTGATCGCCGGCAAGCAGCGGCGATCCCGGTTGCGGACGCCAATGCGCATCCAGCATCGGATCGGCGCGCGAAACGTCGTCGCCGATGATGAGCTGGTCGGGTTCGAACTCCGTGTTCGCAGGCGTTGAATTGCCGTGGATGGAACTCGCGCGCACGGTTACACGGCCATTTCCTGCAGCATTGATTCCATAAGGTGCATTCTCGACGATGATCGACTGCGCGGCCACGATTGTCGAATTATCGGCCGCATAGATGCCGTCGTCCGTATTGTTCGCCACCACCGAATTGAACAGATGAAGCGTGCTGTCGCCATAGGTCGCAATGCCGGCGGAATCGCCGCCGGCGATCACGCTGTCGTGCACATGGGCATGGGCGGTCTCTTCCAGCCAGATGCCCAGATGGCCGTCGAGCAGGCGGAGGCCCGATGCATCGATAAGCGTCCGACCGCGTCCGGTCAGCGCCATCTTGACGATCCCCCGCATGACGATGCCGTTTGCGCGCACCCGGCTGTCGATCGCGAAGACGCCGTGGCCGTCGTACGTGTCGTCTTCCTCCTCCTCCCAGCGGAAGTCCCGGATTTCCAGGTTCCTAAGGGTCACGTCGGCGTTTTCGAGCACGAATGCGATGGATGGGACGCCTTCTGCTCCATCGAGGACGACGCCTTCGCCGCCTTCGATGGAAAGCCGTTTGTCGCGCACGACCACCATCCCGCGGGCGACGATGTCCTGGAAGGGCACGTCGCGCACCGATGCCGGCACATAGCGGCCGGGCGCCAGGCGTATCTCGTCCCCGTCGGCGGCGTGATCGACAGCGGCCTGGATCGCATCGTGCCCGCTGAAGTCGCACGCCTCAGCCGGAGAATCTTCAGCGCAGACGCGAAGCGTTTCCGCCGACGCAGGGGCACAGAGGGCGATTCCGGCGCACAGTGCCAAAGGGAATTTGCGGATCATAGTGGGCCAATCTCGATGATACTGGGGGAAGGTGTGCGGCACAGCGGCAATGCGCTCAGGTTGCGTGCGATAGCGCGGAAGCAGTGATCGAAAGCGCGCGATGCATCAGTCATCCCCCTGCTGAAGCCAATTCGAACAATCCAACAGAGCGGTTCGCGTTCTGCGAGAGGACAAATACGACACCAGCGGTGCCCCCAGCGCACCTCTGCATTGGTGAGCTTGCAAGCGATGGCCCCGCAAAGCTCACCTTGTATTTGCAAATCACTCGCATTATCGTTGGATGCCCTGCGATGCCGCGACTTCCCTCGCGCAAGTCGCCTTCAGATGCCCGATCATCAGAGAAAGGATAACCCGGATGGCCTCTCGTCCAGCACCGCGAACCATGACTGTTCTGGGCTCTCGCAAGGTCACGCCCAACATGCTTCGCCTCACTCTCGGCGGACAGGGCATGGTCGATTACCCACCCGGGCAGAAGGGCGGCTATGTGAAGCTGATGCTGCTGCCGCAGAGCGAAGGGGGCAGACCGGTCGTGCGAACATATACCATTCGCGACCAGCGCCATCGGGAACTCGATATCGACTTCGCCCTGCACGGCGATGCGGACCACCAGGCAGGCCCTGCGACGCGCTGGGCGCTGGCGGCCAGGCCCGGAGATGCGATCGAAGTCGGCGGCCCCGGACCGGCCAAGCCATTGCCCGCTGGCTTCCAGCATTATCTGGTGGCCGGCGATATGGCCGCGCTGCCGGCAATTGCGGCGAATCTCGAGGCATTGCCGGGCGACGCGACCGGCTTTGTCGCGCTGGAGATACAGGATGCAAACGACCGTCAGGCGCTTGCCCTTCCACCAGGAATGCAGGTCCGCTGGTTGGTCAATCCCGCGCCGGGTTCTCGCCCGGACCTGCTCGAAACTGCCCTGCGAGACTATGGCTGGCCCGCCGGGAGCGTTTACGCATGGGCCGCATGCGAATTTTCGGCGATGCGGCGGCTGCGATCCTATCTTCGCCAGGAACAGGGGCTGGGTTCGGAGCGGCTCTATCTGTCGAGCTACTGGAAGAGCGGCCTGACCGAGGATGCGCACAAAGTGGTGAAGCGCGAAGATGCGGAAGCCGCACCTCTCTAGGATGGCGCAGTGTCCGCGGCGTTCATGCCTGTGGGGAGTGGCTTCGCGGCCAGGACGAAAGGCCGACATGAGCCTTTGCCTCTTGCAAACCGGGAAAAGCGGGCCGTAGGCGCGAGCGATGGAACTTACCGTCGAGATGATCGGCTTTCTGGTCGCCGTGGCCTTTGTCGCAGGAACGATCGATGCGATCGCCGGGGGCGGCGGGTTGCTGACGCTTCCAGCCCTGCTGGCTGTCGGCGCCTCGCCCGCTGCGACGATAGGGACGAACAAGCTCCAGAGCACCTTCGGCGTTGCGACTGCCGTACTTACCTTTGCACGCAAGGGGCGCATCGATTTCCGCAGATTTGCGAAGCCCGCACTTGCGGCGTTTCTAGGCTCGGCTGCGGGAGCGTTCGTCCTGACCCGTGTAGATCCGACTATCTTGTCCGGCCTGATACCGGTTCTGCTTGTCGCCATGGCGATCTACTACGCGCTCAAGCCGAACCTCGGCGACGAAGATCGCCACGTGCGCGCCCGGCCCATCCTGCTGCTGGCCTTCGCGGCAGTGATCGGATGCTACGATGGATTCTTCGGTCCCGGCGCCGGCTCGTTCTACACCACCGCATTGATCGCGGTGTTCGGATTGGGCACGATCAATGCCATCGCGCACACCAAGCTGCTGAACTTTTCCAGCAATCTGGCGAGCCTGATGGTTCTGCTCGCCGCAGGAGAGGTCATGCTGGTTGCCGGGCTCCTGATGGCAGTGGCGAGCATGGCAGGCGCCTTCCTGGGCGCCCACAGCACCATGCGCTTTGGAACCAGGGCGGTGAGGCCGCTGCTGATCATCATGTGCCTGGGGCTGACCGCCAATCTGCTTTCGGACCCCGCCAACCCCCTGACTGCCCTGATCACGAACTGGCTGGGGTGATCGCATATGCCTGGCCGGCTGGTCCCGGAGCCGATACGCCGGCATGGGGCGCGTTCGCCCAGTAAAGCCGAAGGTCAAATGGCGGAGACGGAGGGATTCGAACCCTCGATACCCGTTACCAGGTATGGCTCCTTAGCAGGGAGCTGGTTTCAGCCACTCACCCACGTCTCCGCATGCCCGGGGGCCGGGCGAGGGGCGCGCTATAACGGCCCGCGCCGGTGGCTGCAAGCGGCCTGTCGCACAAGCGACAGAAGCGCGGCTCAGCCCGCCGAACGACTCGCTTCGCCGCGTTTTCGATTCGCTTCGTCGCCGGTTCATTGCTGCTTCAGTCGCGAAGGATTCTGTTCGCATGTGGACAGGTCCGCGTCGCGGGCCAGGATTTCGAGCCAGGAGGGGCCGATGAAGATCATTCCCGCAATTCGCGGCACACTCGCAATGGTCGCCGGCGCAGCGGCGCTCGCAGTTGCGCCGGTCGGTGCGCAGACGATCGAGACATTCGATCCCGACACAGCCATCGATGGCGACCTGATGGAACGGCCGGGGGACCAGCCGGTCTATGCCGAACCGAACACGACCGACAATGGCGTCGTCTATTCGCCCACGCCCCCCACCGACGCGCCAGTCGCCCCGACCTGGTCCGACCCGGGCACGGCGACCAGCGCGGCGCCGGCAACCACCGGGCAGGGATCGGCCAATGCGCAAGTCGCCTCGGCCCAAAGCGACACCTACAAGGAAGACGACCTGATCGGCGCTGCCGAGGGCGTATTCGGCAAAGGGGCCGAGGGTGTCGCCCGAATGATCGAGGACCTGCTGGACAAGCAGGGCGAGCCCAATGCCTATATCGTCGGGCGCGAGGCGGGCGGCGCCTTCGTGGTCGGCGCGCGTTATGGCTCGGGCACGCTTTACCACAAGGTCGAGGGCGAACGTCCGGTGTACTGGACCGGACCGTCGATCGGCTTCGATGTCGGTGCCAATGCGGGGAACACCTTCGTTCTGGTTTACAACCTTTACGACAGCGAGGAACTCTACGAACGCTATCCCGCAGGCGAGGGGCAGGCCTATGTCGTCGGCGGGATGACGGCGAGCTATCTGCGCAAGGGCGATGTCGTTCTGATCCCGATCCGCGTCGGCGCCGGGCTGCGCCTGGGCATCAATGCGGGGTACATGAAGTTTTCGAAGAAGCAGCGCTGGTTGCCGTTCTAGGCACGGCGCAAGAAAAACTCCGGGTCTGAAGAGGGGCCGCAACAGCATTTCCTGTTGCGGCCCCTCGCGTGTCTGGGCATGGCGCTGGCCATGCTCGACAGACTCGAACCCCAATCGCCCGACGCCCTGCTGGCGCTGATCAAGCTCTATGCCGATGACGAGCGGAGCGACAAGATCGACCTTGGCGTGGGCGTCTATCGCACCGGGCAGGGCGACACCCCCGTTTTCACCGCGATCAAGAAGGCCGAAGCGCGCCTGGTGGAGGAACAGGATTCCAAATCCTACCTCGGCCCCGAAGGCGACATGGGCTTCGTCCACGCGCTGATGCCCTATGCCTTCGGCAAGGATGGCACGATGGGCGGCCGGCTGGCCGGGATGCAGACCCCGGGCGGCACCGGCGGCGTGCGGCTGGCCGTGGCGCTGGCCCGGCGGGCGGGTGTGGACCGCGTCCACCTGGGCACGCCGAGCTGGCCCAACCACGCGCAGATCCTCACCGATGTCGGGGTCGAGACGGCAACGTTCGATCATGCCCGGCCCGATGGCACGGCCGATGCCGATGCGCTGCTGTCGGTGATCCGCAATGCCGCGGCGGGCGAGGCGGTGCTGGTCCACGGTTGCTGCCACAACCCGACCGGGATCGACTATTCGCCCGAGGAATGGGACACGATTGCCGAAGCGTTCGCCAACAGTGCGGCGCTGCCGATCCTCGACCTCGCCTATCAGGGGCTGGGCCAGGGGATCGACGAGGATGCCTACGGCCTGCGCCGCGTGCTGGCCGCCGTGCCCGAGGCGCTGGTCGCCTATAGCTGCGACAAGAACTTCGGCATGTACCGCGACCGTGTGGGCGCTCTCTATGTCCTGGCGCCCGATGCCGGGCAGCTCCCGGCGATCCAGTCGAACCTCAACGCGCTGGCGCGCGCTTCGTGGTCGATGCCGCCCGATCATGGCGGCGCGGCAGTGCGGGTCGTCCTGCGCGACGACGAACTGACGCGGCTGTGGCTGGACGAGCTGGAAACCATGCGCGCGCGGATGCGCCAGGTGCGCGAGACGCTGGCCGCTGCCGGCACGGCGGGGTCGGTCGATCTGGCCCCGCTGGCCCACCAGAACGGCCTGTTTTCGACTTTGCCGGTGAGCAAGGAACAGGTCGAGCGGCTGCGCAAGGAACACGCGATCTACATGGCCGGATCGGGCCGGATCAACGTGGCCGGGCTGCATCAGGGCAATATCGACAAGTTCGTGAAGGCACTGGCCGACGTAACCGGCTGAAGGCCGGGCTTTCCCGGCGTTACACACAATCGACGTGTTGATCGCGTGACCTTTCGTGCGCCCGGCGGCGGTCACCGGGCTTCGCCACAGGCGCGATCGAGCCGCGCGAGCAGCCGCAGAAGCGCGGTATTGTCGGGTTTTCGCATTACGCCGACGAACCGTCCGCGATAGATCCGCACTTGCCACAGCCCGGTTCCCACGCGCCAGCCGAGTTCTTCGTTCGTGACCTTTCGCGGGCCGTTTTCGGCCTGTGACCTTTCGTCTTGTGACCTTTCGCGCACCACGGCGCGCGCGCTTCGGCCCAGCGCCGCATCCCACGCGCGGGCGAAACTTTCGGCGCAGGGCCGCTCGCGCAGGCGGTAGGCCGTTTCGCGCGCCATCGAAACGCGCCGGGCCGCCTCTGTCACCGAACGGGTTTCGGCAAGGTATCCGATGAAGCGGGCCTGCCGCTCGGGCGTCCAGCCATCGGCGCGCTGGCGGGTGGGCACCGCGTGAAAGACAGGGATGCGGCTGCGCGGGGGAATGCGGCGGGGCGGGTCTGCGCTATAACGTTTCATCCCGCAGGATAAGGCACAGGCGCCCGCCTGTAGGAAAGTGTTTTCGTGCCTCGGCCGCAAGGCAGGGCGCAACCGCCGATGGCGGCGGACGACGCGGCCCCTGCCGCGCCGCCCGCCGTCAGCGCTTAGAAGCTGTGCCGCAGGCCCAGCACCACACTGCGCCCGCGCAGCGGCGACTGATCCTTGACGAACGAAGTGTGCACATAGGCGAGCTGGTTCGTCAGGTTGGTGCCGCGGGCGTAAACCTCCAGATCGCCGCCGCCGGGAATTTCGAAGCGATAGGCGAACGTGGCGTTGAGCATGCCGTAGCCATCGGTCGGCGTTTCGTAGAGCGCGACCTTGTCCTGCGCGAACGTGTGGTAATATTCGATATCGGCGCTGATCGGCCCGCTCGCCAGATCGACCCGCGTACCCAGCCGGCCCGGCGAGATGCGGGGCAGGTTGTCGGCGGAAGCGTCGAGATCGACGTCCACCTCCTCGCTGGTCAGGTCGGTGCCGACATAGTCGCCGAACACGGTGACCCGCGCCTCTGGCGAAAAGGCATAGCTGACCTGCCCGTCGATGCCGGTGAAGCTGGCATCGGACGCAGTGTAGAGCAGGTAGTGGTGCGGGACGCCGGTTTCCGTCTCGGTCTCCAGGAGCCGGGCGAAAATGTAATCGCTGACGTCCTGGTGGTACAGGCCGATCTCGAACTCCAGCGGGCCGCCCGCCTTGCGGAAGGTGAGATTGACCGTCTTCGCCGTCTCCATGACGTCCAGCCGCGGATCGGGAAAACGCGATGATGCGCGATGGGCCTGCAGCAGGCCCAGTTCGTAGCTGTTGGTCGCCAGATTGTTGCCGTAAGCGTAAAGCTCGCGGACATTGGGCGCGCGCTCGGTGCGCGCCAGCGACAGCGCCGCGGAATAGCCGTTCGCGATGTTCCAGGTCGCCCCGATCGAGGCCGAGAACGGGTTGTGCTCCGAATCCGGGCTGTCCTCATGATAGGATTCGATCCGGCGTTCGTGCATGAGGCTTCGCCAGTCTGGCCCGTAGAGGGAGCCGTAAATCTCGTCCAAACGCTCTTCGAACTCCGGCGCGACGTAGATCGAAAATTCGGGCGTCGGCAGTGTTATCTCGCGCCAGTCCTTGCGCGCGGCAAGTTCGATGTCGACCGGACCGAAGGATCGCCGTTCGACGAGGAAAAGCCCGATGTTCTCGGTGACGTATTCGAACGGCGGCAGGAACCCGATGGACAGAATGGTGTCGGGCCCCGGTTCGATCTGATGAAGATCGCTGACGTTGAGGCCGGTGAAAGTTCCGTCGGTATATTGCAGGCCTAGCGTTCCGGTGAAGCCGAACAATGGCTTGTGCGTCAGCTCGATCCGGCCGTCCCAGACCTCGTTCGTGTAGCGGCTGAACAGCGACGGCCCATCGATCTCCGAATGGACATAGTCGGTGTAGGACCCGCGCAGGCGGATATTGGCGATGCCGGGCAGAAGATCCTGAAAATCTCCGCGCAGGTCCACGCGCTCGCTTTTCAGGTCGATATAGGCCGTGTGGTCGTCGGGCGAACCGAACGGGTCGTCATAATCGCCGTGTGCGGCGCAGTGCAGGTCGCTGCCGTGGGTGTGGCACACACCGTTGATGTGGCTGTGTCCCGGCAGGCCGTATTCGGCTTCGTTGCGGGTGTAGGACGCACCGATATAGCCGCTGTCGGTGATCCACGAGGCACCGAAGGCATAGCTCGAACTTTCGCCGAAGGAATCGCGCAGCTTGTCGGTTCCGAAGGCGTCGGGCACCTCGTAGTTCTCGCGATCGGAATAGGAGCCTTCGGCGTGGAAGGCGATCGGGCCGATGGCGGCCGTGACGCGGCTGGCCGTGGTCATTTCCTGGTCGCCGGTGCCGTAACGCATTTCGTAAGCGCCGGCGATACCGCCATCGGGCAGCGCCTTGGGCACTTTGCCGTCGATCAGGTTTATCGCGCCGTTGACTGCGCCGCCGCCGTAACGGATCGCCGCGGGGCCGCGCTGGATCTCGATCGCGTCGAGCAGCAGGGGATCGGTCACGATCGCGTGGTCGGGCGAGACGGAGGCGACGTCGAACAGGTTCGCCCCGTCGGTCAGGATCTCGATCCGCGGCATCGTCTGCCCGCGAATGCCGGGGCGTGAGGCGCCGGCACCGAAATTGTCCATGTGCACGCCCGGCAGCCCGTCCAGCGTTTCGCCCAGCGTGCCGCGCCGGCGGTGGGCCAGTTCGTCGCCCGACAGGACCTGGACCGGCAGCGGCTGGGTCGCCTGATCGCTGCCCAGCGAACGCCCGGTGACGACGATGTCGCTGCGCGCGGGCCGGGTGGGCGCCGCGGTGCGCCCGGCTTCTGCTTCGGTGATCGTTTCGTCGCGCTGATCGGCCGCATCTTCCGCCCAGGCGCCTGCCGGGATGAACAGCGCGACGGTGGCGGCAGTGGCCAGCCAGCGGAAGCGCGCAGGTGAAGAATTCGGCAATGTCATGGTTCGGCTACCCCTTGTCCGGTGTGAGCGGCGCCGATAGTCAATGAGATGTTGTATCGTCAAGTGCTGTGTGGAGCGGTCGGCCGAATTGTGCGAACCGCGCGCACGCGCTTGCGCCCCGTGCGGACAGAGGGCGCGCCGGGCGTGAACGGTTACGGTGCTGGTGGATGCCCCCGCTGGCCGCGGGAAGGGATCAGCGCTGGAGGCTCTGCATCCGCTTAAGATAGCGGGCGAGCACGTCGATCTCCAGGTTCACCCGCTCGCCTTCGGCCAATGCCCCCAGCGTGGTGACATCGGCGGTGTGCGGGATCACGTTGAGCAGGAAGTCGCACGCCCCGTCGTCGCGGTCGCGCACGTCGTTGACGGTCAGCGAAACGCCGTCGACCGTGATCGAGCCCTTGGGCGCGACGAACGGGGCGAAGGCGGCGCTGGTGCGGATCGCGATCATCGTCGATCCGCCTTCGGGGCGGGCGAGCTGGACTTCGCCGACGGTGTCGACATGGCCGGTGACGATATGGCCGCCCAGCTCGTCACCCAGGCGCAGCGCGGTTTCCAGGTTGAGGCGGCGGCCCGCGCTCCACATGCCGGGCACCGTGCGCGAGACGGTTTCGCCCGAAACGTCGACCGCGAACCAGGCCTTGCCCGGTTCCCCGCCGCGCTCCACCACCGTCAGGCAGACGCCCGAACAGGCGATGGAGGCACCGATGGCGATCTTCGCCGGGTCGTAGGGGCAGGCGATGCGAAGGTGCAGATCGCCGCCTTCGCGGACATCCTCGATCGTGCCGATGGCGCTGACAATTCCGGTGAACATTCTCGCTAATTCCCGTCCTGCGGCTGATCCTGCCCCTGCCGCCGATAGGCTTCGAACGTGTCGCTGCCAAGCTGGCGCCGTTCCGCCAGGTGCCAGCGCCCGTGCGCGGCGGCGAGCGAGGCGAGCCCGATGTCGCCGATCGCGCCTGCCCCCCCGCCGATGACGATGGGCGCGCGATACAGCTCGATCCGGTCGACCAGATCGGCGGCCAGAAAGGCGGCGGCGGTCTGCGCGCCCCCTTCGACATAGAGATAGTTTACTGCGTCGAGTCCGGCGATCGCCTGCGGCGCGGGCAGAACCTCGATCCCCGGCGCTTCGATGCTGCGCGACAGGATCAGGCGGCGCGGGCTGCGCGCCTCCAGCCCCGGCAGGCGCACGTCCAGCCCCGGCGCATCGGCGCGCCAGGTGCCGCCGCCGACCAGGATCGCATCGGCCATTGCCCGGCGCGAATGAACATGCGCGCGCGCGGCGGCCCCGGTGATCCAGCGGCTTTCGCCCCCGGCCGTCGCAATCGCCCCGTCGAGCGAAGTCGCGAGCTTGAGCGTGACATGCGGGCGGCCACGTTCGGCGCGCGTGAGATAGCCGGCCAGGCTCGCGCGCGAGGCGGGGCACCCCAGCGTCGCGACCGCGATCCCGGCTGCACTCAGCCGTTCCATCCCGCGCCCGCGCGTGCGTTCATCGGGGTCGCGCTGGCCGATCACGACGCGGGCGGGCTGCGCTTCGGCCAGCAGGTCCGAACAGGCCGGGCCGCGTCCGGCGCGATGGGCGCAGGGTTCCAGCGTGACATAGACCGTGGCCCCGCGCGCTGCGTCCCCCGCCTGGGCCAGCGCCGCTGCCTCCGCATGGGGGCGGCCGCCGGGCTGCGTCCATCCGCGTCCGACCACGATCCCGTCGCGCACGATCAGGCACCCGACTGCGGGGTTGGGGCGGCTGAGCGGCCTGCCGCGTGCGGCCAGGCGAGCGGCGGCGGCCAGCCAGCGGGCATCGTCGGCCCCGGTATTGCCGCCGGCCCCGTGCAAGTGCGCGTTACTGCGAATCTTCGGCAACGGAATCGCCGACCAGGGCCGCGCGGCGCGCTGCCTCGGCCGCTTCCTCGCGCGCCTGCTCTTCCGCAGCTTCGCGTTCGATCCGGTCCACGTCCATCCCGGTGGCGCGGCCGAGGCTGCGGTAGATTTCGCGCCGCAGTTCCTCGCGCTCGGCGCGTTCGGCGGCGAGCGCATCCTGCCGTTCCTGGTTCGCACGGTTGGATGCGGCGATTTCCGCATCGGTGCGCCCCGGCGCGAAAGTGGTGATATAGGTGATCTCGGGCCGTTCGGGCGGCATGTAATACCGTTCCTGCACGACCCAGAACAGCAGGCTGCCGGTCATCAGGAACGAAAGGGCCAGAATCGGCAGACGATAGGGCTGCGGACGGCGGATATAGGCCCAGAAATCGCCGACACCTTCGGCGGGATTGAGACGGCTGATCAGTCGCATGGCGGCAAGATAGGGCCTCTGGCGCACGAGCGCCAGTGCCGTAAGCGCAAGGTTCAGCCGAAGGGGGCGTAGAGCGTGCGCCCGCGATCCTTCAGCCAGCGGTCGGCGGCGGACAGATCGTCGTCGTAAATCCGCCCAAGCGCGGCCTTGAACGCGGGGCCATGATCGAAATGGAGCAAGTGGGCGACTTCGTGCGCGACGACCGAACGGCGCACGGCATCGGGGGCCATGACCAGCCGCCAGTTGATCCGCACGGTCCCGTCGCTCGCGCAGCTTCCCCAGCGCCGCCGCGCGCGCGACAGGCGCAGCGCGGGCTGCGGCACGCCGGCGGCGGCGCAGAAATCGGCCAGGTCCGATTGCATCAGGCGCAGGCCTTCCTTCTCCAGCCAGCGCGCCAGCCGGGTCACCAGATGCCGCTGCGGCCCACCGATGGCGATCGCGCCGTCGGCAAGGCGCGGGCCGCGCGGGGCGTCGGCGGCCCAGTGGATCGCCAGCGGTTCCCCGCGATAGGGAACGGTGCCGCCCGCGCGCGGAGGATCGGCAAGGGGCACTTTATCGAGCTGCGCCGCAAGCCATTCGGCGCGTGAACGGGCAAAGGCGAGCGCTTCGGCCGTGCGGCCCCACTGCGGCAGGGTGACGCGCACGGCATCGCCCGACGGGGCGAGGCGCAGGGTCATGCGCCTTGCCCGCGGGTGGCGCACCACGACCACCGGCAGCCGCCGTTCGCCCAGCGCGATTTCCGGCACTTCGCGCGGTTCGCGGCGAAGCCAGTCGATCACGTTTCGTCCCAGTCGACGATATGATGTTCGAGCGGCCCGGCCTCGCGCTCGCTGATTACGCGCCCGGCGACCGAGGCCCCGGCGCGGTGCACCGCGTCGCGGTCGCCGGTCAGCAGGTGGTGCCATTCGGGCAGCGGTTCCCCCGCCGCGCGGCGGCGATAGGCGCAGGTTTCGGGCAGCCATTCGACCTGGTCCACGATCTTCAGCGTCAGGCGCAGGCAATCGGGGACATAGGCCTTGCGATGGCGATAGTCGCTGCAGCGCGCGGTATCGGTGTCGAGCAGCTTGCAGGCGACGTTGGTATCGGCGATTTCGCCGGTATCGGCATCCTCGATCTTGTGCAGGCAGCACCGGCCGCAGCCGTCGCACAGGCTTTCCCACTCCTCGCGCGAAAGCTCCGCCAGCGGCAGCTCCCAGAAACGGGCTCTCAGCGCACCCACCGGTCGAGTTCCGCGGCAATCGCATCCGCGCCTTCGGATGTCGGCAGGATCGCCACCGGCGCGCCGTCGGGCGCGAAGAGATAGGCGATGTTCGAATGGTTCATGTCGTAGGCCCCGCCTTCGCCTTCGCGGCCGCGCGAATAAAAGACGCCGAAGGTTCTGGCAGTCTCTGCAATCGTTTCTTCGCTGCCGGTCAGCGCGATCAGGCGAGGGTGGAAATTGGAAGCGAACTGGCCCAGCGCTTCGGGCGTATCACGGGCCGGATCTATGGTGATGAAGATCGGCTGCACGCCAGCCCCGCGTTCGGGATCCGCATCCTCGAACTGCGACAGCCCCTGGGAAAGGCGCTGGACATCGGTGGGGCAGATATCGGGGCAATAGGTATAGCCGAAATAGACGATCCGCCATTGGCCGGCAAAGTCGCCCCAGCGATGGATTTCGCCGTCCGCCCCGGTCAGCGCGAAAGGCCCGCCGATCGCCGCACCGTGGAGGGGGGCGGTCTGCAAGGCGGGCTGGCTGTCGCAGGCGGACAGGGCGAGCGCGCCGGCCAGGGCCAGGCCAAGGCCGGAGATCGCGCGACGAAACGGGGTGGTATGGGGGAGGGGCATGGCGCGCCGCTTCATGCTCTGCTAATCGCCGTTCGGCAAGGGGCCTCGGCCCCGCGAAGAAACGGCAGACGGTGATGGGCCGCCTGCAAGACGATGAAGCGATGAAAGGTAGAACAGGCATGGTCCGGGCCATTTCGCGCAAGGCGATTGCGATCACCGGTCTCGCGGCCGCGCTCCTCATGGCGCCGGCTTCGGCCCAGTTGATGTCCGAAGGGTACGAGTTCCTGAAGGCCGTGCGCGATCGCGACGGCGCTGCGGTGACCGAGGCGTTGAGCCAGCCCGGCTCCGTCATCGTCAACGCGCGCGACATTTCCAATGGCGAAAGCGCGCTGCATATCGTGGCCGAACGGCGCGACGCGGTGTGGATTCGCTTCCTGACCCAGAAAGGCGCCAATCCCAACGTGCGCGACAAGCGGGGCAATACCCCGCTGTCGATCGCCGTCAGTCTCGGCTTCGTCGAAGGGGCGGAGGAGCTGATCGAAGCGGGCGCCCGGATCGAGGAAACCAATGCCACCGGCGAAACTCCGCTGATTGCGGCGATCCACCGGCGCGACACGGCGATGGTGGACATGCTGCTCGAACATGGGGCCAGCCCCGACCGGACCGACAATTCGGGCCGTTCGGCGCGCGATTACGCGGGCCTGCCGGGCAGCGACCCACGGATTGCCAAGGCGATCGCGGATGCCGATGCGAAGCGCGAAGGCGGCAATGGCCCCGCATACGGGCCGCGGTTCTGACCATGACCACGACCCCCGCGACGCTGCCCGACGATCCCACCCTGGACGAATTGCGGCTGGCGCTGGCCCCGGCAGTGGCCGATGCCGTCGTGTTCGATGGCTGGGGGGATGCGGCGGTGCGCGCTGCGGCGACGGCCGAAGGGGTGGACCCCGATGTCGCCGCGCTCGCCTATCCCGGAGGTCCGATGGACATGATCGCGGCGTGGATCGAATCGGTCGATCTGGCGATGATCGCAGCGCTGCCGGCCGAACGGCTTGCGCAAATGAAGATCCGCGAACGGATCGCGGGTCTCGTGTTCGCGCGGCTCGATGCGATGCGCGGGCGGGAAGAGGCTTTGCGACGGGCGCTGTCGGTCATGGCGATGCCGCAGAATGCGGCGCAGGCCCTGCGGCTCGGCTGGCGCACTGCGGATGTGATGTGGCGCTGTGCCGGGGATACGGCGACCGATTACAACCACTATACCAAACGCACGATGCTGGGCGCGATCTACGGTGCGACGCTGACCGTCTTCGTCGACGACGAGAGCGCGGACAAGAGCGAGACGCGCGCGTTCCTCGACCGCCGGATCGAAGGGATCATGCGATTCGAAAAGGCCAAGGCGCAGCTGCTGGGCGGCGAGCGCGAGCACTTCAGCATTGCGCGTTTCCTTGGCCGTCTGCGCTATCCGGCACGCTGACACAGGGCGCCGCGCCACCTTTTATTGATAACGAGTTGCAAATGTAGTTCGTATCCCATAGCGGGCTGGGTATGACGCTCGATCAGCTCGATCACGGCCAGCAGGCGACCGTCGTTTCGGTCGATTGGGCCATTCTCGCCCCCGAAGACGCCAAGCGCCTGCGCGCTATGGGTCTGGACGAAGGTGCCAGCGTGACGCTGGCGCATCGCGGAATGTTCGGCGGTTTCGATCCGCTCGCGGTTACGGTCGGCCGCATGACGGTCGCCCTGCGCCGCGCGCACGCCGCCGCGATGGAGGTGGAATACTCATGACCCGGCAACGCACCGCCGCGCTGGTCGGCAACCCCAATGCGGGCAAGAGCGCGCTGTTCAACGCCCTCACCGGCGCGCGGCAGAAGATCGCGAACTATCCGGGCGTGACGGTGGAGCGCAAGGCGGGACGACTGATCCTGCCCTCGGGCGAGCCGGTCGAACTGATCGACCTGCCCGGTTCCTATTCGTTCGATTCGGCCAGCCCGGACGAGGAAGTGACGCGCAAGGTCGTCCACGGCGAATTTCCGGGCGAGGCCCTGCCCGAAGTTCTCGTGCTGGTGCTCGATGCCGCGAATCTGGAACAGCATCTGGTCTTCGCGCAGGAAGTGATCGCGCTCGGCCGGCCGACCGTGGTCGCGCTGAACATGATCGACCTGGCAGAACGGGACGGGCTGACGCTCGATCCCGCTGCGCTGTCGCAGGCGCTCGGCGTGCCCGTGATCCCGACCGTCGCGGTGCGCCGCCGCGGTCTGGACGAGCTGGCGGAAGCGATCGCCCGCGCCGAAATCCAGGCGAGCGACGAAGAGGCGGAAACGCACACGCGGCAGCATCTGACATTGCCCGAACGCCGGCTGGCGGCACGGCACATGGCGAAGGGCGCGACCCTGTCCGAATCCGCGCAGCACCGGCTCCATTCCGGGCTGGACACGATCCTGCTGCATCCCTGGTTTGGCGCACCGATCCTGCTCGCCCTGCTGTTCGTCATCTTTCAGGCCGTGTTCGCCTGGGCGACCCCGTTCGCCGATGCGCTGGAAGGCGCCGTCGGTGCGATTTCGGAATGGGTCGTTGCGACTTTCCCCGGCGGCTTTCTGCGCGACCTGGTGACCGAAGGCGTTCTGGCCGGTGTCGGTTCGGTCGTCGTGTTCCTGCCGCAGATCGTGATCCTCTTCGCCTTCATCCTGGTGATGGAAGCGAGCGGATATATGGCCCGGGCGGCCTATATCATGGATCGCCTGATGGCCCGCGTCGGCCTGTCGGGCAAAAGCTTCATTCCCCTGCTTTCCAGCGTCGCCTGTGCGATTCCGGGGATCATGGCGACGCGCAGCATTGCCGATCCGAAAGATCGCCTGACTACGATTCTGGTCGCACCGCTGATGACCTGTTCGGCGCGGCTGCCGGTCTATGCGCTGATCATTGCCGCGGTGATTCCCAACACCACCGTCGGGCCGGGCGTCGGGCTGCAAGGGCTGGTCATGTTCGCGCTGTATGTCGCCGGGATTGCCGGCGCGATGATTGCTGCGCTGGTCCTGCGGCGCACGGTCGCGAAAGGCGCCGCCAGCGGCTTCATCATGGAAATGCCGCGATACCAGATGCCGCGCCTGCGCGATCTCGCGATCGGCCTGTGGCAGCGCGCCTGGGTGTTCCTGCGGCGCGCGGGCACGATCATCTTTGTCGCAACGATTGCCCTCTGGGTCCTGCTGTCATTCCCCAAGGCCGATCCCGGCGAAAGCCAGATCGACGCATCGTTCGCGGGCACGATCGCGACCGGCGTCCATGCCGTGGTGGAACCGATTGGTTTCAACCGCGAGATGGCGCTGGCGCTGGTGCCCGCGATGGCCGCGCGCGAGGTTGCGGTCTCCTCGCTCGCCACAACCTATGCCGTCGATTCGGGCGATGAGGACGAAACAGCCCTGGCGCTGGAAGAACAGATCACGGCGCGGTGGAGCCTGCCGACTGCGCTCGCCTTCCTCGCCTGGTTCGTTTTCGCGCCGCAATGCCTTTCGACCATCGCGGTCGCGCGGCGCGAGACGAACGGCTGGAAATGGCCGATGTTCATGGTCGGCTATCTCTTCGCGCTCGCTTACGTCTTCGCCGGGGCGACCTACTGGATCGCGGTCGCCGCCGGCCTCTAGGCTCGCCGCCCGCGGTACAGGTTGGTCACGAGCTGGGGCGGCCAGGATCGCCCGGCGGGCGGGAGGTCGGGTGCGAACTCGACAGCCCGCCGTCCACCGCCAGCGCCTGCCCATTGATGTAGCTGGCATCGCCGGACAGCAGGAACAGCGCCGCCGCCGCGATCTCCTCCGGCTCGCCGCCGCGTAGCAGCGGGTTGAGCTGGCCGATCCGGTCCTCTTTCCCCGCCGCGCGCGCGCCTTCGTAGAGCGGGCGGGTCATGCCCGTTTCGGTCAGGCCGGGAAGGACCGCGTTGATCCGCACGCCGGTGCCGGCGAGCTGCTGCGCCGCCGTCTGCACCAGGTTGATCACCCCCGCCTTGCTCGCCGAATATTGCGCCGGGCCGGCCCCCGAACGCAGGCCGGCGACCGATGCGGTGCAGACGATCGCGCCGCCGCCGCTGTCGCGGATCGCGGGCGCCGCGTGCTTCACCGCCAGGAACGGGCCGATCAGGTTGACGCGCAGCACCTCGGCCCAGTCGTCCGGCGATGCGTCGAAGAACCCGCCGCGCACCCCGCCGGTGATCCCGGCATTGGCGAAGAACAGGTGCAGCGCGCCGAATTCGGCCCCGGCCGCTGCGACCAGCGCGGCAATGTCGGCTTCGTCGCCGGCATCGCCCGTTCTCGCCAGCGCCTGCCCTCCGGCGGCGCGCACGGCTTCTGCGGTGTCATGCACTGCCTCCGCCCGGTCGAAAGCGACCACGCGGGCACCCTCGCGCGCGAACAGCAGCGCGCTCGCCCGGCCAATGCCCGAGGCCGCGCCGGTAACGACCGCGATCTTGCCCGCCAGCCGGTCGCTCATATCCCTGCCCCGCTGTCGAACGCGACCATCTGGCCAGCGACCGAGCGCGCGGCGGGCGAGGGGCGATGGGCCGCTGCCCTGGCGAGAGCTTGTGTGATTTTGCGGTCAGGGTGGAATGGCGACATGGGGGTTCCTCTCGTTCTTATTGTCGTTCTCGTCGTCGGTGTGCGGGCCGGGGGCGATCAGGCCGGGGACGGCGGGGCAGGTTGGTCCTGCGCGGCAAGGCGTTCCAGCGCTTCGCCTTGCGGGCGCATCAGGTTTTCCTGTTGCGCGGTGGCGATCATCCGGCCGTCCTCGGCAAAGAAATGCCCGCGGCTCAACCCGCGCGCGCTACCGGCCCACGGACTGTCGCTGACGAACAGGTGCCAGCGGTCGAAGTCGGGCGTCTCGTGGAACCACAGCGCATGGTCGAGGCTGGTCGCCTGAACCTCGTGGCTGCCCGGCTGGATCGCGTGCGGCAGCATTGCGTTGCGCATGAACAGCATGTCGGAGGCATAGGAGAGCAGCGCGCGCTGCATTGCCGGATCGGCCCTGGCCGGCCGGCGCAGGCGCATCCACCACGCGGCCCGCGGTTCGTGCCCGGCTCCGCCGAAAATGGCGGAAGGATCGAGCGGCACGATCTCGATCGGCCGTCGCTGCAGCCGCTGCGCGAGTGGGTGTTCGCCGCCATCCCCGCCACGTTCGCGCCATTCGTCCAGCGCAGCGCGCGCACCCTCTACGTCAAGCGGATAAGGGCTTTCGTCGGCATGGCGAAAGCCGGGCTCGGGCCGGTGGAACGATGTGATCATGGAAAAGATGCACAGTTGGCCCTGCCATGCCTCCACCCGGCGCGCGGCGAAGCTGCGGCCCGCGGTCAGGTGAGTCACGCGATATTCGACCGGCTCCTCGGCCATGCCTGGCTTGAGGAAATAGCAATGGAGCGAATGCGCCAGCCGTTCCGCATCCTCTTCCAGCGAAGCGGCCATCAGCGCCTGCGCCACCGCCTGCCCCCCGAACAGGCGAGGCCCCATTCGGGGGCCGGGTGCGCCGGTCCAGGCGCCCTTTTCATCGGCGGTCGGGCGCAGGATGACCTCAAGCGGCTGCTCGTTCAATTCTTCGTCGATGCGTACCCTATGTTCCAAATCCGCTCCCCTGCCTTCTCGGCATGATCGATGCGCAATTCGTCATCGGATTGCAACCCGCATGTCCGCAGGGTGTGGATTGCCGTCGGTCGTCAATGCCCCGGCTCTGGGGAGGATGGGTTCCATACCCTGCATCGGAATCTTCGCCGACAGGCTCTAGCTCCGCAGCAGCTTGCCAAAGTCTTCGGCCAGAAAGTCCACCAGGCGCCGCGAGCGTTCGATCCTGCGCCTCGTTTCGGGATAGACGAGCGAGACGGGAATGGGCTCCGCCTCACCCGGAAAGCGTATCCGCACCAGCCGACCTTCATCGACATCCTTCTGCGCCTGATAGGATAGCGCAGACAGAATCCCCATGCCTCTGCGCGCCGCCTCCAGCGCGGCCATCGCGTCGTTCACGGCAAGGCGCGTTGAAGGCGTTGCGGTTTGCGGACCGAACAGGTCCTGCGGCGACCGGGCGGGCTGCAGAATGCTCGAATGCTGAATCCACTTGTGGCCGCCCAGATCCGCCGGACTGGCGGGCGTCCCATGCCGGTCGAGATAATCGCGGCTGGCCAGGGTCCACCAGGCAACCTCCCCCACCCGTTTCGCGACCAGAGAGGGCGATGTAACCGGGCCGATGCGAAGCCCCACGTCAAAGCCCGCGTCGGTCAGGTCGACGACCGCATCGGTCAGGTGCAGGGCGACATCGATGGCAGGGTTTGCATCGAGAAAACGGCACAGGCTGGGCACCACGTGCAGACGGCCGAAAGTCACCGGCGCAGTCATGCGGACCAGGCCTTTCGGTTCCCGCCAGCTTCCACCGGCGATTTCGAACATCTCCGTATAGTCGGCCAGGATCTGGCGAGACCGTTCGAGCACGATGCTCCCCACTTCGGTGGAGACGCACCGGCGCGCTGTCCGCTCGAACAGTCTCGCCCCGATATTCGCCTCGGACTGCGACAGGATGCGCGAGATCGAAGGCAGCGAAAGCCCCAGCTTGCGGCTGGCGGCGGCGAGCGAGCCTTCTTCGTCGATCGCGACGATGATCCGCAGGTGGCGCAGGGAATCGTCGGTCAACATTTCATCATCCAAAATATATGATTACACAATTGGCGGATTGTTGCGGAATATGAATTGTACGATGTGCGCCCTGTCAAGACCATCCATACTTGCAGGAGCACCCATGACGATCCCGACAACCATCGACGACGTGGCCACGCTGACCGAATTCGGCCGGACCAGGCTGTCGGACAATTTCTTCATGCGTGAAATGCTCTGTTCCGAAGTCGGCAACTTTCACGGTGTGCCCAACATACCGGAACGTCCCGATCTGGCGGTGCAGGTGGGGCGAGAGGTCGCGACGCGCCTGCTTGAACCGCTCAAGCGCGCATTCGGCCACGTGAGCATACGCAGCGCCTATCGTTCTCCTACCCTCAATGCCCATTGCAACGAACGCTACGTCGCCGGCGACACTGCCTGCTGGTGCACCGACAATGCCAGCAACGCAGCGCAGCACATATGGGACAGGCCGGACGAGGCCGGGTTTCTCGGCGGGACGCTGACGCTCGTTATCCCCGCCTACCTCGACCACCATCAACGCACGGGCGACTATCGCCCGCTGGCCTGGTGGATTCGCGACAATATCGAGGATTACGCGCAAGTGACGTTCTTCCGTCCGCTCTGCGCCTTCAACATTCGCTGGTATCAGGGCCCGGCCAGCAAGGCGATATCGTTCCTCGCGCCTCCATACAGCGAACACCTGACCGAAGAGGGGATGGACAATTTCGCCGGCGATCACAGCGAGTTCTATCGCGATGTGGCAGCGATGGGGGCACGGTGATGGCGCTCGTCACCGGCTTCGACCACGTCGGCATTCGCGTCACCGACATTGCTCGGGCCCAGGCGTTCTATGAAAGCCTGGGCTTCGTGGCCGATCCCGAAGAGGAATCGCCGGACGCCGCCGCGCGAGGCCTGGTTCACCCATCGGGGATAAGGATCCATCTGATCTACAATGGCATAGCAGACGATGCCGTGGGCAATGTCCTCATGGACACGCAGCCCAAGCGGCCGGGCTATACGCACGTCGCCTTCCTGGTGGAGGATATGGACGCGTTCGTCGCCTGGCTGCGCAAAATGAAGATCGCCATTACCGAAGGCCCGGTCGTGATGGGCAGCGGCCGCCGCCGGGGATGCTTCGTCCGCGATCCAGACCGCAACGTTCTGGAATTCAACGAACTGCTTGCCTGATATCCCGCAGCCGTCGACTGCGCTTATGCCGCCTCGGCCGCAGCCTCGGCCCGAAGCCAGTCCACCACTTCGCCAATGGCCTTGCTGGTTTCTCCCTTTCTGATCAGCAGGTGATGGCGAAAGCCGGAGATGGCTGGCCCGAAAGGCTGGACGAGTTGCCGGGCGGCCAGTTCCTCCTTCACCAGCGCGAGGCTGGCCAGCGCCACGCCCTGGCCGGCCACCGCCGCCTGGATGGCGTGGCTCTCTTCAGAGAAGCGAAGCTGCGCCTGTTCGAACGGCGGCTGCAATCCAGCCTCTGCGAACCAGCGGGACCAGGTCGGATTATCCGGGTGGCGGCGACGCCACTGGAAAGCGATCTGTGGCCGCTGCGCCAGATCTTCGAGCGTTTCGATCTTGAGCACAGGATTGAACACCGGCGCGAACCGATCCGCAAACAGAGGCAGCACCGCAAAGTCCGGGTAGGGCCCTTCGCCATAGCGGATCGCGATATCGACCCCGGCAGCCTCAACATTGACCACGTCGTCGGACGCCTGAAACTGAAGGTCGATGGCGGGATGTTGAAGGCGAAAGCCGCTTACGCGCGGGACGAGCCAGCGTGCCGTGAATGCGGTCGTGGCCGAGATCGTGACCTGGGTTCGGCTGCTGCGATGTCTCAAGCGTCCGATTGCTTCGGCGAACGCATCGAAGCCATCCCTCAATACCGGGTAGAGCTGCGCCCCGGCATCGGTCAGGACGACTTTTCGAACGCGACGCTCGAACAGGGCGCAGTCCAGATTCTCCTCCAGTGCGCGAATCTGATGGCTGATTGCCGTGGGCGTGACTGCCAGCTCCTCCGCCGCCTGCTTGAAACTTCCATTGCGTGCCGCGGCTTCGAAAGCCCGAAGCGCGGAAAGGGGGGGAAGGCGGCGAGTCATGGATGAATCAATCTAATTTGTTGAGTGAGAATTGGGCGTTTGTCGGCGCCTTCATCCAGGCGCATATGCTCAGTTTCAACCCGGGGTATGATTAGTTTTTCTCACCATAGCCCCCTTGCGGATGGAACAACAAGATGAAACTGGAACGCATCGTCACCACGCCAGACAATTATGAACCCTTCCTGCTTTCCCAGGGGATCAGGTTTGGCAATCTGCTCTTCGTTTCGGGACAGGCGGGCTCGGACGACGACGGCAAGATCGTCGAAGGAGGCTTTCTGGCCCAGGGGAGGCAGGCCTTCGCCAATCTGCGCCGCGCGCTGGAAGCCGGCGGGTCCAGCCTCGACGATGTCATCAAGGTGACGATCTTCGTCACCGACATGGGCCATTTCAACGATGTCGTCGAACTGCGCCGCGCATTCTTCTCCGCCCCGTACCCGGCGGATACGATCGCCGAAGTGAAGGCGCTCTACAAACCCGAAGTCATGATCGAGATCGAGGCGATCGCCGCTATCCGCGACACGGAGGCACGGTGATCCGATGGCCACGAATTCCACAGCGAAGGCTGCCACGCAGCGCCTGTTCGATTCCGTGAAACTCGGTTCCCTCGCGCTGGACAACCGGCTTGCCGTCGCGCCGATGACGCGGATTAGCGCCACGGAAACAGGCCACGCCACCGCGCCGATGTGCGACTACTACAGCGCCTTTGCCGAAGGCGGCTTCGGGCTGATCATAACCGAGGGTCTGTATACGGACGAGGCATTCTCGCAGGGGTATCATTTTCAGCCGGGTCTGGCCGACGCGAGCCAGCGCGATGCGTGGAAGCCGATTGTCGAGCGTGTTCATGCAAGCGGCGCGCGGATCATTGCGCAACTCATGCATGCCGGGGCGCTTTCGCAGGGCAATCGCTTTCGGTCTGGCACACGCGGCCCTTCGGCCGAGCGCCCGGCGGGCGAGCAGATGGCGTTCTATCGCGGGGCGGGCAAATACCCGCTGCCAGTGGCAATGTCCGTGACGGAAATCGAGGAAGCCATCGCAGGCTTCGCGGCGGCCGCCCTCCGCGCTTGCGAGGCTGGCTTCGACGGGGTCGAGATACATGGCGCCAATGGCTACCTCCTCGATCAGTTTCTGACCGAGGGCGTAAACCGTCGTGCCGACGCCTACGGAGGTACAGTCGCGGGGCGCCTGCGGATCACACTCGAAACGGTCGAAGCGGTTCGCGCGGCGGTTGGACCCGATTTCATCGTCGGGCTGCGCAGTTCGCAAGGCAAGGTCAACGATTTCCACCACAAATGGCGCGGGCCGGAAGAGGCGGCCGAGATCTACGGACTGCTTGGCGGCCTGCCGATCGATTATATCCACACTACCGAGTTCGAGGCATGGCAGCCGGCCTTCGGGGATGGGGCCAGCCTTGCCAGCCTGGCGAAACGGCACAGTGGCTTGCCGGTCATGGCGAACGGGTCGCTGCACGATCCGCTGCGCGCGGCGGAATTGATCTCCGATCATGGGGCGGATGTGGTCACTCTCGGTCGCGGGGCCCTCACTCACGCGGACTGGCCGCACCGGGTGGCGACCGATGCGGAGATTGCCGAATTCGACGGCCGAATTCTGGCGCCGCTGGCCGATCTGGAAAATGCGGAGCGCTTTCGGGCGGCAGCCTGACCGAGCGGAAGTGGCTGCGGCAATTGATGCCCAGATGCGCCGCCATAGGCAAACGGCACCGTCGGCCTGAACCGGCGGTGCCGCAGTGCCTTGTTGGCATGTTCGAAAGCTTCAGCCGGTGAAGCCTTCGCCCCGTTCCGCCTTGCCGCGCAGGTAATCGCTGACCGGCAGGCCGTGCTTCTCCAGCCCGGCGACAACAGTGTCCAGCCCGACCGTATCGGCCCAGAACATCGGCCCGCCGGTATAGAGCGGCCAGCCGTAGCCGTTGATCCAGACGACATCGATATCGCTGGCGCGCTGGGCCATCTTCTCGTCGAGGATCTTCGCCCCTTCGTTGATCATCGGATAGAGCAGGCGCTCGCGGATTTCGTCCTTCGAGATTTCGCGCTGGTCGCGCCCTTCCTTCTGCGCGAAGTCGGCGATGATCGCCTTCACTTCGTCCGACGGCGTGCGGCTGCGCGCTTCGTCGTAATCGTAGAAGCCCTTGCCCGCTTTCTGACCGAAGCGACCGGCGGCGCAGAGCGCCTCGCGCACGGTGGTCACTTTCGACGGATCGCGGTGCCAGCCGATGTCGATCCCCGCCAGGTCGCCCATCTGGAACGGCCCCATCGGGAAACCGAATTCGAGCAGGACGTCATCGACTTCCCAGTAATTGGCGCCTTCCATGATCAGTTCGTTGGCCTGTTCCTGCCGCTTGGACAGCATCCGGTTGCCGATGAAGCCGGGGCACACGCCCGAAACGGCGGCGACCTTGCCGATCTTGCGCGACAGCTTCATCGCGGTCGCCAGCACGTCGTCGCGCGTTTTCGCGCCGCGGACGATTTCCAGCAGCTTCATCACGTTCGCCGGGCTAAAGAAATGCAGGCCGATGACATAGCCGGGGCGCTGCGTTGCCGTCGCGATCTCGTCGATATCGAGATAGCTGGTGTTCGACGCCAGGATTGCGCCCTGCTTCACCACGTCGTCCAGCCTGGAGAAGACCTCCTTCTTCACGTCCATGCTTTCGTAAACCGCCTCGATCACGAGATCGCAATCGGCCAGGTCGGCATAATCGAGCGTGGGCGTCAGCAGGCCCATCGCCGCCTCCACCTGCTCGGCCGTCATCCGCCCGCGCTTCGCGGTGTTTTCATAATTGCGGCGCATGACCCCGGTTCCGCGGTCGAGCGCTTCCTGCTTCATTTCCAGGATCGTCACCGGAATGCCGGCAGACAGGAAATTCATCGCGATCCCGCCGCCCATCGTGCCGGCGCCGATGACGCCGACTTTCTGGACCGAGATCAGCGGGGTGTCGGCCGGCACGTCGTCGATCTTGTTCGCCGCCCGCTCGGCGAAGAAATAATGACGCATCGCCTTCGACTGGGTGCCGCCCATCAGGTTCATGAACAGCTCGCGTTCTTTCTTCACCCCTTCGGCATAGGGCAGCTCGCCCGCCGCCCGGACCGCCTCGATCGCGGCATTGGGCGCGTCGAAGCCGCGCATCTTGCGCGCGTTCTTCTGCCGGAATTCGTCGAAGATCGCCGGGTTCTTCACCCCGTCCTGATTGGCGGTGCCTTCCGACGTGCGGGGCACCGGCTGGCCGATGCGGGCCCTGGCGAAAGCGATCGCGTCGGCTTCCAGACTGTCTTCGCCGACGATTTCGTCCACCAGCCCGATTGCTTGGGCCTTGCCGGCCGGGATCGGGTTGCCGATTGCGACCAGCGGCAGCGCGGCTTCCGCGCCGACCAGGCGGGGCAGGCGCTGGGTGCCCGCCGCGCCGGGGATCAGGCCCAGCTTCACTTCGGGCAGGCCCAGCTTCGCGCTCGGCACCGCGACACGGTAATGGCAGGCGAGGGCGACTTCGCACCCGCCGCCCAGCGCCGTGCCGTGGATCGCGGCGACCACCGGCTTGTCGCTCGCTTCCAGCTTGTCGAGCGCTTCGGGCAGACTGGGGCCCTGTGGCGGCTTGCCGAATTCGGTGATGTCGGCCCCGGCGAAGAACGTGCGCCCGTCGCAGCGGATCACGACCGCTTCGACCGCGTCATCGGCCAGCGCTTCCTCTATCCCGGCGGCGAGCCCGGCGCGCACGGCCTGGCCCAGCGCGTTGACCGGGGGATTGTCGGATACGATGACCAGCACGTTGTCGTGCCGCTCTGTGCGAATGGGCGATGTCATGGGTCGGTTTCTCCTTCAGACTTTGCTGTGTGTCAGCGCCGCGTAGATCAGTGTCTTGAGCTGGCGGCGAATGGGATAGGCGGACGAGGGGTAGAGCTGCGTCATGAAGACCATGGTCACATCCTCCACCGGATCGACGAAGAAGGCGGTCGAATAGGCGCCGCCCCAGTAGAATTCGCCCTTGCTGGCGGGCATCAGCGTTCTTGCCGGGTCGATTACCATGGCGAAACCCAGTCCGAAACCGGTGCCGGCATTGTGCGATTCCGAAAACAGGCTGCGCGACATTTCGGTCAGGTCGGCGCCGCCCGGCAGGTGATTGGTCCGCATCAGCCGCAGCGTCTTGGGCGAAACGATCCGGGTATCGCCCAGCGCGCCGCCATTCGCCAGCATCGCCGCGAACCGATGGTAGTCCGCGATCGTGCCGATCAAACCGCCGCCGCCGCTGTCGAAAGTGCCGGTGCGGTTGAGCTTGCTGGTCGCCCCGGCATCAACCATGCGCGGGGCCTTGCCCGGCTGATAGGCGTATGCATCGGCCAGCCGTTCCGCCCCTGCGTCCCCCGCGCCGAAGGCTGTGTCGGTCATGCCCAGCGGGCCGAAGACGTGTTCGGCGAGGTAATTGCCCAGCCGCATCCCGCTCAGCCGTTCGACCGCGATGCCCAGCACATCGGTCGAAACCGAATAGTTCCATCCGGTGCCGGGCGCGAATTCCAGCGGCAGGCGCGCCAGCTTTTCCACGTAGCCATCCGAGTCAAGGTGGTCGCGCGCGAAATCTAGGTTCTCGTCGCGATAGAGCGCATCGATATTGGTGCGGTTCTGCAGGCCATAGGTGAAGCCCGACATGTGCGTCAGCAGATCGACGAAGCGCATCGGCGGGGCGGGCGTGCCCGGCGCAAATGGGACGGATCCTCCGCCCCCGGCATAGACGGTGAGATCGGCGAATTCGGGGAAGACGCGGGTGACCGGGTCCTCCAGGGCGACACGGCACTGTTCGACCAGTTGCATGAAGGCGATCGAAGTCACCGGCTTGGTCATGCTGGCAATGCGGAACAGCGCATCCTCGCGCATTGGCGTGCCGTCTTCGCACAGGGTGCCGAAATGGGCGTAGTGCACCGGGCGCCCCTCGCGCGCGACCAGGATCTGGGCGCAGGGCAGACGGCCGGTGTCGATGTAGCTTTCCTGCAGAAAGCCGTCGATGCGGGCCAGACGCGCCTTGTCGAAGCCCAGTTCCCCTGCGTCCGCAAGTTCGATCATGATCCCTCCCACACAGCCCCGCTAGAGGGCATACCTTTTCTTCTGACAATGGACGATAGACAATTTGAAGCGCTTTTGAAGCCTCATACCTGACATTCAGAAAATCGGGCCTCGCGCCTTGCCACGGTGCCCGGCATCTGCATAAATCGCCAAACAAGAATCGCACAAGCGAAAGACGAGAGGAACCTGCCCGAAATGCGCGACGCCGCGATCGTGTCCACCGCCCATACGCCCCTGACGAGAGTACGGGATGGCGCCTTCGGGATTGCCCGTGCCCAATGGCTGCCCGGCCCCGCTGGCTGCCGGTTCGGGGGGCTTTGATCATGGCGACACAGGCAGGCGATCTCGCTTCGGCCATCGGCTGGACCCGGCCGGCAGGCTGGCCGGTGATTTCGCGCGACAAGTGCCGCGAAATTCTGACCGCGCCCGGCCAGCCGTTCGAAATGGAAACGGTCGACATACGCGGTGTGCCGACGCGCGTATGGAAGAACGCGCCGCCCAGTTTGCGTGCGATTGCTCTCCTCGGCCGGATGTATGCCGATCGCGAGTTCACTATCTACGAAGACGAACGCGTCACCTACGATGCGTGGTTCCGCGCGGTCGCCACGCTGGCCCATGCGCTTCAGGCGCGCGGGGTGGGGAAGGGCGACCGGGTTGCGGTCGCGATGCGCAATCTGCCCGAATGGCCAGTGGCTTTCTTCGCTGCTGCAACGATCGGCGCGATTTGCGTGCCGCTGAACGCGTGGTGGACGGGGCCGGAACTCGCCTATGGCCTGGCCAATTCGGGCACGCGCGCGCTGATCTGCGACGAGGAGCGGTGGGAGCGGATTTCCCCGCACCGGAACGAATGCCCGGATCTGGAAGCCGTGCTGGTTTCGCGCAGCGAAATTGCCCCGTCCGGGACCGAACGACTGGAAGATGTGATTGGCGCGCCGCCCGGCTATCGCGACCTGCCCGTCATGGAACTGCCCGAGGTGGAGATCGCGCCGGATGATGACGCGACGATTTTCTACACCAGCGGCACGACCGGCAACCCCAAGGGCGCGCTGGGCACGCACCGCAACTTGTGCACCAATATCCTGTCCAGCGGCTACACCGCGGCCTGTGCCGTTCTGCGCCGGGGCGAGGCAATGCCGGAGCCGGCGCACAAGGTCGGCCTCACGGTCATTCCGCTGTTTCACGTCACTGCCTGTTCGGCTGCGCTGATGGGCAATCTCGCGGCGGGCAACACGCTGATCTTCATGCACAAGTGGGACCCGATCAAGGCGTTCGAGATTATCGAGCGCGAGAAAGTCCACGTCACCGGCGGGGTGCCGACGATCGCCTGGCAACTGATCGAACACCCCGCGCGCAAGGATTACGACCTCTCCAGCATAGAAGCGATTGCCTATGGCGGCGCGCCCGCCGCGCCGGAACTGGTGCGCAAGATCCGCGAAGTGTTCGGCGCCCTGCCGGGCAATGGCTGGGGCATGACCGAGACGATGGCCACGGTGACCGGGCATTCGAGCGAGGATTACCTGAACCGTCCCGATAGCTGCGGCCCGCCGGTCGCAGTCGCCGACCTCAAGATCATGAGCGAAGATGGCGAGCGCGAGTTGCCCGCGGGTGAAGTGGGCGAGCTGTGGGCGCGCGGCCCGATGGTGGTGAAGGGGTACTGGAACAATCCCGAAGCGACCGCCGCAACGTTTATCGACGGCTGGGTTCGCACCGGCGATCTCGCGCGGCTGGACGAAGAAGGGTTCTGCTACATCGTCGATCGGGCGAAGGACATGATCATCCGTGGCGGGGAGAACATCTATTCGTCCGAAGTCGAAAACGTCCTCTACGATCATCCGGCGGTAACCGATGCCGCGCTGATCGGGCTGCCGCACCTGCAGTTGGGGGAAGAGCCGGCTGCCGTGGTCCATCTCGCGCCGGGGAGCACCGCCAGCGAGGAAGAGTTGCAGGCCTGGGTTGCCGCCCGGCTGGCGAAATTCAAGGTGCCCGTCCGGATCGTGTTCGTTGAAGACACCCTGCCGCGCAACGCCAACGGGAAAATTCTCAAGAAAGATCTGTCTGTGCTGTTCGAGGGGGAATAGCACCGCTGCCGGCTTGGCACTTCGGCTCCGGCTGATGTAACGGAACTGAAACGGGGGAGCCGATGGCGAGCAAGAGTGCGGAAACGAGACGGTTCGGCGAGAAGCGCCAGGCTATCATCCATGCCGCCTCGGTCCTGATCAACGAGGTAGGCGTCAAGGCCACGACACTGTCGGACGTGGCGCGTGCCATCGGGCTCAACGCCACCAGCATCACCTATTACTTCTCGCGCAAGGAACAGCTCGTCGTCGCGGTGTACGAGGCGACGCTGGATCTGATGGGGCAGATCGCCAGCGATGCCCTGGCCGAACCCGATCCGCCTGCACGACTGCGCCGCTATATCGACGAACACGTCGCGCTGCGCACCCGCATTCGGCGGGGGGAGAGAGGGCTGGTCGCCGCACTGTCGGAAATCCGCACGCTCGATCCTGCGGCCCAGGCACCGCTGCTTGCGCGGTATCGTGAAATCGTGGGCCGGGTGCGCGGTTTCTTCGGAGAGCCGCAATCGGATCGCGCGCATGCGCTGTTTTCCGCCCGGGCCCATGTTCTGCTGGAAGCGATGATGTGGTGGCCGGTCTGGTCGCTGCGCTATTCCACGCTCGATTTCCCCCGGGTGAGCGAGCGTATGTTCGACATTCTCGCTTACGGCATCCCGTCCCGGCCCGGCGAATGGCGTCCGCGCACGCTCGACAGCGGAGACTGGCGCACGCGGGAGGATGCAAAGCCCAGCCAGAACGATGAATTCCTGCGCGCTGCGACGGTTACGATCAATCAGCGCGGTTATCGCGGCGCATCGGTCAACCGCATCGCCCGATCGCTCAACGTGACCAAGGGCAGTTTCTACCACCATCACGATGCCAAGGACGATCTCGTCCTGTCCTGTTTCCAGCGCAGTTACGACCGGCTTTCATCCGTGCAGATGGCCGGGCAGACCGTCGACGCCGATTACTGGACCCGGCTCACCAGCGTGCTGGCGGAATTGCTGGACGTGCAGTTCTTCGACGCCATGCCGCTGCTCCGCACGACCGCGCTCCAGGCGCTCGACACCGATCACAAGCTCGATGTCGTCACCCGTTCGAACCGACTTGCGCGGCGGTTTGCCGGAATGCTGATCGATGGGGTGGCCGATGGGTCGGTGCGTCCGATCGATCCCCTGGTGGCGAGCCAGGTGATCATGTCCACACTCAACGGTGCCTACGAAGCGCGCAACTGGGCGGACCGCTTCGGCGACCCCGAGCTTGCGGTGCGGACTTACGCCACCACCCTTTCGACCGGTCTGCTCGCCCCGGTCGAATAGTCAGCCCGCTTCCGGCCTAGTAACCGCTGGCCCCGGCGAAGCGATCGCGCAGATAGGGCGTGCTGCCCCAGATCGCCTCCAGCACGCGGGCGCGCTTGAGGTAGAAGCCGGCATCGTATTCGTCGGTCATCCCGATCCCGCCGTGAAGCTGGATGCCCTCGCGGCTTATCAGGTGGAGCGCGCGGTTCGCTTCGGCTTTGGCGATGATTGCCGCGCGGGACGCACCGACGCCGATGTCGAGCGCCTGCAGGCCGCCTTCCACTGCGGAGCGCATCATCGCCAGGTCGCCGAACAGGTCGGCCATGCGATGTTGCAGCGCCTGGAAGGTCGCCAGCACCTGGTTGAACTGAACGCGCTGCTTCAGATAGTCGAGCGTCATGTCGAACACCGCCTGGGCCATGCCCAGCATCTCGCAGGCGGTGAGGATGCGGGCCCGGTCGAGCACGTCGTCGAGCAGGCTGTCGCCCCCGTTCTCCAGCTTGTCCGCCGGCGCGCCGTCGAAAGTGATTTCGGCATGGCTGCGTTGGTCGGTCAGCTTGCGGGTGGCGAGCGATACGCCGTCGCCTTTCTCCACCAGATAGAGGCCGTCGGCCGCGGCGACCACGAACAGGTCCGCACCGTGTGCCTCGTGCACGAAGGCCTTGGTGCCCGAGAGCTTTCCGCCCGAAACGCTCGCCGACAGCTTCGCCGGATCGTGCCGGGGGCCCTCGTCGATCGCCAGGGTCCCGATCGTCTCCCCACTGGCGAGGCGCGGCAGCCATTTGGCCTTCTGTTCGTCGCTACCGCCCAGCACGATGGCCGCCGCGGCCAGTGTCGTTGCGATCAGCGGGCTGGCGGTCAGGGTCTTGCCCAGTTCCTCCACCACAAGGCCGGCCGAAAGCCAGCCGAAATCGGACCCGCCATGCTCTTCCGGCACGATGATCCCGCTCCAGCCCATTTGCGCCATTGCGCCATAGGCGTCGCGGTCGAACGCCTCGGGATCGCCGCTCGCGCGGATCTTGCGGAAAGCCGCCACCGGGCTTTCGTTGGTTGCCCATTCGCGCGCCATGTCGCGCAGCATTTCCTGTTCTTCGTTGAGAACCGCCATGATCTTTCGCGCCCCTTACTGATGGTCGAGCATGCCAAGCACGCGCTTGGCGATGATGTTGTTCTGGATTTCGGTCGAACCGCCGTAGATCGTCGTCGCCTTGCCGAAGAGCCAGGCGCGCACGCCGGCCAGCTCGGCTTCGGAAAAGCCTTCGCCTTCCCAGCCAAGGCCCTGGAAGCCCATGATCTCGATCATCAGTTCGGCCCGTTCCTGGCCCAGTTTGGTGCCCAGTTTCTTGAGCACGGAACTGATTTCCGAGACGCCGCCGGCTGCCTTGCTCTCTTCCACTGCCCGCCGCGCGGTGAGGAGGAAGGCGTTCCAGCGGATTTCGAAATCGGCGATCCGGTCGCGAAGAACCCTGTCGGCAATCGCGCCGCTGTCGTCGGTCTCGACATACTTCTTCGCCAGGTCGGAAAGGCTCGCGCCCATCATCCGGGCCAGACTGCCGCCGCCCGACAGATTGGTCCGTTCGTGCTGAAGCAGGCGCTTGCCGATGGTCCAGCCCTGGCCTTCCTCGCCGACCAGGTTTTCCTTGGGTACCTTCACATCGGTGAAGAAGGTTTCGCAGAACGGGCTCATCCCGCTGATCATCTGGATCGGGCGCACTTCCACCCCCGGGGCATCCATGTCCATCAGCAGGAAGCTGATTCCGCGATGTTTGTCGCTCTTGTCGGTGCGGACGATGGCGAAGCACTTGTCGGCCCACTGGCCGCCGCTGGTCCAGGTCTTCTGGCCGTTCACCAGATAATGATCGCCCTTGTCTTCCGCAAAAGTCTGCAGGTTGGCGAGGTCGGAGCCGGCATTGGGTTCCGAATATCCCTGACACCAGCGGATTTCCCCCCGGCAGATGGGCGGGATGTGTTCCTTCTTCTGCGCCTCGCTGCCGTATTCGAGCAGGGTGGGGCCGAACATCATGACGCCCATGCCGCCGATCGGATTATAGGCACCGACGCGGCCCATCTCCTCGTCGAGAATGCGCGCCTGGCGCCGGGGCAGCCCGCCGCCGCCGTATTCGCGCGGCCAGGTGGGCGTGCCCCAGCCGCGTTCGCCCATCGCCTCGCGCCACTTGCGCTGGGCGTCGCTTTCCTGCGCCGGCCCCTCAACACTGGCGAGCGCGTTTCCCTTGCCCTTGAGCTCGGGCGGGAAGTTCGCGGCCAGGAACTGGCGCACCTCTTCGCGGAAGGCATCGTCCGCATCGGGGGCTTTCACATCGGGCTGGGTGGCCATTCGATTCTCCTCAACAAATTATCGGGCGGGGCCCCGGGGCCGCGTCGCGCTGCTTTCGCTCGCGGGAAGGGGGCGGAGATACTGCTTGTTCTGATCGCTGGCGCCGGACCGTGCGGCGGTCGCGCTGATCGATGCCAGGCCGGTCGTGCCGAGTCCCGTCATTCGAACGCGCGTGACCTGCAACGCAGGTTCGATCTCCAGCTCGCGGATCATTGCGTCCTCCCCACCGTCATCGCCCGTTTGCGGGTCGTGTTGAAACACCATACCCGATATATGAATGGGCACAAGGCGGGCGATGTCGATCATTCGGTGCGGACGGCAGGAGCCCCTGCATCAGGCCATGCCGTCTTCCCCCGCAACGGGATTTGCCGTATCGCGCGCCGCCGCCAATGAGGTTTTGTCCGTGACCAGCAATCCCGCTCCAAACGGTCTGGAAGCCGCCTTTCTCGCGAATCGCGAGCGGTTGGTGCGTTTCCTGCGCGCGCGCGGGGCGGGCGACGCTGCGGAAGATCTGGTGCAAGAGGTCTGGTTGAAGATTGCCGCCGCGCGCCCAGGGCCGCTGGCTTCGCCGATGGCCTATCTGTTCCGTACCGCCGATCTGGTGATGATCGACCGCTATCGCTCCGAACGTCAGGCACGCAAGCGGGAGCAGGCGTGGAGCGAGGCGGCGGGCGCGGCCATCCCCGGCGTTTCCGATGCACCTTCGGGCGAGAGGGTTCTGATCGGCCGCCAGCATGCGCGGATCGTGGCCGAAACACTCGATGCCCTGGGCCCGCGCCCGGCGGGGATTTTTCGCCGCCACCGGATCGACGGCGTGCCGCAGAAGGCCGTGGCCGAGGAATTCGGCGTTAGCCTGAGTACGGTGGAAAGCGACTTGCGCCGTGCCTACCGCGCTCTTCTGGAGATCAGGGAGCGGCTGAATGAGGATTGAGACGAACGACTCCGTCTTGTCTGCGAAAGGGGCTCGCAATGGGGCAAGGTGACCGGATGATCGAAGACGCAATTGCCTGGGCCGTGAAAACCGGCGACCCCTCTTTCGAGGATTGGGAAGCCTTCACCCTGTGGCTGGAGGCGGACCCCGAACATGCGCGCGCCTATGACAGGGCAATGGCGGCGGTGGCGGATGCGGCCGACGCCGATCTCCAATCGCGGGCGGTCAACGACGATGTTTTGTCGGTCGAGATCGGCCAGAGTGCGGTCGGCGTCGGCGTCGCCGCGTCTTCGGCGGGGCAATGGCGCTGGCTCGCACTGGCGGCCACGGTGGTTCTGGTGGCCATGGTCGGATTCCTCCAGCTGCGCGGATCGGGTTACGTGATCGAGACGGCGGCGGGCGAAACGATGATCGTGCCGCTGGACGACGGGAGCGAGATTGCCCTGGGGGGCGGTGCGCGCGTGACGCTCGACCGCGATCGGCCGCGTTTCGCCGCGCTGGAACGTGGACGCGCCCTGTTCACCGTCCGCCACGACGACAGCGATCCCTTCGTCGTTACCGTGGGGGAACAGACCCTGGTTGACGCCGGGACCGTCTTCGACGTGACCCGCACAGGGCAGACCACGAATGTGGCCGTTTCCGAAGGTGTCGTCCTGGTCAATCCGAAGCGCAAGCTGGCCCGGCTCGAACCCGGCGATATGCTGAGCGTGACCGACGGCAGCGATGCCTATAGCCGCAGCACCAGGCCGGTTGCACGGATCGGCGAATGGCGAACCGGCCATCTGACATTCGACGACGCGCCGCTGGGTGACATCGCGCGCGAGCTTTCCGCCAGCACCGGGATTGCCTTTGCCGCAGCGCCCGCGGTGGCCGCGCAACGCGTGACGGGCAGCGTCGCGCTTGCTCCGCTGGCGCAGGACCCGCAGGCCGTGGGGCCGCTGTTCGGCGTCGCCGTGCGGCAGGAGGGGGATAGCTGGATGATCGATCGCCGCTGACGATGCCTTACCGTCTGCCAATAGTTCTGGCCGTACTTCTCGCCGCCACCGCCGTTCAGGCGGAAGAGCGGCGCGTCGACGTGCCGGCGGGGCGGGCGAGCGATGCGGCAGCGGCGATTGCACGTCAGACCGGAACCAGCATCGTCATATCCGCGCCCGATCTGGCCGCGCGACAGGTGCCCGCAATACGCGGCCGGTACAGTGCGGAAGAAGCCGTCAGGCGGCTCGCGCGGGCCATCGGCGCGCGGCCGGTCGCCGCCGGATCGCTGGGCTGGCGACTGGTCGCCGATCAGCGCCGCGCGCCTGTTGCCCACGCTGCGTCCCGCACGCCGGCACGGGCTGCCGCCGCGCCGCCCGCGCTCCCCCCGCCGGGCGTGGGGACGATGCCGATCGTGGTTCTTGCCAGCAAGCGCGACGTGCGGCTGCGCGACTATGCGGGCCAGATCACGATCCTCGATGGCGATTCGCTTTCCCTGGGTGGCCCCGTGGGCACCGACCGGATCGCCGATCGCGTCGCCAGCGTCACGTCGACCTATCTGGGCAGCGGACGGAACAAGCTGTTCATCCGCGGCATCGCGGATTCGAGCTTCACCGGCCCCACGCAGGCGACAGTCGGGCAATATCTTGGCGACTTGCGGCTGAGCTACAACTCGCCCGATCCCGACTTGCGCCTGTCAGACATGGAACGGGTCGAAGTGCTGGAGGGGCCGCAGGGCACGCTTTACGGTGCAGGATCGCTGGGCGGGATCATTCGCCTGGTGCCGAACGAGCCGGAACCGGGCGTGGCCGCCGTTTCGGGCAGTGTCGGCGGTTCCGCGACCCAGCACGGCGCGATGGGTGCTGACGCGGGCGCGGTGATGAACCTTCCGCTGGCAGGCGAAAGGCTGACCTTGCGCGCGGTGTTCGATGCGGAAAGCCAGGGCGGCTATATCGACAAGCCGCTGATCGGCCGTGACGATGTGAACCGCACGAACATCTATGGCGGGCGGGCGATGGCCCGGTTCGATGCCGGCGGGGACTGGACGGTCGACCTGATCGGCCTGGGCCAGTGGACCGAAGGCCGGGACAGCCAGTATGCCGATCGCGAAGGGCCCCCGCTGGTCCGCATGGCCAATGTCACCGAAGGCTTCGACGCCGATTATCTGCAGGGGCAGGTGGTCGTAAGCGGCCGGCTGGGATCGGTGCGCTTCCGTTCTTCCACCGGCATCGTGCGGCAGACCCTTCAGGAACGCTATGACGCAACCCGCCCGGGCGAGGACACGCGGTTGTTCGTGCAGGACAACGATTCGCGCATGATCGCCAACGAAACCCGCGTCTGGCAACCGATGGAAGATCGCCTCGGCTGGGTTCTGGGCGCGAGCTATACCGGCAGCCGGAGCGAGCTGACCCGCGGGTTCGATACGATCGGGACGGCAAACGTCAGCTCGATGTCCACATCGAGCACGGGTGTGCGCAACACCGTGGACGAACTGACGGTTTACGGCGAAGCCAGCTATCGCCTGCGGCAGGGTCTCGTCGCCACGGCAGGCGGGCGGGTCACCCGGTCCGAATTGGGCGGACAGGGTGAGGATGTCGATCAGTTCCTGGCCCTGTTGCGCGCGGAGGTGACCGCCCAGCGCCATGAAACGGTGTTCCTGCCCTCGCTTTCGCTGAGCGCCAGCCCGATCGCGGATACGGCGCTGTACATCAAGTATCAGGAAGGGTTCCGGCCCGGCGGGCTCGCGATCGATGGCGATTTCGTCCGCCGGTTCCGCAGCGATCGCACTGCGACGTTCGAAATCGGCGCGCGCCACGGTCAGCCCGGCACTGGGCCGTTCGATCTGGCCGGCAGTCTCGCTTTCACCCGCTGGCGGGATATCCAGGCGGATTTCATCGATCCGGTCGGCTTGCCGACCACGGCCAATATCGGCGATGGCCAGGTCTGGACGGCCACACTGTCGGGCGGCGTGGCGATAACGCGCGATTTGCGGATCGAAGGCGGCGTATCGTGGAACGACAGCCGGATCGACAGCCCGCGACCGCTGGAAGCCAGCCGGATCGGACAAGTGCCCAACATCGCGAACATCAATGTTCGCGCGGGGTTCGATTATCAGCGGCAGCTGCGCGGCGACCTGACACTCGCCGCGCAGGGCTGGACCCGCTACGTCGGCAAATCGCGCCTGGGCATCGGCCCCGAATTGGGGGAGGAGCAGGGCGATTATCTCGACAGCGGGCTGACCGTCCGCATCGGGCGAGAGGCGATGGGCCTGTCGCTTGGCATCTCCAACATCTTCGATACCGAAGGCAACCGGTTCGCGTTGGGCACCCCGTTCGATATCGGGCGGGACCAGATCACGCCGCTGCGTCCGCGAACGTTCCGCCTGGGGCTGGACCTTTCGTTCTAGGGCAAGCTGGCGGGCGATCCGGCGGGTATTTCCAGCACGGTAAAAAATTCCTGCATTCCGGCCAAGGCTGGCCGCCGGCGGCTCCGTCTTGCGGTCAATAACTGACCGGAGGACCCATGAACCGCTACTTGCTCGCCACGACTGCGATTGCCGCACTTGCCACGCCGCTGGCCGCCCAGACCGTGATCTCGGACGACCGGACCCAGCCAGTGCGAACCTCGACAGTGAAAGACGGGTCGCCCGATTCGATCCGTATCGACGATGATGGTTCGGTCGTGGTGTCGGGGGGCACTGCGGTCACAATGGACAGCGATCACACGGTCACCAACGAAGGCGATATCAAGATCACCAACGCCGACGGCGCGACCGGTATCGCTGCCGAGGCGGGCACCACTGGCGATATCGTCAATTCGGGCACGATCACGATCGACGAAACCTACACGCCCGAAGATATCGATAACGACGGCGACCTGGACGGGCCCTTCGCGGTCGGCACGGGCCGGGCCGGAATTCGCACGCTTGGCGCGCATACCGGGGACATTTCCAACAGCGGCAAGATCGTGGTCGAAGGCAACGATTCCGCCGGTATCGTGCTGGGCGGGACACTGACCGGCGATTTTACCCATGACGGTGAAACGACTGTCACCGGGACCGATTCCGTGGGCGTTCGCACGCAGGACATTGACGGCGACGTTCGCCTGGCCGGCAAAGTAACGGTCCGCGGCGAAGGCGCAATCGGCGCGCAGTTCGGCGGCGATGTCGATGGCGCGATGGTCGTCCAGGGCGAAATCACCTCCACCGGATATCGTTACCCCACGCCGCCATCCGATCAGTCGAAGCTCGACGCCGACGACAAGCTGCAGGGCGGATCGGCTCTCGTCATCGAAGGCGACGTCACCGGTGGCATCGTCCTCGCCGCGGCGCCCAAGGATAGCGATTCGGGTAACGACGACGAAGACGGCGACGGGATCGACGACGACAAGGAAGGCACGGCCAAGATCGTTTCCGCCGGCGAAGCCCCCGCGATGGTGATCGGCGCCGAAGACCGGGACATCGCCATCGGTTCGGTGGCGGGAAGCGGCAACGACTTCGGCCTCATCATCGAAGGTGAAATCGGCGGATCGGGCGTTTACTCGGGCGTCGACGGCAATGGCCTCGTGATCGGCGGGCGCGGCGGCGCGGTCGATATTGCCGGCGGAATGGCAATTTCCGGCACGGTGGCCGCTAAAGCGGTCGGCGCGGCAGAGGCGACCGCCCTGCGGATCGGTGCCGACGCAACCGTGCCCGAGATCCGCAATTCGGGGACGATCAGCGCCAGCGCCGGCAGCGACGACGAATCGTCGGCCGTGGCCGTGGTGGTGGACGAAGGCGCCAATGTCGAAACCATCCGCAACTCCGGCACGATCAAGGCCACCGTTTCGGGTGAGGATGGCACTGCGACCGCGATCGTCGATCACAGCGGCGGGGTCGAACTGGTCGAGAACAGCGGTGCGATTTCCGCCACCGGCGCCGATAAGGATTCGGATCGCAATGTTGCGATCGACCTGTCGGCCAACACGGCCGGCGCAACCGTGCGCCAGACCGAAGTGGCGTCGGGCAAGGATGCGCCCTCGATCAAGGGCAATGTCCTGTTCGGCAGCGGCGACGACACTTTCGAAATTGCCGACGGGACGGTCGACGGCGAAGTCACCTTCGGCGGCGGCGACAACACGCTCGCCCTGTCCGGCGATGCCAAGCAGACCGGGAACGTCGTGTTCGGCGACGGCGGCGATACCATGAGCCTTGCCGGCAAATCCGTGTTCGACGGCACGGTCGATTTCGGCGGCGGTGCGGACGAGCTGACGCTCGCCGGATCGGCCCGGTTCACCGGTTCGCTGACCAATGCCGCCAATCTCGCGGTCAAAGTCGACGGCGGTGTCCTCGGCCTTTCCAGGCCGACCGCGATCGGGTCGCTCGACATGGCTTCGGGCGCGATCCTCGACGTGACGCTGGACAAAGACGCGGGCGAAGGCACGCTGATCGATGTCGCCGGGACGGCCACGTTCGATGATGGCGCCAAACTGCGGTTCCGCCTGGCGGACATCGACGATGCCGAAGGGCGCTATGTCGTTCTGACGGCGGACGATCTGCAGATCGGGGAAGAGCTTGAAGGCGACAGTTCGCTGCTGCCGTTCATGTACAAGGCGACGATCGATGCCGAGGCGGCGAACGAACTTGCAGTCGATATCGAGCGCAAGACCGGCACCGAACTGGGGCTCAACCGCTCGCAATCGGCGGCTTACGGCGCGATCCTCGATGCCCTGGGCGAAGACGACGAGATTGCGGGCGTGTTCCTCAACATCACCGATGGGGATTCCTTCCGCGATACCGTCACGCTCATGCTGCCCGATCATGCCGGTGGCGCGTTCGAAGGCGTGAGCCTGGGCACCCGCACGATGTCGCGCTTCCTGACCGATCCGCAGGGACCGATCGAACCGGAGTCGAAAATCCAGTTGATCTTCGATGCCGGTGGCTGGGGATCGCAGAAGGAGCAGGGCGAAACCGCCGCTTACGACCAGAGCGGCCTGGGCTTTGCCGCCGGTGCCGAGATCGCGACCAGCCTCGGCAGGTTCGGCGGGACCGTCACCTATCTGTGGAACCGCCACGACATCGGCGACACGAGCGCGGTCCATTCGGGAACTTACGAAGTGGCCGCGCACTGGGTCGGCAAGTGGGGCGGGCTGCAGACGTTCGCTCGCGCCGGGATCGGCATGGTCGATTTCGACGGCACCCGCCATTTCGACGCCACTGTGGGGGATGAGACCATCTCGCGCGATATCGAGCGGGAATGGGACGGGACCGTCACCAGCTTCATGGGTGGCGCCTCGTTCGAGGGCGGCAGCCAGTTCTTCTTCTTCCGGCCCGCAGTCAGCTTCGATTACGTGCGCTTGAAGGAAGACGGTTATACCGACACCGGCGGTGAAGGGCTGAACCTCACCGTTTCGGAACGCACCAGCGACGAATTTGCCGTGAACGGCGGCCTGACGCTGGGTGTCGATTTCAAGGGTATGCGCGCGCGTGACCGGACCTGGTTCCGGATCGAAGGCGAAGGCGGCTGGCGCGAGGTTGTCGGCGGTTCGCTGGGCGATACCACCGCGCAGTTCGAAGACGGGGACCCCTTCACACTGCAGGCAGAGCAGAGCGCCAACGGCTGGTATGCGCGCCTGCGTGCTCTTGGCGGCGATGAAGCCTTCACCATCTCCGGCGAAGCTGGAGCGGAAGAGCGCCACGACGATGTCGGTTTCACCCTGCGGGGAACCATCCGCATGGGATTCTGAGCCCCCCCAGCCCGCGTTTTACGTGGGCCGGCCATGTCGCCCGGTCCCCTCCGGCCGGGCGGCATGGCCATCTCTTTATCGGCCATCGCTGTCGGTAACGGGCCTGTCAGCGGCAGGCGCCGTGCACCGCAGACCGGGTCAGGCCTGAACCACTTCCTGTTCGATCTTGCCGAAGATCGAATGCCCGGCCTCGTCTTCCATCCAGATCGCCACTGTGTCGCCCGGTGCCATGAAGCGGGTTTTCGCTTCGCCCTGGGCGATCGTTTCGATCATCCGGATTTCGGCAATGCACGAATAGCCGGCCCCGCCTTCGGCCACCGGCTTGCCGGGATCGCCTTCGGGCCCCTGGTTGGACACCGTGCCCGATCCGATGATTGCGCCTGCGCCCAGGTTGCGCGTCCTGGCCGCATGGGCGACCAGTTCGGCCAGACTGAAGGTCGCGTCCTGCCCGGCATTCGCGCGGCCGAACGGCTGGCCGTTGTAATCGACCATCAGCGGGTGATGGACCACGTTGCCGCGCCAGGCATCGCCAAGCTCGTCCGGCGTCACCGCCACCGGGCTGAAGGCCGTGGCCGGCTTGGACTGGAAGAAACCGAAGCCCTTGGCCAGCTCGCCGGGGATCAGGCCGCGCAGCGACACGTCGTTGACCAGCATCAGCAGCTTGATGTGCCCCGCCGCGTCTTCTGCCGAAACGCCCATCGGCACATCGTCGACGATGCAGGCGATCTCGCCTTCCATGTCGCAGCCCCAGGCGGTGTCCTTCAGCGGGATGTCCGCCCGCGGGGGCAGGAAGTCGTCCGAGCCGCCCTGATACATCAGCGGATCGTGATAGAAGCTCTCGGGCACTTCGGCCCCGCGCGCCTTGCGCACCAGTTCCACGTGATTGATGTAGGCCGAGCCATCGGCCCACTGATAGGCGCGCGGCAGCGGCGAATGTGCCTCGCGCTCGTGGAACCGCTCGCACGGCACCGTCTCGTGCTCGACATCGCGGTAGAGCACTTCCAGCTTGGGGGCGACTTCGGCCCAGTTATCGAGCGCATACTGCATCGTGGGCGCGATATTGTCGGCCGCGCAGTAGCGGGTGATATCGCGCGAGACGACGATCAGCTTGCCGTCGCGGGTTCCGTCGTTGAGGCTTGCGAGCTTCATGTGTCCTGTCCTTTTTCCGGGTTGTCCGGCTGGTTGTCGGGGTGGGCGCGCTGGAAAGGTTCGAGCGCGAGGCAGGCCGTCTCGATCCGCTCGATCCGCGGCATGGCCGACAGGTCGAGCGAGAAACGGCGCGCGTTATAAAGCTGTGGCAGCAGGACGACTTCGAACAGGCCGGGACTGTCGAACAGGAAGTCCCCGGTGCCCAGCTGCTCCAGTCGCGCCTCCACCGGCACGAACGTGCGCGACAGCCAGTGGCGGTACCAGGTATCGACCTGATCCTGCGAAGCGCCGAAATTGGCCTTCAGATACTTCAGAACCTGAAGATTGTTGGGCGCGTGGGTTTCGGTCGCGATGGCATAGGCCAGTTCGCGCACGGTGAAACGCTGTTCGGGATCGGTCGGCAGCAGCGGATGCTGCGGATAGGCTTCGTCCAGCCATTCCAGCTGCGCCATCGACTGCGCCCGGTCGCGCCCGTCCGCCTCCAGCAGGGGCACGCTAGCGAAAGGATTGCGAGCGGCGAAGGCCTCGCTCGCCTGTTCCCCGGCGAGCAGGTTCACCGGGACGTACTCGTAATCCAGCCGCTTCAGGTTCAGCGCGATGCGCAGGCGATAGCTGGTCGAGCTGCGATAGTATCCGTGGAGCTTCATCAGAACGCCGCGATCCCCGTGATCGCCCGCCCCAGGATCAGCGCGTGGACATCGTGCGTGCCCTCGTAAGTATTGACCGTTTCGAGGTTCACCATGTGGCGGATTACCTGATATTCATCGGAAATGCCGTTGCCGCCGTGCATGTCGCGCGCGGCGCGGGCGATGTCGAGCGCCTTGCCCACATTGTTGCGCTTCACGACCGAGATCATTTCGGGCGCGAACCGCCCTTCGTCCATCAGGCGGCCAACGCGCAGGCTGGCCTGGAGGCCGAGGGCGATCTCGCTGGTCATGTTGGCCAGTTTGAGCTGATAAAGCTGCTTGGAGGCAAGCGGTACGCCAAACTGCTGCCGATCAAGGCCATACTGGCGCGCTGCCTCCAGGCAGAATTCGGCCGAACCCATCGCGCCCCACGAAATGCCGTAGCGCGCGCGGTTGAGACAGCCGAACGGGCCCTTCAATCCCTGCACCTCGGGCAAGAGGGCATCGGCGCCAACCTTGACTTCGTCCATCACGATCATGCCGGTGGTGGAAGCGCGCAGGCTCAGCTTGCCTTCAATCTTCGGTGCCGAGAGGCCGGCCATGCCCTTTTCCAGCACGAAGCCGCGGATCGCGCCGCCGTGCGCCTCGCTCTTCGCCCAGACGACGAAGACATCGGCGAAGGGGGCGTTCGAAATCCAGGTCTTGGAACCGGACAGCGAATAGCCGTCGCCATCCTTCTTCGCGTAAGTCTTCATCGCGCCCGGGTCGGAACCGGCGTCGGGCTCGGTCAGGCCGAAACATCCGATCAGCTCGCCGCTGGCGAGGCCGGGCAGGTACTTCTGCCGCTGTTCCTGCGAGCCGTAAGCGTGGATCGGATACATGACGAGGCTGGACTGGACCGAGGCCATCGACCGGTAACCCGAATCGACCCGCTCGATCTCGCGCGCGATCAGGCCATAGGCGACGTAGCCGGCACCGGCGCCGCCGAATTCCTCCGGTATCGTGGCGCCGAGCAGTCCGGCGCGGCCCATCAGGGGGAACAGTTCGGGCGCGTCGGCTTCGTCGCGGAACGCCTGCTGCACGCGCGGCTGAAGCTCGCCCTGCGCAAAGCCGCGCGCGGCATCGCGGATCATTCGTTCGTCTTCGGTCAGCTGCCCATCCAGATCGAACGGGTCCTGCCAGTTGAACGGCACCATTCCGGCCATGGTTTCTCCTGTAACTGTCTCGCTCTCCTTTGCAGGCTTGCGCAGGCACGACAAGTCCGCGCTCCGCAGCTGCGGGGCGGAGACGCCGGTTCTGTCACGGAGAAATCCTTGGGGCGCAGGAAGCTCCCGTCACGCCCGGCAGCGACCCTAGTGGGTCGTCGAAAGCGCCTGCTGAACCTTTTCCAGCATCAGGTTGGGCGGGCATGGCTTGGCGCAGGCAATCGCGGTCGGATAGCGCTGGCGCACTTCATCCGGGCTGAACTGGCCGGAGTGAAAGATGACCGGCACGTCTTCCGCCATGAGCGCTTCGGCCAGCCTGAAACTGTCGCCGTCTTCCAGGCGAACATCCAGAATGGCGAGATCGGGGCGCGCCTTCTGGACGGCGAGCATTGCGGTGGAAATTTCCGAATGCGGGCCTTCGACTTCGAATCCGGCCTCCTTGACCGTATCGCATAAATCGAAAGCCACGATGAACTCGTCTTCGGCGACGAGAATACGAAGATGATCGGACATAAGAACCTGTCGAGATTACGATTTCAATTAATCGAATAAATCCCGAACAGGCGAAATGTTCCCGTCCACTACCTCGGCAGCGGCGTCAGAGCTTGCCGAACTTGTCCTCGTAACCCGCAGTATCACCCGACGAAAGCAATCGTGCCTGCTCCACCCAGCCATCGCGCCGGATGCGACCCTGAAAGCGGCCGAGCTGGGCGTCGATCCGGTCGATATCGGCATCGGTCCACGCCGCAATCTGTGCCAGGCCGGTAACGCCGAGCGACCGGAGAAGCTCGTCCAGCTTGCGACCGACACCCTTTATGCGGGTGAGGTCGTCGGCCCCGGCAGGTGCGGGTTCGGGTGCTGGTTCGGCGGCCGGCGCGGGCGGGGCCGGCGTATCCTGGTCAGCGTCGCCCACAGCGGCACTTCCTTCGTCGGTGGTTTCCTGAAGATCCCTCGTCTGCTGGGCTTCGACCGCCGCGGCCACTGCCGTGCCTGTCCCGGCCACGCCGGGCGGGACGACGGGCGGCTGGGCAGCTGCCGCGGGCGGGGCATCGATCAACGCCTGGTTGCGCGACGCGTGGGCTGCGCCTTCGTCCAGAACGTCCGCCGCATCGCGATCGATCACCCGCGCGCTGCGCGAGGGGCGGAACACCCACCAGGCCACCGCAATGCCCAACACCAGGGCGGCGATGAAAAACGGCCACCACGTCTGCACTATCTGCATCATGCGATCATTCTCCCAGGTCTTTCGACACGCGGCCCCACACCAGCCAGCCGGCCCCCAGGCCGAATGCGTATGTGACCAGCAGCATAACCATCAGTTCGAACCAAAGTGCCATTCAGCGTGCCCCCGGAACATCGACAGGCGCAATTTCCAGCGGCTCGGTCGCGATCACCGAAAATTCGATCCTGCGATTGGCCGGGTCGGCGGGGGCCAGGCCCTCCACCGGCTCGCTGGAGCCGAAGCCCCGTGCGCGCAGCCCATCGCCGGGGATGCCGCGCGCGATCAGGGCCTGACGGACGGCTTCGGCCCGTTCGCGCGAAAGCGCCAGATTGCCGGGCTCGGTCCCCGAACTGTCGGTGTGGCCGGTAATCGCGATAATGCTGCCGAGACAGGGGCGCAGCGCGGCAGCCACTTCGTCGAGCAACTGCTGGCTCGACCGGTCGATCGCGCTGCGCGACTGTTCGAAGCGGACCGTCCGGGCGCGGAGCAGGGCGTCCACGTCTTCTTGGCAATGCATCGGCGTATATTCGATGCCCGCGACTTGCGCACGGGCCTCCCCATCCGCCCAGCGCACGCCCCCGACACCGGGGATCGCCGCGATCGCGCGGGCGACTTCGGCGCGCTTGCCTTCGTCCAGGCTGCCGTCGCTTTCCAGAAGCGGATGGCGCGACGCCCAGCCGGAAGGGGAGGTGAAATGCGCGCGCACGCCTGTCCCACCGGTGCGCTCTATCGTTTCGGCAGTGCGACGTTCCAGATCGGACTGGATATCCTGCGCCGACATCGTGGCGCCGATAAGCGCGAGCGCCGCCGTGACGAGCGCTCCGGCAACGATGGCTATGGTCGGACGCAGGGGCATTGCCGGCGCCATAAAGCCTGCCCGCGCCCGGCGCAATCGCGGCGGCAGTGGGACCGGGGAGAGCAGGGCGCGGAACGCGCCCGTCTATGCGGTTGGCGGTTCGTCGTCGCTGCCGACGTTGCGGCGAAACAGCACGCGATCTTCGGGTCCGAAGCCCTTGCGCCATATGACCCAGCCATACATCAGCAGGATCAGCGGGATGCCGAAAATCAGCTCGGCCCATTCGGGCATACGGGTCGCCAGGTAACCCACCGCGATGGCCGGCACCGCCGCCCAGACCAGCGCCCAGCGCCAGTTGTTCACCCGCTCGCCCAGAATGCGCGACAGCAGCCATGCCTTGGCGAGCGAGGCAACGCCAAGGGCAATCATCAGCGAAATCGCCGCGGCGGCCGCCTTGTACGGCTCGCCCAGCTCCATCCGTTCGACCACCATGATCGCCGCAACCGTCAGAACGCCCTGGAAGGCGATGGTCGCCAGCGAGATGGCGAGATTGCGTTTGCGCGCGACGTAGACCAGCGCGGCCTCCGACACGACGGCGGTTGCGGCCACGACTTCGGCGGCGAGCAGGAATGAAAGCGCGCCGGTCCCGCCCACGAAATTGGGGCCGACCAGGCCCATCACCGCTTCGCCCGGAACGCCCAGCGCCAGCGCAATCCCGGCCTGGGCGGCCACGATCCAGAAGCCGACCTGGCAGACCTGCTTCGCGATCGCCGGGAAATTGTTTTCCTTCAGATTGCGCGTGATCACCGGGCCCAGGATCGGTTCGAAGCTGGTCTTCAGCTTCTGCGGCAGGCTCGCGACCTGTTGCGCGACGTAATAGATGCCGACCGCGGCGGGCGCGGCGAACAGGCCCAGAATGAAGATGTCCAGCCGGCGCGTGCCCCATTCGATCGCATCGGCTGTCGCAAGCGGGAAGGCGCGGGTCGACATGCGCCACATGTCGGGCAGGTTGGGGCGCCAGTTGCGGGGCAGCCCGTATGTCCGCAGGAACGGCCAGGCCGCGGCCGCCAGCCCGGCATAGATCGAGGCGATATAGGCAAGCGACAGGCCCGAGCGCGGGATCAGGTAGAAAAAGACGCCGGCCATGATCGAGATCGTCCACGGCTCCACAATCGCGCGTGCGCGCACCGTCGTCGCAATGTCGTAGCGGTAGGCCTGGGCCGCGAGGAGGATTTCGGTCAGCGCATATGCCGGGATCGCGGTGACCAGCAATTTGTCCAGCGTGCCGTATTCACCAGCCGGGAACATCGGCGCGGGCACGAACCACAGGAACACCGCCGCCGCGCAGGACAGCAGCAGCGCGAGCAGCAGCCCGTCGAACACCAGATTGGCGGGGCGCACGTCCTCGCCTTCGGACAGGCGCTGCGCCAGCCCGCGCTTCTCGCCCATCGAACAGACCAGCGCGAGCAGTTCCACCACCACCAGCGCTGATGCGAACCGCCCAAGTTCTTCCGCGCCATAAAGGCGGCCGGCAATGAACAGAAACGGCAGCCGCGCGGCCAGCCGCAGCAGGAAACCGAAGAAATTCGTCCGGCCGCCTTTCGCCAGCGCGGCGATATCCCCCTGTTGCGCGGTTTCGCTCACGCAGGGGAATCCTGCGCGCCGGGTTCATCCTGTTCCGACCGCAGCGGGCGGGCCAGCAGTTCGCTGACGATTTCGCGCGCGGGCGCACCACCCAGCAAGCGATAGACGGCGGCGACGATCGGCATGGCGATGCCGTGGCGCATGGCCAGCTCGGTCAGCACGGGCGCGGTATGGGCTCCTTCTGCCACGGTGCGCCGGTCGGCCATCAGGCTCTGCGCGGACTGCCCTTCGCCCAGCGCTTTCCCGAGCGAGAAATTGCGGCTGGAGGTCGATGAGCAGGTGAGCACGAGATCGCCCAGCCCGCACAATCCGGCAAGCGTTTCGGGCCGTGCGCCCAGCGCTTCCCCGAACCGCAGCATTTCGGCATAGCCGCGCGCGATCAGCGCGGCGCGGGCGTTCTGCCCCAGGCCGAGGCCGTCGACCACACCGCAGGCGATGGCGAGCACGTTCTTGACCGAACCGCCGATTTCCGCGCCGACGACGTCATCCGAATAATAAGGCCGAAACGAAGGGCGGGCGATGGCAGGGGCGAGCCGGTCCCACTGATCTTCCCCGCCGCCACAGGCCAGCGTCACGGCGGTCGGCAGGCCGGCTGCCACCTCGTGCGCGAAAGTCGGGCCGGAAAGCACGGCGACTTCGCTGTCGGGTGCTGCTTCTGTCACCACTGCATTCATCAGGCGCCCGCTGCCTGCCTCGATCCCCTTGCTGCACAGCACCAGATCGCGCGGCGCGGCGCGCAGGCCGCCCAGCACTTTGCCGAGATGCTGGGCCGGCGTGACGGCCAGAATGGTGGCGCAATCGCCCAGGTCGCCGAGCGTGGAGGTCGCGCGGATCGTCGGCGCGAGTTCGGCCGACGGCAGATAGACCGGATTGCGGTGATCGGCGTTGATCCGCTCGACAAGTTCGGGCTCGAGCGCCCACAGGCGTACCTCGCGCCCATCCGAAGCGAGCATTTGCGCAAGCGCGGTGCCCCAGGCCCCTGCGCCGATCACGCCAATCGGTGCCTTACCGGTTGCGGTCATGCCTTGTACCCCGCGCCGCGGACCGGTTCCGCATCGGGATCGAGCGGCCAGCGCGGCCGTGCCGCTATGTCGAGAGGATCGGACTGGCCCAGCCGTTCGCAGCCGGCCCATGCGATCATCGCCGCATTGTCGGTGCACAGCGGCAGCGGCGGAGCCACGAAGCGCAGGCCGCGTTCGGCGGCGAAACTTTCCAGCGCGCCGCGAATCGCCTGATTGGCGGCGACCCCTCCGGCGACCACCAGTGCAGGGACCGGCGCGATTCCCTCGAACGCCACGGCCAGCCGGTCGACGACGCAATCGAGGGCCGCCTGCTGGAAACTGGCGGCAATGTCCGCATCGCGGTGGCGCCCGCTTTCCTTCGCGCGCAGGACTGCGCTCTTGAGCCCGGCGAAGCTGAAATGCGGTTCTCCGCTACCGACCAGCGGACGGGGCAGGGGCACGGCGCCCGGATCGCCTTCGCGCGCCAGCCGCTCCACCGCCGGGCCGCCGGGGAAGCCGAGGCCGAGAATTTTTGCCGTCTTGTCGAACGCTTCGCCCAGCGCATCGTCGATCGTCGTCGCCAGCCGCCGATACTGCCCCACCCCTTCGACCCGCAGGATCTGGCAGTGCCCGCCGGAAACGAGCAGGAGCGCGTAAGGGAAGGCAAGGTCGGCATCGGCCAGGCGCGGCGACAGGGCGTGCCCTTCCAGGTGATTCACCGCGATCAGCGGCACGTCGCCGGCCATTGCCAGTGCCTTGGCGCTGACCAGCCCGACCATTACCCCACCGATCAGGCCGGGGCCGGCGGTGGCGGCGATCGCATCGAGATCGGAAAGGTCCTGCCCGGCTTCTTCCATCACTGCGGCGATCATCGGGGCCAGCCGTTCCGCATGGGCGCGCGCGGCGATTTCCGGCACCACGCCCCCATAGGGCGCGTGTTCCGCATCCTGCGACGCGATGCGCTGCGCCACGATCCGCCTGTCGGTGGTGACGAGGGCGGCTGCAGTCTCGTCGCAGCTCGATTCGATGCCAAGCACGATCCCCATGCCGCTTTCCCTGAACAAATTGGCTCGCTAGGGCAAGCATCGCTCATGATCGAACCGCCAAAGCTTCGCCTCGGAACCCGTCAATCGCCGCTTGCAATGGCTCAGGCGCGCGAGGCGCGGACGCGGCTGTGCGCCGCGCACGGGTGGCCCGAAAGCGCGATCGAACTGGTGCCGGTACGCGCCAGTGGCGACAAGGTGCAGGATCGCCCCCTGGCCGAAATCGGTGGCAAGGCGCTGTGGACCAAGGAACTCGATCAGTGGCTTGGCGAAGGGCATATCGACGGCGCAGTCCATTCGATGAAGGATGTGGAGACGCTGCGGCCGGATGGTCTGGCGATCGCGGCCATCCTGCCGCGCGCCGATGTGCGCGACGTTTTGATCGGTGCGGTCAGCGTGTCGGAAATTCCGCGCGGGGCGCGGGTGGGAACCAGCGCACCGCGCCGTGCGGCGCAGATGCTCTATCACCGGCCCGATTGCGAGATCGTGACCTTTCGCGGCAATGTCGCCACGCGACTGGCCAGGCTCGCTGCGGGGGAGGCGGAGGTGACCCTGCTCGCCGCGGCGGGGCTTGGGCGGCTGGGCGAAAACGGGGTGGGGACCCCGCTCGATCCCGATGACTGGATTCCCGCGCCAGCGCAGGGCGCGATCGGTATCGAATGCCGGGCAGACGATGCCCGCGCACACGCGCTGATCGCAGCAATCGACGACGGATTCTCGCGCGCCAGCGTCATGGCCGAACGCGCGCTTCTGGCCAGTCTGGGCGGGACTTGCCACAGTCCGGTGGCGGCGCTGTCGATCCGCGAGGGCGATGCCATTCGTCTGCGCGCGATATTGTTCAGTCCCGATGGCAACGAGCGGGTGGAGGGCGACTGCCGCGTTGTCCCCGGGGATGGCGCGGCCCCCGCAGCGCTCGCCGCCGACCTGCTGGCCCGGGCCACAGCGGGCATCTCGGCGCATTTCGTCGGCCCGGCATGAGCCTGCCGATCATCGTTGTCCGGCCCGAGCCGGGCTTGTCGGCGACCCTCGAGGCGGCAGAGGCGATAGGACTTCGCACCCGGGGGCATCCGCTGGCGGCCGTTGCTCCCTTGAAGTGGGATGCGCCCGGCGATGCCGATTTCGATGCATTGCTGCTCGGTAGCGCCAATGCAGTGCGCCATGCCGGGCCGGCGCTGACCCGGTGGCAGGGCCGCCCGGCGCATGTCGTGGCGGAAGCGACGGCCAGCGCGGCACGCGAAGCCGGATTGCGGGTGGAAACGGTGGGCGAAGGCGGCCTGCAACCGCTCGTCGAAACCTTGCGGCCTCATGCGCCGATCCGTCTCCTGCGCCTCGCCGGGGAACGCCATCGCCCCCTGTCGCCCCCGAGGGGCGTCGCCATCGAAACGCGCATCGTCTATCGCGTGGATTACCGCCAGCTTCCGCCCGATCTTGCCCAACGTCTTCGTCATGGGGCGCTGGTATTGCTGCATTCGGGCGAGGCTGCGCGCCATTTCGCCCAGGAATGCGACCGGTGCGGCGTGGGGCGGGGGGGAGTCGCCATCGCGGCCCTCGCGCCGCGAATCGCCGACCTTGCCGGGCCGGGCTGGCGCGAAGTGCGCTGCGCCCCTCAGCCCACCGATGCGGCCTTGCTGGCATTGGCGCGCGACATGTGCCATTGACCGGCTAGGGTCGGCACCTGCAAGGGTATGCAGGTCGCAGAACGGATTTCGATGGACAGATACGCAGACAAAACCCCTTCCAGTGGCTCGTTCAAGCCCATTCTGGCGGTCGCGACGGCTGCTTTCCTGCTGGGCGCCCTGCTGGTCGGCTATTTCGCCTGGCGGTCGGGCGTCGATTTCGGCTTCGGTGACGAGCAGCCGGCGGCGGGGGCGCTTGCCGAACCGGTTGCCGGCGACGCCTCGCCCGCGCCAACACCGCTCCCTTCGCCTTCCGCTACGCCGGCCACGGCTGCGGAAGAGCGGGTGGAGCAGGTTGCGGAACAGCAGGGCGGTCTGGATCAGCGGCTGGCCGCGGCCGAACAGCGGCTGGCCCGGCTGGATCTTCAGGCCCAGGCGGCAGCGGGCAACGCAGCGCGGGCCGAAGGGCTTTTGATCGCTTTCGCCACCCGGCGCGCGCTCGATCGCGGGGCGGAGCTGGGCTACCTCGCCGATCAGCTGCGCCTGCGGTTCGGCGATGCCAAGCCCAATGCCGTGGCCACGATCATCGAATTTTCGCGCAATCCGGTGACCCTCGACGTTCTCGTCGCCCGCCTCGAAGGGCTGACCCCGCAATTGACCGAGGCGACGGACGCCCCGCTTCTGGAACGGATCGGCCACGAATTCGGGCAGTTGTTCGTCATACGCCGTGAAACCACCCCGTCGCCGCAACCGCAGCGGCGGATAGAACGGGCGCGGTTCTTTCTCGAAAGCGGGCGCGTGAACAAGGCGATCGAAGAAGTGGGCAAGATGCCGGGCGCGGCCAAGGCGGAGCGCTGGATTGCCGATGCCGAACGCTATGTCACCGCCCGGCAGGCGCTGGACCTGATCGAAACTTCGGCGGTTCTGGAGCCCCGGCGCCTGCGCGACGGGTCGGGCAATCAGATCGAACAGCCCAGCCCGGCGGAAAATCCGGCGGAGGACGAATAAGTTATCCGCGCATGAGCGCCGGCACGTCGCCGGATACGCCGCGTGCCTCGTCCATAAACCAGTGCTTCAGCGCTGGAATCCGTTGAACGCCCGCCATTCCAGCCCGCCTGACGGCGGACGCCGTTCGACCGGGAACGCCGAACAGCCGGGTGAGGCCATCGGTCGCCAGTGCGACCATGAACGAATCGAGCCCGCGCCAGCGTTCGTATCGCGCCAGCATTTGCGCATCGCCTGGATCGAGGCCGAGCCGCGCCCCTTCGGCCAGCACTTCCACCAGCGCGCCAACATCGCGCAGGCCGAGGTTGAGCCCCTGGCCGGCAATCGGGTGGATGCCGTGGGCGGCGTCGCCCACCAGGGCCAGACGTTCGCCGGTTATTCGCGCGGTGTGATGGAAACCGAGCGGGAAGGAAGAGCGCGGGCCGACCGCCAGCACGCCGCCGAAGATGTCGCCCATCCGCTTCTCCGCCTCGGCGCGGAAGGCGCGGTCCGACAGCTTCAGCGTGCCGGCGGCATCCTTCTCGTCCACCGTCCAGACCAGCGCGCTCCGGTGCGATCCGTCGGTGCTGCGCATGGGCAGCAGTGCGAAAGGGCCGGCCGGATAGAAGATTTCCCATGCCACGCCGTCGTGGGGCAGGGCATGTTCGAGGCCCGCGATAATCGCGCGATGGCCGTATTGCCACTTTGCGACCTTGAGCGCGGCATCCTCCCGCGTCGGGGACATCCGGCCTTCCGCCCCGATCATCAGCGCGGCCCGCAGCGTCTGCCCATCCGATAGCCGGGCCGAAACCGCGTGTTCGCCCCGCTCGCGCGCGACCACTTCCGCTTTCGGGTGCCAGGCGATCAGCGGTTCCTGCGCAGCCGCTTCGAACAGGGCGAGGCGCAAGGTGCGGTTGGCGAACATGCGGCCCAGCGATCCTTCGTGCGGCTGGGGACGGAAATCGATCCTGCCCGGCCGCAGCTGATCGGCGACCGCAATGGTTTCGATGGGGCAACCGTGCGGTTCCAGCGCCGATGCCAGGCCGATATTGGTGAACAGGTTCCAGCTTGCGGTGGAAATCGCGCTCGCCCGACCGTCGAACCCTTCCGCCGTCAGCTCCGCCGGATCGGCGCGATCGACCACGTGGCTCGACATCCCCTGACGCGCTGCCGCCAGAGCCAGGGTCATGCCCACCAGGCCACCGCCCAGGATCAACAGGTCGCGGGTGTCGTTCATCGCCTTCTCGTTGCGGTAATCCTTCCGCCGTCCTAGGGCCATGCCTGTGATCGAAGCAAGGACAATGGACGGGGGGGCGCGTCGGTTCGCGCGGGCCGTGCTGGCGCTGTTCGCTGCGCTGGCCCTGTTGATGCCCGCAGGTGCGGCGGCGCAGCCCCAGATCTCCGACGACAATATCCGGGCCGAACTGATCGCCGACGGCGGGCCGACGGCTGGCGGCGAATGGATGCTGGCGCTCCATTTCGTGCCGCGAACCGATGAATGGCACGGCTACTGGTCGAATCCGGGTGACGCGGGCCTGGGCATGGAACTCGCGTGGGATCTGCCGCGCGGCTGGTCGGCGGGCGAACCGCTCTATCCGGTGCCGCGCCGGCTCGTGATCGGCGGGCTGATGAACCACGTTTACGAAGGCGCCTATACCGTTCTGGTGCCGATCCGCGTCCCGCGCGGCGCCGATGTCGAAGCGATCGACCCGATTGGCCTGGTTGCCGACTATCTCGCGTGTACCGACAAGCTGTGCGTTCCCCAGCGGGCCGAGCTGGAGCTTGATCCCGCCGCGGCGGAGGACGATCCGCGCTTCGTGCGCTGGCGCGCCTCTATCGCGCCGACGCTGGACAGCCGCGCGAACTTCGCGATCGAGGATCGCCTTCTGCGGATCGGCATCCCGCTGCCGGTCGATATGGATCTTTCCGAACCGCATCTGTTCGTCGAAGAACGGGAACTGGGCCGGGGCCTGCGTCCGGCCTATGCCAGGCAGCAGACGTTCTTCCGCGAAGGCGACCTGCTGATCGCGGAAATCCCGCTCGATCAGCTCAATCTCCCGGCAGAAATCGTGCGCGAGCCCGCGCCGACCCGGCTGGATGGGATTCTGGCGTTTTCTCGCGATGTCGGGGTGCGGTTCACTGCGGTTCCGGGGGCTGTGCCCAATGCCGGAAATCCGGTGCCGGTGCGCGAGATCCCGCCGTTCTGGATTCTCGTGGCCGGAGCGATTGCGGGCGGTCTGCTGCTCAATATCATGCCCTGCGTCTTCCCGATTCTGAGCCTCAAGGCGCTCAGCCTGGCGAGAGCCGGCGGCAGCCAGGCGGAGGCGCGACGCGAAGGGCTGGCCTACACTGCGGGCGTGCTGATCGCCTGCATCGGGCTGGGCGCCCTGCTGCTGGCGCTGCGTTCCGCCGGCGAGGCGGTTGGCTGGGCCTTCCAGCTTCAGGAACCGGGGGTGGTGATCGGGCTGCTGGCGCTGGCGACGGCGATTGCCGCCAATCTCGCGGGCCTGTTCGATCTGCCCTCGTTTTCGCTGACGCGCCGGGGCGAACCTGCTGGCGCATTCGCCACCGGGGTGCTGGCAGCGTTCGTGGCGACGCCCTGTACCGGCCCGTTCATGGCGGCGGCGCTGGGCGCGGCGCTGATCCTTCCGCCGGTGGAGGCGCTGCTGCTGTTCGCCTCGCTGGGGTTCGGGCTTGCCCTGCCGTTCCTCGCCATCGGTCTGATTCCGGCGCTGCGCCGGCTCCTCCCCCGGCCGGGGCCGTGGATGGAAACGTTCCGCAGGATCATGTCCGTCCCGATGGCGCTGACGGCGGCTGCGCTGTTGTGGCTGTGTTTCCGGCTGGGCGGCACGACATTCGGCTGGGGCGCCGCCGCCCTGGCTGCGGTTATCGTCGTCATCCTCGCGGTTCTGGGCCGCCGCCGCTTCGCTGCGCGGCCCTGGGCCGGACTGCTCGCGGCGCTGCTCGTCACCGGGGCTGCAATCGCCTTCCTCCCCCGCGTGGTGAGCGAAGAAGTTGAAGTGGCGGAAAGCCTGCTCGATCCCACACCCTTCAGCAAATCCGCGCTCGCCGATGCGCGCGCCACGGGCCGGCCCGTCTTCGTCTGGTTCACCGCCGACTGGTGCGTGAGCTGCAAGGTCAACGAAAGCGTCGCGATCGAGCGTGAGGCAACGCGCGAGGCTTTCCAGCGCGCCGGCGTGGTGACCCTGCGGGGCGACTGGACGCGGCGCGATCCGGCCATCACCGAATTCCTGTCGAACCACGGCGCGGCGGGCGTTCCGCTCTATCTCTGGTACGAACCGGGCGAGGAAGGACGGCAGCTGCCGCAAGTCCTCGGCCCCGATGCGCTGGTCACTCTTGCACAGGCGGCACCGGATCATCCGGCTGGCGCTGGCCAAGACAAACTTCGACCAGATGCTGGGGGCGGGCGCTAGGGTGAATTTCGACCGTTCCCCCGCCCGGGACGGTCGCCTCGATCCGGCGTAATCCGGTCAGCACGTCCAGCCCGGGATCTTCCGCCTCGATATATCCTTCCCACAGCCATGCGCGCCCGTTCCATGTCGCATCGACCGGGACGCGCGCGACGTGGCCGTTGCCGATCAGCGCCAGAATGGCCTTCGCCTTGGCATCGGCCGCGACATAGCGGGTGACATGGATGCGCGGATTGTCTGCCCCTTCCTCGCACGCCAGCGAGAGCAGGGGTTCTGCACCAGGCTTGCCATAAAGGATGCGCCCCGGGCGATCGCTTTCCGCCCATAGGGCCCCGGTGGTGTCGGGCGAGGGCAGCGGCTCGCTGGCGTGGGTCTTCGCTTCGTCCAGCGCCACCCGTTCGACGTAATCGTCGACCGCAGGCGGCTTGCACGCTGCCAGCACGAGCAGCCCCGCGCAGAATACCAGCCGGCGCACCACCCGATCAGCGCGCGCGGATGAAGGCGCGGACATCGTCGGACAGCTTCCGGCGATCCTCGTCACGAATATACATCATGTGGCCGGCATCGTAGTACTGCCATTCGATCCGGTCCTGCGGGAAACCGGTGCGGGTCAACGCATATTCGGCGGCGAAGAACGGCGTGGCGAAATCGTACCATCCCTGCGCGACGAGAATTCGCATCCCCGAATTTTCGCGCATGGCCTTGCCCAGATACGGCGCGACGTTGAGATAGGCGTTGGTGTCGCGCCCACCTTCTATCCGCCAGTCCCACGGGCCGACGCTGCCGATCGTCACGTAATCGCGCTGCGTGCGATAGCCGATCGTATCGCGCATGAAGTGGTTGATCGCGGCGGCATACCCGCCGTCGATGCCGTAGAAGCTGGGATCGTTGTCGGGTGCCTCGCCAGCGCTGTCGTAGTCCACGCCGGTATAGCGGCTGTCGAGCCGGCCGACGGTCAGGCCGCGGTCCCGAAGCAGTTCCTTGTAGAACCGGCGCGAGGAAACGCGCAGGTCCGCACGTTCCAGAAACTGTTCCGAAAGGCCGGTAAAACGGGCCAGCTCGCGGCGCACCGCCGCACGTTCGCCGGCGGGCGCGTTCTGCCCTTTCAGCAGGAAGGCGGCGTAGGGGCCGATTGCGAACTGGCGCGCTTCCTCCACGAACTGTTCGACCGATGGTGCGGTGGCCTTGCCATGGTACAGCGCGGTCGCGGCCATTGTCGGCAGCGTGGTGATATAGCCCAGCTCCGCCCCTTGCGTTTCCGCCCCGGCGCCGAAATCGAGGACGGTGGAAATCAGGATCACACCGTTGAGCGATACGTCGTTGTATCCGCCCTCCAGCTCGTGCACGACCGCGGCGGAGCGGGTGGTGCCATAGCTTTCGCCGCCCAGAAACTTGGGGCTGTTCCAGCGGCCGTTGTCGCCGATCCATTTGCGGATGACGGCGGCGACCGATTTGGCGTCCTTGGTGACGCCCCAGTATTCCTCCCCCTTCGTATCGCCGATGGTATGGCTGAACCCCGTGCCGACCGGGTCGATGAAGACGAGGTCGGTGACGTCGAGGATCGATTCCGGGTTGTGAACGATGGGGAAGGGGGGCGCGCCGTCGTCGCGCGCATCGGACGGGATGGCGACCCGTTGCGGCCCGAAAGCGCCCATCTGCAACCATACCGAGCCGGAGCCGGGGCCGCCGTTGAACAGGAACGTGACGGGGCGCGAGGGATCGCGCGGCTCGGCGATATAGGCAGTGGTGACAATCGCCGCCTTGGGCGTACCGTCGTTGCCCTTCAGAACCTGCTCTTCGACCGTCGCGGTATAACGCAGGCTGCGCCCGCCGAACGTGCCGGTGAAGGTGCGGCTGGCCGAATTGGCTTTGTAGGTTTCCTTTGCCTCAGACACGTCTTCGCCATCGTCCGATTGCGCGACGGCGGGAGAGAGAAGGGCGAAAGCCGTCGTTGCGGCCAGCAAGGTTCGGAAGATCATGGCGCAGCTATGGCAAAGCGCGCGCGCGAGGTAAATCGGGCGCGACGAAGTTATGCGGCGCGCGGTACGATCCGCTCCAGCTCGCCATCGAGCGCGCGCTTGCCTTCGCGGATTTCGAACTGGTCCTGGAGGCGGAGGAAAAAACCCTCCGACATTCGAAAATAGCGTGTGAGCCGCAGGTCGAGTTCACCGTCGATGCGGGTTGCCCCCTCGATCACAGCGACGATCCGCGCAGCATCGACGGCGATGGCTTCGGCCAAAGCGGCTGGGGTGAGGTCGAGCGGGGTCATAAATTCCGACAGCAGCAATTCGCCGGCGTGCGGGTTGTGCAGCCAGTCGGAATCAGTGGTAGTCGACGATTTCGACGTCATGCGCATTTCCGCCTTTCCAAGTGAAACATATACGCCATTGCCGATTGCTTGAAACCGAATGCTGGCCGGCGCGATCTCCGGTCAGCGTGTGAAGGCGGTTGCTGGGCGGATTTCTCAGGTCGTCGAGAAAGTCCGCCCGTCGATCATCGCCAGCGTGGCCAGCGCGCGGCGTTGGATGTCCGGCGGCAGTTTTCTGCTGCGCCGGCCTTCCCAGATGCGCTGGGTTTCCCTGGATGTAAAAGCCATGATCATGGCGGCCGCTCCCGAACCTCCGCTGCCTGATTGTGTTCATTCGATAACTCGGAGTGCAACGCTGCGGACGGATGCTGGCCATCCCAGACCTATTTCCCCCACTTGCGCTGGGTCTTGCCGTAGCGCAGCTTGCGGGTGCCGGGCTTGCCTTCGTTGCTGCGGCCGACGAGGGGGGCTTTCTTCTCGCCATCGGCCAGGCCGAGTTCGTCGTTTTCGAGGCGGCGGATTTCGTCGCGCAGGCGGCCTGCTTCCTCGAACTCCAGATCGGCGGCGGCGGCGCGCATTTTCTTTTCCAGATCCTCGATATAGGCGCGCAGATTGTGGCCGACGAGGTTGTTGCGCCCGTCCTCCGCCTCCAGGTCCACGGTCACGCCGTCCTTCGATGCCGTGTGGGCAACGATATCGGCGATCTCGCGCCGGATCGTCTGCGGGGTGATGCCGTGTTCTTCGTTGTAGGCGCGCTGCTTCTCGCGCCGGCGCTCGGTTTCGGCCATCGCCCGTTCCATCGATCCGGTCACGCGATCGGCATAGAGGATGACCTTGCCGTCCACATTGCGCGCGGCGCGGCCGATGGTCTGGATCAGCGAGGTTTCCGACCGCAGGAAGCCTTCCTTGTCGGCATCGAGGATCGCCACCAGGCCGCATTCGGGAATATCCAGCCCCTCGCGCAGCAGGTTGATGCCGATCAACACGTCGTACACGCCCAGGCGAAGGTCGCGGATCAGCTCGATACGTTCCAGCGTTTCGACGTCCGAATGCATGTAGCGGACCCGCACGCCCTGTTCGTGCATGAACTCTGTCAGGTCTTCCGCCATCCGCTTGGTCAGCGTGGTCACCAGGGTGCGATAGCCCTTTTCCGCCGTGGCCTTGGCTTCGGCGATGCAGTCCTGCACCTGATCTTCGACCGGGCGGATCTCCACCGGCGGATCGATTAATCCGGTCGGGCGGATGACCTGTTCGGCGAAGACGCCGCCCGTCTGCTCCATTTCCCAACCGCCGGGCGTGGCGGACACGGCGAAGGTCTGTGGGCGCATCGCGTCCCATTCGTTGAAGCGCAAGGGGCGGTTGTCGATGCAGCTCGGCAGGCGGAAGCCATATTCGGCCAGGGTCAGCTTGCGCCGGTGGTCGCCGCGCGCCATCGCACCAATCTGCGGCACCGTCTGGTGGCTTTCATCAACGAACAGCAGGGCGTTTTCCGGCAGATATTCGAACAGGGTGGGCGGCGGTTCGCCCGGCAGGCGGCCGGTCAGAAAGCGCGAATAGTTCTCGATCCCTGCACAGCTGCCGGTCGCGGCGATCATCTCCAGGTCGAAATTGGTCCGCTGTTCCAGCCGCTGGGCTTCGAGCAGGCGCCCTTCGGCATGAAGTTCCTTCAGCCGCTCGGTCAGTTCGAACCGGATCGCCTCGCTCGCCTGCTTCATCGTCGGCCCGGGGGTGACGTAGTGCGAATTGGCGTAGACGCGCACTTTGTCCAGCCGGGTGCCCTTGCTGCCGGTCAGCGGATCGAATTCGCTGATCTCCTCGATCTCGTCACCGAAGAAGCTGACTCGCCAGGCCGTGTCTTCGTAGTGGCTGGGAAAGATTTCCAGACTGTCCCCGCGCACGCGAAAATTGCCGCGCGCGAAAGCGGCGTCGTTGCGCTTGTACTGCAGGGCGACGAGCTTGCGGATCAGCTCGCGCTGGTCGACCGTTTCGCCCTTCTTGATGTCGAAGATCATCGCCGAATACGTCTCGACCGAACCGATGCCGTAGAGGCATGAGACCGAAGCGACGATAATCACGTCGTCGCGTTCCAGCAGCGCGCGCGTGGCGCTGTGGCGCATCCGGTCGATCGCCTCGTTCACCGAGCTTTCTTTCTCGATGTAAGTGTCGGACCGGGGGACGTAGGCTTCCGGCTGGTAATAATCGTAATAGCTGACGAAATATTCGACTGCGTTGTTGGGAAAGAAGCTCTTGAATTCGCCATAGAGCTGCGCGGCGAGAATCTTGTTCGGCGCCAGCACCAGCGCCGGGCGCTGCAGTTCTTCGATCACCTTGGCCATGGTGAAGGTCTTGCCCGACCCGGTCACGCCCAGCAGGACCTGGGTTCGCTCACCCTCGTTGGCTGCGCCAGTCAGCTCGCGGATTGCAGCTGGCTGGTCGCCGGCGGGCTGATATTCGGACACAAGTTCGAACTTGCGCCCGCCCATGCTCTTTTCCGGCCGCTGCGGCTTGTGCGGAGTGAAACTTTCGGACGTATCGGGTTCTTCAAGACCCCGGCGGATGACGAGTTCGGCCATGTCTGGCGATATGGGCCCGCACGCGGCGCGCGGCAAGCGCTTGGCAGTCTGGCGTCCGCTTGGTAGCTAAGCCGAAGGAAAAATCCGGCAAGGAGCAATAGTTATGCGCGCGATGGTACTGGTTGTGGGGGGCGCGCTGGCGCTGGCGGCTTGCGGCAACGAGCCGGATGAACCGAAGACCGCGGAAGAAGTGATCGCTGCGGCGGACAAACTGGTGAAGCCGCGGCCCGGCCTCTATCGCAGCAACGCGGAGATCGTCGATTTCGAGATTCCCGGCATCTCGCCCGATCAGGCGGCGCGGATGCGCGAAATGGCCGCCGGGCTGCAGGGCGAAGACACGACCCAGTGCCTCACCCAGGAACAGGCCGACGAAGGCTTCCGCCGGATCGTGCAGCGCCTGGGCGAAGGCGATGAGGGCGTTTCGTGCGAATTTTCGCAGTTCGATGCGCAGGGTAGCGACCTCGATGCCGCCCTGACCTGTTCGGGCCCCGGCGGCGTGAGCGCCGACATGACGATCGACGGTACGGTCGAAGCGGAATCGAGCACGATGCGCATGGCGATGAGCCAGAAATCGGATGCCATTCCCGGCGGCGAAATGCGGATGACGATGCAGGTCAAGTCGGAACGCATTGGCGATTGTCCCTGAACCGGTCGCAGCCCGGACCATCAGGGGGGCAGACGGGCACGCCAGGGAACGGCGGGAACGCAGCCGTTCAGCGACCATTATCCCAGCAACGGCATAACGGTCCCATGGCAACATCATCCGCCCCCTCGTCTTTCTCGCAACTGCCCAGCTCTCGCGAAGAGCTGGTGCAGCGGTGGGAGCTTGCCAGCGAACCGGCAGCGGAGGCGCACGGCAGGCCGAAACTGCGCTATCTGCTCGGCGAGCTGTCGCATCTGGCCGAACCGGTTCGGCGGCCCTTTCGCCAGATCGACATTCCCCGGGCCGAACACCCGCGGACCGTGATGCTGCTGCCGGGCTTCGCGACCCATCCCATTCGTATGCGCTATATGGCGAGTCTGATCGAGCGAGCCGGGCACAAGGCGAAACGGTGGGGGCTGGGCGTCAACTTCGGTCCGACGGAAGACAATATCCGTTATCTGGAACGGCGCCTGATCGAGGTGCACGAACGCTACGGACGCGATGTCTATCTGGTCGGCTGGAGCCTGGGCGGCCTGTTCGCGCGCGAAATCGCCAAGCGCCATCCCGATCGCGTGGCCAAGGTGATCACGATGGGGTCGCCGTTTTCGGGCGATCCGCGGGCCAACCATGCCTGGCGCGTCTATCAGTTCGTGACCGGGCACCGGGTCGATCAGCCCCCCATCGAAACCGACATCTGCGAAAAGCCGCCGGTCGCCACCGTCGCCCTGTGGAGCCCGCGTGACGGGATCGTCAGCCCGCGCAGCGCCCGGGGGCGCGATTGCGAGCGCGATCGGGCGATCGCCCTGCGCTGCACTCACATGGGCTTCACCTACTCCCCCGAATCGATTCATGCGGTGTTGCGGGAACTCGACGAAGTCTGAATCTTTTACTTGGCATGCGGACCGGCCCATGTAGGCTGCACTCCGTGTCCGCGATCGCGGCAAGGAGGTTCATGTACGAGGCGGACGCTAAATTCGATGAAATGCGGGCCGAGGACGGCTCGGTTCGTCCGGCCTACCGCGATTACCGCAACTGGTACGACGATCAGAAATCGAATGTGCTGATGCGCAAGCATCGCGATGCCGAAACCGCTTTCCGCCGCACCGGCATCACCTTCAACGTCTATGGCGAGAACGAGGCCGAAGAACGGCTGATCCCGTTCGATATGGTGCCGCGGATCATCACCGCCAGCGAATGGCGCCGCCTGACCCGCGGGATCGAACAGCGGGTGAGCGCGATCAATGCGTTCATTCACGATCTCTACCACCGCCAGGAAATCGTGCGCGCCGGGCGGATCCCCGAACGGCTGCTGCGCGACAATCCCGCCTGGTTACCGAACATGGTCGGCTTCACCCCGCCGGGCGGGGTCTATACCCACGTCGTCGGGATCGATCTGGTGCGGACGGGGCCGAACGATTTCTATGTCCTCGAAGACAACGCACGCACCCCGTCGGGCGTCAGCTACATGCTCCAGAATCGCGAGACGATGATGGCCATGTTCCCCGAACTGTTCACCCGCATCCCGGTTTGCCAGGTATCCGATTATCCCCGCAGGCTGGCGAAAAGCCTGGCGGCCTGTGCACCGGCCGGCACTACGGGCAAGCCGACCGTCGCCGTGCTCACCCCCGGCATTTACAACAGCGCATACTTCGAACACGCCTTCCTCGCCGATCAGATGGGGGCGGAACTGGTCGAAGGCAGCGACCTGCGCGTGGCCGACGGACGGGTCGCGATGCGCACCACGCGCGGATATGAACCGGTCGATGTCCTCTATCGCCGTGTCGACGACGATTTCCTCGATCCGCTTACCTTCAACGCGGATTCGGTGCTGGGCGTACCGGGGATCATGGATGTCTATCGCGCCGGGGGGATCACGATCGCGAATGCCCCGGGCACGGGGGTCGCCGATGACAAGGCGATTTACAGTTTCATGCCCGAGATCGTCGAGTTCTACACCGGCGAGAAGCCTCTGCTGCCCAATGTCGACACCTGGCGCTGCGCCGACCCCGACAGCCTCGCCTACGTCCTCGACAATCTGGCCGATCTTGTGGTGAAGGAAGTCCACGGATCGGGCGGGTACGGGATGCTGATCGGCCCCGCCGCGTCGAAGCGCGAACTGGCCGCGTTTCGCCAAAAGCTGACGGCGCGGCCGGAAAACTACATTGCCCAGCCGACGCTGTCGCTTTCGACCTGCCCCATCTTCACCCGCAGCGGGCTGGCCCCGCGCCACGTCGACCTGCGCCCGTTCGTGCTGGTGTCGCCCGACGGGATCGAGATCGTGCCGGGGGGGCTGAGCCGGGTGGCGATGCGCAAGGGCTCGCTGGTCGTCAATTCGAGCCAGGGCGGCGGGACCAAGGATACCTGGGTGTTGAAGGACTGATGGTCGGGAGGCGCTCTTGCTAGGTCGAACCGCTCACGGCCTGTTCTGGATGTGCCGCTGTCTGGAGCGTGCCGAAAACACCGCACGCCTGCTGGAGGCGGGTTTCCACATGGCGCTGACCCGCGATGTCGCGACGGCGGAAGAAGAATGGCGATCCGTCATCGAGGCGTTCGGCCAGCGCGCCGGGTACGAGAACAAGCACGGCACCTATACCGGCCATCAGGCGTGGAACTATCTGCTGCGCGACCCCGACAATGCCACCAGTGTTCTGGCCATGATCGGCGCCGCGCGCACCAACGCGCGCGCCGTGCGCAATGCGATCAGCGGCGAACTGTGGGAAGCGATCAACGAAAGCTGGATGGAAATTTCCCGCCTGCTCGCGCGGCCCTTGGCCCAGAACAGCGTGGGCGAAGCAGTCCAGATCATCCGGCGGGCGGGGACGGTCGTGCACGGCGCGATGAGCGGTTCGATGCTGCGCAACGAAGGGTTCCATTTCGCGCGGGCGGGCACGTTCGTGGAACGGGCGGATTGTGTCGCCCGAATCCTCGACATGAAATACTACCTGCTTCTGCCCTCGCTATCCTACGTCGGCACCAGCCTCGACACCGGGCAGTGGGACCAGGTCCTGCGGTCGGTATCGGGCGATCGCGCGTTCCGCTGGCTCAACGCCGGGCGGATCGATGCCCGCGTCATCGTTGAGTTCCTCGTCCTCGACGACCGTTTCCCGCGCAGCCTCGCCTTCTGTCACACCGCGCTGCGCGAAGAGCTGGCCGCGCTGGCGCGGATGCATGGCCGCGAAGGGGAAAGCAACGCACTGATGCGCGAAAGCGCGACGCGGCTGTCCGATCTCACCATCGACGGCATTTTCGAACGCGGCCTGCACGATTTCCTGCGCCATTTCACGCAGGCGAACAACGCCATCGCCAAGGGCATTGCCGAAGACTACAGGTTTCTGAGCTGACCCATGCGCCTGTCGATACGCCATAGAACGCGATACGCATTTGCCGAACCGGTGGTTCATGCATTGCAGCGGCTGCGCCTGACGCCGAAGGCGACGCAGGGGCAGGATATCCTGACCTGGGACATGGAATACGAAAACGCCGTGCCCCAGCTCGAATATGACGATCAGCATTTCAACCACGTCACCCTGATCGCGGTCGAGCAGGGCGTGCGCGAAGTCGTCGTCAGCTGTTCGGGAACGGTCGACACCGAAGACAATGCCGGCGTGATCGGCCATCATTCGGGACACCTGCCCTTGTGGAGCTTTCTCGCGCAGACGCGGCTGACCCGGCCGGGCGACGCGGTTCGGCGCATCCTGCGCGATCTCGATTGCGGACCGGATGCCAAGCTGGATTTCCTGCACGCGCTTTCCGGGCGCATCCGCAGCGAGGTCGAGTACCGGACGGGCAGCACGCGGGTCGACACGACTGCGGAAGAAGCGGCGGAGGCGGGGCAGGGCGTGTGCCAGGATCACGCCCACGTGTTCATCGGCGCAGCGCGTGCGGCACAGATCCCCGCGCGATATGTCAGTGGCTATCTGATGATGAACGACCGGGTCGAACAGGACGCGACCCACGCCTGGGCGGAAGCGCACGTCGAAGGGCTGGGCTGGGTCGGGTTCGATATATCCAATGGGATCAGCCCCGATCCGCGCTATGTGCGGGTCGCGACCGGCCGCGATTATCGCGACGCGGCGCCGATCACGGGGATCAGCTTCGGCGCGGCGAGCGAAAATCTCGACGTCGATGTCGCGGTCGAACAGCAGCAGGTGGATCAGTAATGACGTATTGCGTGGGCATGGTGCTCGACAAGGGCCTTGTCCTGATGAGCGACACTCGCACCAATTCGGGCGTCGACAACATTTCGGTGTTCCGCAAGATGTTCCACTGGCAGGTGCCGGGCGAACGGATGCTGGCGGTCATGACCGCGGGCAATCTCGCGACAACCCAAGCGGTCATCAGCCAGCTCGAAGAACGGACCAAGGCGCCCGACGACCGGCACAATTCGTTGCTGGAAGCGCCGAGCATGTTTCAGGTCGCGACCGAGATCGGGCAGCTTTTGCGGGCGACGATCGAGGAACGCCAGCTGGCCAACGGCGATCGCGGGCGGGGCCGCTTTACCGCGTCGGTCATCCTGGCTGGGCAGATCGACGGGATGGAGCCGCGCCTGTTCCTGATCTATCCCGAAGGAAACTTCATCGAAGCCAGCTTCGACACACCTTTCTTCCAGATCGGCGAGACGAAGTACGGTCGCCCGATCCTGATCCGCGGATACGACCGGGCGATGAGCTTCGAAGATGCGGTGAAGCTGCTGACCGTGTCGTTCGATTCGACGCTGAAGGCGAACCTTTCCGTGGGCCTGCCGCTCGATCTGATGGTGATAGAACGCGACGGGTTCGCGCCGACGCATACGCGGCGGATCACCCACGACGATCCCTATTTCCAGGCGATCTCTTCAAGCTGGGGCGATGCGCTGCGCAGCGCGTTCCATTCGCTGCCGGATTACAGCTTCTATTTCGGCGATGATGACCAGGCTGCCGGCGAAAGTTGAAGCGGCACCGGGCCGATCAAAAAGCCCGCTCCTGATAGCTCCATTTCGGCGTTGATCCGGCGCCTGCGTACCTGCCCTGCGCCGTCTCGCGCCAGGGCAGGTAAAACATCCGAAACGGTGGCCACTGCATCTCCCCCGCGACCGGCAAATCGGGGCATCGCTGCCGCGCATGGACGCAAGCAGGACCCTCCACATCGTCGACCCCGATGCGCGCCAGCGGGCGGAACTGGCCCGTCTGGCGCTGGCGGCGGGCCGCCACGCGGAAGTTTACGGCACGGTCGGCGAAGTGGCGGATTTCCGCCCCGAAGCGGGGATCGCGGTGGTCCGCGACCATGCGCCGTGGGGTGGCATCCGTGCGGCGATGGCACACTTCACCGATCGTTATGTCGGCTTGCCGGTGCTGGCCGTCGCGCCCTGGCCCGATACGGCGCAAGTGGTTGCGGCGATCCGCGCGGGCGCAATCGATTTCCTGCCACTGCCGCTGACCGCAGCGGTCCTGCGCGCGGCGCTGGTGCGGGTGCAGCCCGATGCAGAAGCGCACGCCGCGGCGCAGCGCCGCCTGATTGACGCGCGCCGGCGGGTGAGGGCGCTAACCCGGCGCGAACGCGAAGTGCTGGAATGGCTGACCCGGGGCAGCAGCAACAAGGCGATAGCGCGCATGCTGAAGATCAGCCCGCGGACGGTGGAAATCCATCGGGCCAACATGATGGCGAAGCTGGGGGCGCGGCATCCGGCCGAGGCGGTGCGGATCTGCCTGGAAACGCAGCCCTGATCGCCTAGCGGCAGAAACCCCCGTCGCCGCCGCGTTCGAGATGGAAGTGATCGCGATGCGCGGCGTTGTATTCGGGGCCCAGCACCGTTTCGAACCGTTTGCACGCGCTGCGCTGGATCACGCGCAGAAACTTGCGTTCGGCGGAGGTTCCGCCATCCCAGTCGTTCAGCACGCTGATGCGCCGTCCGTCGGCCAGATGGAACGCGCCGATGTCGATCGCCTCCGCCGTGGCGTGGGCGGAACGTCGCCCGCTGCCCGCGACATTGCGGCAGGCATAGCTGCCCATCGTTTCAACCCGCACGATCGGACTGCCGAGATAGGCCCGCGCCGCGCGGTCGACACCGTAACGGACCCAAGCGGTGAAGGCGGTTGCGGTCGGGCAGGCGACAGGGCCGAGGTTGCTCACCGTAAAGGCCCCGCGGTCGCCGGGCAGGCGGGACAGTTCGACCGTGTTGATCAGCGAACAGCCGCGCCCGGCATGGCGATCGGGCAATGGGGTGAAGCCAGCGCCGGTGGCGCCCAGATCGGCGAGGCACTGGCGTGCCTCGGGATTGTTCGAAATCGTATTCCCGGCGCCGCTGGCGGGTGAGCGGTCGGACCCGGATCGATCGCTTCCGGGCAGGATCTGGCATCCAGCCAGCGCCAGGACGCTGATCCCAATTGCGAACGCGCGAACCATCTCGCCCTTGTGCAACGGCGCGGGTTAATGGCGCATTGCCAGGAACTTGCCAGAAGCTCTGTCGCCGGCACGGGGCGGTTACCGGGTCGGCAGAGCGATCAGGCGGTTTGCTCCACCGCGGTGGGGGCGGTCGCAAGGCTTACGCCCCAGATCGCCAGCCACGAGGCGATGAAGCCCGGAATGATTTCGTACACCCCTTCGCCGCCCAGGAAGCTGCCGTTCCACCCCATCGCGATCCACAGGCCGACCACGCCGGCCCCGACCACCAGGCCGGAAACCGCGCCAGCCCCGGTCATGCGTTTCCAGGTCAGCGACAGGATGATCAGCGGCCCGAACGCCGCGCCGAAACCGGCCCAGGCGTTGGAGACGAGGCCCAGAACCTTGCTCTCCGGATCGGAAGCGATGACGATCGCCGCCAGCGCGACCAGCAGCACCGCCCCGCGTCCGACATTCACGATCTCGCGCTCGCTCGCTTCCTTGCGCAGGAAGAGACGATAGAAATCTTCGGTGAGCGAGCTGGACGATACCAGCAGCTGCGAGCTGATCGTGCTCATGATCGCGGCGAGCAGGGCGGCCAGAAGAAAGCCGGTAACCAGCGGATGGAAAAGCAGGTTGGCGAGCACGATGAAGATCGTTTCCGGGTCGTCCACCACCAGGCCGTTGCGCGCGACATAGGCCCGCCCGGCCAGCCCGACGCCAAGCGCGCCGATCAGGCAGATGAACATCCAGGTCATGCCGATATTGCGCGCGACGGCCACGTCCTTCTGGCTGCGAACGGCCATGAAGCGGACGATGATATGCGGCTGCCCGAAATAGCCCAGGCCCCAGGTCACCGCCGAGAGGAAGCCGATGAAGGTCAGGCCGTATCCGATGTCGAGGAAGCCGGGCTGAACCAGCGTCAGCGATTCGCCCGCGCTGCCGCCGGGGCCGAACATCACCACCAGCGGCATGATCACCAGCGCGACGACCATGATGCAGCCCTGGACGAAGTCGGTCAGGCTGACGGCGAGGAAGCCGCCGACCATCGTATAGGCGAGCACGACGCCCGCAGTCAGCCAGATGCCGAACATGTAATCGCTCATGCCCACATCGCCGAAGAGGCCGGCGAAACTGGTCACGAACAGCTTGCCGCCGCCGACCAGGCCGGCCGCGGTATAGACGGTGAAGAACACGACGATGATGATCGCCGAAACCACCCGCAGGGCGGTCGCCTTGTCGGGGAAACGATTGGCGAGGAATTCGGGAATGGTCAGCGCATTGCCCAGCCGCACCGTCTGTTCGCGCAGGCGCGGGGCCACCACGATCCAGTTGACCAGCGCCCCGACGAACAGCCCGATACCGATCCACGCTTCGACCAGGCCGGCAGCGTAGAGCGCGCCGGGAAGGCCCAGAAGCAACCAGCCCGACATGTCCGATGCGCCCGCGCTGAGCGCGGCGACGGCGGGGTGAAGCTGACGCCCGCCGAGCAGATAAGCTTCGGACGTGTCGGTCGACTTGCGCCAGGCATAGAGCCCGATGCCCAGCATGAGAACGAAATAGAGGGCGAGTGAAACGAGGGTCCCTGTCTGCATGGGCGAGGGGGTAACAAGCAACCGCGCCAATTACTACCGGTTCGGCAAAATTCGCCGCGATCAGCCGTGCATTGCTGGCGGGCAATCGATCGTAACAGTGTCGATTGGCGATGGGGAAACGATGTTATCTGCCTGCGCAACATTTTATGCAGGATGGGGAAGGACTGCCTTTGCAGTTGTCATCATGACCGGGGCTGGCCCAGTATTGTTGGATGGTGGCCGATCTTTTCCTGCCCTTCGCCACGTTCGTCATGACCCTCGCGTTCTGCGCGGTTCACCTGTTCGTGGGGCGGTTGCGCATTCTCGATGCGACCCCTCGCAGCCGGTGGCTGAGCTTCGCGGGCGGGGTCGCGGTCGGATATGTTTTCCTGCACATCATGCCCGAGATCGGGGCCCACGCCGCGAGTTTCGAACGGGCGACCGGCCTGGCGGCGCCGCTTGCCGAAGCGGCCGTCTATACCCTGGCCCTCGCCGGCCTGATCCTGTTCTACGGAATGGAACGGGCGATCGTCGCATCGCGCGATGCCCAGCGCGAAAGCGAAGGGCGGGACAGGCCGGAACACGCGATGTTCCGCCTCCACATCGGCGCGAATGGGCTGCTGATTTTCGTCATCGCCTATCTCCTCAACCATCGGGAGGATGAGAGCGCGGCCGGGCTGGCGCTCTATTTCGTGGCGATGATGCTCCACTTCGTCACCGCCGATTACGGCGCGCGCCGCCATCATGTCGAACTCTACGACCGGCGGGGGCGCTGGGCACTGGTGCTCGCGACACTGGGCGGCTGGCTGGCCGGCGTGGCTCTGGCGCTTCCGCCGCTGGCGATCGGGGGGCTCTTCGCCTTCGTCGGCGGGGCCATCATCCTGGTCGTTCTGAAAGAGGAGCTGCCCGAAGAACGCCAGAGCTATTTCCTGCCGTTCTTCGCCGGCACCGCGCTCTACGCCGCGCTCGCGCTGGCCGAACTCCATCTTGTGAACTGAGGCGTCGGGCCCGCGCGGCGGCGAGGGGCCGACGCCCTGAACAATGCGAATGCTGCGCTGGACGAGTTAGCCTTCGGCGCGGCGTTTCGCCTTCTTGCGTTCGTGCGGGTCCAGGATCGCCTTGCGCAGGCGGATCGACTGCGGGGTCACTTCGACCATTTCGTCGTCGTCGATATAGGCGATCGCCTGTTCCAGGCTCATCCGCCGGGGCGGGGTCAGCCGGATGGCATCGTCCTTGCCGGTGGAGCGGAAGTTGGTCAGCTGCTTCGACTTCATCGGATTGACTTCGAGATCGTCGGGCTTGGCATTTTCGCCGATCACCATGCCTTCATAGATCTTCGCGCCGCCGCCGATGAACAGCTCGCCCCGTTCTTCCAGCGCGTTCAGCGCGTAAGGCACTGCCTCGCCCGAGACCATCGAGATCAGAACGCCGTTCTGGCGCCCTTCGATCGGGCCCTTGTAGACATCGTACTTCTCGAACAGGCGGTTCATGATCCCGGTGCCGCGCGTGTCGGACAGGAATTCGCCGTGATAGCCGATCAGGCCGCGGCTGGGCGCGGAGAAGGTAATGCGGGTCTTGCCGATGCCGGAAGGGCGCATCTCGGTCAGGTCCGCCTTGCGCCGCTGCATCTTCTCGACAACCGTGCCGGAGTGCTCGTCATCGACGTCGATGACCACGGTTTCGTAAGGCTCCTGCCGCTTACCGCCGTCTTCGCGGAACAGCACGCGCGGGCGGCTGATGCCCAGTTCGAAGCCCTCGCGCCGCATCGTCTCGATCAGCACGCCCAGCTGCAGTTCGCCGCGTCCGGCGACTTCGAAGCTGTCCTTGTCGTCGCTCTCGGTAACGCGGATCGCGACATTGGTTTCGGCTTCGCGCAGCAGGCGGTCGCGGATCATGCGGCTGGTGACCTTGCTGCCCTCGCGCCCGGCCAGCGGGCTGTCGTTGACGGCAAAGCGCATGGCCAGCGTCGGCGGATCGATCGGCTGTGCGGCGATCGGTTCCTTCACCGCCGGATCGGCCAACGTGTTGGCGACGGTGGCCTTCTCCAGCCCGGCGAGCGCGACGATATCGCCGGCGCGCGCGCTGTCGACCGGGACCCGTTCCAGCCCGCGGAAAGCCAGCAGCTTGGTCGCGCGGCCGGTTTCGATCACATTGCCGTCCATATCGAGCGCATGGATCGGATCGTTGACGTTGACGGTGCCCGACTGGACCCGCCCGGTCAGAACGCGGCCCATGAAGTTGTCGCGATCGAGCAGGGTGGCAAGGAACGTGAACGGCCCGCTATCGTCGAGGCCGGGGGCGGGGACGTGGTCGACGATCCGCTGAAACAGCGGTTCCAGCGTGCCTTCGCGGGCGGCCTGGTCCTCGCTGGCGTAGCCATCGCGGCCGGATGCGTAGAGAACGGGGAAGTCGAGCTGCTCATCCTTGGCGTCGAGGCTGACGAACAGGTCGAACACTTCGTCCAGCACTTCCTGCGGGCGGCCGTCGGGGCGGTCGATCTTGTTGACCACGACGATCGGCCTCAGACCCAGCGCCAGCGCCTTGCCGGTCACGAACTTGGTCTGCGGCATGGCGCCTTCGGCCGAATCGACCAGCAGGATCACCCCGTCGACCATCGACAGGATCCGTTCCACCTCTGCACCGAAGTCGGCGTGGCCGGGCGTGTCGACGATGTTGATTCGATGCGCTTCGCCGTCGCCGCCCGACCATTCGACCGAAGTGCACTTGGCGAGGATGGTGATCCCGCGTTCTTTTTCCAGATCGTTCGAATCCATCGCACGCTCGTCAACGCGCTGATTCTCGCGAAACGTGCCGGACTGGCGGAAGAGCTGGTCGACCAGAGTGGTCTTGCCATGGTCGACGTGGGCGATAATCGCCACGTTACGGAGACGTTCGGACATCTTTCAGAGCTTTCGGTTCGGTGCTGGCGCGCGACGATGGTGCAGCGCAATAAACGCGCGCGCCGTAGACGAGCGCGGGGCGCGGGGCAAGCGGTGCGGGCCGCCCGATGAAGATTCGCGTTGCCGGGGGTTGCGGCTTGTGGTCCATTCTCGGGGTCGGAAGGGGGCGATGAAGGCCGCCTTCGCGGATGGGGAGCTATCGATGCACTGGATGATCTTGCCGCTGAAGCGCTACTTCGATTTCTCGGGCCGCTCGCGGCGCATGGAATTCTGGATGTTCACGCTGCTTAACGTGATCGTGGTTGCGGCTATTATGGCGCTGGTCTTCGGGTTCGGAAGTCCGGAGAGATCCTCCTTCGATAGTCCGGCCGGCTCCACAGTCGTTTATAGCGGGCTGTTATCCGGCATCGGCCTGCTCCTGCCGCTGTGGTGGCTGGCAACAGTAATCCCGAACGTCGCGGTCAATGTGCGCCGGCTCCACGATCGCGACATGTCGGGTTGGTGGTTTCTGGGCCTCGTCGTCGTAGGCATAATCCCTTTCATCGGTCTGATCGCGAGCATCGCCTATCTCGTGCTGATGCTGCTGCCCGGCACGCCGGGGCCGAATCGGTTTGGGGAAGATCCCAAGGGCACTTTGGCATCGGATGTTTTTGCCTAGCCGCATGGTGTCGCCCTGCGGCCTGGCGCGTTGATTTTTAGCGATTCCTGCCGTCTGCCCGTCAGCCCCGCCGCATTGCCGTAAGGGCACCTGTGACTCGAAAGGCACATAGCCGTTTGGCGTGTTGCGGGGCGTGTTCGCGCGCTTGAGAGGCTCCGGCAGAGGACGTATTCACCATAACAGTCGGGGCAAAACCCGCAGAGCCTCGTGCAAGAAGGCTTTTGAAAAGAAGGTTGTTGGAGAGGAATCCAGATGCGTTTTTCAGTTTCCGTTCGCTCGGCCCTGTTCGCAGGCGTGGCCGGCGTTGCCCTGCCGTTTTCGGCGTTTGCGCAGAATGCGGGGGCAGCGGCGCCCGATGCCGGGCAGGAAAGCAGCGAGGCCCCGGCCCCGCTTTCGACCGGCGACACGATCGTCGTGACCGCGACCAAGCGCGAGATGACCCTGCAGGAAACCCCGGTTTCGGTCAGCGTCACTTCGGGTGAAACGCTGGAACGGGCCGAGATCCGCGACCTTATCGACCTGCAGACCGTGGCGCCTTCGCTGCGTGTCAGCCAGCTGCAAAGCTCCGCCAACACCACCTTCATCATCCGCGGTTTCGGCAACGGCGCGAACAACGCGGGTATCGAACCGTCGGTCGGCGTGTTCATCGACGGTGTGTTCCGTTCGCGTTCGGCCGGGCAGATCGCTGACATCGCCAACGTTTCGCGGGTGGAGGTTCTGCGCGGCCCGCAATCGACGCTGTTCGGCAAGAACGCTTCGGCCGGTGTCATCTCGGTCGTGACGCGCGCGCCGCAATTCGACTTCGGCGGATCGGTCAGCGCGACTTACGGCAATTTCGACCAGATCGTGCTGAAGGGCGACATCACCGGCCCGATCAGCGAGAGCATCGCCTTCTCGCTCGACGCCGGGATGAACAAGCGTGACGGTTACGTCGATGTCGTCAACCTGGACGAGAAGATCAACGAACGCGATCGCTACTCTGTGCGCGGGCAATTGCTGTTCGAAAACGGCGGCCCGCTGCGCATCCGCGCGATCGGCGATTACTCCAAGATCGACGAGCTGTGCTGTTTTGCCGGCAATGTCGTCGCCGGGCCCACGGTGCCGCTGCTGTTTGCAGTGGGCGGGGCGATCGATCCCGAAAACCTGTTCTCGGATCAGACCTATCTCAACACCCTGCCGGTCAACGAGATCGAGAACTATGGCGCCTCGCTCCAGGCGGATCTGGAACTGGGCGCGCTGACGCTGACCTCGATCACCGCCTATCGTGAACTGCGTTCGCTCAGCCAGCAGGATGTCGATTTCTCGAGCGCCGACGTGGTCAGCGAGATGCGCGACCAGGCCTACGACACCTTCACGCAGGAATTCCGCATCGCGTCCGATTTCGACGGGCCGATCAACTTCCTGCTCGGCGCGTTCTATTTCAACGAGAAGGTGGAACAGAACAGCGGCCTGACCAACGGGCCCGACGCGCGGCCCTTCTTCGACCTGCTGGCAGGCAGCGGCACGCCGGGCACGCTGGGCTTCGTCGAAAGCCAGCTCGGCTTCGCGCAAGGCTCCATCTTCGCCGAAGGCGCTGCCACCCGCGAATACTTCACCCTGGATAACGAAGCCTATTCGATCTTCGGCACGGTCGATTTCGAACCGTTCGATGGCCTGACGCTGACCGCCGGGTTCAATTACACCAAGGACAAGAAGGATTTCTCGCTCGAGCAGACTTCGCTCGATCCGCTGGCTAACGTGAACCTGGTGGACGCAGTGATCGTGGGGCAGATCGCCCAGGCGATGGGCGTGCCGCCCAGCAGCGTCGATGGCGCAGCCATTGCGGCGTTCCAGCAGGCCAATCCGGCCGCTTTCGGGGCGATTGCCGCGGCGGCGACCGACCCGGCGACGAACCCGCTGCTGGCGCTGCAGCCACTCCAGTTCCTGCCGCCGTTCCTCAACGTGCCCAACGCGGTCGAGCCGGGCCGCACGCGCGACGACGATTTCAGCTATACGCTGCGCGCCGCGTTCGACGTGACCGACCGGCTGAACGCCTATGTGACCTATGCCACCGGGTTCAAGGCATCTTCGGTCAACCTGTCGCGCGACAGCCGGCCGTTGCCTGCCGATTACACGCCGGGTCCCTACGGCAGCACGATTCTGGCCCCGTCTTCGCCGATCCGCGATGCCGGGCTGGGCGTGCCCAACCTGACGACCGGCACGCGTTTCGCCGGTCCTGAGGAGGCGGAAGTCTACGAAGCCGGCCTGAAGGGCGATTTCCCCGGGCTGCAATTCAACCTGGCGGTGTTCGACCAGACGCTGAAAGGCTTCCAGTCGAACGTCTTCACCGGCACCGGTTTCGCGCTGGCCAATGCGGGCAAGCAATCGACTCGCGGTTTCGAGTTCGATTCGGTGATCCAGCCGGCCGATCCGCTGGTGTTCACTTTCGCGCTGACCTACCTCGATCCGAAGTACGACAGCTTCCCGAACTCCACCCTGGGCGACCTGTCGGGCACGCGCCCGGCGGGCATTCCCGAATTCACGCTGGCAACTTCGGCCACCTACACGCACGAATTCGGCATGACGGGCAATGCGCTGATCGGCCGGCTCGATTATTATCACGAGAGCAATACGCAGATCACCGACGGCCTGACCGGGTTCGGCAGCAACGAGGCAGGCATCGCGATGGCGCGCCTGTACCGGCGCGAGGTCAACCAGGTGAACGCGTCGCTCACGCTGGCGCTCGACATGGGGCTGGAAGTCAGCGCGTTCGTTCGCAACCTGACCGACGACCGGTATATCACGCAGATCTTCGACGGCGTGGCCCAGGCGGGCACCGTCTCGGGCTACCCCAACCAGCCGCGGACTTACGGCGGGACCGTGCGGTTCAAGTTCTGACCGGCGCGGCGGCAGCCGACGATCAAAGACGAAGGGGGGCGCCGCAAGGTGGCCCCCTTTCTCGTATGGAGCCCGATCCCCCGCGCAGGCTGGGGATCACATCGGAGAGGTTTTGCGGAGAGCGTTCGTTGTCATCGCCGGACGGCTTGGCATCGCAAGGAGCGCTTCACCCGTCGTGAGTTCCTGCGAAAGCAGGAACTCAGAAGTAGTCCCGGCGCCCGCCGTCCTGGACCCCTGCTTTCGCAGGGGATCACCTCGCGAAGACCGATCCTTTCCGCCTCCTGTGCGAGGGATCGGAGAAACACGACGGTGCCTCACACGTTCGCACGTTGCGCCGTGCCCAGATCAGCGCCGCTACAGCGCGCGGAGGGCTTGTGCCGGTCGGGCGCGGAGCAGGGGGAGGGAGCCGGCCAGGGCGAACACCACGACCACCAGCAGCCCGGCACCCAGCACGGCCAGCATGGCGCCCCAGTTGGGCAGCCAGTCGAATTCGAACAGGCGGGTGACGACCAGCCAGGCCAGGGCAGACCCCAGCGCGAAGGCGACCGCCGCCAGGGCTAGCGCCAGCAGCCCGTATTCGACCAGCTGCATCGTCAATATTTGCCGTCGGCTTGCGCCGAGTACCCGCAGAACCACCGTATCGTATGTGCGCGCGGCCCGGGCGGCGGCGATTGCCCCGATCAGCACGGCCAGCCCGGCGAGAACCGCGACCGAGGCCGCGGCAAAGGTTGCAATGCTCACTTGCCCCAGAATCGTACGCGCCTGTGCCAGGACCCCGCCGATCTCGATCACAGAGCTGGACGGGAAGGCACCGACCAGTTCCCGCAGCAGCGGGCCGGTGTCGGACCCTTCGGGCAACTGGATGGTCGCGGCGAGATTGTGCGGTGCGTCCTGCAGGACATTGGGGCTGAACACGAAGACGTAGTTGAACCCCATGCTTTCCCAGTCGATCCGCCGCAGGCTGGCGACCCGCGCGGTGCGCTCGATCCCCAGAACACCGATGGTGATATAGTCGCCGATCGCGATTCCGGCGGCTTCGGCCAGTTCCTCGTCGACCGAGACCAGCGGTTCCCCGCTCCACATCGGACCCCACCATTCGCCTTCGACCAGGGTGTTTCCGGGTGGCACCTGATCGGCGTAAGTCAGGCCGCGCTCTCCGCGCAGGCCCCATGCGCCGTCGGGAATTTCCTCCAGATCGGCGACCCGCGTCATGGCATCGCGCGGGCCGTAGGCCAACACGGCCCCGCGCAGCGCCGGCACCATTCGGATCTCCGCTGCCGGATGCTCCCGCTCCACCAGCGTTTCGAACTGCGCAGCGCGGTCGCGCGGAATGTCGAGCACGAAATAGTCGGGCGCCTGCTGGGGTACGCGGCGTTCGATATTGCCGTTTATCGCCGTCTGTATTCCGGCCAGGAGGACGAACGCCGACAGGCCGAAGCCGAGCGCCGTGACCAGCGGACCGGTCGATGACCCGGGGCGATGGAAGCTGGCGATCGCATTGCGCAGCAGTGGGTTGGCGGGCCGGGGCAGGCGCGCCGCCAGCCAGGCAATCGCGCGGCCGAGCAGCGCCAGCATCCCCAGCGTCGCCCCCGCGCCGAGCAGGAACATCGCCGCCAGCATCGGATCGCGCGAAGTGAGCAGGACCAGCGCGACGATTGCCGCAAGGCCCGCCAGCACCCAGCGCAAGGCGGTTCGGTCGCGGACCAGCGGGACGATGCCGGCGCGCATCAGCGCCATTGCCGGAAAACGGCGCGCGCGCAGCAGCGGCGTCGCGGCGAAGACCAGGGCAACCAGCAGCCCGTATCCGGCGGCCAGCGCCAGCGCGCCCGGCGCGAACACGAAGCCGCTGCGAACCGGCAGAAGATCCTGCAGCACGGCGGAAAGCAGCGGCGTGACCAGCACGCCCGCCGCCAGCCCCAGTCCGCTGCCCACCAGCGCGGCGGCGGCGATCTGGAGTGCGTAGATCCGCGCGATATCGCTGCTGGTCGCGCCCAGCACTTTCAGCGTTGCGATGCTCGCGCGGCGTGCCTCCAGATAGGAGGTAACCCCGCCGCCGATCCCGATCCCGGCGATGACGAGCGCCGCCAGTCCGACGAGGGCGAGAAATTCGCCCATGCGCCCGACGAACCGGTCCGCCCCCGGCGAAGCGCGGTCGCGGGTGCGGAAATCGAACCCGGCATCGGGGAAGCGCTCTTCCAGCGCTTCCTCCACCGTGTCCGGGTCGCGGTCGGGAGTGAAGGCGACGCGGTATTTGCTCTGGTACATCGCGCCCGGCGCGATCAGGTCCGCACGGTGCGGCAGATCCTCGGCGACGATGACCGTGGGGCCAAGCTGGAACCCTTCGGAAAGGCGGTCCGGCTCATCGGCGATAATTCCCGCGGCGACCACGTTCTGCGTGCCGATGCGGAACTCGTCGCCCACTGCGATCCCCAGCCGATCGATTGCGCCCGGCGCCAGCCACGCTTCCCCCGCTGCCGGGGCGCCTGCCGTCCGCCCGTCGGCCAGCGTCAATGTGCCGTAGAGCGGCCAGGCCTCGTCAACGGCCTTCAGTTCGACCGGGGCGGCGTTGTCGCCCGCGCTCGCCATTGCCTGCAGCCGCGTGCCGCCCGACACCCGGCCATATTCGCCAAGCGCCGCCTTCTCGTCGGGGCGCAAGTCGCGCTGCCAGACCTCGACTTCCAGATCGCCGCCGAGCAGGATCTGCCCGCTTTCTTCCAGCTCGCTTTCGATCGCGCCGGTCAGCGTGCCGATCGCGGCCAGCGCCCCGGTGCCGAGAAACAGGCAGACGAGCAGCAGGCGCAGCCCCTTGAACCGCGCGTTGAGATCGCGCCGGGCAATCGCCCAGGCGGTGGCCAGCGGTAGCGCTCTAGCCACCGGTGTCGCTCGCGATCCGGCCATCCTCGATCGTCACGACCCGCCCGCATCGCGCGGCCAGTTCGGGATCGTGCGTTATCACCAGCAGGGTGGCCCCGGTTTCCTCGCGGCGGGAAAAGAGCAGGTCGATAATGTCATGCCCGGTCGCCACGTCGAGGTTGCCTGTCGGTTCGTCGGCAAAGATCAGTTGCGGGCGCGACGCGATCGCGCGGGCAATCGCCACGCGCTGCTGCTCGCCGCCGGAAAGCTGCTGCGGATAGTGGTCGAGGCGATGGCCCAGGCCGACCGCCTCCAGCTCCGCCCTGGCGCGGGCCCTGACATCGCTCGCCCCGGAAAGCTCCATCGGGGTGGCGACGTTTTCCAGCGCGGTCATCGTGGGCAGAAGGTGGAAGGCCTGAAGGACGATCCCGATCTGTCCCCGCCGCGCCAGAGCCAGCGCGTCTTCCCCCATCGTGGCGAAATTCTGCCCGGCGACCTGCAGGGTCCCGCCGCTGGCGCGTTCGAGCCCGGAGAGAACCGCCATCAGCGAGCTTTTGCCCGATCCCGAGGGGCCCAGCAGCGCCACGATTTCGCCGGTCCGCACGTCGAGGTCGATCCCGCGAAGGATCTCCACCGGTGTGCCGGACTGGCCAAGGGTGAGAGTGAGATTTCGTGCCGAAATGGCGAGAGAGGGACTTGTCACGTGCTGGCGATGGCATAGGCATGGGAAAGGAACAAGGAGCCTTGCCGATGCGTCTCGCCCGTTCGTCGATCATTGCCGCTTTTCTGCTGGCCGGGTGCGGCAGCGGCGATGCGCCGCCGCGCGAAGTTGCGGGGCAGGAGGAAATTGCGACCGAGGCAGCCCCGGTCAGTGGGCCGGAACGGCGCATTCTGGCGTTTGGGAACAGCCTGTTTGCCGGATACAATCTGGACGAAGGGGAAAGCTATCCCGCGCGGCTGGAAAACGCGCTTCGGGCACGCGGGATAGATGCCCGGATCGCCAATGCCGGCGTTTCCGGCGATACCAGCGCGGCGGGCCTGCAGCGGCTGACTTTCACGCTCGACGCGCAGGATCGCGCGCCCGACCTGGTGATTCTGGAACTGGGGGGCAATGATCTGCTTCGCGGCCTTCAGCCGGCGGAAACGCAGGCCAATCTGGCGCAGATGCTGGAAATCCTGCGGCAGCGCGACATTCCGGTCCTGTTGATGGGAATGCGCGCGCCGCCCAATTACGGGCCGGAATTCCAGCAGGCATTCGATGCGCTCTATCCCGCGCTGGCGGAGGAATATGATGCCGATCTGGTGCCGTTCTTTCTTGAGCCGGTCTATGATCGGCCAGAGCTGATCCAGCCCGACCGCATTCATCCCACAGCCGAAGGGATCGAGGCTCTCGTCGCGGCAACGGCCGGCGCCGTGGTCACGGCCCTGCCGGACGACGAAGCGGATAGCGGTAGCTGACGCCAGCGGTCTGGCGCCAGGTATCTAGCGCCGGGCGACCTGCCCGCGTTCGACCGTCCACATCGCCGCCTCTTCTGCGATGGCGGCGAACGGGGTCGGCTCGGTGCCGGTCAGCCAGACTTGCGAGCCGCCGGTGCGCAGCCGATCGAACAGCGCCTCTCGCCGGACCGGGTCGAGATGCGCGGCCACTTCGTCGAGCAGGAGCACGCCGGGCCGTCCCTGCGCCGCGAGTTCGGCATGGGCGAGGGTGATCGCGATCAGCATCGCCTTCTGCTCTCCGGTCGAACAGATCGCAGCGGGCATGTCCTTTCCCGCCATGACAACCGCCATGTCGTCACGATGCGGACCGATCAGGGTCCGTCCAGCCTGCCGGTCGCGGCGGCGATTTTCGCGCAGGGCCTCGGCAAGGTCTGCCCGTTCGACCGGGCCCCCGGCCGCATAGGCGAGGGTGGGGCGGGCGAAAGGTTCGTCCGGGAATGAAGCCAGCGCGCCCGCCACCGCGGCGATGGTGCGCGATCGCCCCTGGGCCAGCGCGCTGCCGTGTTCGGCCAGATGCCGTTCCACCCCGTCGAGCCACACCGGATCGGGCGGGGCATCGTCGCCCAGCAGCCGGTTGCGTTCGCGCAGGGCAGCTTCGTAGCGGGTCGCATGGCGGGCGTGGGAGGGATCGAGCGCGAGGGCCATGCGGTCGACAAAGCGCCGCCGCCCGCCTGCGCTATCGGCGAAAAGGCGATCCATCGCCGGGGTCAGCCAGCTCAGCGCCAGCCATTCGCCCAGGCTCGCCGCGCTCGCTTCCGCGCCATTGACCTGAACCAGCCGGCGGTTGGGGCGGTCGGGGCGGACGAAGGTGCCCAGCCGCACCGGTTCCCCCCCGCTGTCGGCCAGGGTGGCGCCGATCGCGAATCCGCCCGCGCCATCGGCCAGCGCCATTTCCGCCACCGGTGCGCGCCGTAGCCCCCGGCCGGGCGCGAGCAACGACAGCGCTTCCAGAACGTTGGTCTTCCCCGCACCGTTTTCCCCGGTGAGGAGGTTGAAATGGGCAGTGCCCGACAGCTCGCTGCGGGCATGATTGCGGAAGTCGGAAAGGGAGATGAGATCGAGCGTCATCGAAGCGCAGGCGATAGCCGGGCGCGTCGTGCAAGACTATCCATTTTGCCGATCCCGATATGTGGTGAAATTTCCCAAAGTCCGGGAATGAACGGTGGGTGAACTGAGCGCTTCCACCAAAGAAACCGCGGAATTCTGCGGTTTTTCAAAACTGGCACGCCCCGTGCAAAGCATTGGGTGTTCGCAGGGATCGCCCCTCGGACCGCAACAAAGGAAGGGAATACTTACCATGCAATCGTTCAACGACATGAGCAACCGGGTCATCGCCGCGGTTTCCGCCTTCGCCGTTTCGGCCGTCTTCTTCGCCGCAGCGATCGTCCCCGCCAGCCCCGCCGGTATCCTGGTATGAGCCGGCTCGACCACCACCACGACGACAGGACCGCAGTGACGCCGGACCGCAATTTTCGCCTCGACAAGGGCAATGCCAAGCTGTTCGGCGTATGCGGGGGGATCGCAAACTACTTCGAAACCGATCCGACCTGGGTTCGGATCGCCTTCGTCGCCGGCACGCTGATCGGGTTCGGATCGCTGATCCTGGTTTATCTCGCCATCGCATTGATCGCCGATTGACGGGCTCCCCGGCGGGGCCCGTCACATCGCCGCCCCGTCACATCGCCGAAATGCCGCCGTCGAGCTTGATTTCGGCCCCGGTCATGAAGCGGCTTTCGTCGCTCGCCAGATAGACCACGGCATTGGCGATATCGTTCGGCTCGCCCACGAATTTCAGCGGTATCTGCCGCGCCAGTTTTTCCAGCAGTACACCCTTTTCCAGATTGTGCTGCTGCGCCGTTCCGTCGAGGATCGGCGTATCGACGAACGTCGGATGCACCGAATTGCAGCGAATGCCCATGTTGTTCTTCGCGCAGTGCAGCGCGATCGATTTGGACAGCATCCAGACCGCCGCCTTGCTGGCGTTGTAGGCGGGCATCGTATCGCTCGCGATCAGCCCGGCGATGCTGGAGATGTTGACGATCGATCCCGGCGCGTGCTCGCGCATCAGCGGCAGGGCCTTCTGGCAGCCGTGGAAGATCGAATCGACATTGATTGAAAAGCAGCGCTTCCAATCGGCGAAGTCGCAAGTTTCGATATTGCCGCCCACGCCGATCCCGGCGTTGTTGACCAGCACGTTGAGCCCGCCCATCCGGTCGCGCGCAGTTTCGACTGCCGCCTCCCACTGTTCCGGCACGGTCACGTCGTGTGCGCATGAGAACGCCGTGCCATCGCCCAGATCGCGGTCGATTGCCACCGCCGTCGCCGCCGCACCTTCGCCATTGATATCGGTGCACAGCACGCGCGCACCCTCTTCGGCCAGGCGCCGTGCGTGCGCTGCCCCCAGACCCTGAGCCGCCCCGGTCACCAGCGCCAGCTTGCCTGCGCATCTGCCTGCCATATCAATCCTCCCCAACGATGCCGCCCGCGAGCAGCAGGGCGATCCGAACGTCCACCGCATGGCCCAGCGCGCGGCGCCGGGCAACGAATTCGCCGATCTCGCCCACCGGCACCCGGTGGACCGTGATGTCTTCGCTATCGGTACCGCCACCTTCGCCGAAGCGGCTGAGCCCGCGGGCGCGCATCAGCGTGAAGCTTTCGCTGACCATGCCGGGCGACGAATGGAATTCGCCCAGGTTTTCCATCTGCGCTGCGGTATAGCCGGTTTCTTCTTCCAGCTCGCGGATCGCGGCGGCTTCGACCGCTTCGTCTTCGCAGCCCGCGTCGTCGCCCACCAGCCCTGCCGGCAGTTCCAGGCACACCCGGCCCAGCGGAACGCGATACTGCTCGACCAGCAGGACATGGCCGTCTTCGACAGCTACGATCACCGCCGCCCGAATGCCGCGCGCACGCGAAACGTATTCCCACCGCCCGCGGGTTTTGGCGACGATGTACTTGCCCTGCCAGACGACGTGTTCGGGTGCGTCCCGGTCGGCGGTCATCAGACCTCTATCAGCCGGTCGGGCAATTCGTTCTGGTCGTCTTCGGCGCGCGGAAACTCGCCGGAAAGAACCTTGCCGACATCGCGGACCCCGGCGGCCATGCCTTCGGCCACGCAGCCCTTGCGAATTTCCGCGAGCATGTCGGCCATCGCCTCGCCCCAGACTTCTGCCGGGACGATCTCCGCGATCGGCTGGTCGGCGACGATTTCCGCCCGGTGTTCGCGCATTGAAAGGTAGATCAGCACGCCCGTGCGCCCATGCGTGCGCCGCTCCGCCCCCACCTTGAACAGTTTGACCGCCTTGGCATGAACGCGCGCGCTTTTCACCGGGCCGGGGACGAGCGCGAACTTGAGCGGCTGCCACAGCTGGATCGCCCAGACCCCGGCGAATTTCAGCAGGCCGACTGCGGTGAGAATGCCGAACAGCTCGCCCGGCGTCCATTCGTGCGTCCACCCGCCCATCAATGCGTCGATCAGACCCAGGAAGAATTTGGGAAAAAGGGCGAGCACGCTCATCGCGGTGAACGCGGCGGCTATGGCCCAGAGCAGCGCGATATCGTTGTATTCATCCGACCGGTCGCCGATCACGGTCACGATTTCGCCAGAGGTTTCCAGCTCGGCCGCCGCCACCGCGTCGGTGACGGTGCGATGTCCGTTGGCGTCAAGATATCCCATCGCTTACCACCCCCCGGAGGCGCCGCCGCCCCCGAAACTGCCGCCGCCGCCGGAAAAGCCGCCGAAGCCGCCCCCTCCGCCGCCGCCGAAACCGCCAAATCCGCCGCCACCGCCCCAGTCGTCATCGGACAGGCCGCGCGCGATTGCCTTGCCGGCTTCCCACAGCACGATGTCGCCCACGACCCCGCCCATTCCGCTGCGATAACGGCGCCGGCGCCCGCGGCCGAACATCGGCAGGACGAAGAAAATGAACAGGAAGGCGAGCCAGATCAGCGCGCCGAAGGGGAAGCCCCCCTCGCTCTGGCGTGACTGTTCGGCCTGCGCCGCGACCTGCGCGGCTTCTTCCGGCGGCAATTCGAGCTGGTTGATGACCCGCTGTGCGCCCAGCGCGATCCCGGCGGAATAATCGCCGTCGCGGAAATAGGGTTTCATTTCCTCGACATATTCGAAGGCGAGGCCATCGGGGATTATCCCTTCGAGGCCATAGCCAACCTCGATCCGCATCCGCCGCTCGTTCGGCGCGACGATCAGGATGATGCCATCGTTGTTCTCCGCATCGCCCAGCGCCCATTCGCGGCCGAGGCGGTATCCGTAATCGGAAATGTCGTAGCCTTGCAGATCGGGGATCGTGGCGATCACGAACTGGCGCTGGTTGCGCTGTTCGAAGGCGGTGAGCGCCTGGGTCAGCTCGGCTTCGGTCGCTTCGTCGATGATGTTCGCGGCATCGACCACGGGCGCGGTGCCGCGCTCGGGGAAATCCTGCCCCGCGGCAGGCAGTGCCAGGCCCAGCGCTGCCGCCAGGATCAGCAGCAGACGCAGGGCCTCACGCACGGCGCGCGATGGTGCCAGGGTCAATTGTTCGCCGCAGCGGCAGGCTGGTCGGCGGTGTTATCGTTCGCACCTGCGTTGGTATCGCCGCCGTTGCCGGCGCGCATGTTCAGCGTCGGACCGACTTCTGCCCCTTCGGTCACCGCTTCGTACGGGACCATCGCTTCGGCACCGTGGATGATGTTCGCGCCGATCGTATCGGGGAAGGTGCGGATCGTGGTGTTATACTGGCGCACCGCCTCGTTATAATCGCGCAGGGCGACGCGGATGCGATTTTCCTGCCCTTCGATCTGGGTCATGAAACGGCCGAAGTTTTCCTGGCTGCGCAGTTCGGGATAGCGCTCGACCGACACCAGCAGCCGGCTCAGCGCGCCGCCAAGCTGGCTCTGCGCCTGCTGGTACTGCGCCATTGCCTGCGGATTGCTGAGGTCCGCGCCATCGACCTGGATTTCGGGGCGGGTGGCCGAAGCGCGCGCCTCGATCACCTCGTTCAGGGTTTCGCGTTCCTGCTCCGCCGAAGACAGGACGATCTGTTCGAGATTGGGGATCAGGTTCGCACGTTCCTGGAACGCGGCCTGGACGTCGGCCCATTTCGCCTTGGCGTTTTCTTCCGCAGCGGGGACCGAGTTGATCCCGCAGGCGGCCAGCCCGATCGAGGCGAGGGCAACGAGCGAAAAGCGGCGGACGGACTTCCAGTTCATCGAACAAAGCTCCCCTTGCGCGGTCGCACCGTGCACCGCGACAATCTGTATTGCGCAGATAGCACACCCAAAGCGCTTTTCAAGAATTTCCCCGGACTTGGCAGGAGCGCTTTACACTGGCATGTCCGCCATCCAGGTTCATTGGAGGTTCGAAACGGTGCTTGCGGAATTCAAGGCGTTTGTTGCCAAGGGCAACGTGATGGAACTGGCCGTTGCGGTCATCATCGCGGGGGCTTTCACCACCATCGTCACTTCGCTGACCGAAGACGTGATCATGCCGGTAATCGGCTGGATCTTCGGCGGTGTTGATTTCTCCAGCTATTTCATCCTCCTGAGCGTACCCGAGGGGTACGAAGGTTCGACCGGCGACTATGCCGCGCTGAAGGAAGCGGGTGCGGCGATGATCGGTTATGGCGCGCTGATAACGGCGGTGATCAATTTCCTGATCCTGGCCTTCATCATCTTCCTGCTGGTCCGTTATGCCAACAAGGTGATGGCGGAGTTCGAGAACAAGCCGCCGGAAGAAAAGCCCGCCGGTCCGACCGAGCTCGACCTGCTCAAGGAAATCCGCGACGAGCTGAAGAAGCGGGGCTGAGGTTCGGCCTGCGTCGCGCGGGCACCCCAGCGGCCATTTTCCGGTCACTTCACATTAATCGCCAGTGCCCTATATAGGGCGGTGCCGGCGTCAGTCGGCTATGGCGATAAATTGCGGTGTGCAATAGGCACAACGGACCCGGGGGCAGTACCCGGCGGCTCCACCAAAAGGCGTTTGACGGCAAACGTTTCCTGATGGGGCCGAACCAGGATCGACGTGTGTTGAAAGGCATCGTTTTCGCCCGGGCTGAGTAACCCGTTAAAGGCTCAAAACTCACAAGTGCCAACGATAATGAAGCACTTGCTCTCGCTGCGTAATGTGACGGCCTAACGGCCTGAATTTATAAAGCTAAGAGCGCGGTTGGACCGACCGGTCAACAGAACGGATACCGGGGGCCCGGGGGAGCCTAGCAACAGAATCCCCCACCTTCATTCCCCTCAGCGCGGTGCCTCACGGTCCGCCTGCCTGCGTTCCCGCTCGTAACGCAGCGCGTCGAGGATCTTGGCGCCGGCAAGGAACACCGCGCCCGTGCAGGCGAGGAACAGCAGCTTGCCGCCCCAACCCGGATATTGCCCGAGATAGGCCGTGCCCCGTGCGGTCGCGCCCAGCGCCAGGGCGTAGATGATCAGATAGGCTTCGAACCGCGTCTTGATCACGAACAGCCGGGCCAACTTGCGAAGCATGAACATCCTTTGTCGAACCGATCCCGGTTAACGGGTCAGGACGCAAGCGGCGTGCCAGTCGTGGATACCTGCGCGCCGCAATGGTTAACTGCTTCAGGATTGTAAGCCGGGCCGACGGTGAGTCCAGCGCGTTAACCAAGCTGTGCCAGATCGAGCTGTTCCAGCAGCGCCAGCCGGGCCGCGCGCACTTGCCGGGCAAGGTCGCTGCTGCCCAGATCGGCCGGATCGATCTGTACGGGCCAATGGGCGGCGATCGTGCGCTCCATCCGTTCGGCCTTCGCCTCGTCCAGCAGAAAACGCGGGTCGACCGTCGCCGGATCGGCCACCACCCGCAGCCGCAGACAGGCAGGGCCGCCGCCATTGGCCATGGACTGGCGCACATCGACCGGAATGACTTGCCGGATCGGCCCGTTGCCTGCCAGCATCCCCTCGCACCAGCTCCATACCGCGGCGCTTTCGCGGCATTCTTCCGGCACGACCAGTGCCATTGCCCCGGTGGGCAGCGTGACGAGCTGCGCGTTGAACAGATAGGTGCGGATTGCTTCGGCCAGGCTCACCGCGCTGGCGGGAACTTCCACCACCTCCAGCGCCGGAAACCGCCCGCGAATCGCCTCGTAGGCTCCCGACCGGTCGGCGAAAGCCTGCTCGTGGCAGAACAGCACGCGTTCATTGGCCACGGCGACGACATCGTTGTGGAACGCGCCGGCTTCGATCGCGGCAGGGTTCTGTTCCACGAAAACGGTCCGCTCCGGCGCCAGGCCATGGAGGCGGGCGACCGCGCGGCTGGCCTGTTCGTGCTGACGCGCGGGAAAGCGGCCACCGGGTCGGCCATAGACGAATACCTCGACCCCCGGCGCGCCGTGCCCTTCGCAAAAACGCATGTGATTGGCCGCGCCTTCGTCACCGAAGCTGCCCGGTACGGCGTCGTGCACGGCAAAATGGGCCTCGTCCGCGAAAGCGATGGCCAGCTGGCGTTTGGTGTCGCGCCATTCCTGCGCGCGGTGCAGCATGGTCGACAGGTTGGCCGGCGTCAGGTGGCAGCGACCATCCGCCGTATCGGGCGCCGGGCTGACTGTGGCCGCGTTGGCAGTCCACATCGAACTGGCAGACCAGGCCGCGGCGATCAGCGCGCGATCGACGGTGCCATCGACCGCCAGACGGTGCAGCAGCCTGTCGTTGGGACGGGGCAGAGGCAGCAGAAAACCCTGCGGCAGGCCGCGCGCCAGATTGCCGCGCATTTTCTCCAGACCCTGCAACGCGGCGGCGCGCGGGTAGGATGGATCGCCCTTGTGGCTGGCGCTGGCGATATTGCCGAGGCTGAGCCCGGCATAGTTATGGCTGGGGCCGACGATCCCGTCGAAATTGATTTCCGTCAGTGCCATCGCGGCTTGTCCTTCGATCTTCGCGTTCCTGGTGCCGGCCGGGGCGGGCGGCAATGCCGGTTCACCGCGCCACGCTCCAGATCACGTCGCCGGGCGCAACCTTCAGGGCGCCTGCCGCCGCCTGGTCGATTGCCACTGTGCCTTCGGGCGTGATTTCGCGCATCCCGTATGCGGCCCGGAACCCTTCGAGTTCGCCGGTCGCGACGATCGCACGTTCGCCATAATCGAGATCGCAGCGTTCGATTTCCAGCGGCTTTGCAGCGGCGACGCTTTTCACCCGGTCGGTTCGCGCCGTCATCGTCGGTCCGCCGTCGAATATGTCGAGATACCCTTCGTAGGCGAAGCCTTCGTTCTCCAGCATCTTCATCGCCGCCCGGCCCGATGGGTGCGGCAGGCCGATTACGCTGCGCGCATCATCGTCCAGCATGGCGATATAGACCGGGTGCTTGGGCATCAGGTCGGCGATGAACTGGTTGCCGTTGATCGCGTTGAAATAATCGGCTTCCTGAAAGCTCATGCCGAAGAAGCGCCCGGCCACCCCGTCCCAGAAGGGGGAACCGCCGCGTTCGTCGATAATCCCGCGCAATTCGGCCAGTACGCGATCGGCAAAGCGCCGGCGATGCATGGCGATGAACAGATACCGGCTGCGCGCGAGCAGCAGGCCCAGCCCGCCGGCACGCTCGCCCGGATGCAGGAACAGGCCGCCAACTTCGCTGCACCCTTCCAGATCGGTGACGAGGCTGAGCAGTTCGGCCCGGACCGTGCGGTCCAGTTCCTGCGAATGCTGGGTCAGTGTGGTCAGACGATAGGAATAGAACGGCCATTGCTGCCCGACCTGGGTGAACAGCTGGCACGTTCCGCGCACTTCGCCGCTTGCGGTATTTTCCAGCACCAGCACGAATTGATCGTCGCCCAGCTCGTCTTCACGCCGGGCGAAGGCGGCATCGGCGCGTGCCAGTTTGGCCGTCAGCGCATCGCGGTCGGGGGGCAGGTTGGTGAACCCGCCGCCCGTCAGCTTGGCCATTTCGTAAATGGGTTCGAGGTCGTCGGTGCGCGCGGCGCGCAGGGCGAAAGTCAAACGGGATCTCCAGTGGCAAGCCTGCCCAGCACCAGCGCGCTGAGAGCGGCGCGTTCGGCGAGCGAGGGAACGATAAGAAATTCATCCGGCGAATGGATCGCGCCGCCGCGCACCCCCATCGTGTCGACCACGGGGACCCCGGTGGCGGCGATATTGTTGCCGTCGCAAACGCCGCCGGTGGATTTCCAGCCGATGTCCTGCCCCAGCGAGACGCCGCATTCATGGACGAGGTCGAACAGCTTCTGGGCCCGGCGATCGACCGGCTTGGGCGGGCGCGTGATCCCGCCGTGGCGATGGATCGCGACGTCGTGCGCCTGCTGCACCTCGCCCACCAGTTCGGCCAGCCCGCGTTCGAACCGTTCGGCGGCATCGGGGCTCTTGGGGCGGATATTGAACCGCAGAACCGCGTGATCGGGCACGACGTTGTTGGCGGAGCCCCCTTCGATCCGTGCCGGATTGACCGGGCAGTCCCCGTCCTGGAGCCGCTTCAGCCCCATCGTCAGCGCGGCGGCGGCGACGATGGCATTGCGCCCATCTTCCGGGTTGCGCCCCGCGTGGGCGGATTTGCCCGTGATCGTCAGCGAGTAATTGCCGCTGCCGCCCCGCGCGTGGGCGAGCGTGCCGTCGGGCAGGGCCGATGGTTCGTACGTCAGCGCGGCATATTTGCCTTGTGCCAGTTGCTCGATCAGCGGGGCCGAGGCCAGCGATCCGGTTTCCTCGTCCGAATTGATCATCACGTCGTAGCCGAGATGCGGGGCCGCATCGTTCGCCTCGAACGCCTTCAGGGCATGGAGCATGACCGCGATCCCGCCCTTCATGTCGGCAAGGCCGGGGCCGTTCAGCGTTTCGTCGTCCAGCCAGCGCTGGTCCTGAAACGGATGGTCGAGGGGGAAGACGGTATCCATGTGTCCGGTCAGCAGCAGGCGGCGCGGCGCATCGGGGCGCACCCGCAGGACGAGATGCCGGCCGAATTGCCGCTCCACCTCCGCCCCGTCGGCCGCGATCGCGGTCACCGGCGCAGGGTCGATCATTTCGATCTCCCCCGGAAGCACGGCGAACGCTTCGGCCAGGGCATCGGCCTGGCGCGCCAGCCCTTCCAGGTTGGCGGTCCCCGTGTTGATCGCACTCCACGCCTGCACTTGCGCCAGCATGGCGGGGGCGTCGATCGCGTCGAGCACGGCGGTGGTGTCCAGATCCGGTTTCATTCGTAACCCGGTCTAGCCCGGCGGGGGCGCCAGTCCAAGCCCGTTCCCGTTGCAATCCGCCGCTGGCTTGGCCATAGCGCGGCTGTCCTCCTCCCCGGGATAATGCCACAATCGCGCACGTAGTGTTCGTGCAGCCAGCAACGAGTGAGGACCAATGAACGACAAGATCGAACGCGCCGGATTGCAGGTTCACCCCGCGCTTGCGGAGCTGCTGGAGGACGATGTCCTCCCCGTGCTGGGGCAGGACATCGACGCTTTCTGGCGCGGATTTGCCAACCTCGTGGCGCGCTTCGCCCCGCGTAACCGCGTGCTCCTGCAGAAGCGCGAGGATCTGCAGGCCAGAATCGACGCATGGCATCGGGAGCACAAGGGGGGGAGCCACGATGCCGGCGCCTATCGCGCGTTTCTGGAAGAAATCGGCTATCTCGTTGCGGAGCCTGAACCGTTCGCCATCGGCACGCGCAATGTCGATGCGGAAATCGCCACGATGGCCGGCCCTCAGCTGGTGGTGCCCGTGCTCAACGCGCGTTTCCTGCTCAACGCTGCAAACGCGCGCTGGGGCAGCCTCTATGATGCGTTCTACGGCACCGATGCGCTCGACGCGCCCGCCGCGCGGCCGGGCGGTTACGATGCGGATCGCGGCGCGGCGGTGATTGCCCGCGCTCGCCGGTTCCTCGATGATACGGTGCCGCTCGCTTCGGGTTCGTGGGCCGATGTGTCCGACCTTTCAGGTGACATCGCGCTGGCCGATCCGGCGCAGTTCGCCGGGCGGACCGCGCGCGGCCCGCTGTTCGTGAACAACGGCCTGCATATCGAGGTGGTGATCGACCGCGATCATCCGGTGGGCAAGGACGATCCGGCAGGGATCGCCGATGTCGTCCTGGAATCCGCGCTGACGACGATCTGCGATTGCGAGGATTCGGTTGCCGCCGTCGATGGCGAGGACAAGGCGCTGGCCTATCGCAACTGGCTGGGCGTCATTCGCGGCGATCTGAACGAGACGTTCGAAAAGGGCGGGCGCAGTGTGACCCGCGCGTTGTCCGACGATGTGCCTTACACCGCCCCCGACGGCAGCGAACGCACGCTACCGGGGCGCAGCCTGCTGTTCGTTCGCAATGTCGGCCATTTGATGACCAACCCGGCGATCGTGCTGCCCGATGGGGCGGAAATCCCCGAAGGGATCATGGATGCGGTGTTCACCGCCGCGATCGGCGCGCTCGACACTGGCGGGCATTCGCGGTTCCGCAACAGCCGTGCGGGCAGCATCTATATCGTGAAGCCCAAGATGCACGGCGACGAGGAATGCAGCTTCACCAACGACCTGTTCGATGCAGTAGAGGATTTGCTGGGCCTCGACCGCCATACGATCAAGGTCGGCGTGATGGACGAGGAACGGCGCACCAGCGCCAATCTCGCCGCCTGCATTCACGCGGTGAAGGACCGGATCGCGTTCATCAATACCGGATTCCTCGATCGCACGGGCGATGAAATCCACACGTCGATGCAGGCCGGGCCGATGATCCGCAAGGGCGCGATGAAGACCAGCACCTGGCTCGACGCCTATGAAAGGCGCAATGTCGCGATCGGTCTTGCCTGCGGACTGTCGGGCAAGGCGCAGATCGGCAAGGGCATGTGGGCCGCGCCCGATATGATGGCCGATATGATGGAACAGAAGATCGGCCATCTGCAGGCTGGCGCGAACACCGCCTGGGTCCCCAGTCCGACCGCCGCCACGCTGCACGCGCTGCACTATCACCGGCTGGACGTTTTTGCCCGGCAGAGCGAACTGGGCGCGGCGCCGGGGCTGGATGCGCTGTTGGCGATCCCGCTGGCCGATGGGACGAACTGGCCGGAAGACGAAGTGCGCGAAGAACTGGACAACAACGCCCAGGGCCTGCTCGGTTATGTCGTGCGCTGGATCGATCACGGGGTCGGCTGTTCCAAGGTCCCCGACATTCACGATGTCGGGCTGATGGAAGACCGTGCGACCTTGCGCATTTCCAGCCAGCACATGGCCAACTGGCTGCTCCACGGCGTCTGCACGCGCGATCAGGTGATGGACAGCTTGCGCCGCATGGCCGCGAAAGTGGACCAGCAGAATGCGGGCGATCCATCTTACGTGCCGCTTGCCGGGAACGAGGACGGCCCGGCCTTCCGCGCTGCCTGCGATCTCGTGTTCAGGGGAGTAGATCAGCCGAGCGGCTATACCGAGCCGCTGCTGCACGAATGGCGCGCGGTGGCGAAGCAGGGGTAGCGGTTGCCGGCGCCACCCCGGCGGTTCGGTTCATCGCAACTCGCGCGCGGGCCGACCGCACTGGGCACGACGGACCGGGAGCGTTCACCGGTCCGAAAGGTTATTCTGAACAGCCGTGCCGTCGCGATGTCGAACGGTGCGGGTGTGCGCCGCGCGACATGCAGCGAACAAGGTGGGGGGTCTCAACAGCCGGTCACCCAGGGCCGGCTGATGCAGATCGAAGGAGTAATGCAATGAGTTTCATTTCCAGAAAGCCGAAGGGGCTGTTCCTGTTGGCGATGCTTTCGGTGTCGGTTTCGGGCGGCGCCTACGCGCAGCAGCAGGCGGCGCAGGACCAGTACGAAACGACCGTCTACGGCTCGCTTCCAGCCGATCTGACGGACCTTCCCGAAGGGCCGGAGATCGAAGGCGTCATCTCCGCGCGCGATGGCGACAGGTTGCAGGTCACGGGTGAGGACGGCACCTACACCGTTGTCGCGGTGGGGCAGGCCACCGAAATCAGGGCTCGCGGCGGTTTCCTGGGCCTCGACCGCGATACCCTTGCCGCCGACGCGCTGCTCAACGGTTTGCCGGTATCGGTGGAAACCGTGGAATGGGGCGGCGGCCTGATTGCCAGCCGGATCGACCTCAAGGACAAGGATCTTCGTATCGCCTCGATGATCCGCAACGGCACCGCGCAGGGTTTTGCCGAGCAGACTGCGGCGACCGAGGCGCTGCGCGGCCGCATGGGCGATATCGACAAATACAACATCAGGGGCACGGCCAACGTGCATTTCGATGTGGGCAAGGCCGTTCTGTCCGAACAGGCGAAGGCCGATCTTTGCGCCACCGCCGCTCAGGCCGAAGCGACCGAGAACGCCCTGATGCTGGTCGTCGGCTACACCGATTCGACCGGAAGCCAGGAATTCAACCAGCAGCTCAGCGAGAAGCGGGCCAGCCGCGTGGTCAACTATCTGCAGCAGGCCTGCGGCTGGGCACCCTATCGCATGTTGACCCCGACCGGGATGGCCGAAGCCGATCCGCTGGCGGATAACATGACGCCGGAAGGCAAGGCGCAGAACCGCCGCGTCGCAGTGAATATCCTCGTCAGCAAGAGCGTGGAAGGCCTCTGACCGGCGCGCGGGGCGGCGGTACAGGCCTGCCCCGCGTCACCAGATTGCCGGCGAGTTACTCGGACTTCTGATGCACGCCGGGTCTTCCGCCGCGGATGCCCTCCGGGCGGTCCGCGGCGGGGCCGGCCATCAGCCGAGCGCGCGGGCAACCGCTACGAAATCCGCAACGTCTAGCGTTTCCGCCCGTCGTTGCGAATCGATCCCGGTGGCGGCCAGCGCGTCGAGCGCGCCCGGCAGGCCCTTCAGGCTCTGCCGCAGCATCTTGCGCCGCTGGCCGAAGGCGGCTTCTGTCACCCGTTCCAGCGTTCGCGGCGCAACCCCATCGGGCATTGTTCCGGGTTCGATATGGACGATCGCGCTCATCACCTTGGGCGGCGGGGTGAAGGCGCTGCGATGCACCTTCATCGCCAGCCTGGCGGCGCTGCGCCACTGCGCCAGTACTGCCAGCCGGCCATAGGCGCCGGTGCCCGGCCCTGCGACGATGCGCTGCGCCACTTCCTGCTGGAACATCAGCGTCAGGCTGGTCCACCGTGGAGGCCATGTCGCGCCGCCCAGCCAGCGCACCAGCAATGCGGTGCCGACGTTATAGGGCAAGTTGGCAACCACCGCGTAAGGTTCGCCCATTTCCGCGTCGTGGTCGATCCGCATGGCATCGCCTTCGATCACCCGCAGCTGACCCGGATAGGCCAGATCCAGTTCGGCAAGTGCGGGCAGGCAGCGGCGGTCCATCTCGATCGCCGTCACCCGCGCCCCGGCCTTGAGCAGGGCGCGCGTCAGCCCGCCGGGGCCGGGCCCGATCTCCAGCACGGCCTTGCCCTGCAAATCGCCGGGAATTGCGGCGATCCGGTCGAGCAGTTGTGCGTCGAACAGGAAGTTCTGTCCCAGCGCTTTGGAAGCGTTGAGGCCGTGCCGGGCGATCACCTCGCGCAAGGGGGGGAGGGTGACGCTCATCCCCGGCGCGCTGCGCAATCGCCGGCCATGCGGATGGCCGCGATCATTGCGCCGGGATCGGCCAGCCCCTTGCCCGCAATGTCGAAAGCCGTGCCATGATCGGGGCTGGTGCGGACCAGCGGGAGGCCCAGGGTGACATTCACGCCCTCATCGAAATCCAGCGTCTTGAGCGGGATCAGCGCCTGATCGTGAAACATGCACAGCGCGGCATCGTACTGCTCGCGCGCCCGTGCGGTGAACATGGCATCGGGCGGGAACGGGCCGGCGGCGTCGATTCCTTCTTCGCGCAGCAGGGCCACGGCGGGGGCGATGATGCGCTGCTCCTCATCACCGAACCGCCCGTCTTCACCGGCATGGGGATTGAGGCCGGCTATGGCGAGGCGCGGACGCGAAACGCCGAAATCGCTTTGCAGCGCCGTCGCCACGATCCGTGCACGGCGCACGATCAGATCCCGCGTCAGCAGGGTGGGCACCTGAGCCAGCGCGACATGAACGGTCAGCGGCACCGCACGCAGGCGGGGGCCGGCGAGCATCATCACCGCATCGCCGGACGCGATCCCGCAGGCGGTGGCGACATATTCGGTCTGGCCGGGGTGGTCGAAGCCGACTTCGGCCAGACGGGCCTTGGCGACAGGGCCAGTGACCAGCGCGGCGGCCTCACCCCGAACGGTGCGCCGGGTTGCCTCTGCCAGCGAACCCATCGCCAGTTCCGCGCCTTCGCGCGACGGGGCACCGGGGGACCATGCGCCGTCTTGCAGGTCCAGCACGGGGAGGGCGGCGGCAAAGGCATCGCCCGCGGCATCGAGGCTGGCGATGGCTTTCACCGGAAGCTCGATCCCGCGAGAGCGTGCCGCGGCGCGTAGAATCTCCGCTCCGCCAATCACGGCGAAAGGGGGCAGCCGCTCGCTATCGCGGCGCGACCATGCTTCCGCAATCAGCTCGGGCCCGATCCCTGCCGGATCGCCGAGCGAGATCGCCAGCGGGCCGGAGAGTGGACCGGGCGACGCGACGCTCAATTGTATTCGATGTAGGCGTCGTTGCGCAGGTCGCGCAGATAGCTTTGCGCGCGCTTGGCAATGCGGTCGTCTTCGATCTGGGACATGACCCGATCGAAAGTGGGGCCACCTTCCGCCTGCGGATCGTCGCGTCCGCACAGCAGCAGAACGCGCACGCCTTCCTCGATCGATCCGAACGGCGGTGTCGCCTGCCCGACCTGGAGTTCGAGGATTGCGGGCTGCAACGGTTCGGGCAACTGCGCGACGCGCATCCCGTTGTTGGTCACCACCTCGGCATCGATTTCCGCCGCGACACGTTCTGCATCGCCGCAGCCGCGCATGCCCTGGATCGCGGCGGCGAACTGTTCGACCCGCGCGCTTGCCTGCGCGTCGGTGGAATTGGGCGGGAAGCTGATCGAAATCTGCTTTAGGCTGAGGATCGCATTGCGCGGATTGGCCATGCCGATCTGCCGCTTGTCGATCAGATAGAGAATTTCGAACCCGCCGGGAATTTCGAACGGTCCGACCAGCTGGCCCGGCTGCATTTCGCGGGCGACGGACGCCATTTCGGCGGGCAGCGTTTCGAGCCGGACGAAGCCGAGATCGCCACCATTGGCCGCGGTGGTCGCTTCGGAAAACTGGCGGGCATAGACCGAAAAGTCGGCCCCGCGGCGAAGCTGTTCCACGATCTGGCGAGCATTTTCCTGCACCGCGGCGCTGCTCGCGGGCGTGGCGGCCAGGAATATTTCGCCCAGACGGTATTCTTCCTTGCCGCGATCAGCCTCCATCCGGGCCAGAACTTCCTTCACCTCTTCCGCCGAAACGTTGACGAACGGGGCGACGTTGCGGCTCAACAGGCGCTGCCAGGCGATTTCGGCGCGGAGCTGCCGCTTGAGCGAGGCGGGGGACGATCCCATGGCCCGCAGCGCCTGATCCATTCCGGCCGCGTCCTGCCCGTTGCGTCGGGCGATTTCAGCGTACTGGGACTGAACTTCCTGATCGGTGACGGGCATTTCCTGCGCCTCTGCCGCCTGGATCTGAAGCGTTTCGTCGATCAGATTGCGGAAAATCCGCATACGGGCCGCCTGCATCTGTTCGGGCGGGAGGTTGGCCGACGACAGCAGCAGGGCCAGCCGCTGTTCGATATCGGTCCGGGTGATGACCGATCCGTTGACCACCGCGGTGGCGGTGCGCACGTTCGGATCGCTCTGTTTCAGCAGCGACACGTTGTCGGGAATGTCGAGCGGATTGGACGCCACGGCCGACTGCGCCTGAAGCGCGACCGGCGCGGTCGCGAGGCTCATGGCGGCAAGACCGGCAAGAAACTTGGAAAACCTGTATTCGATCACGTGCAAATCCCGTTACGGCGCAACTGGCGCCCGCATCTGGCCCGGCCTATCGCCATCGACGACTTAACCAAAGCTGAGTGATCGGCCGGATAGCGCACTTGCGCCCGACTGCCAATCGCGATGGTCGGCGACCTGTGCAACCGGCTAGCGGAAGCCGAGGTTGCGCAGCGCGAAATAGAACTGGAACGTGTCGCCGCGCCGGGCATCGCCCGCGTCGGTGTAGTCGCGCCGCCAGGTGACGCCGAATTCGAGGCAGTCGTCTTCGTAGGCGACGCCCAGCCGGGTGCGGACCGGATCGAAACCGTCCGATGTGAAGGTCGGATCCTCCTGCCGATCGGTCAGGTTGAACACACCGGCGCCGAACAGCGACCAGTAGCGGGCAAATGCGATACGGGTCGCCAGGCGCAATTCCTCGCGGTCCTGCAGATCCTCGATCTCCTCCGCAATGTCGCGGTCGAGGCGGAGATAGCCGATCTCGGCGTAAGTCCGCTTGCTGCCCACGGTTGCGTCAAGCTCGTTGCGGCGTACGGCGAGGTTGTCCTTGTCGAGCCGGAACCGGTGCGTGAAGCTGACGAAGTCGCGGTATCGCACTTCGGTCCGGCCCACGAAATCGGATATCCGTTCGCTAAGGCCGGTGCCGTCGATGAAGATGCCGGGGTCCTTGTCGAAGCGGTAGGATTGGCCGACGGTGGTGCGAACGCGCCAGTCGGGCACCTGAAGCTCCCAGTCGAACCCGTATGTCATCCGCGCGCCGTCTTCGACCCGGTCGTAGCCGGGGAAACGGTTGAGCGCGAAGAGGTTCGAATCCTCCAGATCGATGGCCCGCGAATCCTCGTTCGGCACCTGCAGATTGCGGATCGGTGGGCTGGCGGCGAACTGCACCCGCGGGGTGAAGACCTGCGTGCCGCCGAAAGCTTCGCCGACGAAAGGCCATTCGATGTCGAGCGCGGCGACCGCGATCCCGCGCGTTTCCCAGCCCGGATTACCGCGATAGACGGCGGTTTCGGTCAGCGCGTTCTCGTCGCTGTGATAGACATCGCCGCGCACCATCCCGGTCAGCGTGACCACCTGGCCCATGCCGGTAATGCGCTTCAGATCCCACCGCGCACCGGCAAAGGCGCGCTGCGTGTCCTGCCCCTCGTCACGCATGATCGCCAGCGAATTGAGCTGCAGTTCCAGCGTGCCGCCCAGGCCGACCGGATCGGCCAGCCGGTGGCGATAGTCGATCACCGGCAGCGCCACCGGCACTTCGCCCTGCGGCACCCCGATCCGCAAGGTCTGCGTCGCCCAGCCGGCGATCGAGAGGTAGGAATTGTCGTCGATCCGCTCCAGATCGAACGTCGATCGCAGGCGGTCGTCGCGGCTGATGTCGTACCGGCGCAGGAAAGTGCGGTCGCTGGCGAGGCGGAGCGACCCGGTCAGGCTCCAGTGCGGGTCGAACTGGAACTTGCCGTTGGCGAACAGATATCCGCGCGGATCGCTTTCCGAAATCGCCGCGCTGGTGATGTCGGAAATGCGGCTGCTGTGGGTGGCGTAGCCGGTGATCTGATAGGCACCGCTTTCCGTAAGATGGCGCCACTGGGCCGATGCCATCGGCGGGGCTTCGGTGAACACGTGCGCGCCAAGGGTCAGGTCCTTGTTGTCGGCCACGCGCCAGTAATAACTGCCGCTGACTTCCACCCCGTTCGATTCCGAAACTCGCAGGTCAGGGACCAGGAAACCCGAAACCGCCCGCCCGTCAGTGCGGATCGAGAGGCCCGGCAAGGGCAGGAGGCGCGCGCCGAAGATTTCCAGGAAGGCGCCGGTGAAACGCACCCGGTTGTCTGCCGGGTCGTAGACCACCCGGTCCGCCGTAACGCGCCAGCTCGGGTTCTTGGGGCAGCCTTCGGCGTCGCTCACCGCGCAGGCGGTATAGGCCGCGCTGGTCAGGATGACGGTGCCGTCATCGCCCCGCGTGCCCGCCTCCGCCGCCAGCCTTCCGCCTTCGCGCAGCGCGAGCAGCAGATCTTCCATCGCGCCCGCTTCGAACTTGTCGGTCAGTTCGATCCGCGAGGTATAGAGCTGGTTCCCTTCTTCATCGACGAAGCGGACATTGCCGCTGCCCACGATCTGGCCGGTGGCGCGGTTCCAGGTGACCTGATCGGCGCGAACCGACCGGTCGGCACTGCGCAGCACCACATTGCCGGTGGCGGTGACGATGTCGCCGCTCGAATCGTAGGCGAGCGTATCGGTTTCGAACGCGATCTCGTCATCGCTCGCCGGGGCGACGGGCATGTCGGCCGGGTTGGCGGGCGGCAGGGGCGTGCGCAGCAGATCGTCTTCTGGGGCGGGGCTTTCTTCCGTTGGGGCGGGTGACCCGTCCTGCGCGTGTGAGATGGCCGGAACCGCAAGCGCGGCCAGCGCTGCGCCCGTGAGCCATGCAGCCCGAAACAAGCGGCTGTTGTCGGCTTGCGGCGCGGTCGGCGAAGCGGGGAGCATGGCTTGCCTATTGCACCGGTCGCGCCTAATCGCAATCGCCATCGCATATCGCCCCCCACGGCCCGGCGCAGCCAGGCGTCAGGGTGCCGCGCAAAGCAAATTCCCGGAGTTTTCATGAATTTCGAATTTTCCCCCACCCTCCCGGCAGGAAACCGTTTGATTGCGCTGGTCGCCGATCGCGACACTCTGCCCGACGGGATCGAGCCCACTCTGGCCGAAGGCGCACGGTCCGCCAGGTTCAAGGGCAGGCCGGGCGAGCTGTTCGAAGGGTTCGTCGACCGCGGCGGCACCGTTACGCGCGTGGCGCTGGCCGGCGCGGGTTCGCCGGATGGCGAAGCGCGGACCGCCGGGCTGGAGAAAGCCGGTGCGGCGCTCGCCGCCCGCTATCTGACGTCGGGTGAAACGACGCTGACGATCGACTTTTCCGCGTCCGGCCTGTCCGCCGACGCGGTGGCCGCGGTTCTTCTCGGCCTGCGCCTGCGGGCGTGGCGGCACGATGCCTATCGCACCCGGCTGAAGGACGAGCAGAAGCGTTCGCTGGAAACCGTGGTGGCCGTGGGCGCACCCGATGGCGCCGAGGGTGCCTGGGCCGATGCGGCGGCACTGGCCGACGGGGTCGAGCTGACTCGCGAACTCGTGACCGAGCCGCCGAACAAGGTCTACCCCCTCAGCTTCGTGGAAAAGTGCCGCGAAGCGTTCGAGGGGACCGGTGCCGAATTGACCGTTCTCGATGAAGACGAGATGGAACGGCTCGGCATGGGTGCGCTGCTGGGCGTGGGGCAGGGTTCGGCCCAGCCTTCGCGACTGCTGGCGATCCGCTGGAACGGCGGCGGGCAGGAAGCCCCGACCGTCTTCGTCGGCAAGGGCGTCACTTTCGACACCGGCGGCATTTCGCTCAAGCCCGGTGCGGGCATGGAAGACATGAAGTGGGACATGGGCGGCGCCGGCGCAGTGGTCGGCGGAATGCTCGCGGTCGTGCGGCGCAAGGCGAAGGCCAATGTCGTCGGCGTGGTCGGCCTGGTCGAAAACATGCCCGATGGCAATGCGATCCGGCCCGGCGATATCCTCACCTCGATGTCGGGCCAGACAATCGAAGTCATCAATACCGATGCCGAAGGGCGGCTGGTCCTGTGCGATGCGCTGCACTGGGCGCAGAAGGAATATTCGCCCAAGCGGATCGTGGATTTCGCCACCCTGACAGGCGCAATGGTGATTTCGCTCGGCAGCGAACACGCGGGTGTTTTCGCAAACGACGACAGCCTGGCCGAAGATCTGCTGGCGGCGGGCAAGGCCAGCGGCGACAAGCTGTGGCGCATGCCGCTCGATCCGGCGTACGACAAGCTGATCGACAGCCAGATCGCCGACATGAAGAACGTCGGGCCGCGCCCTGCCGGCTCGATCACCGCCGCGCAGTTCCTCCAGCGCTATATCGACAAGGGCGTGGCCTGGGCGCACTGCGATGTCGCGGGCATGGTCTGGGCGGAAAAGCCGGGTGCCACCTGGGACAAGGGTGCAACCGGCTACGGCGCGCGTCTGATAGATCGCTTCGTGCGCAACACTCTGGAAGGCTGAGGCTGCCGGCGTGGCCTCGCGCGTCGGGTTCTATCTCGCGCCGGGGCAGCCGGTGGAGCGGGTCCTGCCGCTGATAGCGCGCGCGGCGCTGCGCCAGGGGCAGCGTCTTCTGGTCGTGGCTGGTGACGCAGAGCTGCTCGACCGTATCGGCGGTGCCCTGTGGGACAATGCGCCGGCGGAATTTCTCGCCAACGGTCGCGCAGACGGGGCTCATGCTGCACATCAGCCCGTGCTCCTGTCGCAAGCCTGCGCTGCGGAAAACGGCGCGCAGGTCGTGGCGCTGGCCGACGGCGAATGGCGCGACGCCGCCGAAGCCTTCGACCGCGCGCTGCTGTTCTTCGACGAAGACGGCCGCGCCGCTGCCCGCGATGTCTGGCGGCGGTTCGACGGGCGCGACGATATCGAGCGGGAATTCCACGAGCTTGAGGCGGGCAAATGGGTCCGCAAGCGTTGATCTTTGTCATCGGCGGCCTAGGCTGCCGCCTGCATTTGGCCGGCCGAAGGGGATTTCCATGAAGCGATCGATCATCGGAATGGCGCTGGCGATATGGCTGGCGGGGTGCAGCGGGGAATCATCGGGCACGTTCGGCGACGGGGACGATGGATCGGGCACTTATGCGGTCGAGCGTGACGGGGAAGGCGTCACTGCGCGGATGGAAACGGACGATGGAACTGCGGTGATGCGGTCGGGCGCGGATGTGCCGGTCGATCTGCCGCAGGGCTTCACGGTCTATCCCGGCGCGACGGTATCGACCAATACGGTGTTCGCGGAAGCCGGATCGAAAGGCGCGCTGGTGACGATGGAATCGGACGCCGCGCCAGAAGACATGATCGCGTTCTATCGCAGGCAGGCGGAGAGCGCCGGCGTCGACATCACGCTGGACATGACAACCGACACCATGCGCATGATCGGCGGCAAGGCCCGCGACGGTTCGCCGTTCAGCTTCACCGCGACGGCGGAGGGCGAACAGACCACTGGCCAGCTGATGGCGGGCGAGGCCTTCTAGTAGCCGCGGTGATCAACCGGGCTTGCGGCAAACGCACGGCGAGGCTACTTGCGCGCCGCACGAATTTCCGCACTCCCCGATACCGAAGGAACAACCCATGGCGGTCACCCGCACCTTTTCGATCATCAAGCCCGATGCCACCCGCCGCAACCTGACCGGCGCGGTCACCAAGATGCTGGAAGACGCCGGGCTGCGCGTCGTCGCGTCCAAGCGCATCCGCATGACCCGCGAACAGGCCGAAGGCTTCTACGCCGTTCACAAGGAACGCCCCTTCTTCGGCGAACTGGTCGAATTCATGATGAGCGGCCCTGTCGTGGTCCAGGTTCTGGAAGGCGTCGATGCAGTCAAGCGCAACCGCGACGTGATGGGCGCGACCAACCCGGCCGATGCCGACGAAGGCACGATCCGCAAGACTTTTGCCGAAAGCATCGAAGCGAACACGGTCCACGGTTCGGACAGCGACGAGAACGCCAAAATCGAAATCGATTTCTTCTTCAACGAGGACGAAATCGTCGGCTGATCGCCGCTGAAGCCGAGTTGATCGTAAATCTGTTTACATGATTAGGCGCGACTCGACCCCCGGTGGTAGGGTCGCGCCCGTATCGTTCGATGGCCGTATGACGGGATCCGGCCACAAAGGCGGTGCGGGAAGGCCGAACCATGTTCGAATGGAACACGCCCGAACCGATAAGGGTGGTGAAATCGTATGTCGCGGCGATGAACTCGCGCGATGCCGCGCGGGTTGACGCATTGCTCGATGAGCATGTGCGTTACGTCGACAGTCGCGGTGAATGGATCGAAGGGCGCAAGAACGTCGCAACCGCGACGCGCCGCCTGTTCGAACTCGACCCCGAATACAAGCTGCACGATATGACGATCGTCATGCACGAAGGCGATGTCCTGCTGAAAGGGCGCACGTCTGCGCGGGAAGAGCGGTTGTCGCACGACACGCTATGGCGCGCGCGTGCGCAGGGCGGCAAGCTGACCCACTGGCAAAGCTATGGCGAAGATTCGCCCGCGCTTGCCCGGATACTCATGCCCGAGGTGGCGCGCGGCGCAGAACTGCGCTGAACGCCAATTTCCTGAGCAGGGCCCTCTGCCAGGCCTGGGGCCGGGCGTTGCCAGCGGCGCCCATCCGACATATTCGCCGGCCTCCTGAAAGGCAGAGCCGCATGTCCCGCGATACCCGCATGGCCCGAACCCTGCACGTGCTGATCCATCTGGACCGGCACGTGAAGCGCGCGACTTCGGACGATATTGCCAGGATGCTGAACACCAATCCCGTCGTCGTGCGCCGGATGATGGCCGGGCTGAGAGACCGGGGCATCGTCGCATCGGAGAAGGGGCATGGCGGCGGCTGGGAGTTGAAGCGTGCGCTCGGCTCCATCACCCTGCTGGACGTTTATCGGGCCATCGGCGAGCCGACCCTGTTCAATATCGGCCCCAATGCCGAACGGCCCGATTGCCTTGTGGAACAGGCCGTCGATGCGCGCATGGCCGAAACCCTGGGCGAAGCGGAGGCACTGCTGCGCGATCGGTTCGAATCGATAGCGGTCGCGGATCTGGCCCACGATTTCGAACAGCGATTCGCCCGCATTGCCGGGGGAAATCACGCGGACGAAAGCTGTTCCGGCTGACGTCGCGAGTACAAAACTATCTTCAGTTTGGCGCGGCCCCGGGGTGGCGCGCCACTGTGCCATTGGCTAAGCCACCGGCCTGATATCGAGAGGAAAGCGATTCCTATGGCGGGCAGCCTCAACAAAGTCATGCTGATCGGCAATCTCGGCGCCGATCCCGAAGTACGCGAATTTCAGAACGGCGGCGCGGTCTGCAACTTGCGCATTGCCACCAGCGAGCAGTGGAAAGACCGCAACACCGGCGAACGTCAGGAACGGACCGAGTGGCATAGCGTCGCGATCTTTTCCGAAGGGCTGATCAACGTTGCGAAGAACTATCTGCGCAAGGGTTCCAAGGTCTTTGTCGAAGGGCAGTTGCAGACCCGCAAGTGGCAGGACCAGAACGGTCAGGATCGCTATTCGACGGAAATCGTGCTGCGCGGCTTCACCGGAACGCTAACGATGCTCGACGGTCCTCCCGGTGCCGGGGGCGGTGGTGGTGGCCAGCGCAGCGGCGGTGGCAACTGGGATCGTGGTTCGTCCGGCGGTGGTAGCGGCGGCGGCGCAAGCGGCGGCGGCTGGAACCAGGGCGGCGGTGCAGGATCGAGCGGCGGCTCAGTCGGCGGCGGCGCTGCGTCCGGCGGTTCCAATTACGACGATCTCGACGACGATATTCCGTTCTGAGGTTACGGCAGCCGGGCCGGGGCCTTGCCCTGCGCCCGGCGCGTTCATCCCTCGCTCAGTTTCCTGAGAGCGTCGGCGAGGGGGCCCGAAGGTGCTTCATCGGAAACTATACCGGCTTCGCGGCGCACGACATCGGCGTTTGGCCCCTCCGCGTAGGGATCGATCGCGAGAGCCAGCGACTGGGCGATCGCCTCGCCCAGATCGAACGAATCGCCTGAATATTCGATTTCGTCGAGCTGGGATTCCTCCAGCTCGATTTCCTCGTCCGGCACGCTGTGCGCCATCTGGGGTACGAAGCGGACCACGAACGGTTCTTCGATCCGAACCGGAAAATCCTCGTTCGAAATCCCGCAGCTCTGGATCAGATCGGCTTCCAGGCGGCCGGTCACGGCGACAACTTCGCCTTCGCGCTTCAGCGAAACCCGTGCCTGCAGACTGTCGACTGCAACCACGCCGAACCTTTCGGCCAGCGCGATCCGTTCATCGGCAGTGGCCTCTATCGTCATGGCTTCGCCATCCGCATGGCGCAGCCGGACGATCCGCGACATCTCGTTCTGGTTCTGGCTCATCGCGCAAACTCCGCGTCCAGAAATCTCGCGTCGGCAATCTCCAGCAAGGCACCGTGAAATGTCCTGAGGCGCTGCGCCACGCACCCGGCATCGGGCGTCCCGGCGAAGGTGACGTTGCGTTCGACCGCTTCGATCAGGGCGCTATCGTCGGCAGCGGCGAGGCCGGTGCGGTAGGCCCCGATCCGCCCGCCCAGCGCGCTCATCAGCTTGCCCATGCGCTTGCCCAGCGTCGGATCGCCGATCCCCTGCTGGCGCAACTGACCTTCTATGTCCTCCACGAACAGTTCGGTCAGCAGCGCGGTGCGGGCATGCAGATCTTCGTCGCGTTCCATGCGGACGATCACGGTGGCCAGCGCGGCGCAGAGCATGTCGAAACGCCCTTCCTCGCTATCGGCGACACCGCATTCGCCATACCACTGCGGCTGCCGCGCCGTGGCCACGACCGCGCGCCAGAGTGGGATGAGGTCGTCCCTCGGATCGCTCCGACGCCCGAAAATCTTCGTTAGAATTGACATTGCCTGTCGTGCCTGTCCGCGTGTTCAGCGGCAATTCAAGCCGCCACAGCCAATCCGCGCAAGTGGCAAAGTTGCAAGCGCGCGCGCATCGCCGTAAGGCTCGCGCCGATAGAAGGTTTCTCCGCACCTGGCAAAGGGTGTGGGCGACGATTTCGGAAGGTTTCTCGATGAAGGCAGGCAAGGTTCTCGGCGTGGCGGCTGTTCTGGCGGCGGCGCTGGCGGCAAGCGGGTGCAGCGCGATCCGCGAAAGCCGCGGCTATATCCAGGACCCGACACTCGTTTCGGCCATTCAGCCGGGGATCGACAATCAGCAGTCGGTCGCCGCGACTCTGGGACGCCCGACGTTCACCAGCCAGTTCGGCCAGCCGACCTGGTATTATGTGTCCAGCGTGACCGGCCGCCGGCCTTTCGTCAGCCCGACGATCAGGGAACATTCGGTTCTGGCGGTTTCGTTCGATGGCAGCGGCAACGTCGTTGCGGCAGAACAGTCGGGGCTGGAAAAGGTCGCCTATCTCAGCCCCGATGGTGATGAAACGCCGACACTCGGGCGCGAGCGCGGCTTCTTCGAGGATCTGTTCGGCAATATCGGCCAGGTCGGTGCCGCCGGCGTGGGTGGCGGGGCCGGTCCGGGCACCTGACCTGGGCCCGCTTCGCTTGACCGGGGCCGCGGCCTCCCCATATCGCGAGGCATGAGCGAAAACGCAGCAAGTCACGGCCTGATCCAGTGGCACGGAACCACCATCATCGGCGTGAAGAAGGGCGGCCAGACCGTGATCGCCGGGGACGGGCAAGTCTCCATGGGCAACACGGTGATGAAGCCCAACGCGCGCAAGGTGCGCCGCATCGGCAAAGACGATGCGGTCATCGCCGGATTTGCCGGTGCAACGGCCGATGCCTTCACCCTGTTCGAACGGCTCGAGAAAAAGCTGGAGCAATATAGCGGCCAGCTGATGCGCGCCGCCGTCGAACTCGCCAAGGACTGGCGGACCGACAAGTATCTGCGCAATCTGGAAGCCCTGATGATCGTCGCCGACAAGGACGCCCTGCTCGTCCTGACAGGCAATGGCGACGTTCTGGAGCCGGAGGCGGGGATCACCGCCATCGGATCGGGCGGCAACTATGCCCTTGCCGCTGCGCGTGCGCTCGATGCCTATGAAGACGATGCCGAAACGATCGCGCGCAAGGCGATGGCGGTCGCGGCCGCCATCTGCGTTTTCACCAATGGCAATGTGACGGTCGAAACCGTCTGAACCTGCTGACCGGATTGTATCGCAATATGACCGAATCAATGACCCCGAAGGCGATCGTCGCCGCTCTGGACGAGCACATCGTCGGCCAGAAGGATGCCAAGCGTGCCGTTGCGGTCGCGCTGCGCAATCGCTGGCGCAGGCAGCGGCTTGCGCCCGATCTGCGCGACGAGGTGACGCCCAAGAACATTCTGATGATCGGGCCGACGGGGTGCGGCAAGACGGAAATCAGCCGCCGGCTGGCGAAGCTGGCAGAGGCACCGTTCGTGAAGGTCGAAGCGACCAAGTTCACCGAAGTCGGCTATGTCGGGCGCGATGTCGAACAGATCGCGCGCGATCTGGTGGAAGAAGCGATCCGGCTGGAGAAAGATCGCCGGCGCGAGGCCGTGCGCGAGGCAGCGTCGAAGGCGGCGATGGATCGCCTGCTCAAGGCGCTGGTCGGCGAAAACGCCAGCGAGGCGACGCGCGAATCGTTTCGCGAACGGATCGTCCAGAACGCGATGAACGACGTAGAGGTCGAGATCGAAGTCGAGGAAGCGCCGCAGATGCCGCTGGATCTGGGCGGCATGGGCGGCAACGTGGGGATGATCAACTTGTCCGACATGCTGGGCAAGGCAATGGGCAAGCAGAACCTCAAGCGGCGCAAGCTGAAAGTCCCCGATGCCTGGGACAAGCTGGTCGAGGAAGAGGCCGAACGCCGGCTGGATCAGGACGACGTCGCCCGCGTTGCGCTGGAAAATGCCGAAACCAACGGGATCGTGTTCCTCGATGAAATCGACAAGATCGCGGTCAGCGATGTGCGCGGCGGTTCGGTCAGCCGCGAGGGCGTGCAGCGCGACCTGCTGCCGCTGATCGAAGGCACGACGGTTTCGACCAAGTACGGGCCGATGAAGACCGATCACGTCCTCTTTATCGCCAGTGGCGCGTTCCATCTGTCCAAGCCCAGCGACATGTTGCCCGAGTTGCAGGGCCGCCTGCCGATCAGGGTCGAACTGCGCGCCCTGACGGAGGAGGACTTCGTCCGCATCCTCAGCGAAACGCGGGCCAACCTGGTCGAACAGTACAAGGCGCTGATCGGGACCGAGCAGGTCACGCTCGAGCTCGGCGACGATGCCGTGCAGGAAATCGCGCGCATTGCGGCTCAGGTAAACGAAAGCGTCGAAAACATCGGCGCGCGGCGTTTGCAGACGGTGATGGAAAAGCTGCTGGAGGAACTGAGCTTCACGGCCGAGGATCACTCCGGCGAAACCGTGACGATAGACGCCGATTATGTCCGCGAACGGCTGGAGGAGCTGGCCGGCGACGCCGACCTCAGCAAGTACATCCTGTAATGGAGGGGCCGGTGCGCGATGGCCGGGCGATGATCGCCGCCATGGCGCCCCGGCTCGATCCGCGCAGCTGGCGCTTCGTTCTCGTCAGCCCGGACACCGCCCCGCAACTGCTCGGCGCGGCCATCGGGACGTTTCGCGAGGATGAGGGCGTAACCGCGATCGTCCCGACCGCCGTGGCCGAAGAACTGGGCATCGAAGGCCCTGACTTCGCGCGCATCACGCTGATGGTGCATTCGGACCTCGAAGGCGTGGGGCTGACCGCCGCCGTGTCGGGTGCGCTGGCCGAGACGGGCATCGCCTGCAACATGGTCGCGGCGTACCACCACGATCATGCCTTCGTGCCTACCGGCGACGCCGACGAGGCACTCAATGTGCTGCGCAATCTGGCGGCGTCATGGAAGTAGCGGATTTTTCGGGAAGCGTTCCCGACCCAGAGCGGCCATTACTGAATGGTGCTTTGCGACCCGATTGCGGACGTTAACAGCTTTGTCGGCGCTGCTCTTGCGGGTTTGATCTGAGCAGCTAGCCATACAATGGTGTCCGAAATCGCTTTAACACCGCGCTTAGCCACCAAGTTGGCCGAGTTGTTTGCCACTGATGAGCAGCAAATCGCCCACCAGTTGCTGTTATCTGAGTGTGGCCCACGTATTCCCGGCGGCTTTGCAGATCCAATGTGGATAGAGCGAGTCCGCGCAGCAGCGCTCAAGATCAGCTCTGGATCGCTCGACAAACTGGCAGAAGCAACGGCGCTTGGTCAGATAGACTGGCGAGACCTCGTTATGGCAGCTGACTTCAGTAGTCTAAACGCCCACGAAGTTTGGTTGGACGATCCAATCTCAGAATGAGCCTCAGTGCAACGTTGGCGTCAAACCTTCATATCCCTTTCCAACCCCACAAGCGGAAAGCTCGCTCAAGGATGCGGCGCCAGGCCGATCTCCACGCCGGTCTTGTCGGTCAGCGCGAACTTGTCGACCAGATCCGAGCTCGCGCGGTTGAGCCCGATGACCTGTACACTCCGACCGTTGCGGCGCATGCGTTCGACCACCTTGTCGAGCGCGCCGACCGCGCTGATGTCCCAGAAATGCGCTTTCGATACGTCGATGATCACGTGGTCGGCGGGATCGGGCTGCGTGCTTTCGGGGCCGAGCGCGGCCTCGAACCGTTCGACGCTGGCGTAGAAGATCTGCCCCTTGGCGCGGTAGATCGCGGTTTCGCCCTCGCGCTCGCGTACGACTTCGAACATGGTCATCACCTTGTGGGTGAAGAACACGCCCGACAGGATCACGCCTGCCAGCACGCCCAGCGCCAGATTGTGCGTCGCCACGACCACGGCCACCGTCACCAGCATCACCACCGAGCTTTGCCACGGATGCTTGCCGATATTGGGGATCGAGTTCCACGAGAAGGTCCCGATCGACACCATGATCATGATCGCGACCAGCGCCGGCATCGGCACCTGGCCGACGATATCGCCGAGCACCGCGATGAGGATGAGAAGCGAAAGACCCGCGACGAAGCTGGACGAGCGCCCGCGTCCGCCACTGGTGACGTTGATGACCGACTGGCCGATCATCGCGCAGCCGCCCATGCCGCCGAACAGCCCGGCAACCACATTGGCAACGCCCTGGCCACCGCTCTCGCGGCGCTTGTTGCTGCCAGTATGCGTCATGTCGTCGACGATCTGGGCGGTAAGCAGCGATTCGAGCAGGCCGACCGCGGCCATGGTGGCCGAGTAGGGCGCAATGATCGCCAGCGTTTCCCAGTTGAGCGGGACATCGGGCAGCGCGAAATAGGGCAGGCCCTCGGGCAGTTCGCCCATGTCGGCCACCGTGTTGACCGGCGCATCGATCCAGATCGACAGCGCGGTCAGCACGATGATCGCGATCAGCGGGCTGGGCACGGCGGTGAAGACCTTGGGGATGAGGTAGATCATCGCCAGCGCGGCGGCGACCATGGCGTAAGTCATCCAGCCGATACCGTCGGCAGTGGGGTCGAGCTGCGGCAATTGCGCCATGAAGATCAGGATCGCCAGCGCATTGACGAAGCCGGTGATGACCGAGCGGGAGACGAACTGCATCAGCAGGTCGAGCCGCAGCAGCGCGGCGATACCCTGGAAGATGCCCATCAGGATCGTCGCGGCGAAGAGGTATTCGACCCCGTGATCGCGCACCAGCGGCACCACGACCACTGCGACCGCCGCCGTTGCGGCCGAGATCATGCCGGGGCGCCCGCCGGTGAAGGCGATCACCATCGCAATCGCGACCGAGGCATAGAGCCCCACGCGCGGATCGACACCGGCGATAATCGAGAACCCGATGGCTTCGGGGATCAGCGCCAGAGCGACGACGATTCCGGCGAGAATGTCGGCGCGTGGCTGGCCGAACCAGTCGCGCTTGAACGCGGCGGTTGAAATCATGGCAAAGTTCCGTCGTTGGTCGCCTGCATTGGCGATGCTGCGATGCAGCATGTCCCTCTGACCGATCATCGCCCCCGGTGCAACCCGCTCGCGGCGTGCTGGGGAAGCAAGGCGGGGCGCTTCGCCCGCCTGGTTCTAGGCTGGCGTATTTCCCGGCCGGCGTCGTTCCGCCTGTTGCCGTCGCCACATTTCTGCATAGAGGCCATCGGCCCGCAGCAGGGCGGTATGGCTGCCCTTTTCGGCCAGGCGGCCCTGGTCCATCACCAGAATCTCGTCAGCGTCGGCGATGGTCGACAGGCGATGCGCGATGGACAGGCCGGTCCGGTTCTCGCTGACACGGTGGAGCGTCGCAAGAATGTCCTGCTCGGTCCGCGAATCGAGCGCGCTCGTGGCTTCGTCCAGCAGCAGGATTGGCGGGTCCTTTACCAGGGTGCGGGCAATCGCGACTCGCTGCTTCTCCCCGCCCGAAAGCTTGAGGCCGCGCTCGCCGACTTCGGTGTTCAGGCCTTCGGGAAGCCGATCGATGAACGGCCAGATCGCGGCATCGCGCGCGGCAGCGGCGATCTCTTCATCCGTTGCCCCGTCGCGGCCGTATCCGATATTATAGCCGATCGTATCGTTGAACAGCACGCTGTCCTGCGGGACGATCCCGATTGCGGCGCGCAGGCTGGCCTGCGTGACCTGCGCGATATCCTGCCCGTCGATCGTCACCCGTCCCGACCAGGGATCGTAGAATCGGAACAGCAGGCGGGCGATGGTCGACTTGCCCGCGCCCGATGGGCCGACGATCGCGACCCGCGCGCCGGCAGGCACTTCGAAACTGAGCCCGTGAAGAATCGTTCGTTCCGGCTCGTAACCGAAGACGACGTCTTCGAACGCAACGCTGGGCCTGCGAACCACCAGCGCAGGCGCGCCGGGGGCGTCTGCGACTTCCGCATCGGTGTCGATCAGTTCGAACATCGCCGCCATGTCGATCAGCCCCTGCCGCACCGTGCGATAGACCCAACCGAGCATGTCGAGCGGGCGGAAGAGCTGGACGAGATAGGTGTTCACGAACACGAGATCGCCGGTGGTCAGCTCGCCGCGGCTCCAGCCCCAAACGGTATAGGCCATCGCGCCGCCCATCAGCAGATTGGTGATCAGCGATTGCGTGACGTTGAGCAGGCCGAGCGAGTTTTCGCTGCGAATGGCGGCTTCGGCATAAGCCCGGGCGGAGTTTCCGTACCGCTCCCGTTCGCGCGCCTCCGCCCCGAAGTACTTCACCGTTTCATAATTGAGCAGCGAATCGACTGCGCGCGACAGGGCCTGCCCGTCGAGGTCGTTCATTTCCTTGCGCAGGCGCGCGCGCCATTCGGTGATCCAGCGCGTGACGGCGACGTAGGCGGCAACAGTCAGCGCGGTTGCGAGAACGAGGCCCCAGCCGAAATTGAGGTAGAAGATCACCGCGACCGCAATCAGCTCGATCACCGTGGGGGCGATGTTGAACAGCAGGAAATAGAGCATCGAATCGATGCTCTTGGTCCCGCGCTCGACGGTTTTGGTCACTTCTCCCGTGCGACGTGAAAGGTGGAACCGCAGCGACAGGCGATGCAGGCGGGCGAACGTATCTTCGGCCAGGTGGCGCGTCGCTTCCTGTCCGACGCGCTCGAACGTCACATTACGCATATTGTCGAACACGACGCTGGCAAACCGACCGGCGGCGTAGGCCAGGACGAAAGCGATGGCGACCATCGCCACTTCGTTGGCGGGTGTGGTCATCGCATCGACGGCATGCTTGTAGGCGTAGGGCAGGGCGAGCGTGGTCCCCTTCGCCAGCAGCACCAGAATCAGCGAGCCGACGATCCTGCGGCGAAGCGCGGCGTTATCGCGTGGCCAGAGATAGGGAAGGAAGCGGCGGATGGTCGCCCAGCCATCTGCGGGCGCGGGGGCCGGGGGGGAAGCGTTACGCTGCATCGCGCGCTATGTGGCGATTGCCCCCGCTGCGCGCAATGCAGGGCGGCGGCAGGTCAGCGAAGCGGGCTACATCCGCCCATACGAATAATAGGGGCGGCGCGCGGCACCATAAGGCAAATCGAACAGGACCGTGCGCGATTCGAAGTCGATCGCCACTCGGTCGAATAATCGCAGGTCGCGCATACCCAGGACGAGTGCGGGCGTATCCGCCAGCCCGAGGGCAGTGAAGGCCGGGCCATCGGCAAAGGCGACCGGCACGTTGGTCAGCTGGAAATCGTCGATCTTCAGATTGCGGACAATGGCGAGATTGCCGACCAGCTCGGTCCCGTGAACGTCCGTCGTGCGGACTTCTTCCCGCTTCCTCGCGCGCAGGCGCTGCTGTAGCGCTATATTGCCCAGATTCCCCTGAGCGCCGGTGTCGATCACCACTGCCGTACGAACGCCGTCGATCCGGGCGTTGGCAATTATGAGGCGGCCGAGCTTGCGCCGCGCACGCACGACGATTTCGTATCCGCGATTGCCGCCCAGCGCCTCCGCATCGTCGACCGAAATCGTGTTCTCGCGAAAATCTATCAGGACGCGCAGATCCTGCAGGCTGTCCAAGCCCAGAATGCCGTCGGCGCCGATGTGCCGCGCTTCCAGCAGCGGGGCGTGGATGTCGTCGAACGTGCGAGCTGCAAATTCGAGGCCGTCGAGCTGCACCAGTTCGACTTCGCGCGCGCTCGCCATTCCGACCACGGTCGCGCTGCCGAGAGAGGGGAGGGCGAGCATGTCTTTCAGGCCGCGCGTTACCACCGTCGCCTGGGACCCGGTGTCGATCATGAAACGGAAAGGCCCGCGGCCGGCGATAGTCACCGGCACGGTCATCCGCTGGAAGTAGTCGGTTCGGCTTTCGATGGTCTCGCCCCCGGCGGAGGCGATCTGTTCCAGCAGCGATGCCGTCGTCTCGATCGGCTCGGCCTCGACGATCGGCGGCGGCGTGTCGATCGGTTCGGGCGCAGCGGTCTGTAGCAGCGCGCTTGCGGCAAATAGCAGGAACGGCATGGCGGTCTCTCCCCTTGGCGGGCAGACCATCATACCACAGTGGGGGCTCAGCGACGAATCGCCGCCGGAAGCGTGCCGCGCGCAATCGGCAGCGGTCAGGTCGCCGAAGCACCCGCAGCGGCATCGGGCGGGATCGTTTCGACCTCCAGTGGTGCGGAGCGTCTGCGCAGCATTGCCCAGGCATCGCGAACGACTTCGGGCCATATAAACCACAAGGTGACGGCATATGTGCTCGCGCCGATCGCACCCAGGGCAGCGAGCTGCGCGACCGGGTACCATTCCGTAACGAGAGGCTGGGTCGCGGCAACCGCTCCTGCCATCAGTCCGCTTGCGGCCGCTACGGGGGCGATCGCTACGACCAGATCGCGCAGGCGCGCGCCGATCACGGGCAAGGTCAGGGCCAGCGTCACGGCGAGCAGGGCCGGCGCGGCGATCCACCAGGCATAGACGAGACCGATGGGGCCGAAGCGAATCCCCGCCAGGAACAGCGCAGGGAATATGATCGCCCCGCAGAACGCGGTCGTAAGATAGATCCGGGGACGGCCCATCGCGTTCGTTGTCGGTGAACAGATGATCTGCAGGGCAAAGAACGGCATCGCCAGCGCCAGACCCGCGACAAAGGGCGCCATTTCCGCCCATTTCTCCCCGAACAGCGTGAGAATCGCAGGTTCCGCCGTGAGAGAGAGCCCGACGTAGATCGGGGCGACGACCAGCAGCACCATGCGCGCGTTGCGCAGGAAATAGGGCGCGAGCGTGCGCCCCGCCTTGTGCAGCTCGGCATAAGCGGGAAAGGCGACCTCGTTGATCGGGGGAAGAAAGCGGCCCGTCACGATCAGGGTCAGGAACAGGGCTTCGGAATAGAGGCCGAGATCGTGCGTCTCCAGCGCGCGGCCGGCGATCACGATGTCGCTCTGGCTCTGGACGATCCAGAACAGCTGGCACAGCGTCAGCGCGCCGCCGAACGTGATCAGATCGCCCGCACCGCGCAGATCGAACACCGGCTTTACCAGTACCCGTGCGGCCAGGGTCAGCCCTACCGCGCG